>CAZSMC010000058.1:0-27519 GCA_964607755.1 uncultured Cytophagia bacterium | reverse complement strand
CCGACTTTTAAGTCGGAGTTATTATTGAGATTCTTTAATAGGCACTTTAGTGCCCGAATATTAAAACTTCCACCCAAGACTGAGCTTTTACTTTATAGCAGCTATCTGCTGACTCTTGATCTCTTTCAAAGCGGCAGCATATTCCTCATCTGTCGGCACTCGGTGGTGCCATTTTTTATTGTTTTCCATAAAACTGATACCCTTACCTTTAATCGTGTGGGCAATAATGGCGCTGGGTTGGTCCGACGCGAACGGCGTGTGATTCAACGTGTCAACAAGATCGTCAATACTGTGACCATCCGTATGACGAACAGTCCAGCCGAATGCCTCGAACTTTTTGTCAAGAGGATCGGTATTACACACGTCCCGGGTCAAGCCGGTAATTTGCAACTGGTTATAGTCCACAATGGCGATGAGTTTATCCAGCTTGTAATGCGATGCAGTCAGTGCCGCTTCCCAGTTCGATCCTTCGGTCAGTTCGCCATCGCCCAAAAGACAAAACACCTTGTAATCGAGATGATCTTTTTTACCAGCCAATGCCATGCCCACAGCAACAGACAGGCCGTGCCCCAACGCACCGGTGTTTTGTTCGATGCCGTTCACTTTGCGGGTCGGGTGGCCGACATAATGCGATTGATACCGGCACATGGTTTGCAAATCGGTTTCCGGGAAAAATCCGCAATCCGCCAAAACAATGTACAGCGCTTCAACCGAATGTCCTTTGCTTTGAATGTAGCGGTCGCGGTCGGGATCAGAAAAATTTTCCGGCGACACGTTCATCACCCGGTTGTAAAGTACGTTTATAATATCAATGCACGACAAATCACCGCCGGTGTGACCGGCGTTTGCTATTTTGATGACTTTGAGAATTTTTTTTCGATATTCAATTGATTTTAATTGCAGTTGCTCACTTTTCATGCGTTAATCTCTGTGTTTTGAACTTGACCGGTCGATGATAACAGCCAGTAAAATGACCAGTCCTTTTATGACTTGCTGCCAGAACGGCGACACATTGAGCAGCACCAGACCGTTGTTGAGCACGCCAATGATGAGCGCGCCCTGAACCGTGCCGATAACCGAACCGCGTCCACCGGATAGCGACGTGCCGCCAATAACAACCGCCGCGATCGAATCGAGCTCGTAGCCCATGCCGGCATTGGGCTGCGCCGAATCCAGTCGTGCGGTGATGATGATGCCGCCCACTGCTGATAAAATCCCGGCTAACATGTAAACCGAGCGTTTTATTTTGTTGACATCGAGTCCGGATAATTTTGCTGCGCGTTCGTTGCCGCCTACCGCGTAAATGTAACGGCCAAAACGCGTTTTCCTTGAAACGATGATAAAAACAGTCACAATGAATGCGCTTATCCACACCGGCATGGGAATGGACAGAAACCAACCTGTGCCGAGAAAGGCAAAATGCTCACCGAGCCCGGTGATTGGAAATCCGCCGGTCCACAACATGGTCATGCCCCGGACCATGGTGAGCATGGCCAGGGTGGCCACAAACGGCGGAACCCGGAATCGAGTAATCGCCAGGCCATTGACTGTACCGAGCGCTGCGCCGACCAGCAATCCGCCGAGCACAGCACCGAGCAAGGTGAATCCGACGAACAAATTCAAGGATTCGATGGCAATGCCGTTTTTAAGCAAACCGGCCGCAACTGCTCCGGAAAAAGCCAGCACAGATCCGACGGACAGATCGATGCCGCCGGTAAGAATCACCAGCGTCATGCCCACCGAAATGCAGACATTCACCGAAATCTGCCGCATCACATTCCAGCCATTATTGACTGTCAAAAATTTATCCGACAGCAAACTCATTGCTACGATCATGAGAAGCAGGGCAATGAGGGATTGGAACTTGACGATATTTGATTTTAATTTTTCATTCATAACCTGTTTTCAATGATCAGTTATCAATGTTCAATTATCAATGACCAAGTATCAGATAGTACATGTTATCTTTATTGTTCAATGACCATTGATCATTGTTCATTGACCATTGATCCTCGTTGTTTTTAGAATTGAGAACAAGAGCCTGCCGATTTCATCGGCGTTTTCGAAAATACTCACGTATTGTTTGTCAGAAACGAATCCGGTGTCCTTTAATAGCGTGAGCCAGTATTTCGTCTCCAAGCGTTCTTTGTACGCAATGGAAATTTTGTATGAAAAATCAGCTCGTGAAACCGCGCCATTTGCTTCGGCGATATTTGCACCAATCGACGTTCCACACCGCAACAACTGTTTAGAAAGCACATACTCCTTGTGCCCGATTAAATACTTGTAAAGCTTCACAATCCGAATCGCAAACCGATACGATTTCTCTTTGACAACATTTTCCTTTTCCACAACACCCCCTTATTGAAAGATTATCACTCATTATTTATCTGAAAATTAGAATTTTATTTACTGTTCATTGTTTATTGATCATTGAACATTGATCATTGACCATTGACAATCGCTGCTTTTAGCAGTTTTTCCTCACTCGCTTCCTGTTGCGAAAAAACACCCGTAATCCGTCCCATCGCCATTACTCCGATTCTGTCAGCCATGGCCAAAATTTCCGGCAGCTCCGAGGACACCATAACAATGGCGAGTCCGGATTCGGCCAGTTCGTTGATCAGTTGATAGATTTCATTTTTAGCATTAATATCAATGCCGCGGGTGGGTTCATCCAGCAAAAGCACTTTGGGATTGGTGGTCAGCCATTTTGCCAGCACAACTTTTTGCTGATTGCCGCCGCTCAAATGATTGACAATCTGTTTGACAGTCGGCGTTTTGATATTTAATTTTTTCGAGTATTCAGTTGCCACATTTTGCTGGCGTTTGTTGTTGAGAAAACCGTGCTCTTCTACGTCCTTCAAACAGACCAGGCTGATGTTTTCAGCCACCGACATGTTGAGGATCAGACCTTCCTGTTTGCGGTCTTCGGGCACCAGCCCAATGCCGGCCTCGATGGCTTTTTGCGGCGATGCATTATTCACGCGCTTGTTATCAATATAAATTTGTCCAAAAGATGACCGGGGGTGAATGCCGAAAATCGTTTCCAGCAGCTCGGTGCGTCCCGCTCCCATCAGACCGAACAGGCCAAAGACCTCTCCCTTTTTCACACTGAAATTAACATCCCAAACCACGTAATCACCCTTTCGGGTCGGATGAGCGAGATAAATGTTTTCTACTGAAAAGACAATGTCGTTAGATTTTTCATGATCTTTGATGAAAAATTTTTCTACGTCCCGGCCCACCATCTGGCGGACAATGTCATCCTGAGTTAGTTCACTGAGCGGCCGGGAGGAGATATATCGGCCGTCTCGAAGAACAGTGACATGATCACCGATTTGAAACAGTTCATCGAGTTTGTGGGTGATGTAAATGATAGTCACATGTCGATCATTCAAGTTTCGAATCAGTTTGAACAGAATCTCTGTTTCTTGATCGCTCAAGGCCGATGTTGGTTCATCCATGATAATGATGCGAGCGTTCAGAGCCAGGGTTTTGGCAATTTCTACAACCTGTTGCGCACCGACGCGCAATTTGGCAACCGGTGTTTCGGGCTCGACAGATAGGTTTAACTGGTCCAATAATTCCAGACTCTGGGACCGCATTTTGGTTGAATCCAAAAATCCAAAGCGATTGACAAGCTCCCTGCCGAGAAAAATGTTCTCAGCCACACTCAAATAAGGAATGAGATTGAGCTCCTGGTGAATGATACCAATGCCGTGATTTTGGGCTGCTTTGGGATTTTCGAACGATACTGGCTCATCATCGAGAAAAAGTTGTCCTTCATAATCCTGATACACTCCGGCCAGGATGTTCATCAGGGTAGATTTCCCGGCGCCATTTTCTCCAACAATAGCATTGACCTTGCCGGTGTAGATATCACACGTCACATCATCCAGAGCTGTGACACCCGGGAAACGTTTGGTGATATGTTCAGCGCGAAGAACAGGTGTGTTTTTACCGGTCATTTTCAATGTTGGATTTCGATTTGAATTGGAATTAAACGCAACCGATCGAGCTGTTTTTCATTTGAATCAATTTCTGTGGCAGCAAAAAAGTCAATCTTTAGACCTGGTGCTGCTTTTTTGCGAAACGGCGGCAGGACCCGGTTTTTGACAATCGAATTTAACGAGGTGGAAATATTATTAAATTCCATCGTGCTGGGGAAATCACTGATATTTAGCTGAGCAGATGCATCGCGGATGGCGTTGCCAAAAATATATTGTGTGGCGATCTCAACCTGGGCGTTGTTTTTTAGATTGACGATCACATTTTCATCGGTAATTTCGGCAATTGTTCCGGTTCCTTTTACGAAAAAGGCATGAACACTGGAAACGCCTAGCGTGTGCCCGTATTGTCTTGCCGCCCGGTCAAAGTCATTCTTTAACTGGGATAACAAAAGTCCAATGTCCGGGGCGTTTTCTTTTTGCCATAATAATGTCTCATTCCAAAAATCTTCAGCAAATTGCTCGGCATCAAAATCCTGCATGCGTTGCTGCTGCTGAATCTCGTCCAGCTTTTGAAAATACACCGAATGATAAACTACAAATCCGGCAAGCACTGCGATGATAACATATTTGAGTTTGAATTTCATTTGTTATTGCGAGGCTTTGCCATAAGCGATATAATTATCGACATTTTCCCGGGTGACCAGTTCAACTGCGATGGGAATTTTTTGCTCAAAGTCCCGTTTGCCGTTGAGATACTGATCAGCAAATTCAGCCGCTTTGCGTGCCATGACTCTGGGAAACTGCATGCCGGTTGCGACTATTTTCCCTTCCCGAATGGACTCGATAACGTCGGCTGCGCCGTCAAAACCAAACACCATAATATCTTTGTCCTTGCCAGCCGCTGCAATTGCCTGATAAGCGCCCATGGCCATGGCATCGTTGCCGCAAAAAACAGCATCGATATCCGGATGAGCCTGTAGAATCGATTCCATCACATCCATGGCGGTGTTCCGGTCAAAATCCGCACTTTGCTGTGCCACCATTTTCAACTCGGGGTAATTGTCGACTACGCTGTGAAATCCCTGGGAACGATTCCAGGTGTTGTTATCGCCCACCAGACCGAGCAATTCAACAAAAGTGCCCTTTTTATTTAGTTTTTTGACAAAATATTGTCCCAACGCCACACAACCGGAGTAATTATCCGACAAGATTTGCGTCACAGCGGCGGTGTTGGAATTGATCTCCCGGTCCATGCAGATTGCCGGAATGCCAGCTTTTTTCGCTTTTTCGACATTTGAAATTGAACCATCAGCATCGGTAGGATTGAACAGGATGATGTCATAGTCGGCAGCGATAATGTTGTCAAAGTGATCGGTCTCTTTGGCATTATCATTTTGTGAATCAAAGATTGTGGCTTTGTATCCCAGTTTTTCAGCGTGCTGTTTAGCTGTTTCGCCCAAAACAACGAACCATGGATTGTTCAACGTCGAAATGACAATAGCAATTTGTCCGGGTGCCTCTTGTACCGGTTGCTCATTTGAACATCCGGCTATAAGAGCAGTCAACACGAAACCAATGAGAAGGGTGGTGAACATTTTTTTAAACATGATATCTCTCCTTGATATTTTTCACGCTAGATGATAATAAAATATTATAACAAAAGTAAATGAAAGGCGCCAGAAGAAAATAAAAAAATTAAAATTATTTCTGAATCTATGAAAAAAGTTTAAAAACTTGTTTTTTTCATTGACAATGTGAAAAATATTTTTTATAATAGAGGTATATAAAGGTCTATAGATGTCTATAGAAGTTCATACATTTCACATCCAAAATTATGCCTGTAAATATTGATAAAAACAGCCCGCTTCCCATATATGAACAAATCACATCCTGGATGATGCGAAAAATAACCACAGGTGATTGGCCGGTTCACTATAAATTAAAATCAGAAGGAGAATTGGCTTCCCAGTTATCTGTGAGCAGAGGGACGGTACGTAAAGCCATTCAAGCAATGGTGGATAAAAAAATGCTCTCACAAATTCACGGCAAGGGCACATTTGTCGCGTCCGACAAGTTAATGCAACCGCTTGCGCAAAAGCTTATTTCAACCGCCGAAGCGATGAAAGCCCAGGGGCTTGAGTTTACGACTATAGTGCTTTCCACGGACATTATTACTCCCTCTGATGATCTCTGTTCACGCCTGGAGATAACAAATCCAGATAAAGTGTTTCACTTAAAACGCATTCGAACCTGCAAAGAAGGTGAACCTATTATCTTGATTGAAAATTATTTGAATTACCAATACTTTCCCAAAATCGAAGACATTGATTTTTCCAGAAATTATCTGTTTGATGTCATCGAGTTAACATACCACCAAAAAATACACTGGGGCAAGAGAACTTTTTCTGCCCAGTGTGCAAATCAGGATATTGCAGAAATAATGCAAGTACCCATACATTCACCCCTATTATATTTACAACAAATTTTGGTTAATACAAAGGATAATCCCATAGAAACGTCTGATGTATGGATTCGTGGTGATAAATTTGAATTGACTTCTATCTTGCATAGATAAAATAATAATTTATTGTCATAATTGATTTCAATTGTTAGATAAAATTTGTGTAGTTAAAGAAAACATTCTCTAAAGTATTCAACGATTTGAGCACTTTTACAAACGGGTGGGTGAAATGTTAGTGAGAAAATGTATTGCACGAAAAAATAGCGAAACAGGATAATTGGCTATCAGACATTTCAACCAAATTAATAACAAGGTTATTTCGCCCTCATCAATTCATGGCCTAAAGAGCATTATAAAAGAGGCTCCATTAAAAATTAAGGAGGTGATAAAAATAATAAAGATGAAAAAATGCTGTTAACCGCAAACCGTGGCAGGATTCGGTTAACAGCATCGCGTGTTACACAGGATACATGCACAGAGGTGATTTCAATCCTGCGTATGAAAAAATATAAATACATGGATTGTAAAATCAAAGTGTTTTATCAACCTGCCCTGTTGCATCAATTCCTATGCATGCACTTGCGAAAACTGTTCTCTTATTCTTAAAATGAGAATAGTACTGCTAATTGGAAAAGTGACACTCTCGAGTCATTCACTTGTTGACCGTGAATGCAATTCAAATTAAACAAGGAGGAATGAACATGCATCAAAAACGTTTGCTGCTCTTAACGACATGGTTCAGCATAATTGCACTTTTAGTGATACCTTTAGTTAATTATGCTGCGACAACAGGCAAAATTGCCGGCAAGGTAACTGATCAAAGCACGAATGAACCCTTACCCGGTGCCAATGTCGTCATTGTAGGAACCACAATGGGGGGCGCAACTGATATAGAAGGAGATTATTTTATTATTAATGTCCCACCAGGCACTTATTCTGTCCGAGCAACAATGATGGGGTACACAGTAGTCACCAAGACAAATGTGCAATTGATGGTTGATCAGACAACCCCGGTTAATTTTCAGATGGAACAAACCGTTATCGAAGGTGAGGAAGTTTCTATTGTTTCTGAGCGTCCTATTGTTGAAAAAGATATCACTGGAAGTCGCGAAATTATGGATGCCGGTTATATAGAACGATCTCCGGTGATTGATCTGAATGATGCTCTAAGTCAAAAAACCGGTGTTTATAACACAGGTGAAACAACTTATTTTCGGGGTGGCCTGGCATCAGAAGTCAATTACAAAGTAGATGGAGCTTCACTCAATAGTGGTCTGCTTTCTGACAATTGGCAACGATTAAATACAACGGCAATGCAGGAGGTTTCGGTATTAACCGGTGGGTACAACGCAGAATATGGTAATGCCATGTCAGGTGTGATTAATGTTGTGACAAAAGAAGCTGCCAGAACCACGTCCGAGTTTCATGGCACGTTAAAATACCGGGTACGACCTTCTGGCCAGTATCATTGGGGCCCGAACATGTATGACAAGAGTTTGTGGAAATATACGCATTACGACCTTGATTACTGGAAAACAGAATTGGAAGATGAAGCCAAACGGAATAATTTTGCCAATCATTTTCAGCGATTTTACGGCTGGGATGGAGAAACAGTGCCAAGCGCTGAGCAACTCTTGAATACCTATCGCGAACAAATTAGCCCGGATCCAATCCTTGGAGATTACACAGAGCGCCCGGAACATGAAATTGAAGGAACCCTTTACGGTGCTCTGACTGACAATTTCACGTTTTTAGTCACAGGGCGATACAAAAGAGGCGTGAATATTTTCCCGCAAGCCCAGGAATACAATCCGGAATACAATGTGCAGGCGAAATTAAATTACTATATTTCGTCGGATAAAAAGTTGACCCTGAATCTGCTGAGAGGGTGGTATAACAGCGCCACATATACCGAAAGTAACTGGAACAATATGGAGAGTTCAAAGGAAGCACGGTGGCAGCCCAATGCAGATGTGCGTTCACCCTACGATAACAAAGCCTACGCGCCATGGGGTGGTTATTGGTTGAAAGGACCGGAAGAAAAAACATTGAACATGGCCACATTAAAATGGCAGCACACCCTGAGTCCCGCCACTTTTTATACGGTTCAGTTGTCTTATCTTGCCGATTACATGACAGAACTGCAGGATTATGATAAACTGGAAACCACGACGGACCAGGTAGGATGGGGTGACAGTTGGTTTGACCTGGGTGGCAATTTCCGCCTCGAGGCGCGCCAAATTCAGGTAAACAATTACAGTGATAGCAAAGTTTTCAACGCACGTGCTGATTTGACAAGTCAGGTTCACAAATCTCATCAAATCAAAGGTGGTGCTCAATTAAAATTTTATAACGTGGATTATCAACACTATTATATGGAATTTCCGGCAGGCGATGTGTGGCATCTGGATAATGTCTTTGACGGCACTCCGGTCGAAGGTGCGCTGTACGTCCAGGATAAAATGGAATACGAAGGTCTAGTTTTGAATATCGGATTTCGAATGGATGCTTTTAATGCCCGTCATCAATATGCTGAAAGTATTTTCGATCCGCTCGGCTTCCAGGAACACAACGGAGGCGATGGAGCTCCTTCCAATACGACGCCTATCTGGCAGTCCTATATGCCAAAGAAAGACTGGTTTGCCTACATTCCGGGTGTAACGAGTGATTATATGACTGCTTTTGATGGTGTCCGCAATGATAAAATGAACGTGGACTCGGAGTGGAAATTTGCATTTGCTCCACGGATTGGATTATCTTTTCCGATTACTGAAAATTCCAAGCTGCGCTTCAATTACGGCCATTTTTATCAGCGGCCGTCCTGGGCTAAAATTCTGGGCTTTCCCACAAGCTGGTACGAAAGTGATCCGTACGGATCTGTGCGAATGGATCAGTGGCAGGGATGGTACGGCCAGCCGGGTTTAACTTATGAAAGAACGATTCAGTACGAAATCGGATATGACCAAAACTTTTTTGACATCTTCCGCCTTGCGGCGACAGCTTATTACAAAGATGCCAGCAATCTGACTCGATTCTCTCATAACAGTACGTATAACCAGTCCGGCGGCGGTTTTGCCTATACGGGATGGGGCAGCGGTAATTTTCAGACCTGGTCACATTCACGTAATCTCGCCAACGATGGCCATGATAACATTTTTTACACAAACAATGCTTTTAAGGATGTAAGAGGTATTGAAGTTACAGCCGATAAGCTCTATAATGACCGTTGGTCTGCTAATTTAACATTTAATTACGGTTTCAGCTCCGGCGGAGCTGCTGGTTATTGGATGTATTTTGAAGATGCCAGCCGTCAACATCAACCGCATACTTATTCCGAGCAAAAGACGACCTGGATCAGCAACATTATCTTAAAAGGCCAGGTCAATTATGTCACTCCGGAAGAGTTGGTTAACGGCATTTTGGGAAACATCTCCATTGGTTTGTACCACGAGTATTTCTCAGGTCCCGAATATACCTGGTATCCCAAGGATTATACCGGTTTAAAGGAGCCAAATAATAAACGCTGGTATCCTCATAATCGTACAGATTTGAAATTCACAAAGCGCATCCCGCTGGGCAGTGTCACTCCTGTCATTGGCATTGAAGTTTTTAATCTCTTTAACTCCTACGACAGGGTTCTTTTGGGCGGGGAAGACCTGGATGCCTGGGAAGAGAAAGAACAGATGCCACGATATTCCCGTTCCGGTGAGGATGAAGTGTGGTGGTTTTACAATTCTATCAGTAATCCAAAACGCATGGTGTATTTCAATGTGAGTTTTGAATTTTAAACAGCCGATTCCATACACATAGTCGTTTTGAAAATTATTGGTAATTATGATAGGAGAAATTAAATGAAAATTCGAATAACTCAATTTATAGCAAAAGCCATCCTTCTATCAATGCTTGCAAGTTCTCAACTTTTTGCAGCAGGATGGAATTACAAAGAATTAACTCGTTCCAAATTATGGGCCAGAATTTGGAACACCTCCTCGGTTGGACAACCAACTTTAAGCGGCCAGGAATACTTCAAGTTCGATTATCCTGGTCATGTTCTTGGAGCAGATTTAAACGATCATTATGGTATGTGTGAGCACTCAGGCTGGATGGCATGGGGCGATGTAGATGGTGTTGGTATTCCGTTTCGGCTTTGTATGGCTTATGATCCGAACCCGACTCATATCTCGCCTTTGGAAGATGCAAAACTTATCACAAACTATAATATGCAAGATCCCTCTCTGGAAGCGGAGGAGATTCTTACAGGCTCATGTCTGATGGTGAAATTCGGTGTGGAAATGCACTTTCGAGCCATGGCATGGAGCTATCCAAAATACGACGATTTTATCATCTACGAGTATACATTTAAAAACACCGGTGGTAAGGACATTACGAATTTCCGATTTGCTCCAACAGCCGAATTGAATATTGCTACCCCTATCGCCGGTGGCTGGAGAGATGATGATCAATACGAATGGTCGATCGAAAGGGAAGCTTTCTATTTTCATGATGATGTGTTATGGGACTCTGAAGGCAACCCAGTGACTCAGACGTATGGATTCACGCAAAGTGACAAGGCAGAACCTGCGGATATCTATGCTCCGGCTTCAATTAATCATGAATTTCGGGCTCCGCAGTACTTTACTTATTACTGGATTGATAAACCAGAGAAATCCGATCCAACGGAACGCGATCACATGAATGTCGTCGATAAGAATAACCTGAATCAGGAAGCCAACCGTGTTCAACCGGATCCCATGAACGACAATCCGGAAGTCGATTTTGACCCGGATAGTTATATTCTGGCGTCCTTGAAATATGATCAACCATTACCGCCTACTGCTGAAGATGGAACACCGCTGGATGCAGAAGCTGCGCGTTTAGGACTTAAAACGGCAAAAAGAACCCGTTATGAACGAGAGATCGATTATCTGTACGAGACAGGTCCCTACGATTTGCCAGCGGGCGGTGAACTCAAATTCGTCATGGTGGCGGCTTGCGGTATGATGGACTTTAACCGTGTTGTCGAGGGCGGCAAAGAAAACGAAGCTCATTTACCAGACGGAGCGGATAGTTTATGGAAACATATCGATGCGGCTTTTGAACTCTACAACCGCGGTTATGAATGTCCTGATCCTCCTCCGACACCAACAAATGGCATGAATACATTGGTATTAACTCCACAACCGCTGGGCATGAAGGTTCAATGGCCTGCCGTTCCTGAATCATATGTGGACCCTGATTTTGGTGTCAATGATGTTGCCGGCTATCGGGTTTATCGTTCTTCTTTCCGAAATGTTGGTCCCTGGACCCTGGTGAAAGAAATTCCAGTAGACGAGGTAACGATGGAAGATGGTCTCGTCACTTACAATGATGATGATCTTAAACTCGGAGTGGGCTATTATTACGGGGTCACAACCTATGATACCGGCCACGATGAACCCTGGCCGCATGACCCGTCAGTCACCAGTGTACCCTCACTGGAAAGCGGACTCGTCAATGCGAATTCAGAGCCTGTCTATCCAAAGGCGGCTCCGAGTAATGACCTGGAAAAAGTACGCGTCTATCCCAATCCATTTATTCAACATAGTCAACTCACTGGTGAAGGGGAAGGCTATAGAATTGAATTTGTCAATGTGCCCTCGATTTGCACGATTCGCATCTATACATTGGCTGGTGAGCACATCCGTACTATTGAACATGATGATGGTAGCGGTGACGAACCCTGGGGTTCAAGAGCGATGGGAGATTACCAGGTGAACAAATACCTGCAATTCGTCGCCCCGGGAACATATCTTTATCACGTTGAATCTCATGTGTCCGGCCATGAGGGTGAAGAAAAAATTGGCAAATTCGTGATTATCAAGTAAAAAGAGCATTTCCCTAAAATCGGAGGAATGAAAGATGAAAATAAAACTCAGATTCATATTTCTGATAATGACTTTATTAACGTGGTGTGCCATAACACCTTTATTGGCACAAACACCCCGGGAACCTGTAGGCGGTATTGATCCCCCGGAATTTGACCGGGTCGGACAAACGGGCTGGCAGTTTCTACATTTGCCGACAACGGCCAGGACCGCCGCTATGGCCGATGTAAAAAACGGTCTCATCAATAACGATGTTACAGCTATTTTTAATAATCCGGCAAACATGACTGAGATTGAGAACCTGGATGCCAGTTTTACACAAATTAATTATATAGCAGATATATCTTATATGACCGCGGCTGTGGCGAAAAATTTCGGCAGTTGGGGTAACTTTGGCTTGTTTTTCGCCAATCTTGATATCGGAGAGATGGTCCGCACTCAAAATGTTTTTGATACCGGGCTTGGTATCACAGAGCGAAGTGGCGACCTGGGAACTTTTAGTGCAGGCGATATTATGATTGGCCTTTCCTATGCGCGAAGTATCACTGACCGCCTGTCTATCGGTGGTAATATAAGCTATATCGAAGAAAAACTTGATGAGACAGAAGTCAAGAATTGGAATACGGATTTCGGTATTTACTATCGAACAGGCTTTAAGAGTTTGCGATTATCCATGGTCGCGCGCAATTTTGGTCCGGATACTGAATTCACTGGCTTTACAGAACTTTATGGCCTGCCTCAAAGTGTAAGAATGCCTATCGATTTTAGACTGGGTATTGGATTCGATCCGATTGAATCGACTGAAGATATGCCACACCGGCTCTCGACCTACCTCGAAGGCGTTCATCCCAATGATGGCCCGGAGAGAGTTCATGCCGCAGTAGAATATACCTTTCTCGATGTTTTTTCACTCCGAGGAGGCTACAAATTCAATTACGATGAGCAAGGTCTAACGTTTGGCGGCGGTGTCAATTTCTATATGGGCGGTATGACCGGACGAATCGATTATGCCTATCTGGACTATGGCAGACTGGATACGGTACATATGTTTAGTGTCGGATTTGGAATGGAATAAAACTCTGAAGACCCTCCAACTGGCTGTCTGGCCTGGTGTGCCAGACAGCCAGTCGCATAAAAGGAAATTTTTGGATTTAAGCAGGGGGGTAATGCTAATGAAATGTTTTCCATTCCATTCTGCCCATAGTATCTGTAACTTTTGTACCGGCATTAAACTGTATAACCGTGCACATTCGAAAAGGACTCGAGGACATGCTCAGAAAAGATACATCACATAAAGACAGAGTCAATAAAGCGATAACTCATCAGAAACCGGATAGAACACCAAAGGATTTCACCGCAGTGCCTGAAGTTTGGAAAAAATTAGGCAATTATTTTTACACTCAAGACCGCAAAGTTATCTTACAAAAATTAGACATTGATTGCCGGATCATTTATTATGATAATTTTTGTCAACATCCGGATGTTGACCCCTCTGTTGTGGATATGACAGCTTCACAAGAGCGTTCTTCTCTCAGTGGAATGTGGCGCAAGATCGAACCCGATGGCAGCAATCGTGACATATGGGGAGCTCATCGGAAAAAAGTACAAACAGTATATGGTGGATTGGATGAATTTGCATCATATCCATTACAATCTGCCAGTAGCATTAATGACCTGAAAGAATACAAGTGGCCGCAACCGGAATGGTGGGATTTTACCAGCCTGAGCTCCTACATCGATGATCTCAATGATCCTGCTGAATATAATATTCGTTACAGAGTAGGCTCTTTTTTTGAAACAGCATGGTCACTTTATGGATTTGAAAAATTCCAGTTAGATTTAGCAATGAATCCGGATATGCCCCGGTATGTAATGGATAGAATAGCAAAAGTTCATTTTGAAAACCTGCATCGGGTTTTAGATACTGCGGCGGATAAAATAGACATCGTCTATTTTTATGATGATGTCGCTTCCCAGCAGAGCCTGCTCATCAGCCCGCAGATGTATAAAGATTTTATTCAGCCTTGCCATCAAAAGATCATTGATATTGCTTCAGAATACAACAAGCCGACAATGATGCATTGCTGCGGCGCTGTTTATCCGCTAATAGAAACTTTTATCGATATGGGATTAAGAATCCTTAATCCTATTCAACCCGCGGCCAGAGATATGAATCCTGAAAAATTAGCAGAGGAGTTTAGCGGACGAATTTCCTTTCACGGAGGAATTGATGTTCAGCAGTTTTTACCAAATGCCACGCCAGAACAAGTGAAGGAAAAGGTGGATTATACCTCGGAATTATTGGGAAAAAATGGCGGATATATTATGGCTGGCTCTCATCATCTCCAGGCTGATACGCCAGTGAATAATATCCTCACGATGTATGGTATTTTGTAAAGAGAACCAATTCAGGATAACGGAAAGTGTGAGATTGGACAAAACGAAAGTGAAGGTTAAGGAATGGGCAAAGTAACTGTTGTCGGTAGTTACATTGTGGCGCTTGTTATGGATACGGACCGCATACCGGTAGAAGGCGAAACCGTCCTGGGCAGGAACTATCATACCACTCATGGCGGCAAGGGATCGAATATGGCGGCATGTGCATCCCGGCTCGATGCGGAGACGTCTTTTATGGGGAAAATAGGTAAAGACGACTTTGGCAAAAAATTTCTGCAATTGCTAAGAGATGAAAATATCAACGACGAGGGCGTTTTATATTCGGATCATTTGCCCACGGCTGTGGGATTTATCATTTTTACTTCCCGAGGTACAAATTCAATTGTCATTGATATTGCAGCGAATGGCGATTTTCTGCCCGATGATATTAAGGCACACACATCTATTATAGAATCGTCTGATGTGATTGTATCACCACTGGAAATCCCTCTGGACACTGCTTTGACTGCAGCCCGGATTGCCAAAGCAAATGGAAAAAAGAGTATTGTCAATCCGGCACCTGCGGTGAACATGCAGAATAAAGACCTGAGCAGCGTCTTTGCCCTCACCCCTAACGAAACAGAAGCACGAGTGTGTCTGGGGTTGCAGCCTGATGATCCCATAAGTAATAAAGAATTGGCAAAATCGCTGCTGGACCTCGGTGCAGAACATATTATTCTCACTCTGGGAGAAAAGGGCGTCATCTGGGCCAGTAAGCAGGGCGTCACTTCTTTTCCTGCGTTAAAAGTTAAAGTAGTTGACAGCGTCGGAGCCGGTGATGCCTTTAATGCTGGTTTGGCTGTCGGACTTGCTGAAAATAAATCGCTGGAAGAAGCGATCACTTTTGGAATAACGGCCGCTTCTCTTTCTACTCAAAAACGCGAGACCATAGAGTCCTATCCCACTCGAAAAGAAGTCGATGAAGGAATAAAGGCAATTTGAGTCACATTCGAAATTGTAAATAATATAAAAGGAAACGATAATGCTGATTATGGGATTTACACTTGTCTTGATTGCAGGATTTTTCCAGGGCTCATTTATCCTGCCAATGACACTGACTAAAAAATGGGAATGGGAACATTCCTGGGGCACTTTTTCGCTATTCGGGATGTTAATTTTTAACTGGCTTTTAGCTTTTCTGCTCATTCCAAATATTCTTTCCATTTACCAGTCAGTTGAGAGCAAAGACATCATAACGCTGATCCTGTTTGGTGCAGGCTGGGGTGTTGGCGCGATTTTATTTGGCCTCGGAATGGATAAACTGGGCATGGCACTGGGTTATCCCATTATTATGGGACTTATCGCAAGTCTGGGCGCACTTGTTCCCATGAGCATTTTCTTTCCTGAAACGTTGCTCCAGGCAAGAGGATTGGTGTTGCTGGCAGGAATGGCCGTTACAGTTATTGGTATTATTCTCTGCTCAAAGGCAGGTGCGCGAAAAACGCCTGAAAACTCTTCTCCGACTGAACTCGGCTCAAAAGAATTTGCCGGGGGACTGGTCATTGCTATATTTGCCGGTATTTTGTCCTGTCTTCCCAATGTGGGTATGGCTTTTGGGACAAATGTGATCGAAGCGGCACGGGTTTCCGGCGTATCCGATACGTTTGCCGGAAATGTTGTCTGGTCACTTTTCTATACCATTGGTTTTATCGTGAATTTTGGCTATTGTTTCTTTTTAATGCTAAAACGAAAAACCATGAAAACATATTTTAACGCGGAAACACATTATAATCTATTTCTTGGCATGTTGATGGCCATTATGTGGATCGGCAGCTTTTATTTGTACGGCATGAGTACGGCAAAGCTTGGGCAATGGGGAGTCATTGTTGGCTGGCCACTTTTTATCTCATTATCAATTGTTGTGGGCAACCTGTGGGGGATATGGCGTGGCGAATGGAGAGAAGCCTCGTCAGAATCCAAAGCGTTACTCTACAAAGGAATTGCCGTTTTAATTGTTGCGGTCATTATTGTTGGTGTTAGCAACTCGTTATAATAAAGTATTCTTATACGCAGCGCAGGAGGTCACAATGCGAATGGTTTGTCTCTTGTTTTCACTTTTTATCTTATTGTTTTGTTTTATACCTGATCAAGTGGCTTATTCTGAACCGGATAACATGCGGTTAGTCCAGGCAGGCGACTTTTTATATCAGGTCGAATATCGCTGGCGGGAAGGCCTGACCCTGGACTCTCTCATAGTCGATGACCACGGCATTCGATACCGGTATAGCAAAAACGTACATGTGCCTGCTTTTTATATTGATGAAACTGAAGTGACAAATGAAGACTTTAAGAAATTCATCGACGCGACAGCATATACACCGAAATGGCCAAAAAATTTTCTGCAACATTGGAAGAATGGTACCTATCCAAAAGGGCGCGGAAAACATCCCGTTGTTTGGGTTTCGCTGCAAGATGCAAAAGCCTATGCCAGGTGGGCGGGTAAGAGACTCCCTACAGAAATCGAATGGCAAAAAGCAGCACAAGGTCCAGACCGCAGAGATTGGCCATGGGGTAATATCTATGATCCCGGCAAGGCGAATATGGATTCGGATGACACAAAACCTGTCGGCAGTTATCCTGAAGGCGCCAGCCCGTATGGCTGTTTGGATATGATTGGCAATGTATGGGAGTGGACAGATTCATTCGCATCAGACGGATATCATTATTTTTGCTGGATTCGCGGCGGCAGTTACTTTTTTGCAAAAGGCAGCCGGTGGTATATGCAAGGCGGACCAATTACGACTTATCAGCGCGCCAAATTTTGGCTGTTGACACCCGCACTTAACAGAAGTTCTTCTATTGGCTTTCGTTGCGCAAAAGATGCTGATTAGTTTAAGCATATTATGAACTGTGAGTCTCGTGAATCTATGTGAGGAGATATAAAATGAGTAAAAATATTAAAATAAAGTTTTCATTTTATTTGAGTGCTTTTTTCATCATTACATTTTTTATTCAAACTTTTGCAGAGCCTCAGTTGAGTTTCTTGCCCAATAAACAAAGTGTTCGGCATATCGTGCTGGAAAATGAAAACACAAAGTACACTTTGTTATTAGACAAAGGCATCAAGATGAGTGGTTGTGTGGAAAAGAGTACAGGTGTTGACTTGTTCGAAGGCAATCCTCCTTTGCTGCTTTTATCTGCCCGCGATCCTTTGTGGCTGGATGATGTCGGTTATCAATTGTTTACGGTCGATACAAAGCAAAATGATGACATGGTCTCCGTGAGTATTGTACAAAAATCAACTTATGTTGAAAATCCCATCGTGGTAACGCAGACATTTTCGCTGGGAGAAAAGGCAGAATTATCCTGGAAAGTGAATGTACATAACACGGCGACTGGCGGTAGAGCTTATCGCGATCCGCTAACAAAAAGAACTCTTGTTTCCTTTCCTTTTATGCAAAAACTAAAGCTCGGTCAGCCGAAAGATATGCACTATCTGCTACCAACCCAGGGCAGCTTTTTTTGTATCGATAATGCAGATGATTTTATTTTTTATTTTACAAAAAGCTATGATCCGAAAATGCCAATCGATATTTACAATGTAAAGAAAAACATTGGGTTGTATTTTCATGTCCTTTCATCATCAATTCATTTTGACTTTGAAGATAAAAAAGACTTTCAATCAAAAATATTTACATTAACTCAGAAACCTGACGAGAAAACACATTTAATATCTTGCCGGATTTCCCCTCATCAGGGAGATTGGCACGCCGCATTTCAAGTTTTCAAAGACTATATCCGCTCAAATTTTGATTTTACTTATTATGAACGGCCTATCCAGGAAAAATACCGGCAGCGCTTGATTTCTCATTTTACCTTTTTATATGGACATGATATTTATGATCCTGAGGAAAATGTCTTTCAAATTAACCGGTTTCTTGACGAGGGCGAAGCGAATTTCGGCGGTTACGATTACATGCTGCTCTGGCACGATTATCAACGCATGGGTATCGATGACCGCGACCAGTGGGACATGTATGAAGACCTGCCAGGCGGATTGGAGGGTCTGCGCAACATGGTCAATAAAGCTCATGACAGGGATGTTCAGGTTTTTATCCCTTACAAACCATGGGATATCATGAACAAAGATAAAAATCATTTTAAAGAAGAGGCGCGAATTGCCAAAGCCATCGGATCGGACGGCGTGTTTTTGGATACCATGGATGAATCGGATAAAAGCTTCCGGGACGCTCTGGATGCCGTTAATCCGGATAATGTCTTTGTGAGTGAAGGACGTCCTGACCTTGAGGCCGCACAGTTGGTGACCGGAAGCTGGAACCAGCAGGGCAACGCGACGAACAAAATGCCCAATGTGGATCTGTTCCGGTTTATTATTCCGGAACACAATGTTCACAATATTAATCGCGGAGCCCGCAAGCGCGATGAACTGATCTACAATGCCCTTTTTAACGGCACCGGCTTTATTGTCTGGGAAGATATTTTTGGTGAAATTAATCGGTTCTCATGGAATGAACGCATCCTGATCAAACGCTATAACCGGATTATCCATGAAAACCGTGATGCCTATTTATCAGATAATCCTGTTCCCTTGGTAGAGGATTTTCGGGATGACGTTTATGTTAACGCATTTCCAGTGGAAAAGAAATGTGTTTACCCGTTGTATCAACTGGGCCGTGAAAACGTGAGCAGAAATATTGATGATCGCCTGATTGGCCCGTTTATGCCGGTCAATCACCCCGATTCCTGGCATTATGTTGATGTCTGGAACCATAAAGCTATTCCAACACAAGAATATATGGGCATGACCTGCCTTGCTTTTCCCGAAGAACCGACAGATGTCATGTCATGTATTGTGGCACTGCCCTCTAATCTTGATATTAAACGCGAAGGAGATATACTGACTATTTCTGCCAAACAACCAGGAGAAAATGCATCGCTGCATATTAATACAGTGGATAATTTAACCTTTTTGGAAGAAGAACAGCAGGTGATCAAAGGCAGTTCAGGAAAAGTCGATATATCGGCATTGAATCTTGATTTCCCGTATAAAGTTCTTGTCAAATTGATGAATGATGATATACTCGTCGACCAGCATGTTGTGAATACGGGATGGAAACATTTTGATGTGAAGAAAACAAAGTAATATCCAAAGTTGATGTCTATGTTCTGGATTATCGATAATAACGCCATGAAGCCGGTTTATTTAAGTGTAAGGAGGATAAAATGAAAAAAATTGTCACAGCCATTATGCTGATGGCCATTGCTCTGTTGTTTATGACATGTGCAAAAAAAGAAGTAAAGACTATTCAAATTGAGGAGTTAAAAGATAAAATTGCTGGCGGCTGGGCTGGTAAAATGATCGGTGTGACCTATGGCTATCCGACTGAATTCAAGGCAAGAGGAACGACCTATGATGAAGAGCTATTGTGGGAAAAGGGTCAAATCAACAATGCCCTGGAGCAAGATGATCTGTACGTGCAAATGAGTTTTATGATGACTATGGATGAACACGGCATGGACGCCCCGGCAGAAAAGTTTGCAGAATCCTTTGCCAATGCGGGATATCCTCTCTGGTGTGCAAATGTAACGGCTCGAAAAAATTATTTTGACGGTATCATGCCACCCATGTCAGGTCATCCAAAATATAATTTGTGGGCTGATGCCATCGACTTCCAAATTGAAGCCGATTATATCGGTTTTATGTGTCCGGGAATGCCACAGACCGCCAATGATTTATGCGATAAAATCGGACATATCATGAACTATGGCGACGGTGTTTACGGCGGTATGTTTGTGTGCGGCCTTTATGCAAAAGCTTTTTTCGAAAAGGATATAGATAAAATTGTGAACCATGCTTTGAAAACTATTCCGGCCGAGAGCGAGTATGCTCAGTGCATTCAGCATACGATTGATTTGCACCATAAATATCCGGATGACTGGCGGGCCGCATGGCAGGAATTACAGGACAGATGGGGTGATTCAGACGTCAGTGTTCCTTTGAATCCGTTTAACATTGATGCAAAATTAAACGGTGCCTATATTGTGATGGGTTTGCTATATGGAGACGGTGATTTTGGCAAAACCATGGAGATCTCCATCCGTTGCGGTCAGGATTCAGATTGTAATCCTTCCAATGCCGCTGCTGTGCTCGGCGTTCGGGACGGTTATTCGAGTATTCCGGAAAAATGGAAAGGCGGTATTCCTGCCATCGCTGATTCACAGTTTATTTTCACAAATTATTCTTTCAACAAGGTTGTTGATAACACCCTTGATTATGCTAAAAAATTGATTCAGCAAAATGGCGGCAAGGTAAATGATGGGGTGGCGCAGGTTGCAATCCAAAAGCCCAAAGCACCGGCAAAACTTGAAGTGTCTTTTCCCAATGTAAAAGCATCGTACAAATCTCAGACCTCAGATGATGCATGGACATGGAAAGGCGACTGGAAGACATCCAAAGTTGAAAATTTTGTTGAGCAATCGACGGTAACAAAAAGAACAGCGCGGGAAAGAGGCGCCGAAGCATTATTTCGCTTTAAAGGAACCGGTGTGTTGTTAACGGGTGAATGGAACAAGGATCACGGCAAAGCAGATATTTATATCGATGGTGACCTGGATCGCACAATCGATGCCTATTATTGGGTAAACAATAGCGGATATCCCATGGCATATCTGTACCATAATCTCTCATTACCGGATGATGAGCATGAACTTCGTGTGGTTGTTAAAGGTGAGAAAAATCCCAAAGCTGAGGATACTAAAATTACAATTGACGGTGCCGTGGTTTATGGAGAAAAATAAAAAGACAGGAAAGATGAAAAAGCTTGGCTGTTTCGTTTTGATGGTTCTTCTTTTTGCTCATTGCGGAGATGAACGCAGACTAAAAATCTCTGCTAACGAGTTAAAAGACAAAATATATGCTTCCTGGCTGGGGCAGATCATCGGTAACATCTATGGTCTTCCTCACGAGAACGCCTATATTGAAGAACCCGGGCCTGAACATTTTCCTTATGGATACAGCGAAAATATCGATCGTCTCAAGAGCATCAACGGTGCATTTTCTGATGATGATACTGATTTCGAATACATGTATTTACTTGCGATGGAAAAATACAGTCCAGAACCAGCATACAATGAGCTTGTGGAATTCTGGCTCTACCATGTTCGAGATCGAGTCTGGCTGGCAAACCGGGCGGCATTAGGCGCGATGCATTATGGCATCACACCGCCCCTGACCGGTATGCAACTTTATAATCCACACTGGTTTCAAATTGATCCCCAACTTGTCAATGAAATTTGGGCGGTTACCGCTCCGGGCATGATAGATTATGCGGCCGATAAATCCGAGTGGGCAGCGCGGATCACCAATGACGGATGGGGTGTGGAGCCGACGATCCATTACGGTGCCATGTATGCCGCGGCTTTTTTTGAATCGGATATCAATAAACTCATCAACATTGGTATTCAAGCCTTGCCCAATGACAGCCGGTTTGCCAGAACGGTTCAGGATATGAAAGCGCTTTATCAAAAATATCCGCATGACTGGCAGGCAGCGCGGAAGGAAATGGCTGAGACATATTATCACAATGAGCCAGAAAACACCAGGACCATCTGGAATGCCAATCTCAATGGGGCGTGCGGAATTCTTGCCTTGTTATATGGACAGGGTGATTTCCAAAAGACACTTGATCTGGCTTGTGCCATTGGTTTTGATGCCGATAATCAGGCGGCGACCATGTCAGGATTGCTTGCTATTACTGTTGGTATCGACGGCATTCCGCAGGAGCTGCTCTATCCGATTTCAACATGGGAGGAGCCGTTCAATGATTTTTATAAAAATGTATCCCGACATGATCTCCCTGATGCCAGTTTGAAAGAAACAGCTCAAAGAATGGTACAGCAAGCTGAGACCATTATTCTGAATCATGGAGGAAAAAAAATACAAGAAAAGGGTGAATGGTATTATTACATCAACAAAGACGCTGATTTTTCAGCTCCCTTTGAACTTCCGAAAGCGCAGGTTCCTTATATCGAGGTGGATAAAGAAGTAAAGTATGATATTCATGTCTCAGGCGGCGTGCGCCCGCTGAGCTGGACGATAACCAGCGGTCAACTGCCGGACGGACTGGAGTTCAAAGATGGAAGCATTTTCGGCAAAGCGACCAGGCCGGGTGTTTTTGTGGTAACGATTAAAGTGAGTGATGGTAAGGACTCGGCGCGCCGGCAATTCCTATTCACTGTTCTTGGTAAAAATTTAGCCAAATCTGCTGAACGAATTCTGGCAAATGTTAAACGCACGCACATAAAAACCCGGGATGCCATGTGGCTTTCTGCCCCATATTCGTTATATGCAAATGATGTGGAGGCAATTCGCGATGGAATCCGGTTCGGTGCCAGGTCCACGTTTTACAGTATTGACGGTCGCCACGAGCCTAAAACAGATTATTACGGCTATGAGTGGAATGATGTTCTGACAATTGGCGCGCTTAATTTCAATACTGGAGCAATGGAAGAGAGCGGCGGATGGTTCTCTACGCTAGATGTCGAGTATTTAAATAATGAGGGTATCTGGGCGCCTGTCGAAGATATGGTTATCTATCCGGAACTTGTTAGCGGTGACGGACCATTTAATAAACCGCATTTTGCCAGCTATTTATTAGCGTTTGAGCCGGTACGGACATCAGCTATTCGAATGATCGGCAAAGCCGGTCATGCCTCTCACTGGCATGATTCACCCTCTTTTTTTACTTCGATTGCAGAATTGAGTGTGCATCAATCTTTGCCTGATTATGAGAAATTAAAGAACGTGATGCATTAAATGAAATAAATTGCTCTAAAAATCACCATATCGGCTCTTCTCTCTCTCCCTGAACCGGGAGTTCTTGCGTGAGACAAAATATGAGAGCTCCCGGTTCAAATAAATAAATCTAACGAGAAAAAGATAGAGATAAAACGTGCATAAAATGAATTTATCAAAAAGGCTTATTTCACTTGTTTCGTTATTCTTGGCATGTAATTCCCTGCAAACAAACATGTCAATTCAACTTTTTTTATTTCATAAAATAAATAATTCATTTAAATTAACCGTTGGACTTTTTTAAAAGGAGTTTCCCATGAAAAAGCTGTTTTTTACCTTTTTTCTCGTTGTTGTATTCTTGTCTACTTTTGTCAGTGCCAAATCCGTAACACTCACCAAAGATGAATTACGCCAAAAAATTATGGGCGGATGGGCCGGTCAGCTTATTGGCTGTACATTTGGGGGTCCCACGGAATTCGACTGGCGCAGCACCTTTATTCACGATTACACACCTATTGAGTGGAATGAAGACTTGATGGAATGGTTCTATGATAACTCTCCCGGTCTGTACGATGATATCTACATGGACTTGACGTTTGTGCAGGTGTTCGAGGACAAGGGACTGGATGCCCCGGCAGAAGAGTTTGCCAAAGCATTCGCCAATGCCGAATATTCGTTATGGCATGCAAATATGGCAGCCCGCTACAACATTTTGCGCGGCATCATGCCGCCAAAATCCGGCCACTGGCTGTACAATCCCCACTCAGAAGACATTGACTATCAGATTGAAGCGGATTTTTCCGGCCTGATGAGTCCCGGCATGGTGAACACGTCCTGTGAAATTTCCGACAAGATCGGCCATATTATGAATTATGGCGATGGCTGGTACGGCGGCGTTTATGTCGGTGCCATGTATGCGCTGGCTTTTGTGTCCGATGACGTTGATTACGTTGTCACTGAAGCGCTGAAAACGATTCCCCAAAAGAGTGAATTTTATCAGTGCATGCAAGACGTGATTAAATGGTCGAAAGAATATCCGGATAACTGGAAAATGACCTGGTTTAAAACCGAGGAAAAATGGGGCGAAGATGTTGGCTGTCCTGGTGGTGTTTTTACCACGTTCAATATCGATGCAAAAATCAACGCTGCATGGATTCTGCTCGGTTTGCTTTACGGCGATGGCGACTTTGGCAAAACCATATCGATTAGCACCCGCGCCGGCGATGACTCGGATTGTAATCCTGCCAGTTCCGGCGGTATTCTCGGATGTATGCTGGGTTATGATAATATCCCGGATTTCTGGAAACAAGGCATTGACCGGGTCGAAGACCGTGATTTCAAATACACTACCATATCGCTCAAAGATGCGTATGATTATTCCATGAGCCATGCACTGGAGTTGATCAAGCGGAACGGCGGCTCAGTAAAAGGCGACAATGTAACCATTGCCGTGCAACAGCCCAAACCTGTCCGGCTGGAAGTAGGATTTGAAGGTCATTATCCGGTAAAACGTCAACGCCTGGATAAGACATTTATGAACGAAGCGTCTTTTGAATTTGAAGGCATTGGCTTTGCATGCACCGGCCATGTAGAGAAAAAGCAAGGCGACGATGTGGAACTGGAGGTGGAAATGTACATCGATGGTGAACTGGTTGAAACATCGAAACTCCCAACCAATTATGTCAAACGCAAAAATACGCCGTTCTGGAAATATCAATTACCCAAAGGCAAACACACGGTCCATCTTAAAGTGAAAAACCCGACTGAAAATGTGCTGGTTCATCTGAATGATGCTGTGATTTATGATGACAAGCCGGCAAATCCGAAATACTAAATCGATGAGGAGGATATTATGGTTGTTGTGCAGTCGTATTCGTTAGCTGTGGTGATGTGTTTTGTTACGATGCTCTGTTGGGGATCGTGGGCGAATACACAAAAACTGGCCAGCAAAGAATGGCGGTTCCAGCTTTTTTATTGGGATTATGCCCTCGGTGTGCTGCTACTTTCGCTTGTTCTGGCATTCACGATGGGCAGTTTCGGCAGTGCCGGACGTTCTTTTCTGCCCGATTTAGCGCAGGCAGGCGGAAGCGCATTAGGTTCTGCGTTTTTAGGCGGTGTTGTTTTCAATTTTGCCAATATTTTGCTCGTGGTCGCTATCGACATTGCCGGTATGGCTGTGGCTTTTCCGGTTGGCATCGGTTTGGCGCTGGCTATCGGGGTGGTAACAAATTACATTGGCGCGCCTGTGGGCAATCCAGTTGTCCTGTTTATTGGCGTGGCTGCTGTGGTCACCGCTATTGTCCTGGACGCCATTGCCTACGGAAAACTGCCAACGGATGAGCAAAAGTCAACGACAAAGGGATTGCTTTTTTCCATCATAGCTGGTGTTGCCATGGGCTTTTTCTACCGGTTTGTCGCTGCATCCATGTCTACGAATTTTGTCAATCCTGTCGCTGGTAAATTGACGCCATATACTGCTGTGGTCGTTTTTTCTGTTGGTCTCTTGTTATCCAATTTCATATTCAATACCATATTAATGCGAAAGCCGGTGGCAGGGGAACCTGTTCCATACGGCGATTATTTTCAAAAGGGTAATCCACGATTGCATCTCATCGGAATCCTTGGCGGTGTGATCTGGAGCCTGGGCATGTCTTTTAGCATTATTGCTGCCGGTGCTGCTGGTTTTGCCATTTCGTACGGGCTGGGCCAGGGAGCAACAATGATCGCTGCCCTGTGGGGTGTGTTTATCTGGAAAGAGTTTAAAAACGCACCCAAAGGCACGACGCCCCTGATTACATTGATGTTTCTCTTTTTTGCCCTCGGCCTTGGACTGATTATCTGGGCACGAGTGGCATGATCTGATGTGTTACCGGACATTATGTGAAATTCCAAAGATGTCCGGTAACTTGTTTTTAAACAAATTTTGGATTTCAAAACGAACGTAAAGGCGAATTGTTATGAACATTGTTGTTGTAGGAAGTTCGAATACAGATATGATCGTCAAGGTTCCCAGGATTCCAAAACCGGGTGAGACGATTATTGGCGGTGAGTTTTCCACCGCTGCAGGCGGCAAAGGCGCAAATCAAGCCGTGACTGCTGCACGGGCTGGTGGCAGCGTGACTTTTGTAGCGCGGGTGGGCATGGATATGTTTGGCGACAAGGCTCTTGAGGGTTTTAAAAAAGATAATCTCAACATCGATTATGTGGTCAAAGATCCACATGCCCCCTCCGGGGTGGCGGAAATATTTGTGGCTGAAGACGGCGAGAACAGTATTGCCGTTGCTTCAGGCGCCAATGCGAATTTGTCTCCTGCAGATATTAAAAATGCAGAATCAGTTATTGCCGACTCGGACATTCTTGTTATGCAACTCGAAATTCCGTTGGAAACAGTGAACGCGGCTGCCGAGGTTGCCAGGGCTCACGGCGTCAGCATTATTCTCAATCCGGCACCGGCTCAACCCCTGCCCGACAAATTACTGGCCAATGTGACTGTGCTCACGCCCAACGAATCCGAAGCAGAAATATTAACTAAAGTTGCTGTTAATGATGAAACCACAGCAAGCCAGGCTGCTGATGTTTTGCATAAAAAAGGTGTCAACACAGTGATGGTCACTATGGGAGCGAAAGGTGTTTACGTGTCGAGCAAAGAGTTCAGCGGCATGGTACCGACCCTTTCTGTCAAAGCTGTAGATGCGACAGCCGCAGGCGATGTGTTCAATGGCGCGCTAGCTGTGGCTATGGCAGAAAAAATGCCACTCCGTGAAGCTGTGTCATTCGCCAACACAGCAGCGGCCCTGTCTGTGACAAAATTGGGCGCGCAACCTTCAGCTCCGACCAGAGAAGAAATCAAAAAAGCGCTCGCTTGAAATCTCAATTGAAATCCCGGGAAGATTTTACCCTTCGGAAGGGACACGGATGTGGCGGATGAAACGGATGTTCACAGATTTGGATTTTTCTATGTTTTAGTACATTTTGTCTTACAATTAAGAATCGAATGATAAAAAAATCTATAATCCGTGCACATCTGTTTTATCCGTTTTATCTGTGTTC
>CAZSMC010000057.1:0-28515 GCA_964607755.1 uncultured Cytophagia bacterium | reverse complement strand
AAAATATTCTTAATTTAGTCCTAAATTTAACTCTGGTGCATCCTGATCATTGCACTGCTGAAGTCATGACATTGAACATAGAGCCATTTTATCATTAATTACAAATACATCTGAATATTTTTCATGATTCAAAAACCGAAATTTATTATTTTCTTGTTACTCACCTTACTTGTTTCAACCACTGTTTTATTTTCTTGGGACCAATCTCTCCAGGGACGTTCTGTGCAAAAAATAGTTATTGTTGGCAACGACAAGACCAGGGACAGAGTCATCTTGCGCGAAATGAAAACAAAAACAGGCGATCCTTACCAGCCGGACCGGGTTGATAAAGACATGAAACGGATCGAGAGTCTGGGATTATTTTCGCGGGTGCGCATTGATGCCCTCAAGGCTGGCGATGACGTGGTCCTCCTGATTACAGTCAGCGAACGCTGGTATCTTTTTCCCATCCCGATTTTATACCGGAATGAAAAATCATGGAAAAAATGGTCTTACGGACTTGGGTTGCTGCACAATAATATTCGCGGACTTGACAACGAGCTGCTGGCTGCGGGCTGGCTCGGTTTTAATCCGGGTTTTAACATCGAGTACACCAATCCGTGGTTTGGCGGCGACTTGAAACTCAACTCTCACATCGAAATTTACAACATGAAATTCCTCAGCCAGAATCTTGACTATGATCGCTTTGATGAGAGCTATCGCGGCATTGACTTGTCGATCGGTAAACGCTGGGGTTATCATATTTACACGTATGCAATGTTTGGTTTTAATTTTCTTACCTTTCCACAAAAATACCAGCACCTTTTACCGGCCGGCGCAGATGGTCAACACATTCCATCCTGGGGATTGGGTTTTACTCTGGACACCCGCGACCTTGTTCAATATCCGCGTTCCGGAAGTTATATTTCTGTATTTGCTTCCCAGGCAAAATGGAAAAATCAAATTGACTATAAAAAATACGGTGGCGAAATCCGTTATTACCAGCATCTTTTCGGTGAGGTGTCTCTTGCATTACGCACAGCCGCGATGCTTAGCAATGGCAAGCTGCCAGTCTTTGCTCAAACCTATCTGGGATACACTGAACGCATACGCGGCCAGTTTTACGAACAGCGACAGGGTGAGAACCGCGCCCTGGCAAGCGCTGAGCTGCGCGTTCCGGTTGTTCCGGTTCGTTACATGGATATTGAAGAAAATCTCGAGTGGTTTGGCCATTACTCCCGTGATTTGCCTTTTGGAGTTGATTTCACGCTGTTTTATGACATTGGCAATGTGTGGTATCAATCCGAATCACTTTCTAACGGCCACACTCTTGAGGGTTTCGGAACCGGACTGAATTTCAGAGTTCCGTACATTGACGTCTTTCGCGTTGAATATGCTTTTAACCCGCAAGGAGACGGTCAATTGCTGTTTGATCTTGGAGTGTCGTTTTGAATCGCGCGGATGTGCAACAATTCTATGTTCAACCGGAACATGTTTTTGATGATCATTTTATTCTAGTCAAAGACGAACTCCGGCACGCGATACGCGCATTACGCAAATCCGCAGGCGACGTCATAGAAGCGGTGGACGGCCAGGGCAATGCCTATAGCGGAACGATTGTTTCCATATCCAAAGACGAGGCCAAAGTCTCTTTGGCTAATCATAGCAAAAATCCTGGCGAGCCGTCAATTCATCTCACTCTGGCTCAGGCCGTTCCAAAGGGAAGCCACTTTGACATCGTGATTGAAAAGGGCACAGAAATTGGTATCAGCAGGTTCCAGCCGGTCATCACTCAACGCAGCATTGCGGACCCGTCATCGCGAATTGACCGGTGGCGTAAAAAAGCTTTGGCGGCGATGAAGCAGTGCGGACGTTCGTGTTGCCCGGAGATCTTGCCGCCTGTACCATTCGAGCGCTATGTAGAACAAGTGAATTCAAAAGTGAGTTTTATTGCGCACGAACATTTCTCTGCGAGCAAAGTACCGGAATCACTGTCAGTTAAATCCTGTACTTTATTCATTGGTCCTGAGGGCGGTTTCACAGAAGATGAAGTTAATATCGCATTATCGAACAATGTCTTTCCGCTTCAATTAGGCCAACGCCGGTTGCGCAGTGAAACAGCCGGCATCGTCGGAGCCGTCAAGTTGCTCTTGATGTTCGGAGAACTATAAATCTTTCCCGGTTGCCGGGAACATAACATAATTATTCTAACTTGGAACAGGAGGAACGCTCATGTCTTGTTTATTTTGCGACATTGCCGCTCACAAAATCTCATCTGATATTATTTATGAAGATGATGACGTGACAGCTTTTCGCGATATTTCGCCGCAAGCGCCCACGCATGTTTTGATTATTCCCAAAGAGCACATTGCCACAGTCAATGATTTGACAGAAGAAAATGCAGACATTATCGCGAAAATGACATTAACGGCTAAAAAGCTGGCAAAAAAAGAAGGCATTGCTGATGAAGGTTATCGCCTGGTTATGAATTGCAACAAAAATGCGGGTCAGGCTGTCTTTCACATTCACATGCATTTGCTTGGCGGACGCCAGTTACAGTGGCCTCCGGGATAGGAATGTAAGCAGTTGCATTGTCGAAATATCCAGGGCTTTTTTGCAAGATTGACGAGTGCCAGTTTCATCGGAACCAAAATATCTGATTTACTGTTAACTGCAGAAGGAAATTAAACAGTTTTTCTGCAAAACAAAGTTCACCGTTTAAACGGCTTGGCTGCATCATAAAATCGTTAAAAGACTTGATTTTAGTAGAGTTGTTTTATATATTGTTACAAGAAAAATAAAACGAAAGGAGGATGATTCTTTTGCCAGCAGTAAGAGTTCGTGAAAACGAATCCTTTGAAAGAGCATTGCGGCGTTTCACAAAATCTTGTGAAAAATCCGGATTGATGTCTGATATCAAAAAGCATCAGCAATACGAAAAGCCCAGCGAGGCTCGACGCCGGAAAATGAACGCAGCGCGCCGTAAAATGCGCAGATTACAAGTCATGCAAAAGTAATTGCCGGGGGTTAAAACAGACTGGAGAGTGCTATGAGCATTTTTGAGCAATTGACACAAGACATGAAAGAAGCGATGAAAGCAGGTGAAAAAGAACGCCTGAATACTATTCGACTGCTTCGCAATGAAATCAAAAACGCATCCATCGATAAACAGAAAGAACTTGAAGAAGAGGATGAAATTCAGGTACTCTCCAAAGCTGCTAAAAAACGCAAAGAATCAATCGACGCGTATCATGAGGCAGGTCGAGAGGATTTGGCGGAAAAAGAACAAAAAGAATTGGAAATTATTCAATCGTACTTGCCTCAACCCCTAACACCTGAAGAACTGGAAAAAATAATCGACAATGCAATAAAAGAGACAAACGCCCAAACGATAAAAGACCTGGGCAAAGTGATGTCTGTGGTAATGAAACAGGTTAAAGGCCGTGCAGATGGAAAAGAAGTTAACCGGATTGTTCGTGAAAAACTTGGTGTCTGATAACAAGATACATATCCACACTGATGAAAAAGTGAATAAAGCCTGTTCTTTTCCTCTTTATTCACTTTTTTAATTTTAACCAGTGAGATATGTTATGACGTATGCATTAGATATTGCCGTTATTATTTTTCTAATTTTAGCCATTATGTGGAGCATAAAGCACGGATTTGCCGGTGAACTTGGCGGCGCGACAGGCTGGATTATCACTCTCCTCGTCTCCCTGCGGTTCGGTGCTTTTTTAGGTGATGTTCTAGCTCCCAAATTAGGCCAGATCGCTTATCTCAGCACATTTGTCGGTTTTATTGTTCTTGTGCTTGTGCTTCGGTTTCTGTTCTCGGCAATCTCGCGTATTTTTGAAAATAACGAAATGGGGATTGTCGATCGCTTTCTCAGCGGTGTTGTCGGTTTTATAAAAGGAGCATTTCTGCTGAGCCTTCTGTTATTACTTTTATCAATTTCACCTTTACAGCAAAAAGCACAAAAGTATATCGAGCATTCGGCGACCTATCCGTATGTGCATGATTTTTCGATCCGGATGGTCGATGTCATAACCCGGTTTGTCCCACAGATTGATTCGTTGTATCAATCTTTGCTAGAATCGAGCAGCAAGGTTTCCGAAAAAGCGGAAAAAGAAATTCAGAAAAAAGCAGACGAAATGCGCAAACGGGGTGCCAGAGAGGGCGAAAATTTTTTAAAAGAACAGTCAGATAAAGCGCACGAGAAAGCAGTCGATAAAATTAAAGATTTTAGTGAGGAGGTTCAGGATTAGGCGTTGGAATCTGTTATTAAAACGCTTGAATTCGACAACATTCGTCAGCATTTAGCTGATTGTGCAGCCACGTATTTGGGGCGTGAACGCGCACATGCTCTTTCTCCATCCCGGGATGTTTCACAAATACAGCAAGCACTGACACAAACCACGGAATTCCGCGATCTCATAGATTATGAAAAAACCCCGCCGCTCGCCAACATTCCTGACATGGAGCCAATATTGAAAAAAGCCAATATCCAGGGCAGCTTGCTCCATCCGGAGGAGTGCCTGGGTATTATGCGGTTGCTGCAAGTTGTTCATGCGCTTCAGCGCTATTTCCAGGAGTTTGACGGAAAAATCCCGGCGTTAAAAAAAGTCACTAACAGGTTCATTCCTTTGAAAGATTTGGAAAGCGAATTGAACCGGTGCATAGATATCAAATCTGAAAAAATTAAAGACAATGCCAGTGAAAAGCTTGCATCGGTTCGAAAAAATATCACCAGAGCCCAGGAATCAGCGCGAAAAAAATTACAGGGACTGTTAAACCGGTATGCTGCGCAGGGAGCTCTGCAGGAAAATGTCATTGCCATGCGCAACAACAGGCTTGTGCTGGTCATTAAAGATGAATACAAGCGCAAGGTAAAAGGACTCATTCACGACCGTTCTGCCAGCGGCTCGAGTTTGTTCGTCGAGCCCTTGAGTGTGGTGGAAGACAACAATCGCATCCGTGAGCTTTATGCCGAAGAATCAAAAGAGATAGAACGCATCCTGTACCAGTTGACTGAAAAAATTCATCAATCATTCGATGCCATTTCCAATAATCTGGAAACATTGTCAGAGGTGGATTTCATTTATGCCAAAGCCAGTTTATCAAAAAAATTAAATGCGCATCAACCGGAAATAACTAAAAGTCCAACGCTTTCCATAGCCGGAGGGCGTCATCCCTTGCTCTTGCTGCGGATGGGAGAAAAAAATGTGGTTCCGCTGGATGTCACGCTGGGGGAAACTTTTTATACGTTGGTCATCAGCGGGCCCAATGCAGGCGGAAAAACCGTGGCTCTGAAAACCGTGGGGCTTTTAACCATGATGGCCCTCAGCGGCCTGCACATTCCGGCAAAGCCGCACTCAAAAGTAGGCATGATGCAACGCATCTTTGCCACCATTGGCGACCAGCAATCGCTGGACAACGACCTGTCTACTTTTTCTTCTCATCTTGCCAGTCTAAAAGAAATCGCCAATCATGCGCAAAAGGGACACTTTGTTTTGATCGATGAAATCGGTTCCGGAACAGACCCGGAAGAAGGCATAGCGCTTGCTATGGCTCTCCTGGAATGCTTGACAAAACGACAGGTGCTGTCCATTGTCACCACGCACCAGAGTCCGTTAAAAGCATTCGCATATCAAACAGACGGCGTTGAGAACGCCTCGTTAGAGTTTGACGTTTCCACTCTGGAATCCACATTTCGTTTTCGAACCGGAATTCCGGGGTCCAGCTATGCTTTTGAAATTGCCCAGCGCATGAACGTTCCTCAGGAACTCACCGGACGCGCCCGGGAGCTGGTTGGCGTTCACAAGGACAAGCTGGAAGGATTGATCCTTGATCTGGATGAAAATATTCAGCATTATAAAAAGCTCGCTGCTCAGGCTACTCTTCAAGAGACGGAATATCGCGGACTGTTAAAGCTTTATCAGGAGCGTTACGAGCAGCTTAAAAAAGAACAGCGCCAATTGAAACAAAAAGCGGCACAAGAAGCAGATGAACTTTTAAAAGAATCGAATGCTGTAATAGAAAAAGCTATTCGGGACATTCGTGAGTCTCAGGCGCAGAGCGAAGCGATTCGGTCTGCAAAAGAGCTTTTGCAAAAAGAAAAAACCAAAGTCAACGCTATCAAACAAGAAGTGACTGAGGTTGCCGAGCCACAGCAACCGGCTGATGTAACTATCGGAGACTTTGTTCAATGGACCAGGACCAGTGGCACAGGCGAGATAAAATCTTCGCCTGATAAAAAGGGCCGGGTGCTTTTGCAGACGGACGGCGGCATGAAAATCCGGGTGCCGACAACAGAGCTGGTAAAGAAAAATCAGAAACGAAAATCAAAATCCAAAGTGAAATACCATGTCGGTGCGGAAAAACGATATCAAAACGAATTGGACATCCGCGGCTTGACGTCTATTGAAGCGCTGGATGAGGTGGATAAATTTTTGGATGAGACGCTGCTTGCCGGATTTCACGAGATCAGCATCGTTCACGGCAAAGGCACAGGAGCATTGCGCAAACAGGTGCATGACTATCTGCGAACTCATCCGCAGGTTGTCAAATACAGACTCGGCAACTGGAACGAAGGCGATGCCGGCGTGACCATTGTGACGCTGAAAGAAACGTGATATACCGAATCTCATTTTTTCGCAAATATATATCATTTCTTCATCAATGTTTTACTACCATTTTGCAAACAACTTGACTCAATCTCTATTATTAGAATTATTCGGATATGAAGATAATAACTAATTTTTAGAAACAAATAGGTTAATCCCCCACTGACTAGAAAAATTACTTTTAGCTTCATCAGACTCTGAAAAGTTTTAGTTATATTCCTTTTTATGAATAAAATTTTTTGGGCAAGATATTTGCTTTATTCTATATTACTAAATTTTATCTTCTGTTTATACCAAAATTAAGTGGAGTAAAGAATGATAAGCCCCCAAAAAGCCAGCTTGCTCTTTCAAATATGCTTTTTTATTGTTACAATTTTAACAAACAGTATTTCGGCCAAAGATAAAAATACACTTTACTGTGACGGCCAAGTAGTAAAACTTAATGGTAAGACAAAAATACTAATGGGAATGGGGGGAGAAGGTATAAGTCATTGGAATAATCAACCATTACAAATACAAAGGTGCTGACATTTGGTATGACGAAACAGTGGTCATTAATACCTTATCTTCTCAATACAATAAACCTGTAGTTGTCCATATGCCTGATAATTTTTGTCAACCACAACGAGATACTTTTAATTTTGAAATGACGAAAACCCACATGACCAATGCATTGTTTAATGTCAAAGTTCAAGGTAGCGGTATAGCCACATGCCCTGGCGACTTTCCATTAATTGCAGATAACCCTAAAAATGGCGATATTCTCGATTTTCTCTTCAAACTGGCCCCAGAGAAAAATGATACAATGCCTCCCAAACCTCCGAGTGATATTAGATTAAGCAGTAAAACCATTAATTCACTATCGATTGTATGGCAAAGTCCACTTTTAGCAACTGACGGTGATTCAGCAATAGAATATGCTCTTTATTTAAATGATGAAAATATAGCAAAGACCTCGGACACGACATATATATTTCAGAACTTGGAAGCCGCAACATCTTACAAAATAGATGTATATTCAGTTGATAAATCCAATATCTATAGCAATTCAGCAGTTACTGGATACTTTGAAACAAGTGATGTTTCGGGTTTAATAGACAGTGAAAGTCCACTTGCACCAAAAAACTTAAAATTAATTTCCACTGGAAATTATAAATATTAAAAGGCTCACTATTATGACTTTATGTCAAACAGCAATATACGCCGCAAAACAAGCCGGCAAGATTTTAATAGAAAATTTCAACAAACTTTCTGCATCAGACATTGACCGAAAAGCCCAATTCGATTATGTCACCAGAGTAGACACAGATTGTGAGAAAAAAATCGTTGACATCATACACCAGAATTTTCCCGGGCACAGCATATTAGCCGAAGAAGGCAATCGTGCTGAAAGCGGCGGCTATCGCTGGATTATTGATCCGCTTGACGGCACGACGAATTATATCCACAACGTGCCAGTCTATTCTGTTTCCATCGCCGTGGAGTACGACGGTGAAATTATTCTTGGCATTGTTTACGATCCGAGTCGCGAAGAATTGTTCATGGCGGAAAAAGGTCGCGGGGCTTTTCTTAACGATCAACGGATTTCTGTATCTGATATCAAAGAGCCGGATATGGCGTTATTTGCCACCGGGTATCCGTTTCGGGTCAAACATCTTATCGATCCTTACCAGGAATCGTTCAAACAACTTTTCATGCAAATCAGCGGCATCCGCCGGACAGGTTCTGCCGCACTTGATTTTTGCTACATTGCCTGCGGACGTTACGATGGCTTTTGGGAACTTGATCTGCATCCATGGGATCTGGCAGCAGGCTACCTTATCATTGAGGAGGCTAACGGACACATGAGCGATTTTGCCGGCAAAGACAATATGCTGGTCACCGGCAACACTATCGCTTCAAACGGTCATTTGCACGATTTTATTGCCCATACGGTTCAGAACGTTTTCAGGGGAGTTGTCGATCAATAATGTGGAGTCGCGGCCGAATCATCCGGGTTGTCCTTTATGTGGTTATTTTAGCGTTTCTAATTTGGTACGGACAGGAGAACGATCCGTCTATTACGCTGGACATGTGCGTGACTCATCCGAAAAAATACGATGGTGTCTCTCTCACCATTGGCAATGAAGCCAAAGTCTATTCTGTTAGAAAAAATGGATTTGTTATCCAGCAAATGAATCACCGGATACCGGTACGTGGTAATGTGGAAAATCTGACTCCGGGCGCGCGGGTCACCATAACGGCTATATTTCACCAAAAAGGCTGGCTGGAATTGCGGGATATTCACATTATAAAACACCGGGAAGCTAAAATATGGCTTTCTATTATTCCTGTCATACTAATCGTTTTTTTCTTCTTTCGCTGCTTTCGCTTTAACGTAAAGAAAATACAATTCGAGCGCCGCAGATGCCTGACTTGATCACACATACAGCAGCGGCGTATGCCTTTGGCCGACCATTCATGAAAGTGCCTACGCGCTTGCTTTTCTATGTCGGGGCCATCTTGCCAGACCTTTTGCCGCGGCCGCTTTACATCATTTCTCCAAAACTCTATTCGTATTCGATTGCCATGCACACACCGATTTTCCTGGTTATACTAACGTTATTAGTCAGCGAATTCTTTGCTCCGGCTATTCAAAAATCAGTTCGAACATATATACTCTTAGGGGTGGTTTTGCATTTAATACTGGACAGTCTGCAAAAGCACCTCACCAGCGGCGGGTATTACTGGTTTTTCCCATTTTCGTGGGCATCGTTTGAATTTGGCTTGTTATGGCCGGACCAGTTCGTGGTGATTGCGCCATACCTGGGAGCCACAGTTTTAATTATTGAATTGGTGATATGGGTAATAAAGAAAAAACGGCGTTCATTTGAACAGAAACGATGACTCTTAAAATTAAAAGATTATTTTATTTACCCTTTTGAGAAATATCCCATCTAATCATAGTTATAAAAAAAGCCTGCCACAAGAAGCAGGCTCATAAAGTTTCGCATATTGTCCAAATCTTAATCAAAAATATAATTCAATGGATTCACCGGCTTGTTATCGACAATAACTTCATAATGCAGATGCGGACCTGTAGAGCGGCCGGTTGTACCGACTGTGCCAATCACTGTAAATCGGGATATTTTTTCACCTTCTTTAACCTGGATATTTCTCATGTGAGCGTAACGTGTTTTAACCCCATTGCCATGGTCGATGACGACCTGTTTGCCATAACCCTTATAAGGCGAATACCGGGTTACAGTAGAGAGAACCACACCATCGGCTGCAGCATAGATCTCTGTACCTCTCGGAGCGGCCAGGTCTAATCCATCATGAAAGGATTGCTTTTGGGTAAAAGGGTCTGTCCGGTATCCGAAACGGCTTTTTATTCGTCCTTCTGGCACCGGAGTAACGGAAGGCAAATGAGCCAGATTTTCATCCCGCTCGCGGTAGGCTTGAACAATATCATTGCGGCTTTTATAAGCCAGGTCCATTCGCTGACTGAGATTATTTAACAATCCTCTGATTTTAAAAGCTTTTTGAAGCCTGTCATCGTTTGAATAGGCAAAAGTTGAAAAAGTTTCCTCATCTAGCCCACCAACACCGAGTTGCCTGGTATCATTATCAATTTTGGGTATGTCAGCAAAAATTCGTAAATCGTTGTCCTGTTTTTCAACCAGCCGAACTTTGGTTTCGATATCAACTACTCTCTGTTCCATCACAGAGAGCATGTTGGCAAGTTCGGTATTTTTTTTGGACAATCTGGATAACTCGACGTCCTGAAAAAGGTTGGTTGTTATTTGAAGTGTGAGAGCAACGACCCCGCTCAAAAAGAAAAGCAAAACCGACAAATAAAGTGCAAGTTTACCAGGTCCAAGACTGACTTCTTTGACCTGAGAACCACTCGTGGAAAAATAAATAAACTTGATTCGTTTTTCGTACATAATTTTCCTTGCTTCTTTGAGTTGAGTTTTTGCGATAATTTATTGACAAAACCTCACCCCCAAAGCCACAACCATTTTAGGGAATAATAAAGGCGGGCTCTAATTTACCGAAAACCTTACAATTAATATATAAAAGTTTGACTGTTTTGTCAAGAAAAAATTGTATTAATTTGTTTCAGTTGTGAACTTTTATTACAATATTGTAATTAAATACGCCGTTCTATTTCATTTTCCCTGTTTCCCCGGTATTTCAATACTTGTTTCAATATAATAATTTAACACATATAATCAAATAAATAATTCCTGAAACAATTTCCCGCTCGGATTAAATTATTTTACTTCAGCGATGCAATTTGCATTGCTAAAAAAGCGGCCAGGATTTTCCAGCTCCAGAATTCGATATTTATTCAGAGCAGAAACAGCCGCCACCCCGGCTACCTGATTCTCAACCAGACATTTCCCGGCAAAAAGATCATCCTGCCGGGACCACAGCCATGCACAGGTTCGCCAATATATTCAATCTGATAGTTTGTATCTTTATAATAATTTTACAAGCAAATCTGGCAAAAGATTTCTAACATTTTTTAGTACCGGGTTATCCGGGTTATATATTGAAAAAAATTACAGCGCATTAGCCCCAGCGAAAATGGTTTTCTCGTTCAGGGCACCGCATTATGTATTCTCTCAAATCACTCAATTTAGCTGTTGCCATGGCAATACAGGTATCAGCGCCTCCGTAATATATCCGTACCTGGTTTTTTTCTAGCGTCCAGCCACCTGGGAAAACCACATCATCGACATCGCCTTCACGTTCATAATGCATTCGCGGCCCAAATATCCATTCATCTCCACGTCTCAGTAATTTAGCAGGATTGTCCAAATCCAGCAATGCAAGCCCCAGTCTATAAATAACCCCGCCCCCGGTTTTGCGGACACCATGATACAATACCAGCCATCCTTCCGGAATTTTCAGTGGCGGCGGGGACAAGCCAATTTTATTGGCATCCCACCAACCCCCTTCCCTGGCGCGAATTACAATGCGATGTTGTCCCCAGTGTCGCAGATCAGGGGAAAAAGAAAGCCAGATATGAGCGCCAGCACTGGGGGAGGTGCTGCTTGGTCTGTGCAACATGGCCCAGTTTCCGCCAAATCGAACTGGAAATAAAGCTGCATCCTTGTCTTCAGGCGGCATGACGGCACCTAATCTGTCAAATGTCTTAAAGTCTTTTGTTTTAGCTAATGAAACCAGCGGCCCTCCGCGCGAATAAGCGGTGTATACGATAATGTATTCCTGAAGCTCCTCGACATACGTAATTCTGGGATCTTCGATACCCCAGATTTCCTCTGGATAGTTTTCAGGGTCTGCTGCGAAAATTGGCTTTTCATCGATCTTCCAGTTGGAAATACCATTCTTGCTTCTTGCAATCGTTAAATGCGACAGCCCTCTCAAATCTTCAACACGATTTAGCAGGACAGTTTCTCTATTGACAAACGTAGCACCACAGTTGAACACAGAATTTGCCGGATACGGCCACTTTTCAATTGTCAAGATAGGGTTACCTGAGTGACGCTGGAATAGTTCCTTATAAGCTGCTTTCATTTTCCACCTCTCTGATTTGGTAATGACAATATTTTTTTCGTCTCAAAGCCAATTTTTTCGAGCAGAACGGTAAGAAGCAAAGCGCGCGCATTGTCGTCTGTGCAATACCCGTGGTCAAATCTGTGGAAAGAGAAAAATGAGCCACGTTACTCTAAATCATCTCCTGGTAAGGCTTTAGATTCTTATCCGGTTTTAAATTTTAATCAAAGGTGTATTCCACAATCCCCACTATCCTTCTCCGGAAAATATTTAATCTTTTTTCCATAAATATAGTATTACCTTTTCCCAAGCACCCAAAGCAATCCCCCTTGCAAGTGCTGGGAAAAGTCAGGATCTTTGTAATGTTCGATTTTGTGGCCGAGAGCGGTGTAAAACTGACGTCCGCCGTCGTATTCATGGACCCAGCAGAGCGGGAAAAGATCGCCAAACGTTGTGCCAGGATATTTTTCCCGTTCAGGGTCATCGAGCGTAGTCAGGTCCACGGCTAACAGCACGTGTATATCCGGATTCAGATGATCCATAAAATAGCATTCGTCTTCCCACGCCCACACATCACCTAGATGTTGCGTTGACAGATGATTTGTATCGATAACTTTGATGTCAAAAGGCTGCAATTCGGGATGGCGTACGAACAGACCGCCAATCATAGCGTGAAACCACGGCCAGTCACGTTCTGATGCAGTGGCAGAATGCAGGCCCATAAATCCACCGCCGGCTTGAATGAAATGCTGAAAAGCGTCTCGCTGAGCCTGTGTAGTAAAAGCCTCGTTATTGGTATTCGAGAAGATGATGGCATCGTATTTTCTTAGATTCTCTGCCGTAAATAAGGCGGGATCATCCGAGGAATCATAATCGATATTATTCTGCTGGCAAATCTCACCAAGCGCCTCGACGCTTGCCGAGATATTATCGTGCACATAGCCTTCGCCGTTTCTGGTATAAATAAGAACGTGTTTCTTTGCTGACAATGGTGGAAATGCAAGAGCTGTTGAAAAAAGCAGTAAACAGGCGATCAAGAGAGGACTTTTCATAGAACACCTTTGCATATTTTAATTCGGACAATAAAAAAACCCTTGCTATTCAACAAGCAAGGGTTTCACAATTAACCGAGATATTTTCTCAAGGGATCAAGGCGGGTTCGATGACGCAAACGCCGCAGCGCCTTTTCCTTGATCTGGCGAACACGCTCGCGAGTGAGCTCGAAATATTCACCGATTTCTTCCAGCGTCAACGGCCGATCTCCGTCCAGGCCGAAATACAGTTTGACGATCTCGGCTTCCCGTGGTTTTAGTGTAGTCAACACCTTTTCGATCTCTTCGCGCAGCGAAGCGCGCATCAAACTGCCATCGGGCGGTTCGTAGCGGTCGCTCTGGAGCACATCTAGTAAACTGTTTCCCTCATCCTCTTTGAACGGTTCGTCCAGCGACAAATGCCGTGCCGATGTTTTGATCACGTCAGAGACGTCGTGAGAACTCATTTCCATCTTGTTGGCAATTTCATCCATGCTTGGCTCGCGGCCGAACTTTTTTTCCAACGCTTCTAAAGCACGCCCGACTTTGTTAATAGCGCCGACACGATTCAATGGCAGCCGGACAACCCGTGACTGCTCCGCAAGTGCCTGAAGAATAGACTGACGTATCCACCACACCGCATAAGAAATGAACTTGAATCCGCGAGTTTCGTCAAAACGCTGGGCCGCTTTGATGAGACCAAGATTGCCCTCGCTTATCAAATCCTGTAACGGCAAACCCTGGCCCTGATACTCTTTTGCCACGCTGATAACAAATCGCAAATTCGCTTTGACCAGGTCCTCAAGAGCCTGAGCATCGCCTTCGTGGATTTTGCAGGCAAGCTCAATCTCCTGTTCCGGCGGCAATGGTGAAAAGTTGCCAATCTCTTCCAGGTACTTTTCAATCGATTCCTTTGTGCGAACTTCTTTTTGTTTTTTTGTCTTTTTATTCATCTACCTACTGCTAATGCTATGAATTTTATTATTCTTCAATATTATCGATTACTATGACAATAAAAGTCTCGAAATTATTTCATGTTCTCTGGTCGAATTATAATGGCGTGGATCATGCATGCCACAATATTGTATACCAATGAAAATGTTCGGGGTGAAAAATTCAGGATGAAATTTAATATCATAATTCCATGTATGGTTTGATAAAATCGTTTAATTTACATTTTTTTTAAGACATTGTCAATAGCTATTTCACGCCCGTAAATCTAATTACTTATAGGGGAAAATAGTAAAAAAGTTCCGAAAAATTTGTTATAAAATGTGTTTGGCGGCCTTGCAGGTTTTATCAATATCATCATCAGTAATATCCAGATGTGTAACAAACCGTATCCTGGTATCGGAAAAAGCGATACATAATAGGCCTTGTTTTTCAAATTCTTTAGCGACTTGTGGAGCGGATAGATTTAGCCCTTTAAAATCAGCGATGACAATGTTGGTCTGAGTGGCTTCCATATCCACTTCAGCGCCACATTCTACAAGACAGCGAGCAAGCAAAGCAGCGCGCTGATGGTCTTCGCGCAGCCGGTCGATGTGATGATCGAGCGCGTAAAGAGCGGCCGCGGCAAGAATTCCAACCTGTCGCATACCGCCGCCGAATATTTTTCGAAAACGGTGTGCACGCTGAATAAAAGAATGACTTCCTACCACGATAGAACCGACCGGTGCGCCCAGGCCTTTTGAAAAGCACAACGAAACCGAATCAAAACCTGTACAATAATCGGAAAATGCTACACCCGTTGCGACGTGGGCATTCCATAACCTGGCACCGTCAAGATGCATCTTCAGGTTGTGTTCCTGCGCGACGTTGACAATTTTTTTTATCTCCTCAAGCGGAAAAATCGCACCGCCAGCGCGATTATGGGTGTTTTCAATTTCGATCACCCGGGTGTTCGGAAAATGCGCATTCGGCTTTCGGATCACTCTTTCAATCTGTTCTGCAGTGATAACGCCCCGGTTCCCGGGCACCGGATAAAGTTGTGCACCGGAAATCAATCCCGGTGCACCGCCTTCGTAATTGAAAATATGTGCGCCATATTCGCAGATAATTTCATCGCCTGGCTGGGTATGCGTTTTTAAAGCCACCTGATTGCCCATAGTACCGCTGGGCACGAACAGTGCTGCTTCCTTGCCGCACATCTCAGCCACACGATTTTGCAGTTCATTGACTGTGGGGTCTTCGCCAAACACATCGTCACCGACCGACGCTTCGGCCATGGCCTGGCGCATTGCTTTTGTGGGTTTTGTTACTGTATCACTCCTGAGATCGACACATTTTTGCATAACATATCTTGACCGTTTTTGATTAATTGGTGTACCTTCAGCTCAAACTCATTGCAGAAAATTAATGTGTTTCTAAAACGCTGCAAAATTAAATTCAGAGCTTTACTGCATTTCTCTTACCATAAACGTTTCGCCAGTGACTTTGAGGTCTTTTTGTATCACCTCTGTCGTTTCAGCTTTTGTACCCGGTTGTTTTCCGCCGATACTCAAAGCGAATATTCCGGGTTCCACAATTCGGTTGCCGGTATCGTCGATTAACGAAAGCTGTCTGGGTGTCATGGTGAAAGAAACATCTTTGGATTCACCCGGTCCCAGAAAAATCCGTTGGAATCCGGCAAGCGAACGAATGGGGACAGGAACAGTCGCTTCCTTATCCGAAACATAAAGCTGAACAACCTCCTCGCCTGCGACTTTACCTGTGTTTTTAACCGTCACTTTGACCTCAACCAATTCCCCGGCACGTGCAGAATCGGGCACCACAAAATCGCTGTATTGGAACTGAGTGTAGCTTAAACCGTGACCAAATGCGTAAAGCGGCTCGCCGGAAAAATAACGGTATGTTTGGTTTTTCATGTCATATTCGGTAAATGCCGGTAATTGATCGGCTGATTTGTAAAACGTCAGCGGCAAACGACCGCCTGGATTGACATCTCCGAAAAGCACATCGGCGAGGGCTGTTCCCGCTGCTTGCCCCGGATACCAGGCCTCAACAATAGCTGGAATGTTTTCATCCGCCCAGTTCACGGCAAGAGCGCTGCCGTTGAGCAGAACCAGAACGGTTGGCTTGCCCAGCGCAACAATATCTTTCATGAGCTGCTTTTGGATGTCCGGCAAGTCAATAGTGACGCGATCGCCACCTTCAAATCCTTCGACCTGAACGCGCATTTCTTCTCCCTCGAGTCGCGGAGATAATCCCATGAACATGACCACGGCATCGGATTTTCCCGCGGCGTCCATTGCCTGTTGATGGACATCCCGTCCTGGCACAGACCACAACAGATGAATGTCAGCATCGCCGGACCATTCGGAGAATTCTAGTGTGATATCATATTCCTGTCCAGCCTTCAGCACAACCGAATCGTATGTTTTGCGGGAGTGATGACGATTGCGGAACGAAACCAACTGCTTGCCTTCGAGATAAAGCTTGAATCCGTTAAACCCTTCGGCTCCCAATGCATACCAGCCATCAACCGGAGGCACGAGTTTACCGGTCCAGCGCACGCCAAAGTTGTCATCATCCAGCGTGTCCAGCGGCGCGCCATCCCACCAGTTAAAGTCCACATTTTCATTTACATCCACAGCTACCGGCTCGCCTTTCATGTCGCGGTTGTCAAAGTATTCGACCTTGAGTCCCTGCTCGCCTTCCGGTGTGCGCAGAGCGGACGACGGAATGATGTCAAAAACCGGCAAATTTTCAGCCCACTCGCATCCCAGGGCATAGTGCACATTGGCCTTACCTTCAAGCTTGTTGCGGATGCCTTGAAGCGGCGTGATTGGATTGGACGGAATGCCGTTGTAATTGCCCAGCAGCATTTCCACATCATCTGCATTCGGACCAATGACGGCAAGATCACTAATGTCCGTGCTGAGAGGCAAGGTGTTATTTTCATTTTTTAACAACACAAGGGATTTCTGTGCGGTTTCCAGAGCGAGTTTTTTGTGCTCGTCACTGTCAACGACCTCGTAGGAAATGTGTGCATACGGTACGTCTTCGTCCGGATCGAACATGCCCAATTTCATTCGAGCCCTGAACAGCCGGTAAACCGCGCGGTCGATTTCCTCTTCGGTGATGAATCCCTCGTCTACAGCTTTAACCAGACTTTCATAAGTACGACCGCAGTTCAAGTCAGTACCGGATTTTACAGCCAAAGCAGAAGCTTTCGGCGATGTTTCCACGACGTTGTGATGAGCATAAATATCCCGGATAGCACCGCAATCGGATACCACATAGCCGTCAAAATCCCATTCGTGCCGTAGAATGTCTGTCAAAAGCCGGCTGCTGCCACAGCATGCTTCGCCATCATAGCGATTATAAGCACACATCACAGAATAGGCATTGCCATCGACAATGCTGGTGCGAAAGTGTGGCAGATACGTTTCCCGCAAATCACGTTCCGAGGTTTGAGCGTTAAACGTGTGCCGGGCCGGTTCCGGACCGCTGTGCACGGCATAATGCTTGACCGTGGCCACTGTTTTGAGATACGTGGGATGATCGCCCTGTAAACCTTTTACAAATTGAACTGCCATTTGACCGGTGAGGTAAGGATCTTCACCATAGGTTTCCATACCCCGCCCCCAACGCGGATCGCGAAAGATGTTAATGTTCGGCGACCAGAATGTCAGCCCCTGATAGATACCGCGTTTTCCCTGGCTGACAAACCGGTGATGCTTGGCACGCGCCTCGTCCGAAATAGCTGTTGAGACGCGGAACATTAAATCTTTGTCCCAGGTTGCGGCCAGCCCAATGGCTTGCGGAAAAACCGTTGCTAAACCTGATCGCGCAACACCGTGCAAACATTCGTTCCACCAATTGTATTTGGGAACACCGAGCCGCTCGATGGCCGGAGCGTCGTTCATCATCTGCGAGACTTTTTCCTCCAGCGTCATCTGGGTGATGAGACTGTCCAATCGCGTTTCAATGTCCATATCCGGATTATACCAGGGCTGAGCAATTTCCTTCTTTTTCTCATCACAGTGAAAAAAATGTGATGCAACGAACACTGACACTAAAATCAAGGCTAATCTTTTCATGGTGCCCTCCTCTTGATAAGATCAAAAATTAAAGTTAAGTGATATTATTACATTAACTCATGTGTTCATTTAAACCCAACGCCGAACACGCTTTTTATAATTCGCATATTCATCGCCAAACTGACGGGCCAGATTTTTCTCTTCCATCGGGATAAAAACTGTTTCCATAATCACTATGTAAAGAACCGGAAAAATAAACGTGATGAATGATCCGCATAAAAATGTAACACCTAACAAGATCGATGTCATTCCAAGATACATGGGATGACGGCTGATTCGAAATGGACCGGAGGTTGTGAGCGCGGTAGGCATTCGGTGTGGTTTGACTGTAGTGTCTACTTTTTTGAACAGATTATCCGTCCACACGTTTATGATAGCACCGAACACAATGAACAAAACGCCGATGTATGAGACCGGCGGTCGGATGATGTGAAAGATGGGCAGGACAAAATGCAAAACAACAGACAGCACCAGCAACACCAAAAAATAATTCGTGGGCATGAAATGTTTCGCCATCGGTTTTTCTCCCTCGAAAAATGAAATTATCGTTTTAACACGGTTCTTTTATGTTGAATTTCGTTCTGGCTTTGCATTTTGATGACATAAACTCCGCTTGCACACTGCTTTCCCTTGCCATCCGTTCCATTCCACGTGGCGTGATGTGCACCCGCAAAGGTGGATTGATCCCACAACGTTTTCACATGTTTGCCTGCACTGCTATAAACATCAATTTTTACATGGGATTTTTTCACCAAGTGAAATGGAATGACAGTAAAAGGATTGAACGGATTGGGGAAATTTTGACAAAGCTTAAAAGTGTGGCTGGATGAATTGTCGTTTTCATTAATCCACGTATCATCTTTTGTTTCGGGCACAACAATGATTTTTCCCCATTGTGCCAGCAATTCTTTTTTGCCCTGTTCAGCAGCCCAATAATCGATGTGATGAAAATTGGCAAAATTGCCCGCTCCGGCCGCTTTGGTATCCAGATCCTGAATTTCAATATTCAGCCCCATGGTGACCTTGCCCATACAGGGACACCAAAACGTGCCCGGATCGACTTCCAGACACGGATCAGGTTTTATCTTCCATTCGATGATATAACCGTGACCTTCCGTGTACGCATCCTTGATTCGCACCACAGATTCCTGCGCCCCGTTTAAAATCCATTGTTGATAATTATTCCAGGCGTAATCACTTTGGCGCGGCTCGCCCTCCAACAACCCGGGTGTGCCCACACCACCGAGTCTGGATTTATACGTACTGCTGACCATTTTCCAGCTTGTACCATCTCCTTTGGTGCGTTCTTTTTTTGAATTGTTCCACTCGTTTTCCGGATTGAGAAAAATCTCAATGCCGTCGGCAAACCACGGCCAGCCATCCTGCGTGAGTTCGTGCGCCTGCAGATTTTTATCAGACAGCCAGGGCTCGGTATCGGTGCCGTAAATCACATTGTCCGTGACATCAAAAGCAAAATAGAGATAGTCGCCATCATGCTTGACCCAGCCTTGCATGGACAGATCGGCCGGGTCTGTGACTTTGGCCGCATCGCAATTCCACGAGTCATCGTGCTGCAGGGTGCCGGCATCGTCCCACTCACCGGATGATATAAAACCGTCCAACATTGGCTTGATGCCTCGATAGGCGGTCACGCTTTTGGGATATTCACCGGCAAATAAACATAGAGTTAGAGTAAAGAACACAACAATCGACATTCGGAGCATGGACAATCCTTTTGCGTTTTTATTTTTTTATTCGGCCAATGTGATTTTATGAGTCCTGGTTTCAGTTTCAGTTGTCAACCGGACAAAATAGATACCGCTTGGCACAGACCGACCGGAGGCATTCTGTGCGTTCCAGGCGTACTCATGCTGACCCTTTGAAACCGTATCGTTTACCAATTCAGTCACCTTTTGTCCTGCAGCATTGTAAACGGAAAGAGTCGCTTTTCCTGCTTTTGGTAAAGTAAAACGAATCCGGGTGCTTGAATTGAACGGATTGGGATAATTTGTCAGAGTAAAAAATGTGTCCGGTGTCCTGCCTGCACTGCCCGATTCAATGTCGGTGAACTCATCGGCCTTGACAAGCTCGATGCCGTCGCCGGTGCCGAGATTGCGTGTGTACTGGCGGTCGCTGGCGTTATTCCAGTGCTCGTGCACACCTAAACTTTTCAACAGCGTTCCATCACCTTCAGGATCGTAAACCTTTCCGGATGGCGGACTGCCAGCCTGAGCGGCTTCGTGCAAATAATTATCCACATTGCCGCGGACCCAGTCCTGAGTGGGTTCGTTGCGCATGAAATCCAGACAGACCGATTCCAATGCCACTTCATCCTGGGAAATGAAAATACTGGACGGCCAATCTCCATTAAAAGGCGCGGATTGCCATTTGTGACTGGCTTTTAAATCGGTTGACTGATTCGGAGCCGAGTACAAACCATCGATCATAAACAGCATGGTTTTTCCACCCAAATCCTGGTGACCCATCAAATCGACAAGCGCGTTATATGTGCCCATGGCGCGCTTGTCAAAATCCCAGTGTCCGCCAAAGTGAAAATCAGAGTGCACACACACATAAGGATGCAATCCGGCGTTTTTCGGTGCGCTGCTTTGCGGATTGCCCTCGCTCGGATAGGACATGATGGAGCCGAACATGTTTTTCGCTGTCAATGTCACTCCGGCCAGATTATGACCCTTTAGAGAACCCAGGTTAATGAGATAAACCGCGGACGTCACACACCGCGGCAGAAAAGTTGGATTGCCTCCGCCGGGTTCCAAGGTGAGTTCTTCGGACCAATGCACTTGAACAGATTCATCCCGAAGCACTCTTCGACGCCCGTCTCTGCCTTGCCAGTCTTTGAACTTGACACTCGGAAATTCGTCCTTGCACTTGTCAAAAATTGTCGAAGGCACGTAACGCGTGGCATCGAAATAGGTAATGTCATTTTCGTTCACACCGGCTTTATTGACCAGTTGTCGGGTGAGCGCCAGCACCGCGTGCGGTGAATTGTAATAACTATTTCTATTATCTGAATGATTATTACAAGAATTCAAATTTAATTTAATCGTAATATTTTCCCCGGGCTGATAGCCGACATCACCTCGGCCATGCGTGGTATTAAAATGGCGGAACAGTGCATCCCAGGCCTGTGCATCTGTGGCTGCGCCGGTGAGTGCACGAATGGATTGCGACAGCATTCGATCAATAACATCCTGATTGTTATGTGAATCTTTCCACCAATAACCGGAACCTTTCCAGCTCGTGGCATCGGGATCGTGCGCCCAAACGACGCGGCCCGGATTGATGCCTTTGGCAATCCCAACCGGAGAATTCGGATCGTCAATCGGATCAAAAGGTTCGTCACGGGCAATAAGCGGCATGGACGGTGATTGGAGAACCGTAAAACTCCATATAATAAAAATGACCACGGCACTGCCGAGAAACCACAACGGCTTCCAGTGAGTCATTCGTTTTTTTACACTTTTGAAAAGAGTCACTGACGAAAAAATGCCAATGACCCACAAGATAAACGTGCTGGCGACAGGAAACGCGACGCGTTGGCATGGATAAGCAGCTCGAGTGGGTTTCGGAATGACGCGAATGAGAAACCAGAGCAGCGAGAAGAATCCGAATAGCGGAAACAAGACCTTGCGAAATGTGTTCTTTAATAGCATAAAACATCCTCTTTTTACAACCCTTTAATATTAGCATTTTAATGTACGAATAATCATTCAATATGTCAAAAAATCTTATCAGGACTGGATAGTAAAACCATCTATATATATATATATTTTTCTTTAACGATCTAATAGAATCATTATCTTTTTGTAAATATATCTCTGGCCTTTATTTCAAAAAAAGGAGCGTTTTGGTCTTCTCAAATTTCTTCGTAACCATCCGGTAAAAATAAATACCGGACGGAATGGGCTGTCCATGTTTGTCCGTTGCATTCCACTCTATCTCGTGTGTTCCTGCGCTGTATTCCTTGTCAACAAGTGTTCGAATGTGCTGTCCCATCGCATTGTAAATATCAATTCGCACTTTATCTGTTGACGGCAATTCGAATCGAAATGTTGTCGTTGGATTGAACGGATTGGGATGATTTCAATAGAGAACCGCAGCGTTAGTTTTTTTCGGGATTTTTACAATGCCTCGGCATAGTATATAATCAGTGTAAATCGGACTTTTTAGTGAGAACCGGATTATAATACATAACAGATTTTTCATAAATAAGCTCTAAAGACTTTATAAACTCCACACAAGAGCAGTTTTTAATCACACAATCATTTGATTTTCATTTTTCACAAGCAGCAATTTTCATTGCCTGTTATTTACCTGGCAAAATAGCCAATTTTTTTAAAAAATCATCCATTAGAAAATTCTTTAAATGATTGCTCTTAGCTCAGGAAAATACATTTGGAATGAACTCCTTGTTTCTTAACTTTTTTAAACCCTCTCCTGAGTCGATCCTCTGAGGATTAATTCCGTATCCAACCACATCACCTGATGTGCATTGCTTACGGTTTCGTTTTCTATGTGCTGGCACAACATTTTTAATGCTTCTTCAGCAATCTGTTCACGCGGCTGGGCGATAGTAGTAATACCTGGTCGCACGATTTTGCTCATCGGTTCTTCGCCAAAAGTGACTATAGCAATATCATCCGGCACCTTTAGACCGCGGTTCCAGATTTCATCAAGTGCCCCCATAGCCAATTCAAAACTGACACACAAAACGGCATTCGATTTTTCCGGTCGTGATAAAATCTGTCGCATGCCGGTTTGTCCGGCTTTAAAGTCAAAATCATTGAACACCATCCAGTCCTCGCGCACCGGCAATTGATGCCTTTTAAGTTCTCTGAGATAACCTTGCAACCGGTCGTTAAAAACATTCGTCGCCAGATAACCACCCAGGTAAGCAATTCGATCGTAGCCAGCATCCACAAGATGTTTGACTGCTTTTTGAGCACCTTTTTTATTTTTCACCAAAATCTTTGGTGCCTGTAGATCGTCGCAGACGCGATCGAAAAACACCAGGGGAATGTTCTTATCCAGGAGCATGGCAAAATGATCGCTGTTTTGGGTTTCGCGCGAAACAGAGGCAATGACACCCGCAACCCGACTTTGAATGAGTGCCAAAACGTTCTGTCTCTCAAGCTCGACCGATTCATTGGACTGTGAAATGATTACCGAATATCCGACTTTTGAAGCCCGGTCAATAATAGCGCTGATAATTTGAGAAAAATAATGATGGTGAATACTGGGAACAATAATGCCAATGGTTTTACTTTTGGCATCACGTAAATTTATGGCAATGGTATTCGGCTGATAATGATATTTTTTGGCGCATGCGCGCACTTTTCCCCTGGTGGCTGCATTAACCCGCGGGTCGTTGCGCAATGCCCTGGATACTGTGGAATGGTGCAGTCCCAGCTCGCGGGCAATGTCTTTTATAGTGATCTGTTTGGTCATATAAAAATGATTTTCAAGCCTGATTTTTCATGGTTGATGGTTGAACCGCACATTTCGAAATTTCAGCACCACCGGATTATGCCAATATCTGTTGGTCCGCTGGCTGCGAATGGCATGTACAAAAATGCCTTGCTTAACAACCGACCAAATTGGCTTTGGTGATACGGTTATTTCGTATTCCATCGCCTCATTGTTTTGTCCAAGCACCGATATATCAGTTTCCTCGCTGCCCTGCAAAGATTTGATAAAAAACGTGCGATAACTGTTGACGCCCCAGTTTTCGGCGGGCACAAACACATACACCGCTTTGCCGTCATTTGACTGTGTGAACCAATAAAATTGATCGGGCTTGCCATGCCAGTAATTGGCGCTCATTTTTTCTTTGATCACATCAAACGGCATCGTTGCTTCGATCGCCTCTTCGTTGGCCATCATCCAAAAGGCCATTTCCCGCAGGCGCGCTTCCTGCATCGCCGGAATCCGGCCGTGACTGTCCGGGCTGACGTTCAACAACAAATTGCCGCCTTTGGCGCGCGTTTCAATCAGCATATTGATGAGAGTAGAACCGCTTTTGACAGTATCGTCGGCAACATAGCCCCAGTGCCGGCCGATGGTAAAGCACGCTTCCCAGGGGCCGGGTAACGGTTGGTCCGGCAAGGTCTGCTCCGGGGTTTGCATGCCGCCGCGGGTGATAACGAGATCGGGTTGTACATCCCAGCAATAATCTGCCACCAAGGTGTTGGCGTAATCCACATACTCGTCGATGAAGAAAATATCAATTTTACCATACCGGGTGAGCAGCTCTTTGATCTGCTGCTTTTCGATGTCCCACATTTTTTTATTTTGATCGGGATTCGCTTCCGGCAGATCGCGGCTGGGCGGAATGCCCTGCTGGTAATTCAAATAAAAATCATCCGGCGAAAAATACAAGCCGATGGCAATACCTTCCGCGCGAAACGCGTCGATAATTTCTCGCATAATGTCTTTGCCATAGGGCGTGTTCATAATGTTGAAATCCACGGTTTCCGTATCCCACATGCAAAAACCGTTATGATGCTTGGCAGTAAACACCATGTATTTCATGCCCGCCAGCCTGGCGAGTTTGGCCCATTCGCCTGGATCGAAGGATTTGGGATTAAAAAAGCGCGGCAGGTCCTCAAAATATTTTTGCTGATAAGACTTGGATGCCGCTGCGACATTATGGCTAATGATGCCGCCGATCTGCACATCGACACTCCAGTGGATGAACATGCCGAATCCCAACGATTGGAACCATTGTTCGCGTTCCGGTTGGTTGCGTTGAATTTTGAGGGACTCAGCCGGGAGATTAGCTGATACGCAAAACAAAATTATTGAAAAAAGCAGTGTTCTCATGTTTGAACCTGTTATTTTACAATGTTTATTTTTCTTCACTTTTGATCTTTTTTCGGTGTCAACAAAACAGTTACGCCGCCTTTGGGCAGCATGGAAATTTGTAATGTATCCTGCCGGCTCACAGGGAAACGAGTGCGCTTTACATCGGAATCACCGAGTTTTTCCGAAAACAGAACCGCCTCATAAACGACATGGTCTGCTAAAAAGTCAAGAGACACGTTTACATCCCGCGGCGTTTCGTCATTCATACCGCCAATAAACCATCGATCTCCATCGCGCCGGGCGGTAATGATACAGTCTCCGGGTTCGGCTTTTGATATTTTGACCTCATCCCACACCGTTGGCACCTCGCGTAGAAATTCTGCTTCAACGCCCAATTGATCGCGATTCTCGAACAGATCGCGAATGGATTGGCGCGCGCCGTGATACACAACCAACTGTGCCAGCTCGTACAATTTGGTGCGGCCATCCTGACCGCTGTACAAGGTCGGGGTGTGATCGTGGGCGCCAACCAGATGTCGCGTAAACGGCAGCATTAGTTCGTGATCAATCGGCGGATTCGTCTCGCGGCCGCCGCCGCCTTCCTGGGTGAGAATATGGGGATAGGTGCGCCGCATGCCGTCGGCAATGTAGGCGTCGTGAATGCAGAGTGTGAGCTTGTGCCGCGCGGCGGATTCCACCAAATGGCGCAGCCAGTACACATCATCCTGGCTCTCGCACGCCACAAATCCGGCTTTGACGGTGGACACGCCCCACGTGGCAAGCGTATCAAACACCGCATCGACCTCATGGTCGCCGTAGGGTTTCAGCACACCGCCGTTGACATAGAGCGACAGGCCGATGTTCTTTTCCTTGCCATATTTTATCACCTCTTCAAGATCCAGATCGATATACATGATATAATCATAAAATTTGCGTCGAAATTGCAAATACGGCACATAACCTTGCGCAACCGTCATGGGATTGCCGGTGGTGTTCTGAATCCAGTCCTGATCCTTTAATTTTTCCCGGGTCGCTTGCGGCATGTGTTCCTGAAAATCGGCAATCGCCTCCGGGCTCCATTTGCGTTCGGTGCCGTACCAGCTCCAGTCAATATGCACTGCATCCAGATCATGTTGGGCAAGAAAATCGATAAATTGTTTGACATAATCTGTGGTAATGCGGCCATTGTCGCCGCGGCAGCGCAAATGCTTTCCGGGCTTTATCCAGGAGGGATCGGCAATGGCGCAGGGCGGATTCAGATTTTCGACAATGTGACGGTTGTAAATAAGGTCAGATGCATTTTCAGCTAATATGAATCCCCGCCAGGAGAGCGACATCGGCGTTTGGATGGTGATCGTGCCTTTGCGAAAAACCGGCTGCAGAGTCTGGTCGGGAGTCCATTTTAACAGACACGGCGGCTGATTGGCGACATTCGCCTCAAACAGCGACGCCATTTTTCCATCGCCCAATTCGAGCGTCAGCGGAATGCGTGCGGACTCGATTTGGCTGATCGCCGTTGGTGCTTCTGAATAATGCCCTTCAATGTTTTTTATTGGAAAAGCGCCAAAATCCTCGGCGAAACGAAATTCTGTTTTTTCGTTAAAAATAATGTTGCCATCCAGCTCGATTTGCTTGGGGAGAATGTAGCGAAACGCCACACCTTCATCGTAGGCACGAAACTCGATGGATAATTGTCTGCTGCTCTGACTTTTTTCAATCAGATGCAACATCAGACCGTTATAATGATCGCGTACCTGTTCCAGCTCGCCGATCACCGGCTGCCAGGTTGTATCCGTTACCGACCTCTCGGTGGTTAGCACTGTAAGAGCGGCAAGTGGCTGTTCCTCAAGTTCTAGTCCCAGAGCGGCATGTTCAAGAATCGATTGGCCTCGATACGATAAATTATAGTAAGCATCGCCGTTTTCTACAGATACAGTTATGACGTTGTCTCCATTCGGCGAGGCACATTGCCATTCTTCAGCTATCGAGAATGTTGATGCAAAAAACACAAAGGATAAAAACACGCTGCGAAATAAAAATCGTTTCATGGAACACATTCCTTTTGTTGAATCGAATAGCGATTTAATCCACTCTTTTTTGACAATCATGAGACTGTAAATACTCACTTCGTCTCTCGTTTATATCCTCAGAATAGGCTGCTACTTTGTTGCGAAATTCATCGAGTAACTCGCTGTTTTCATAATCTTTGATCAAATTATTTTTTTCATCCGGATCTTGCTTTAAATTAAACAGCTGCTCGAATTCCGGTTGTCGGCCGCGGAAATCCACATCCGCTTCATCGTACGGAACCACGCCGTCGTACATGCGGATGTATTTCCAATCGCCCTGGCGGATACCCTCGCAAAACGGATTGTCGCGAATGGTGAACAGGCTTTCCAAAAACAGCTCGTCACGCCATTCAACCTCCTTGCCGTGCACCAACGGCGCCAGGCTGCTGCCGGTCATCTCTGCCGGGACCGGCGCCCCGGCATAATCGAGGATGGTCACCGGGATGTCGAGGCTGGAGACAAGTTCATCAACGGTTTTACCTTTTTCACTTTTCGGCATGCGGGGATCATAGATAAAACAGGGGATTTTCGAGGTCAGATCGTAAAGCAGCGCTTTGCCGCCCATGCCGTATTCACCCATCAGCAATCCATGATCACTGGCAAAAATGATAATGGTATTGTCCGCCAGGCCCGTCTTTTCAAGCGTCTGCATCATTTGTCCAACCACCTTGTCCATGCCGGTAATGGTTTGGTAATAGCGAATATGATGTTCTGTGGCTGTTTGGATGGTGTAATCATAGGCATAGGTCTTGTTCCTGCCACTATCTTGATCCAAAATATGTTTGGGTATAAATTGATAGGGATCCGTTCCCACATCCTGCGGAATCGCAACATCAACGTTTCGATAAAGCGAATCGTAAATCGGATGTCCCTGGAGTTTCGGATTTTCGTTTGCCGGCCGCAGCATATCGTGCCAACCCTCATAGCCGGCGTACATGCTGGTGGTTTGGCTGCCGTGCGGCACGTTAAAACTGACCGACAGACAGAACGGCGCGGAATCCGGTGCGGTGGTTAAAAACTCGGTAATCGTTTCGCCCATAATCGGGGTGATGATATCGTTCTCGGCGTCGTGGTAGGGTTCGCAGGAAAAGTTGTTATACTCTTTGGGAAAGAACTTTGTCCAGCCGTCATGGCCTTTCCAGAAATCAAATTTCTCCGACGCGTTGCCGCGGAAGGTGTAATATTCGATGCCGATTTTGCCGACAAAGCCGGTGTAATAGCCGTTTTTACGTAACAAAGCCGGATACGTTTTTTCCCATTGTTCTTCTGTCAATTCATAGCTTGATGAAAATCCGACGCCGTGCACTCGCTGATGCATGCCGGTGAGCAGCGAAACCCGGCTGGGCGAACACACCGGCTCGGCGATGTAGGCATTATTAAACCGCACCCCCTCGTTGATCAAATCATCAATATGCGGCGTTTGCAGATGCGGATG
>CAZSMC010000056.1:0-28645 GCA_964607755.1 uncultured Cytophagia bacterium | reverse complement strand
TGATAGCGATGCGAATAGTCATTTTTGTAAGAGGCAAAAATAGTTCAATATATTAGAAACCAAATTGATGAGGCATAGAAAATGAAAACACAAAATATGAAAAATGATTGAATTATCTGTTAATAAATTTCGGGCACATTTGAAATCGTTTGTAGACAAGGCGATAAACGAACACCAGCCATTAAGGGTGAAACGCAGAGCTGGCAGGGATTTCGTGGTTGTGAGTGCGGAAGATTGGGAGCGTGAGCAAGAGACGTTGTATATTCTGCAAAATAATTCCTTGATGCAGCAGATTTCGGCATCCTTGCAAACCCATCAGCAGAAATCCGGTTACGAGCCTTCAAAAGAGGAACTGGATGAGATCAATCGTTTTTGAAGGGCGAACGTGGGAAAAATACGAAGAACTCCGCACCAAAGATAAAAAGCTGCACAAAAATATATTTATATCTTTGCCATTGGTGGTCATTACGAATCAATTCGAAAATAATGCTCTGGTGATTGCAGGACGTCAGGAAATTACACGTGACAAATGGCCTAAAATAAATGACAGTTTTGAATCATATATTTCAGTATTGGTTTTACAGGAAGCAGAACAAGGTAATCCTGATGCTGCTCAGAAACGACTTGATGCAATTTCAGATTTACCTGTTTTAGCTATTAGTGATGAAGCAGAAAAGTTATCTTCAATTTTAATAACTGATGGGCCGATACCAGATAAAAATCCTGAGGATGCACTTCATATTGCTATTGCAACGGTAAATGGAATTGACTATCTTGTAACTTGGAATTTTACTCATATAAATAATGCACAGATGAAATTCAAAATAACGAAAATAATTGAAAAGCAAGGATATCAATGTCCAATTATATGCTCACCAGAAGAACTATTAGGAGAAGAATAATGATAGATCCAATTGTAGAAGTACGAGAAGCTCGCAGAAAGCATGCGGAACGTTTTAATTTTGACTTGCATGCAATATGCAAAGATTTGAAAAAGAAGGAAAAAACTAGTGGCCATATAATTAAATCACTACCAGCGAAACGTTTGTTAAAGGCGGCTGGTAGCTATCAATAAAATGAATATTGGGAAAGATTAGGGAATTTACATTGAAAAGTGATTAAATTAAGTTACACAAACGCTACTGTAAATAATAAATAAAGAGCTATTCATAATTATAAATAAATCAGTTAATTAAGCGGGTAACAAAATATCTACTGGAATTTCCTGTTTACGAATAAATTAACTTCACATGGTTATAATAATTAATAATAAGGAAGCTATATCATATGCCCTTCTCCACAACCATAAACTGCATAGACGGCCAGGTTCAATTGCTGGTAATGCGTTATCTGCAAAAGAAATACGATATTGAATATGTCGATTCCATAACTGAAGCGGCACCTAACCGGATTCTGGCAATACGGGACACTCAAGCTCAGAGTATACTCGACCCAACAACACGACTTTACCCTTGCCTTTCGCTCATCGTATACGTATTATATCCAATTAACACTGTGATCCATCTACGGAAAAAATTCACATCATCAATTCACACGCCCATGTTGGGCGTAGACAATTATTTCCAAATGTATTTTCTATGAATACAAAACCCGGGAGGAAAAATTATGAATCGGTTATTGACAGTGCTTTGTTGTTTTTTAATAATATGGAGTTATGGTCACGGACGATCTCCGTCTTTTCAAACTTATATCAATCCTGTTATTCCTGGAGATCATCCGGACCCTACATTGACAAAAATTGGCAAATATTTTTACACTTCCGGTTCTTCATTCAACCCCACACCAAAAATTTACCGTTCGACCGATCTGGTGCATTGGGAGGTCATTGCTCAGCCGGTTTCAGCTTCCTGGTCTCGATATGGAGATAATCCTGGTGGTGGTATTTGGGGTGGCCACATGGTTTTATATAACGAGATGTACTGGCATTTCTTTGGCAGAGGCGGCGGCAATATGTATTTCGTCACAGCCGACCATCCCGAGGGCCCATGGAGTGAACCCACCCGGATACAGGTTCCCGCGGGTATGACCGGATTGGGAGTGGACAATTCCATTTTTATCGACGAAAAGTCCGGAAAATGGTATCTACTCACAAAAAACGGGCATGAAAACAATCATATCGTTGAACTGGGAAAAGATGGCCAGCCTACCGGCGTAGTCCTGGATTTGACCTGGCTGAACCCAAATTCCGAGGGGAATCCGTATGGCTGGGCAGAAGGGCCGGTGATGTGGCAGTACAAGGGATTCTATTACTACAGCTTTGCACAGCACCTGGTGGGCGAGCAATACGTGATGCGCAGTGATACCCTGACCGACGACGAATCGGTCTGGACGATTGTGGGGGATAATATATTCACCGGTTCACGAGGCACCTACAACCGGCCAAACCATATCTCGCCTGTGGTCATACTCGATGACAGTACAAGTTGGACTATTGCGCACAGTTATCACAGCAGTGGTAGCTGGTATGCGCATGGACGTCAGGGCTTGCTTTGTCAGGTCACATACGATGAACGTGATTTTCCGGTCATACAATTCCCTCCCAATGAGGCGGTTCAGGCTCCTGATCTTCCCAGCAGCGGTATCCCATGGACAGTACCCCGATCCGACATGTTCAACACATCGAAACTGAATCCCGAATGGTCATTCCTGGGTTATACACCCGATGATACTTATTTACTCTCCGATAGGGATGGTTGGCTGCATTTGGAACCCTATCATGGAAGTAATACTGTCATACAAAATGACGGCGAGCACGGTTATTCTTTGATCACACGGGTAGATTTCGAGCCGGAATCCGTCTCGGATGAAGCTGGTTTGTGGATCATAAACGGCCCGGAAACCCATTACGTCAAAACATTCAGCACAGTCAACAGTGATGGAAAGAAGGTATTCGCATTCAGTTTCCAGGATACGCGGTATGAGACAGAAAATACGATCGGCTCCGTCGTATGGCTTAAACTCATTCGCAACGACCATATTATGTCCGGATATTACAGCGCAGATGGAATCGCCTGGACCCGGATTGGCGAATCCATCAACGCCGAGGCGATGGACCGGGAGCAAACCCAGTTCAATGATTTCACAGGAAATCAGCAGGGACTTTATGTGGCAGGGAAATCAGCCTTTTTCGATCTGTATGTGTACAAGGACGCGTATACGCCCATCAAGTCGGACAATCCGGCTAATCAATTTGGCGTCACCCGCCGGTACACCAGAGACGGATATGTGCTGGACAACATCCACGCGGATGACTGGGCTATGGTAGCCGGAGTGGAATTCGGGAATGCGGATTATGACAAAACACCCGATTCACTCATAGTTGTTGCTTCGAGCACAATCGCAGGCGGAGCCGTCGAGGTGTGGCTCGATTCGCTGGAGACCGGTCAGAAAATCGCAGAGTGTCCCATCGGTGTGACGGGCGACTTTAATGAATTTCAAGTTTTCACTTCGGATGTCATGCCCGCCACGGGACAGCATGACGTGTATTTAAAATTCACAGGCACTGAAACCGGCAGGTTGTTTCGGCTTCACTCTCTGCTTTTCAGGGCTAAAGGCGATACGTCCACCTCTGTGCCGAAACCTCCTGATTCAATCATTCCGCAACGCTTTGGTTTGGAGCAGAACTTTCCTAATCCGTTCAATCCGATTACTCTGATTCGATTCAAGGTTCCCAACAGGTCATTTGTTTCTGTAAAAGTTTACAATCTTCTCGGCGAACGAATAAGCGAGCTTGCAGGAAAAGAGTTCGTCGCAGGTGTGCATTCTGTGAAATTCGATGCTTCGCATTTAGCCAGTGGAATCTATTTTTATACTTTAAGGACAAAAGAATTTGCTCAAACAAAAAAGATGTTTCTCTTACGATAGCGAAATTTTAGAATTTTCTAAAGGTTTATTGTTTTGTTGCGCGTTTGATGTACAATCCATTTAAACCAGACAATTGACAACAACAACTTGCACTTTTTTCATGTATAAAAAAAAAGCAAAACACATGAAACGAATCGTTTTGTTGATCGAAACATCGCGCGAATTTGGCAGACAGATGATCATGGGGATTGCCCGATATTCGCGACTTCACGGTCCCTGGTCTTTTTATAAAGAACAGATGGGTTTAAAGTCATCTATCCCACATTTGACCACTTGGAAACCGGACGGAATTATCATGCGTGATTCCTTGATCAAGAATGAATTGATTAAACTCAAGATACCCACTATTCTTGTTCAACACGATTCATCTATCCCAAAGAATGTGCCTGTTGTCAAAACAGATTCTCCATCTATTGCTAAAATGGCGAGTGAACATTTTATCGAGAGGGGATTAAAAAATTTTGCATTCTGCGGATTCGACAATTATGAATGGTCAAATTATCGTAAAAACTTTTTTTGCCAATATAACGCGGACGTTGGTTTCGAGACGCATGTGTATTCTTCACCCAAAAACCTCAAAATAAACGATTGGGAGAATGAGCAGCGCCATGTTTGCGATTGGCTGAATACAATACCGAAACCGGTCGGATTATTGGCCTGCAATGACGACCGGGGACAGCATATTCTTGAAGTTTGCAAGCGTCTTGACTGTAAAGTACCGGAAGATGTTGCGGTGATTGGCGTGGATAACGATCCGATGATCTGTGAAATTGGGGATCCACCTTTGAGCAGCATTGCCATGAATGTTGAATATGCCGGATACGAGGCTGCCAAATTATTGAATCATATGATTAACAACAAAAAGATTGAGGGGCAGGAAATCCTTGTTTCCCCCACGCATATCGTACAGCGACAATCAACCGATATTCTTGCAGTCAATGATTCTGAAGTCGCGTCAGCCATTCAATTTATTAAGGACAATGCAAAAGATAAAATACTCGTGAACGATATCGTCAGATCAACCCGAGTCAGTCGCCGAACGTTGGAACAACGATTCAGAGAAACCATTCATCGATCCATTTACGATGAAATTCGACAAGTTCGTATTGAATTGATCGCCAAATTGCTCATCGAAACAGACCTTCCAATTTCTCATATTTCTTCCATTTTTAATTTCACGGATATCGAACATATTTCGCGTTATTTTAAAAAGGAAAAGGGAATCGGCTTGCGCGAATTCCGAAAACTGCATCAATCGCGTTAAAATCACCTTCTGTAAACACCGTTAATCCTGAATTGACCGACATCTTGTTAAAACTATATTAATTATTCAACCTTTTATCAACTGAACATCTTAAATCTTGCGTCACGTTTTCAGGTAGTCTTTAAATAATTATATCCTGTCAATCAGGTCATCTCGAATAAATATTATCTGACAGGATAAACAGGATGATACAGGATTATTTTTGGCTCTTTCAATTAATGCATATTTAACCGCAGAGAACACCGAGCTCGCCGAGCAGGGATTCGGCTCATATCTATCATTCATGCTCATTATAATTATTTATAAATCTCTTCAAACCATCTTTTAACTGACCAATACTGAAATTCATAAAGTTTCATTCTTGGTATTTTCTAATTGAGAAATGATGCCATTTTTTTTATTTCGTATAAAATCCTGAAAAATAGTAAGTTTTTTACCACATTAGAAAAGTTGAATCCAGCGTTTCTCGGGAGTACACATAGAACAGAAAACTGTATTTTTACCTCGGCTGTTAAAGTATCCATTTCCCGGAAGAACCTCCATTATTCAACATCCTTGATTAACAAGATAAACAACTTGATAAACATGATACAACATCATTCTAAAATAAAATCCTGAAAATCCTGTTCATCCTGTCTACTTTCATTTTCCAGTCGGTTTAAGGCGAAGCTTCGCTAGCTTTTTTCCATCCTGGATTGAGGATAATCATTGTTTGCGCAATTTGGTTAAAGAAAAGTTAAAAGTGGCTTTTTTCCTTTCAATAAAATTGTTATTATCTTAAAATAATTAAATCATTTTAAAAGGGTCTATATTATGCAGAACTCTGGTATTATTACAATCATTTTTGTTACTCTAATGGTAGCCATCACTAACAATTTGTTCGCCCAAAATCCTTTTATTCAAGATCAGTTTACGGCTGATCCATCAGCCCGGGTTTTTAATGGCAGGGTATACGTCTATCCTTCTCACGATATTCTGGCTGAAGAAGGCAAGGGCCGTCCGGGTTGGTTTTGTATGGAAGATTATCACGTCTTTTCATCTCCGAACCTTGTCGACTGGACCGATCATGGTGTTATCGTGAGTCAGAATAACGTCGATTGGGTTGATTCAACCTCGTACAGCATGTGGGCACCCGATTGTATTGAAAGAAATGGTACGTACTATTTCTATTTTCCTTCACGCCAGAAAGATGCCGATCCCAGACGGGGTTTTACAATTGGGGTTGCTGTTGCGGACAATCCAGAAGGCCCATTTACTCCGCAGCCTGAACCTATTCAAAACGTTCACGGCATCGATCCCAATGTTTTTATCGACAAGGATGGGCAGGCGTATTTGTATTGGTCCATGGGTGATATATTTGTGGCCAGGCTATCAGAGGACATGCTGGAATTGGCATCCGAACCGCAGGTAATTGAGGAGCTGCCCCAAAAAGGTTTGAAAGAAGGGCCTTTTTTATTCGAACGAAACAATATTTATTACATGACCTATCCGCATGTCGAGAATAAAACTGAACGACTCGAATATGCGATCGGGGATAATCCAATGGGACCTTTTAAGGTTACGGGAGTTATAATGGATGAATCTCCCACAGGCTGTTGGACCAACCACCACTCCATCATTGAGTTCAAAGATCAATGGTACCTGTTCTATCATCATAATGATCTGTCGCCGCACTTTGACAAAAATAGATCCATCAGAATTGACAGTTTGTTCTTCAACGATGATGGGACCATCAAAAAAGTCATCCCCACTTTACGTGGTGTAGGTTTGACAGAGGCGACTAAAAACATCCAAATTGACAGATACAGTCAAAAAAGCGATAGAGGTGCATCAATAGCTTTCCTGGATACACTCAATACGTTTGCCGGCTGGAAGACAATCCTCGATAGCATAAATGCCTGGATTCAATATAACAGTGTGGATTTTGGCAGCAATAAATTCAAATCTATTAATGTAAGAGCCTCATCAAAAACTGGAGGCACTCTTCAAATAAGATTAAATAAATTAAATGGTCCCGTAATCGCTCAGATCAAAATTCCTAAAGGTGATGAATGGCGTGTTGTTAATTCGTCTATATCAGAATTACAACCTGGTATACATAACCTGATTGTACGACTGGGAGATAATAAGAATATTGAAATAGATTGGATAAGTTTTGAATAATAAGTTTTTGTTTTTAAATAAGCGAATGACTTTGCTTCATTACCGGACACTTTTAAATTGAACCGCGATGATTTAAAATTACAAAAAATAGTGGCACAAAAGTTCGAAGACTTTCACTAACAATATCGGAGCCTATCATGAAGAAACTATTCATTACTTTACTGCTTGCTCTTTCTTTTTCGGTATTTGCTCAAACCGCAACAATCAAAATTGATGTTGACAGAACAATCGGAGAGATTGGTCCAAAAATCTACGGCGTATTTATGGAACCTATCCATTTTAGCGGCAGGCGAATGGGATTACCCGACACAGCCAGCTTTAATACGCTTTATGGAAATTTATACGATCCATCTTCTCCGCTGGCAGACGAGAACGGATTCAGGAGAGATTATATTGACGCGATGAAAGAATTGAAAATCACCAACATGCGCTGGCCGGGTGGAAATTTTGTGATGGGTTATAACTGGCAGGACGGCATCGGACCCAAGGACCAACGCCCTGCCCGTATCAACCTGGCATGGGGCGGCATCGATAACAATCATGTCGGTACGGATGAATGGATTGCATTAAACAAAGCCATTGGGAGTGAAAATATTATCTGTGTCAATCTGGGTCTTGCTACGATACAGGATGCATGCTACTGGGTTGAATACTGCAATTATAAGAAGGGCACATACTATTCCGATTTACGCGCCAGGTATGGGCATGAAAAACCGTACAATGTAAAAATATGGGATCTCGGCAATGAAGTTGACGGCGCGCCATGGGAACTGGGGCATAAGAACGCCGACGATTATGTCAAGATCGCCAGAGAAGCGGCCAAGGCAATGAGAGCTGTCGACAACACGATAAAATTGGTCGCTTCTGGATCGTCGTACTACGAGAGCACCGGTCAGTGGGTGGAATGGAACCGGAAAGTGCTGACCGGACTTGGCGATATGATCGATTATATTTCCATTCACCGCTACTGGGAACGATCGGATGATTATTATACTTTTATGGGACAGAGCGCCATGGATTTTGAAGAAAAGATTAGAGTCACGGCGGCTGAAATTGAAGCTGTGAGAGCAATGAAAGATTTTCGGAACCCCATCTATATTTCATTTGATGAGTGGGGTGTTTTCGGAAGAAATCTTTTATCCGTTCTACCGATCGCGCAATGTTTGAATTCTTTTTTGCGTCATGCCGATATTGTTAAAATGACCAACTTTACCATGATGACATCCCTGTTAAATACTGACCGAGAAAAAGGAAGCTTTAAAACCCCGCTGTTTTATACGTTTAAATTATTCTCAAACAACTGTCGCGGCAATTCGATTGATACCTACGTTGAATGTGATACTTTTAATACCGAAAAATGTAAAGGTATCCCCTTCCTCGATGTGACAACTGTCTACAATAAAGAAACAGATAACATTTTCATCAATGTGGTAAACCGCCATAAAGAAAAGGCGATCGCGGCGGGAATCATCAATACTTCCGGACAATTAAGCGGCAAAGCCGAGGCACATGTCGTTAATAACGAATCGCTTGATGAACCATTTACATTTGACAGGCAGGACGAGTATATTCCCGTTACCCAGGCGATTGAAATCAAAGGGAACAAGCTCTCATATTCGTTTCCTGCTCATTCATTTACGCAGATACAAGTTGGCGTAAAAGATCATAAAGCCAAGTAGCAGAACCGAATCACATTGTTGTGCGAGCCAGGAAGCACATTCAAAAAATATGTGAACAAATAAAACATGAGGGAAAATTATGAAACGACGAACTCTTTTCATTTCCGTTTTGTTTGTGTTTAGCATCCTTGCTTATTCACAAGAAATTCTCAAACATGCCCCGCAGGGCTTTGACTCTTTACGTACCGAGATAGCACACGGGAAAATCGATACTGTAAAGTACGAGTCAAAAACAGTTGGAACGACACGTAAAGCTATTATTTATACGCCGCCGGGATTTTTAAAAGATAATAAATATCCCGTGCTCTATCTTCTTCACGGCATTGGCGGTGACGAAAAGGAATGGTTGAATGGTGGCCAGCCTCATGTGATCCTGGATAACCTTTATGCCGAACATAAAATTGAACCCATGATTGTCGTCATGCCCAATGGCAGGGCTATGAAAGACGACCGCGCGGTTGGGAACATTTTTGACGACGATAAAGTGCAGGCTTTTGCGACGTTCGAGAAGGATTTACTCAACGACCTGATCCCCTTTATCGAGAAAAAATATCCGGTCAGGAAAGACCGTGAGCACCGCGCCATCGCTGGCTTGTCGATGGGCGGCGGACAATCTTTGAATTTCGGATTGGGTGATCTGGATACATTTGCCTGGATAGGCGGATTTTCTTCGGCGCCCAATACCAGAGCACCGGAGGCGCTGGTACCAAATCCTGATGAGACAAAAAAGAAATTGAAATTGTTGTGGATGTCATGCGGTGCAAGTGATAACTTGATCACCATTAGCCGGCGAATCCACGATTATTTGCAAGCCAATAATGTCCCCCACATCTACTACATCGAGCCGGGTGGTCACGATTTTAACGTGTGGAAGAACGGCCTGTATATGTTTTCGCAATTCCTGTTCAAACCGGTCGATCCATCGGTGTTTTACGAATACAGCACCAGCACAGAGAAAGACAATGAACCTGCCGGCGTACCCGCTTCAACCAATGTCTCCGGGGCACAATATCCACGGATTTTGCCGGGCAACCGGGTGATTTTTCAAATAAAAGCGCCCGATGCCCAAAAGGTGCAGATTGAATTGGGGGAAAAATATGACATGGTAAAAAATGCAGAAGGCGTGTGGGAAGTCACCACCGATCCAATTGTTGGCGGCTTTCATTACTACTTTTTAATTATCGACGACGTGTCGGTGGCCGACCCCGCCAGCCAAACGTTTTTCGGCTATGGACGCTGTGCCAGCGGTATCGAAATTCCTGAAAAGAATGTTGATTACTATCTGCCTCAACATGTACCGCATGGTCAGGTCCGGATAAAAAATTATTATTCCGACATTACAAAGTCATGGCGACGGGCATTTGTTTATACCCCTCCGGGTTATGACGAAAAGACAAATGAAAGGTATCCGGTCCTGTATCTTCAACACGGCGCCGGAGAAGATGAAACTGGCTGGTACAATCAGGGCAAGGTTGACTTTATCATGGATAATCTGATCGCCAGTGGCGAAGCTGAACCCATGATCATCGTTATGGACAGGGGATATGCCATCAATCCCGATGCCCCCAAAACAGAAGCTGAGCCCCGCAGAATGTTTTCATCCAATGCTTTTTCTGATGTGCTTATCAATGAGATTATTCCTGTGATTGATAAAGACTTTAGAACCATTGCCGACCGTGATCACAGGGCGATGGCCGGACTTTCCATGGGCGGATTCCAGACATTTCAAACCACCATGACCCATCTCGATAAATTCGCCTACATCGGTGGGTTTAGCGGCGCTGGTTTTTTACGGCCAGGAAGCGATATCACCACGATGTACGATGGCGTATGGGCCGATGCCGACGCGTTCAACAAGAAAGTAAAACTGGTCTATATCAGCATTGGTACAGCCGAACCGGAAAGAATGTACCAGGGTGTTAACAATTTTCATAAAGAGTTAGAAAAGGCGGGAATTCAGCATGTCTATTACGAATCTCCCGGCACATCACATGAATGGCTGACCTGGAGAAGATCATTAAAACAGTTTGCCAGTTTACTTTTCAAATGAGGAACATTTATGAAAATTGCAAAGGCAGCGTTGATGCTCTGTATTTTTTAATCATAATAGGAAAAATAATGATGCTCAGAAAAATTTCAATTTTATATCTGCTGATAGTCGCTTTATTCTGCAATATGACTGTGGCAGAGGCAAATTCTGCCCACAATCCCATCATTTTTGCCGATGTCCCCGACATGTCAATGATTCGTGTTGGAGATACCTATTACATGAGCAGCACCACCATGCACATGAGCCCCGGGGTGCCGATCATGAAGTCCCATGATCTCGTCAACTGGGAACTGGTGAATTATGCTTATGATATTCTGGACGACGTGGATGCCCTGAATTTGACGAATGGTAAAAGTGCTTACGGTCGCGGTTCATGGGCAAGCTGCATCCGCTACCATAACGGCATGTATGTTGTCAGTACATTTTCCGGGACAACCGACAAGACCTATATCTATTCAACGAGAGATATTGAGAACGGGCCGTGGAAGGTCATTACATTCGAACCTTCCTATCACGATCACACCCTATTTTTTGATGACAACGGTCGCGTTTATATGATTTGGAGTGTCGGAAAACTCCGGATGGTTGAGCTCAAAGGAGATCTGTCGGGTATAAAAGAAGGAACGGAACGAGTGCTCATTGAAAACGCTAGCGCACCCGCAGGTGATAATATCATGCTGGGTGCCGAAGGATCTCAACTTTTTAAGGTGAATGGTACATATTATCTGTTTAACATCACCTGGCCCCGAGGCGGCATGCGCACCGTGGTTATCCATCGTGCTGATCAAATTACCGGTCCTTATGAAGGAAAGCTTGCCTTGCAGGATAAAGGTGTCGCCCAGGGAGGTCTTATCGATACGCCGGATGGAAGATGGTTTGTCTATTTGTTCCAGGATCATGGCGCTGTTGGTCGCATCCCATATCTTGTTCCGGTCAAGTGGGAGGATGGCTGGCCTGTTCTGGGTGTTGACGGTAAGGTGCCCGATACGCTGGACCTTCCCACCAGCAAAGGCTTGATCCCGGGCATTGTCGCTTCCGATGAGTTCAAACGTCGTAAAAAAAATCCGCCACTGCCATTGGTCTGGCAATGGAACCACAATCCCGACAATGCACTCTGGTCGGTATCCCAGCGAAAAGGCTATCTGCGTCTGACAACCGGACGAATTGATACATCGTTCGTAATGGCAAAAAATACCCTGACTCAGCGTACCATTGGGCCTGTCTGTACCGGCTCAACATCGATCGATGTCTCAAATATGAAGGAAGGCGATTTCGCCGGTCTTGCTCTTTTACAGAAAAAATACGGCCTGGTTGGCGTCAAATATAACAATGGCTCCAGGTCGATTGTGATGGTGAGCGCCGAAACGGGAAATCCTGTTGAAATCGAAAGTGTGCCGCTCTCTCAAAAAACAGTTTACTTGAAAGCAGAGTGCGATTTCAGGGACCGTGCCGACATTGCATATTTTTTCTACAGCCTCGATGGGGCATCGTGGAAACCAATCGGCACACAACTAAAAATGGAATACACGCTGCCACATTTTATGGGATATCGTTTTGGTTTGTTCAACTATGCTACCAAAACTCCAGGTGGGTATGTTGATTTTGATTATTTTCATATAAACGATCAGATTGATATAAACAAATAAATAGCAAGAGTCTATGAATTCTCGCTCTCTGAACTGAGAGGGAATATTTGCACTATCGGAGATGATCGATAATGATTAGAAGCGAACCAATTATAAAAATTAGGTAAAGTTATTTGGAGTTCAAAATGAATAATTATTACAATCGATTTCCCAAAGTTCTTGTTTCTTATACTCTTTTCATTCTGAGTCTGGTAATGGGTAGTGCGCTTGCCCGGATTGGTACAAACGATGGCTTTGAAAGTTCGAGTCCAGTTATTGTTGAGGCTGCCGATGGTGATGGTCGGGCACAGAAGTTTGAAGAAAGTCCGCCGCCGATATCAAATCAAAAAGATATCGATAATCTGCCCATAATGGATGATAATGCCGGCGATACCCCTGTAATTGTCGAAGCTGAAGCTGGTGTAGTCGGCAGCAATTTTCAGATTAATCAAGACGGCGATATTACGTATGTTACAACAACAACAAACTATATCGGCACTACGAATCCAGGTGATGAAAACAGTTTGATAACCTACGAGGTAACGTTTCAAGATTCAGGATATTACAATTTATTTACTCGTTTGCGCGTTGGTCCTGGCGCGTGGGATGATGACAGTTTTTTCTACGGGAGAGGATTCGGTGAGAAAGACTATACGGCAGGTACGGATTGGGTGTTTATAAACGGCCTTGCAAGCGCTGGATTTTCTGGTCCTGCCGAGGTTGTGGACGACCAGGGGACAGTCGGTTCGCAGATCTGGAAATGGGTAAACGTTACCAAAAATCTTTATCAAGGCGCCTCGCCGGCACACTCTTTTTACGTTAGTATTGATAATCTTTCAAAAACGTTTCAAATCGCCAGCCGAGAAGACGGATTGGATATTGACAAGTTCGCATTCGGAAAGTCTAATTTATACTTTACAGTAGAAGCTCTTGATAATGGATTGCCCGGTTCAACAACAAAACCCGAACCGGATTCAAGCAAATTTTATCAAGGTCCGCCATTAGCGGAAGGATCGGCTAAATTTTTGGGCAACGTAAAGGGTTTCAGTGATAATAATTTTGCCAATTATTGGAATCAACTGACACCCGGAAATGAAGGGAAATGGGGTTCCGTAGCCACGACGACCGATACATCTCGATGGAACTGGAGCGGTCTGGATGCTTTGTATAATTATGCACAAGAACACAACTTGATCTTTAAAGATCATACGTTAATCTGGGGGAACCAACAGCCTTCCTGGATTTCCGATCTTGACTCCGCTCAGCAGATTAAATACATAGAAACCTGGATCAGAATGGTCGGAGAAAGATATCCGGACATTGACATGGTTGATGTTGTCAATGAACCGTTAACAGGGCACAATCAGCCGGACGGTGGCAATAACAGAGCAAACTATAAACGCGCGCTGGGAGGCAATGGCGAAACAGGCTGGGATTGGGTCATAAATTCTTTCAAATTGGCACGGAAATACCTGCCCAACACTGAATTGTTGCTTAATGATTATGGAATTATCAATGACAATTCAGCCACGACTTTTTACCTTAAAATTATTAATTTATTGAAGGATAGAGGGCTCATCGACGGTATTGGTGTGCAAGGACACCGTTTTGAATTTGAGTTTGCAAATACAAATACTTTAAAGAGTAATTTAGATAGACTTGCTGCTACCGGTTTACCGATTTATATATCAGAAATGGATTTAGGTAATCTTAGAAATGAAGGTACGCCGAATGATGACCAGCAATTGCAGTTGTACCAAAAGATATTTCCGGTATTGTGGGAACATCCGGGCGTAAAAGGAATCACACTCTGGGGATATATTGAAGGCCAAATGTGGCAGTCTACTTGTTATCTGGTGCGTACCGACGGTACCTGGAGACCTGCTTTAGAATGGATGGCTCATTATATTCAGGATAATCTAACCAGTGTGGAGGAGTCAATCAATGTTTTACCGATTGATTTCCAATTAGAACAGAATTATCCCAATCCGTTTAATCCCACAACGAATATTGATTTCAGTATTCCAAAGTCTGCGAATGTAAGTCTCAAAATTTACGACATTCTTGGCAGAGAAGTCGCAACATTGGTAAATAAAAATTTAACTGCAGGTGCTTACAATGTAACCTGGTATGCTAAAAATTCCAATGGTTCTAAAGTCACAAGCGGTACATATTTTTACAGATTGGTTGCAGATGATCATGTCATGACCCAAAAGATGTTATTATTAAGATAGTATCATATAACCACAGGAGAGCATAACTTTTAATTGGATTGTGAACTAAAAAAAGGAGGTACATAGCATTTTAATCGAAACTTAAATCGGTAAAAACATAGGATTAAACAATAGGAGGTCAACCAACAAACCTACTAATTCATTCTTTTTTTCTTGAAAAATAACACGAACAAAAATAGGAGAAAAATCATGTACAGAAAATCGATGGTTGCAATTTTAATGTTAGTGATTCTAACCTGGGTGAACAACGTGACGGCGCAGGTCGATCCAGGAACAGAGAATTTAACGCATTGGTGGTCGTTTGAGGATGGCACTGCAAATGATCAGGTTGGAGAGGCGCATGGTACGGTAGTTGGTGATGCTATCATTGCAGATGGAGCTCTGCATATAGATTCTCTGGACCAATGGGTAGAGCTTCCGGGTGATCTCATTATGGTGATGGACTATTTTAGTATTACAGTCGCAACATGGTTCACTCCGGATACGACCAACGACGGTTATCACATGGTGGTTTATTTTGGTGACTCTAATGAAAGTGGTTTTGGTTCAAATGGTTTCTTCATTTCACCGTGCAGAGGCGATGATGTGAGCCGGGCTGCTATTTCCTGTGGTGTCGAGAATAATCCCTGGGAAGCTGAAAATGGAGTGAACGGGCCCGAGACGAATGACGGCATCCTCCATCACATGGCTGTCACAATAGATGATTGGGAACTCCACTTTTATGTCGATGGCGAGTGGATAGGAAACGCTGAACTGCTTAACGACGATAATAGGCTATGGAATATCAGCCAAAATTATGCGTATATAGGGAGAGGTGGTTATGCGGCAGATCCTGTGTTGCGCGGTGAAATTCACGATGTGCGGATGTACAACAGAGCATTAAACGAAGACGAGGTGATTTATCTCGCTCAGAATTCTCCGGTTTCCGGCGTTGAACATCAGGTGGGAACGCAACCACAGGATTTTAATCTTGCTCAAAATTATCCCAATCCCTTCAATCCATCCACAACCATAGAATACTCGCTGCCAAACGCGACGATGGCAACACTCTCCGTCTACAACATGGTTGGACAAAAAGTGGCAACCCTGTCGGAGGGTTTGCATCAGGCAGGGATGTTCAAGGTGATTTGGAATGGATTGGATAATTCTGGTCATAAATTAGACAGCGGACTTTATATCTACAAACTGGAAACAGAAAAATTTAGCAGCACAAAAAAGATGTTATTTATAAAATAACAAGAATTCATATCTTTGGAGGAGTTTTTGATGAGACCAATAATCCAAAGTCAACTCTTAGTTCTCTGCATGCTGCTCAGTTCATTTATCCTGGCGCAACCTGCAGAGAATCCACAAACGTTCTGTAATCCGCTTAATCTAAACTATAGGTTTATGGTTGATGCCATCGATGCCCGTGAAGCAGCCGACGCTGTCATTGTGTTATTCAAGGACGATTATTATCTGTTTGCCTCACGTTCTGGCGGTTACTGGACTTCACCAGACCTTCGCAACTGGACTCTTATTGTCCCAACAGGAATAGACGTTGAAAGTTATGCACCAGGGGTTATGGCAATGAGAGATTCATTATTTTACATTCCATCTAATAACGGTCAAATTTATAAAACTGGTGATCCAAAATCAGGCATCTGGCAAAGAGGTCCAAGGATAAATAGCTATGGTGATCCGGCTTTTTTCCTGGATGACGATGGACGGCTTTATATGTATTATGGTCTCTCAAACAATGCTCCAATTCGTGTCGTCGAACTCGATCCCATGACCTTTCAGGAAATAGGATCTAGTGTTGATGTTATTTTCGCACAAGCTTCAATACATGGCTGGGAAAGACGCGGTAATGATAATCTCTTAGATGAGCAACCCTGGCTCGAAGGCGCCTGGATGATAAAAGAGAATAACAAATACTATCTGCATTATGCGGCCCCAGGTACCGAATTTAAAACCTATGCAGATGGCATCTATGTCGCTGACTCACCAATGGGACCTTTTGAATATGCGACCTATAGTCCGTTTTCCTTCAAGCCCACTGGATTTATTTCAGGCGCTGGCCATGGCAGTACATTCAAGGATAAAGACGGGCATTACTGGCACATTGGCACAATGACTATTTCCGTTAAACACATGTTTGAGCGCCGACTCGGTCTTTGCCCGGTTGCATTTGATAAAGATGGTCACATTCATTGTAATACCGCTTTTGGTGATTATCCCCAATATTTCCCGGGTGTGAAGGATAATCCCATCGATGATAATTTTACGGGTATGATGCTGTTGTCTCATAAGAAATATGCCCTGGCATCATCTTCGCTGGAGGATCATGGAATTGGAAATGCCGTTGATGAAGATGTTCGCACTTACTGGTGCGCCCAAACCGGCGGTTCCGATGAATGGATGATGATTGATTTGGGAAAAGAATGTAGCGTTGAAGCCATTCAGGTCAATTTTGCAGAACATAATACCAATCCCGATATTGTGCGCGATCGCGACAATGTATTGTACGAGCAATATACCATTGAAAAATCTACGGACGGAATGAGTTGGAATATGCTCGTTGATAAAAGTCAAAATACAGATGATGTTCCACATGATTATGTTGAATTAGCCCAACCGGTAACAGCCCGCTATATAAAACTTTCGAATGTCTTTACTCCGGGTGGAGGATATTTTGCCGTTCGTGATCTGAGAATTTTCGGAAATTCAGAGAAGGCTGTTTTCACGCCAGTCTATGATTTTACCGTTCAGCGGGATCCTGCCGATGGTCGTGATGCAATCATTCGATGGTCACCAGTTGAAAACGCGGATGGTTATATTATACGTTATGGGATTGCCCCGGATAAATTGTACAATAATTACATGGTATATGATGTGGATAGTGTTGCCATTCATAGTTTAAACCATGGTGTTGAATATTATTTTGACGTTGAGGCTTTTGATAGTGGAACCGATTATTATCGCCTAACTGGCGAAATCCGCTCTTTTCAATCAGGGAACTGGAATGATGTCAATACCTGGGCACAGTTCGATGGCACGGATTGGGTCCATCCGGCACCGAATACCCCCACTTTATCAGATGGAGCAATCACAATTCTTGATGGACATACAGTTTCAGTTACAGCGGCTGACTCGGCTGATCAGTTAGTGGTTGCCTCTGGTGGAACTCTTGTGATTAATGATGGAATTACGTTTATGGTGAAAAACGGCATTGAAACAGATTTAATGGTCGAGGGTACTGTAAATAATTACGGTTCTATCACCAGCGATACTCTGGCAACCATAAATTTTTTTGGCAGCGGTCAATATGAACATAAGCAAGATGGTGGTTCAATTCCCAAGGCAATCTGGAGACCCAATTCCACATGTATCATTGATAATGTAAAGACGTCCGCCCCTTCTAACGGAAATCAGGACTTTTACAACGTGCTGTGGAATTGTCCTGATCAATCGGGAAATCTGAGCATGAAATGGAACGGAAACGCGATCGGCGGTAATATCACAGTTCAAAGTACAGGTTCAAATAGATGGCAAATGTGTGCACCTGCAGCCGGCACAGAGGCTGTCGTAAATATAAACGGTGACGTCATTCAATCCGGCGGACAGTTTACATCAAATGGCACCAGCAATGCTAATACAACGATTACAATCAACCACAAGGGTAACATAGATATAACTGGAGGTAATTTCTCGGTCAGTCGAGGTTCTCAGGGAGGCAGTGGCACCACGTTATGGAATATTCACGGTAATGTCTCGTTGACAAATGCCACCACTCTAAATTCGAATCCTGGCGGTGCAAAGTTTGTTTTTACAAAAGATGGGGGCTCACAGACACTCTCATTCTCCGGAGTGACATTTGGCAGTGGTGGATTCCCTGTCGAAGTAGATAGTGGTGCAACTCTGGATATGGGAACAAACATTTTACAGGGGAGTGGAAACTTTAATTTAAAAGCAGGGGGTACACTCCTAACTGCACACGAAAATGGCATCGATGCTTCGATTGCCAACACAGGAACAAAGACGCTCGACAAAGCCGCAAGCTATGGCTTTATTGGTTCGGCAGCACAAGTCACCGGAAGTCTCATGCCTGATACCGTTCATAATTTGATTATTGATAACGATGTGGGCGTCACGCTTTCAAACTCTGTGGTAGTGAACGGAACTCTGGAGATGAAAATCGGTGATTTATCTTTAGATGGTAGCGCTCTTTCTTATGGTACAAATGCTTCGCTCAAATATTCAGGTTCATCCTTTCAGACCACCACTGATATAGAATTTCCTTCATCCGGAGGACCAAAGAACCTGATCATAGCGAATAAAAGAAGAGTAACACTCCATGCTTCACGAACAATCGGACATCTTAATCTTGCCGGTAAATTGGAACTTGGGACAAATACATTAACAACAAATTCGACATCCAATGCATATTCGCGTGCGTACGTTGTAACGTCTGATGGTGGAGCTTTGAAACTGACCTCCGTTGGCGCATCACAGGTACTTTTCCCTGTTGGAACTACAGGTTATGCACCTGTTTGGATAACGAACTCTGGAACTATTGATACAATTAGCGTGGGTGCGGTTAAAGATTATCATGCGGCTCCATATGGAGGAAGAGTGAGGGTAAGATGGAATATTAGCGAAAATACCGTCGGTGGAGGAGATTATTCACTTCAGTTTGGCTGGGTAATTGCGCTGGAGAATACCGATTTTAGAGCCGATCGAGCGCGCAATGCAAAAATATTTAATATGACGGACACCACGGAAGCTGGAACAGGTGATTACACGATGCAATTCACCACACAACCGTATACTGTTTCGAGAGCAGGCATTACGAATCTCGGTCCGTTTGCCGTTGGCAGGTTCAGAGATGTGACAGGAGTGATGGAAACTCCAGAATGTGCTCCAGTGAATTTCGTTTTGCAGCAGAATTATCCAAATCCGTTTAATCCAGCAACAACCATTAAGTTTAGTGTTCCTAGTAGGTCGTTTGTTTCTTTAAAAGTTTATAATATTCTCGGTGAAGAAATAACCGATCTTGCAGGAAAAGAGTTCCTCCCTGGCGTGCACTGCATAACGTTCAATGCAACTCATTTGACCAGTGGAATATATTTCTATACAATCAAAGTAAAAAATCACGACTTTGTCGAGACAAAAAAGATGATTTTAATGAGATAAAAGACATCGTCGAATGGATTGATTACCACAGGCATATAATGATGCTTTCTCGACCGGACACTTGACAAGTAAAAAAATCTATGAGTCATATTTAGTTCAATTACGAATTCTAACCGTCCGAACGAGATTGATATTTCAGTTTTTCAAAATAGTAATGAAAAATATAATGGTTATGATGTTATTTGCTACCCTGTCATTGGTGACCAATGGTTCGATGCTATAATTGAAACAAAAGGTGAATTGGCAGAAAATATTGAATTAACATGGCCAATTGACGGTCAAAAGTAGGATTTCAAGAGCAAAGAACTTGATTGAAATTTAAACCAGCTTAATAAAAGTTCCACTGGAAATATCTAATCGAGAATAAACTTCAAACGGTTATAATAAGAATGCTACATCACATGCCCTTCTCCACAATCATAAACTGCATGGACGGCCGGGTACAGTTGCCGGTGATTCCTTATCTGCAAAAGCGATTTGCATTGAACAAAAGGGCTGATTAAGCCGAATTATTTCCTCACCTCTATGAGGTAATTTAAACTACGGGAACATTTTTCTTGATAATTACGTAATAAATTAATATAATTGACACGTAATCATTCAGGAGATAAAAATGAATGTTAAACTCACGTTAAATCTCAACAAGGAAATTATCGACCGGGCGAAAGAATATGCTCATGGTAAAAATAAAAGTTTGTCGTCATTGGTTCAAAACTATTTTCTGTTTTTGTCGGAAAAACAAAAGCTGGATGATATCGAGATTTCACCGCATGTGAAGGAATTATCCGGTATCATCAAACTTGAACCACAATTTAATCTAAGAGACGAATATGGAGCATATATTATGGAGAAATACAAATAATGCATCGAGTGTTCATAGACTCTGACATTATTCTCGATGTTCTGGCAAAGCGAGAGCATTTTTATACTCCTGCCGCTAAATTATTTACATTGCTCGACAAAGGTAAGGTCTCCGGATTCACTTCACCAATTGTATTTACAAATATCCATTATATTCTCAGAAAAGCAACATCGAAAGAATATGCATTACACAGTCTTCGAACTTTAAAATCCTTTATCTCTATTTTATCGATAGATGAAAAAGTTATAGAATTGGCTTTAGATTCATCGTTCAATGATTTGGAGGACGCGATTCAATATCATACGGCGAAAATCCACGAGATCAAATTTTTAATCACACGAAATAAAAAACATTACAAACAGAGCACAATATCTATTTGTACGGCCGAAGAGTATCTTCAAATTTGGGCTTCTGCTGCGGATAAAGGTTAAAAAGAACGTGAGTAAACTTGCCCCCTGAAACAAAAAGGAATTAACGACTGTTTTTCATCTCACCATATTGATGATACTATTCAGAAACAGACATAAAACATATTGACCGTAATAGGAACCAGTTTAAAACATGACCTTTTGCACAACCATAAACTGCATAGACGGCCGGGTACAGTTGCCGGTGATCCGTTATCTGCAAGAGAGATTCGATGCTGAATACGTCGACTCGATAACTAAAGCCGGGCCTAACCGTATTCTTGCGGAACAGAACGATCCGGCCCGGATTCAGAGTATTCTCGAACGATTGCGCATTTCGGTTGAAAAGCATTATTCTGTGGGCATCGCGATTGTCGGTCATCATGATTGCGCGGGGAATCCGGCACCGAAGACGGAGCAGATCGCGCACATTAAAGGTGCCATCCGATACATCCGCAGCTATTTTGCAGAGTTAACTGTCATTGGATTATGGGGGGATAGTGAGTGGCATGTTCATGAACTGGACGAGAAGGATGAAAGTTTTAGCTCATCCGACAGATGCACTTTTTAGCAGTCACTGGCTAGATCCGCTTGATCATCGAACTGGAAAATTGACTGTACAGACCGCGAATTGTTTAATATCAGCCCTGCTTACCTGCAATCGATTTGACTGTCGCGTTATCGTTTCATAATATCATTTCCGCAATTCTGAACGGGTGTTACGAAAATCAATTGAGATATGAACAAAAAGAGATTTTGTGAGATGAACCGAAAAAACCGTTTTGACGTTATGCTCATCATTTATTACGGACTGATTCAAACGGTGCACCTTATCGCGCTTGTCTGGTCATTTGTACTCTTACAAAAGACAGGCGAACTCACACTGCTTGCCTGGCCGCCCGCAGGTGGCTGGAGCGAACAGGCTCGCCATTTTCTGATCACAGTGGGAACAGTTGATGCCGTGAACGTGCTGCTGTCACTTCTTTTTGTTTACGGATATTTTTCCGGAAAGCGGTGGTGGTTTTGGCTGGGTGTCACCGCACTGACGATATCCATGATGGAAGCATTGATTTACACTCCAGGTACACTTGCTAGCGGTGCCTGGAGTCAGCATTTTGCCGAATATGCACTGCTTGTGGTGCTTTATGTGCCGATTGTTTTGCTGTATCTTCGAGTTGCCGGGATGGGATTGCGAGGAAGGTATTTTGGTGAATCTCCCTGACTCAAACAGTTTTTCACTCTTCCACACTCACCGGCTCTGCCAGTTCCTGCATCACCAACTGCCCGAACCAGGTCGGTTCGTAATCCCAGTTTTTGATGAGCTGGGGTCCGGCTGATGGGTGAAAACACCAGGCGGTCCAGCTAAAGTGGTTGCGGCGCATATAGTCAGCCAGGCGGACACCGTACGGCTGATGGCCCTCTTCTTTAGTGCCTCCCCACTCACCCACGATTATGGGATAGACTTGACCGACATCGCCGAAATATGTGTCCCACGGTTCCGGCTTCCAGGGATAAGGATGAGTGTCGTAAACAATGTTTTCACCGTCCAGAGCGTAACCATCGGCAATACCTTGTAAATCAAAACCCCAATCCAGTCCCCCGGCAATGATGATATTGTCAGCGCCCTGCTCGCGGATCGCATCCACGAGTTCCTGATGACCTGCCGCCTCATAAGTTAATTCGATACTTGTACCACTGCGGTCATAATTTTCCTGAACCGTACCGCCGTTGCGCCAGATATCCCAGGATATATTGTGCGGTTCGTTGTACAGCCCAAACATCACCGCCGGATGATTGGCGTAGAGTTTGGCGACATCCTGCCAAAAATCCACAGAATTTGTGTCCGGCATTTTGTGCTGACCAATGTACGAGCCCCACACATTGGCATTGTTCCAGTGCAGATCGAGCCAGATGTATGTTTTTCTCTCGGACGCGGTTTGAATGACCAAATCCACAAGTTCTCGATAAGCTCTACCATCATCGGATTGCTCCGGTGCATAACCGTACCATCGGTCCTGTGCCAGCGGAATTCGGAGCACATTGCAGTTCCACTCTTCAATGGTCCACAGTGTGGATTCGATCATGTGATCGCCGCTGGCAGTCCATTCCAGACTGGGAATATTTACACCCCGCAGAATTACAATTTCATTGTCCTCATTTTTTAACCATCGACCATCTGTATGCAGCGCCTGAGGCATGGATTTATCGTTATTTTTTGCAGGTTCGGTGCTGTTATTTTCGCTGCAGGCTGTCAGAAAAATGTTAAAAATCAGGACTATCATAAAAATATTTTTCATCGTCGCGTTCTCCGTTCGATTTGGTTTCTAAATCACTTTTTTTGAGGCCACGGATTTGCACTGATCAACACAGTTCTGGTTGCCGTTAATATTGCATTTTTAAAGACAGAATATTATTGAAAATCCGTGTCAATCAGTGGCCTCTTCCAGCATCGTTCGAGTTTTCATTTATCACGTTATACAAATTTGAATACTTTTACAAGTGATTTTTCGAAACCATGTAAAATCAAAAAATGTTATCTATGCGTGTCATTTCAATTTATTAGAACGTCAAACAAAAAAAGGCGTTCCACATGTTAATCCATGCAGAACGCCTTTTGTCTGGTTGATCTTGCAGATGTGAGATTAGACACTGTTCGCAGGAATGCGTTTTATCAAATCCCGCATCTCCTCTTTATTTTCCTGACCGATGGTAAACGCATCCACCGGGTTAAAGTTCAGCACATAGCGCAGACTTTCATCGACCCGGTCACGCAATCTGCCGGCACCAAAAACTTTCATACCGATAATGCCTTTGCCGGATTTTTTCATCTTTGTCAAAACGCCTTCGACCGTTTCCACGCCAGCATCCATAACCACGCCAGCCGGATTGATGCGTGCCAGATCGATTTGCACCCAATCCGTTTCGGCAGCGGTTTTCAATGCGCCGAGTGTATGACATGACACACCGTGGGCGCGGATAATGCCGTCTTCGCGCGCTTTGGATAGAACATTCATCGCTCCCTCTTTTATGCCCGGCCAGTCGGGATCGCGCATCAAATGCAGCAGCATAATGTCGATGTAGTCTGTGCCAATTTCTTTTCGGAAACGGTCCAGATCGGCTTTCATCTCTTTTTCAGTTGTGGCATGCGTCTTTGTCAAAATAACCACTTTTTCGCGCGGTACGTATTTCAACGCTTCCTTGAGATGAGGATGGGTGCCGTACTGATCCGCCGAATCCCAAAAGTTGATGCCCTGCTCGTAGGCTTCATGCAGAAGATCGGCAACACCTTTAATGCCGAGGCCCCTTGTCTGTGCCGACGCCTTGTTGACACCATGCGTGCCGGTACCCATGGCCAATCGCGAGACGTTGACTCCGGAATTGCCAAGTGTGACAATATCATGTGCATATTTCTTTTTCGGCGCGGCGACGGCGTTTCTTGCAAGCGGTAACGCCATTGCCGCACTTGCTGTCGCTGCTGTATATTTTATAAATTCTCTTCTTTTCATAGTTACTCCTTTTATAGTCAAGGTGTTTATCCCGTTTTGAATAATATCTAACTGAATTATCGATTAAATTATTTCGAAAAACTGAACGTCTTTTATTCGAACAACCGTTTGATTTTATAATGTGCGCTTTTTATATTTCGTTATGAATGTTTCACACACACTATTTTTCACAATTTGTCTCAATCCTGTTATTCAACGAACTCTGGTATTGCCGGATTTGACAGAAAATGAAGTCAATCGAAGTTCCGATTATCGCATTGACGCCTCGGGCAAGGGCATAAACGTCACGCGTGTTTTACAGCAACTCGGGGAACCGGTCGTACATCTCACGCAGGCGGGCGGGCATTTTCGGGATTACTTTTTGCATCTAGCCGAGGAGGATGATCTACGCGTTGCCTGGGAGGAATCCCATTCTGAAATTCGCATGTGCACAACACTGCTGAATAAATCCCGAAACACAGCAACAGAAATTATCGAAGAGGCCAGGCCTGTCAAAGAGGACACAGAAAAACGTATTCGCAGGCGGTTTAACCAGTTAATAGATAAAACCGAGGTGCTGATCATTTCCGGCAGTAAAGCATCGGGCTTTTCTGACGACCTTTTTCCGTTCATGGTTGAAAAAGCCAGATCTAAAAATCGCCGGATTATTCTCGATTATCGCGGCCGGGATCTGATTCACTCTTTACCCTTCAAACCGGATATCATCAAACCGAATTTCAAAGAATTTGTGAACACGTTTTTCCCGGAATCGGACCCGAATGACATTTCCTCTGATAAAATTCACAAAAAAATGCTCGACCTGGCAAAGCAAGGCATCATCACTATTTTAACCCGCGGACCCGATCAGATTTTATATTTGGACAAAGACTCGATTTGTACAAAGTCACCTCCTTCGATAACGCCGATAAACACCATCGGCTGTGGCGATGCGTTCACGGCCGGATTTGCTTCTGTCTGGGCAAAGACAGATGACCTTGAAAAAGGCATTGAAAACGGTATCGATTGCGCGGTCGAAAACGCGAATTCAAAGCGGCCAGGAGTTATTCGATAAAAAAGATTGCTTCAAAAACCTGTCCATAGTTAGAGCCTGTTAACACAAGAAAAACTTGACATTCGTTGAATAAAATCCTAATATTCAGTTCACCTCCACACTATTCAATAATTTACAAATGTTATACATCCCGGAGGATTTATGGATAAGAAATTCTCAACGCCGCAACTCATTTTACTTGTGGTGCTTCGTTTTGCCATTGGCTGGCATTTTTTGTACGAAGGCCTGGTCAAGCTGTTTATGCCGGAATGGTCAGCGGCCAGCTATCTCGAGGTTTCCACATGGATCTTTGCACCGCTGTTTCACTGGATGGCTGAAACGCCATCAGTTTTGGCGATTGTCGATGTTCTCAATATTTGGGGATTGATACTCATAGGCGCTGCTCTTTTACTCGGCGTGTTCACCCGGCTGGCTTCGATCGGGGGGATGGTGTTGTTGGCGCTGTATTACGTTGCCAATCCGCCGTTCGTTGGTCTGGATTTCGGCGTGCCACAGGAAGGCCATTATCTGGTAGTGAATAAAACACTAATTGAATTTTTTGCACTGGGAATTTGCGCCATCTTTTCCACAGGACACATTATTGGCTTTGAAGCGCTGTGGAAAAATCGACGCACTGGCAAGGCAGTGTCCGGGGCAAAAAAGACAGCACCATCCGAAGCGCAAGAAACGCCAAGTTTGGGACGCCGGGCGTTGATCAAAGGTCTCATCACCGTGCCGATAGCCGGGGCATTCGGTTATGCCTGGGCGAAAAAACAACAGTGGCAAAGTTACGAGGAGCAGAATCTGGTCGATGCCATGACCAGCGCTACCACCAAGCTCTTCAATCCGGCTACGTTGCGCGATTTAAAGGGACAAATTCCAAAAGCGAAAATCAACGGACAGGACTTTAGCCGACTCATACTCGGTGGAAATTTATTGTCCGGTTATGCCCACTCGCGGGATTTGATTTACGTGTCGCAACTGGTCAAGGCGTATCACAACAAAGACAAAATATTTGCCACATTGTTAATGGCGGAAAAATGCGGCATTAACACCTTGCTGACAAATCCGATTTTGTGTACACTGATCGACGAATACTGGAAACGCGGCATTGGCAAGATTCAATTTATTTCCGATTGTGCCGGTCTGGATTATGACGAAAACGGCGCCCACCCAACGCCGTTCAACGAATATCTTGACCGCATCAAGCGGGCCATTGATTACGGCGCAACAGCCTGTTACATTCAGGGTGAAACAGCGGATTATTATATGCAGCACGACAAGGTCGATGCTCTGGCCAAAGCCATGCAGCTCGTTCAGGATAACAATGTCACGCTAGGTATTGGCGCTCATCACATCGAGACGATCCAGAAATGCGTGGAAGCAGGATTCGAACCGGATTTCTGGATGAAAACGATGCATCATCACAATTACTGGTCAGCGAAACACGAGCAATGGCATGATAACAAGTATTGCTTTCATCCGGAAAAGACAATCGAATACATGAAAACGCTGCCTCAGCCCTGGATCGCCTTTAAAGTGATGGCTGCCGGATCGATTCATCCATCTGATGCGTTCCGCTATGCCTGGGAAAGCGGTGCTGATTTTATCTGTGCGGGAATGTACGATTTCCAGATGGTAGAAGATGCCAATATTGCTCTGCAAGTGTTAAACAGTGAAATAAAACGGGAACGGGAGTGGCGAGCATAAGATGTTTTTGCCCGGGATTTTGATCCCGGGCAAGAGAATTATTCTTTAGTTTTTCTCGTTGACATTTTGAACGGAACATAAAGCGGACACCAGCTTATCAGAGCAGTTATGAGCGGAACGAAGCCTATCAATCCCCACCAGCTTTGATAGACAATACCCAGAGCAATGATGACAACGCCAATGATAACTCGAATAATTTTATCTGTTTTTCCGATATTCTTTTTCATATTCAACCTCCATCTGTATTATTTTTTCAATGCGTTTTATCCACTTATCGGTTAACACCATTGTCTTAATAAATATTCTATCGATACATAAAAAATCGTAAATAAAAAACCACAGACTATTTACACGATTACAAAAAAGGGCAAAAAGGCCTTTTTGAAGCATCTCGAACGACTTGAAAAGATCATTGATCTTCAGAATGAGACATCATAGAATGATGAGATACGAAATGAAGGACACAACGGATATAAACTCTCGAATCAGTGACTCAATTCAGTATGGCTTGAATTGAATTTCTCTATATACATATAATACTATCTGATCCACATGCATTTTAGCATCTCTGCCGTTTTCTCTAATCCCTGTACATCATCCTGATCAAAAGCATTGAGCTCAGCGCTGTCTACATCGAGCACGGCCTGGAGATATCCGGCAATATCAAAAACCGGCACGACAATTTCTGATTTTGACCGGGAATCACAAGCCACGTGGCCGGGGAATTGTTCCACGTCCGGGACAAGCACGGTTTTCCGAGTTGTGGCAGCAGCAGCGCAGACGCCTTTTTCAAGAGTCAGTTTCACGCACGCCGGCGGACCCTGGAATGGCCCCAGCAACAGATAGTCGCCTTTGAAAAAGTAAAATCCTACCCAAAAATAGTAATCAAAATATTCTTTTAAAATAGCGCTGGTATTAGCCAAAATCGCAACAACATCGTCGTTCCGTTGAACCTGTGCTCGAATCCGCTTATTAGCCCAGTTATAAGCATCCTGTTTTTTTATAAGCATCCTGTTTTTGCATGTATTTTCCTCAAAGTCTATTTCACTATTTCA
>CAZSMC010000055.1:14798-28668 GCA_964607755.1 uncultured Cytophagia bacterium | reverse complement strand
ACATCCCGGAAATTATTTTCTCAAGAAAACCGTTTTAAAGTCTCTGTAAATTTTATATATTTTAACAATCAGTGCTTTAGTTTTGCCAGACCGGATAAACCAGTATTTGAGGGAAAACCATGATAAACTTGTTACGTGACCGCCGCAGCGTGCGCGTTTATAAAGACCAGAGCATAAAAGATGATAAAATTAATATTCTGAAAGAGGCTGTGTTGCGCTCTCCGTCTTCCAGAAGCTTGAATCCCTGGGAATTCATTTTCATTCAAAGTCATGAAATGTTGGAAAAGCTTGCCAGGGCCAAAGCACATGGTTCGGCTTTTCTAAAAGATGCTCCACTCGGTATCATGGTTCTCGGCGATGAAACGGCATCTGATGTGTGGATCGAGGATTGCTCTATTGCATCGATTTTAGTGCAGCTCACAGCCCAATCCCTGGATCTTGGAAGCTGCTGGATACAAATCCGCCGGCGCAACCACGACGAGAACACAACAGCCGACTCTTATGTCAAAGAGCTTTTAGGCGTCCCGGAGCACCTGCGCGTCGAGTCCATTATTGCCGTGGGTTATCCGGAGCACAAACCAGAAGGTATTCCCCAAAAGAATTTGGATTATTCAAAAGTCAAAGATGAGCGTTATTAAGTTTTTTATCAGCATAATTAATCCACGCCTACAAACGAGTTTCGTCAAATATTGAGAGTCCTTTACAAGAATCGTTTATCTGAATCTGATGTGCAGGCTGCACGCTTGATCATTTTTGCGGTTGGATTGCTTGTTGTTTCAACTGCTTATGCTGTCTCTTACGTGCGGGTGCTGCCGAGAGCTGGGGACGGCATTTTTTCACTCCTTCATCGTTATAACCTTCCGCGAACGGAACAATATATTTCTAAATTTAAGGAGTTGAATCCGAACGGATTCGTCAATGGTGGCGATTTGCGGCGTGGTATCTATTATAACTTGCCTATCCGGGTTTATGAATACGACGGTAACAGTATCCGTTCCACACTTGGTATTTCGAATTATCAACATGCCAAACAATTACAGCTTTACAACGAAGATATGCTTGATAAAGGTCTTCGCGCTTTTCACTATTTTGATGATTTGCAATTATGGGTGCCGTTTTATTGGCGCGATCATCTGCTCGGCTCTCTTGAAAATGGCACACCGGAAAGCGATGAAACCAGCGACACAGTTGGACGGTCACAAATCTTTTCTATTTTTGGGAAACAGTTTCAAAAGGTCGTCCAGAAAGATAATACATTAGAGGGAACCATTTTTTATCTGGTTGCAGGACACGGCGGCCCGGACCCGGGCGCCATCGGACTTCGGGGACGCTACCAGTTATACGAAGATGAATATTCTTATGACATCACCCTGCGGCTGGCGCGGCGGTTGATCGAACACGGTGGCCTGGTGTACGTCATTGTCCGTGATGCCAATGACGGCATACGGGACGATGCGATCCTGCCAGGAAGTGCAGATGAATATTACTGGGGCGGCGCGCGCATTTCTTCCAATACCAAACAGCGATTAGCAAAACGCGCATCGATTATTAACGAACTTTACGAAAAGAACCGCTATCGGGCGAAAAAACAGTATGCTATCATTTTGCACCTCGATTCGCGTCCCGGACCCAAACGTGTGGATATTTATTATTATTACCAAAGACAAAATCGTGAAGGAAGAGGATTAGCGCTTTCAATGTACAAGACGGTGCAACAAAAATACGACCAGCACCAACCCGGACGCGGCTACCGGAGCATGGTTACAACACGTGATTTGTACATGCTTGAAAACACAAAACCGGCAACTGTTTATATTGAACTTGGCAATATTCAAAACCAGCGTGACCAGGACCGGTTCGTCATTGCTAACAACCGGCAGGCTGTTGCCAACTGGTTGTGTCTTGGAATATTGCGTTATTTAGAATGAATGGCTAAGCCAGCGTCCAAAGAATTCTCGGAGGACACAGAGAATATTTGAAAGCAGGACAGGCAGTCAAGCCATCCAGCGCCGGGCGCGGTGAAAAGAAGCGCTGTCGAGAATATCGGTCAGGATATTGGCGTCTTCAACGATCTGGTAATCAAACATACCAACGCAGATGAAATCGGCGCCGTTTTCAAAAGCATACCTGAATCCTTCTTTGGGATGTAAAGCGCCGGCTGCCAGGCTTTTAAAACCGATCCACGGTTTGTCCACGCCCTGCATAAACGCGATCGTTTCATCCGGTGTGCGCGCCCAATAATTATCAATTGAATAGTTATCAATAATCATCTTGTCTTTTTTCTGTTCCGGTTTCCAGGACCAGTAATTCCGGCTGTGCAAGGTTTTCATGTAAAAATCGGCGCCCACATTATGCTCTTCTGCGCCTTTGATGGTAGCCAACTCGTGGCCGGTAAGTCCGGCAGGCACACCCTTGCTTTTTATATATTCTAGTGTTGTCGCGATTAGATCCCATTTGCCTTCACGCGCCCAGGCATCGCCGATGTTGCCCATGATCATAGCTGCGTTGGCGCCGTTGTCAATGGCAAAATCGATGTTTTCTTTATAGTTTTTTTCTTCCGGATAAGTCGGCGCGATCCATTTCATTTTGCCGCCATTTTTCCAATATGTGTTGAGAATCTTTACCGGTTCTTGCCTGGCGCTGACAGCCGTGGTGTTGATGCCGCACTCTTCACATAGCCAAAAAGTGTCCATGACTTTTTTCTCAGTAAAATAGCGCTTGAGAAACTCGGACACATAAATCAAGTCCCGGCTGTGGGCAAATCCGCTGATCAAATTACCGCCGCAAATGAGTCGGCCGATTTTCAGATCACCAAGTTTACCTTTAGGGATGGGCTTTTTCAACTGTGTCAAATCAACAGGGTCATCGATTTTAATGGTGGGCGAAGTTGTGCTGTCCAGATTGCTGGCAGATTCTTCAAGGTTTGTTTCTTCAAAACTTTTCCAGCCGTGATTCTTGGCAACCGCAAAGGCAAATCCGCCTAACACTGGCAAGGAAATCAGGTTCTTGATCACTGCACGGCGTTCAAAAGATGGTGCAGGTTGCGTGTGATTCATTTCTTTAGGAACATGCGGTCTCTTAAAACGTGACCAAGAGAACACGGGCAGCAATTTGCCAATACCATAATACCATGATGTGGGAATAAAAGCGATCATAAGCAATACCACAAGCTCGATAAGATTTTTATTAACGAGGAGATAATGACCTTCGGAGGCATAGCCAACAGCGGTAGCTGTAAATGGCGGATAAGCCAGATAATAAAAGCCAAGCATGACAGCACCTGCTATAGCAGCAAAGCGGGTTAATAGACCGGTCATGATGCAGATGCCAATGAGCGTGAGACCTGCTATGTTGAGAATATCCACTACCGGCAGCCATACAGGCGATTCTGCAATGGTTTGGAACACTCCGGCTAACGGCCCCCGGGCATTGACCAGATAAGATGCCGACGTCCACGATGGATTAAGAATCTTGACCACGCCCTCGTATAAAAAATGCCAACCGATAACGAGGTTGAGAAACGTAAAAAGCAGACGCATATTTTTCATTTTATCGTTTTTCATACAGCACCCTTTGGTTAAATAGTGTCATGCCAAGTAATATTAAAATATCAATGAATTAAACCTGTTTCTATGCCTGAGTTATAGAATTTTTCTTAAAGTAAGGCTATTATTTAAAAAGATCAAGCTTTGGATTGACTCTATGAGTGAAAGGATTAATGATTTTTATTTTATCGTTTCAGAGTTTAATGTTATTTTGTTTGTTGTCATTTATTGTTAGTAACAATCCTATTTTTAGGTAGAGTTTATGTGTGCCGGCTGACATCGAGGCCATCAAATTTAAAATTCAGCCAATTTGCAATCAACACCAAGCAGATCGAACTCTATTGTAGAGTGATGAATGTTTTTTTCCTTGAGAATTGCTGCTATTTTTAATTTCAATCCTGACAGTTGCTCTAAATACAGATTTTCATTTACCACAACATGGATAGATAAAATATTATAATTGCCATCCAGAGTCCAAACGTGTATGTCATGGCTATCTCGGATTTCAGTCATCTGGCAAAGCCGGGAACGGATTCTCTTGATGTCCACGTTTTCCGGAACGCCCTGCAGCACAATTCGAAAAGCCTGCCGAAGACGTAAAATAACCTGAGAAACAACCCACAGAGAAATAATGATGGATAATAGTGGGTCCAGCCATGGCGCCTGGGTGAACATCATAATAATGGCAATAATTAAAATCCCAAGCCATCCTGCGGTATCTTCCAGAAAATGGACAAGCACTACTTTTTCGTTTAGGGAATGACCGCCGCGCAAACGTAGCGCCGCCAGTCCGTTGACAGTGGTACCGAGTATAGCCATAAAAATCATCCCCGGCGCATGGACAGTATCAGGATTGAACAGCATGGGAATGGCATGACCAAGAACAATAGCCGCACCGATGAGCAACACGGCGGAATTGACAATAGCGCCCAGTAGCGAAAATCTATGATACCCATACGAGAAGTGCTCGTCACTGCCTTTGTGCGAAAGTTTTTGCAGCCGCCAAGACAGTCCCAAAGAAAGAGAATCACCCAAATCGTGCAGAGCATCAGAAATGATCGCCAGGCTATTAGTGAGCAGCCCGCCGATGATTTCAATAACTGTAAAAAACAGGTTGAGAAAAAAAGCGGTCTTTATGTTGCCAATGGATTTGTGATGGTGGTTTGACACAAGTAATCGTTTTCAGAATATTTAATGAATTCGTTGTCTTTCGTTACCTGGGCCTCCTGGGAGCACAGGTTTGACGATATGCTATACAGGTTAATGAAACGCAGATTATGCACACGGCGTTCCGCTTGTCCTCTGGCGGAACGAGGGTGAAAAGTTGGATGGGTCGAGGTTACGGCTAAAACATCCCATCCGCTGCCGCAGAGCTTTGATAGACAACCGCTTCTCGTTCTAAAAATAGACTCGACACACCCTATCGCTACCGCTGAGTTTCTTCCAGTAGCTTATCTCTAACCTCTGGCATTTCCCGCATGAGCTCCATCAAAATTTCAACAGGTCTGGGCATCGGAGAACGACCAATCTCCCAGTCCTGCAGGGGTCCGAAGATTCACACCGACCACTTCTGCTAGTGACTTTTGAGAAAGTCCTAATTCTTTTTTTCTAATTTTTTGTAATCTTTTAGCACGCAGTTTTTGTAATTCTTCTTTGTTCAAATATTTTACATCTCTGGAACCATTATCCGAGATGGTTGTCACTCTGTATTTATTCGAATGAGCCATGAATTATCTCCTATATGAAATGATATAATTTCTTTTTCTGGTAATTTAAAATATCAGTTCGAGTTGATTTCATCTAAATGTCCAAAAACCATATTTCACCCTGTAAATCAACATAATAATAGATCACACGAGCACCGCCACGCTTGCCTTTCCCGGCAATCTTCATCCTAATCTTACGTGCACCACCAGTACCCTCGATAATATCTCCCTTGAAAGGATTATTGTATAATTCCTTCTGTAGCTCTTGCATTCCACATCAGAAGCTATTTTATCAAATTTAGTGACAAATTCAGGCGTTTCTATAAAGACCATTTCTATGAATAAATATACGGGTTTCCCGCAGTGTTGGCAAGATTATTCTTTATCGTGTATAAATGGCTTTTGTTTCTTAACTAAATAAGAATTGGCTAATTTATTTTACTCAATCTCTGCGGGAAAAACAGACTGACGTTCTGTGCCCCAGGCTAAATAGACGTAGAGCACCTAAAGTGCGTTTCGACAGATGACTGGCGGAACGAGCAAACCATTCATTGCCCGGCGCGCTTCATTGCCACGCGCTTTAGCGCGTGGTTCAGATCGCTTACTTTTTCAGGGGCTTTAGCCCGCAGCTTGACTCCGCGAAACGCTTACATGACGCGCTGTATCATCCACCAAAAAGATGCAATGCATCCGATCGGTATTCCGCCAGAAGACTGGCACAACGATAATATTTTACTTTCCTTTTCGCGCGCTTTTGCGTGTTTAGAGGGCTCATCTCGTACCAGGTATCAGCAAACATACGAGTGATGCAGAGTATCACCGACGATTTCCTACCGGTTTTCAATGAAATTAGGCATCCCCAGCCCGAGGCTGGGGACGAGACGCAGGAGTAATCCAGTATCTATGGAAAATATCTGTAAATATCTTTTCGATGTAAAACTCTTTCAAATACAATCGTTTCATCTTTATATTTTAAACCAACTCTATAATCGCCGAATCTAATTTTATAGTATGCAGGATAACTCTTCATTTTTTCTATTTTCTTTGCTTTTGCAATAGAATTTATTCTAGTCGCGTCATTAAAAACAAATTCCTCTATTTGCTTTCGATACTTTTCGGGTATTTTTGCTAATTCCTTCAAGAATCGTTTTCTATAAACAATTTTCAACTTGACTTTTCCAATTTGTCGTAATAATCTTTTGCCGAATCATGATCAAACAGTTCGTCGTTTTCATTTTCTTTCATCAAGCTATAAAGTGCATAATTTTCCATTACCTCTTCTATTTTGTGAAAAGTATCGATGTCTAACTGAACAGCTACCTTGTTGTTATTTTCATCAACAATATATTTTTTCTTTAAAGCTTCCATCAAGCCAACTCTCCATTGTTATTATTTTATATCTATAAATCTAATCAATTACTAAATGAATTGATTACCCAAAAATAGTTTATTCATATTTTAAGAAATTTGCTTAATAAAAATCAAATAATAATATAGGAAATAATAGTTTTTGTTTCCAATTATTTTTACTGCTTTAATATTATCGTTCAATTACATCTCGCACCAAGTATCGTTAAACGTGTGAGAGATGCAAAGCATCATTAGGTGAATCCTGCTGTATTTCGAGGGCATAGAACGTCCCAGCCCGAGGCTGGGGACAAGATTGCAAGTTTGAAGAGGGAAAGTGATAGGAGTGTTGCGACAGGAAATCAGGCTCGGTACTTGTTTTATCTGTTTCTGGTGGAAAACAGAAGCGATTCTTCTCGTCATGTGGCAAAAATATGAATAGCTTCCGAGTAGCTTTTTACCCGGGAGCTTTTTTCTTTTACCAAGTATCTTCAAGCTTGTGAGAGCTGCAACGCATCACCGGAATAATCCTAACATGGTTTAGGGGCCTTGGGCGCCCTCAGTCCGAGGCCAGGGACGAGATGAGATACAATCTCCCAGCAACTCAAAAGCTTTACCATAGCATCCTTCAGGATGTTTTCATCTCTCAGCCCGGGCGTTCACGCCAGGCTTCCAGGGCGGCTTTTTTACCCATCTAAAGCCATACGGACGCGGAGCGTTCTAACGGCGTTCCGCCAGAAGACTGGCGGAACGAGAATATTTATCGTTTCAGAGTTTATTGTTATTTTGTTCGTTGTCATTTTTTGTTGGTAACAATCCCATTTTCAGGTGGTGTTTATGTGTGCCGGCTGACATCGAGGCCATCAATTTTGAAATTCGTGGGCTTTCTCCCATTTTATATATTTGTTTGATAAAATAAATTGCTCCACGAGATTTAGATTTTTCAATTTATACCTTGACCGGTCAGCGCCATAGAACAACTCGCCAATCGTTTGATAATCTTTTTCAAAACTCGATCTGCGCATCTTTGCTACTATTTCTTTTTACATGAAACAACACCGCCCGCGAGTCCGGGGCATTAAACGTAAAATCATCGATGGCGTGGGAGGCAAGCACCTTTGTCGTTTGGTTTATCAGATCGTACCGGGTTATTGTCCATGAACCTTGCGGGAGATTGACGCGGATGTTTTCTTTTTGCTGGTTCGTGCCCAGCACGTATTCGTGTCCCGGCCACTGCATGGCCCGAAACGTTCCGGCAATGTGGCTGAATCGCGATGTGTGCGTGGCACCTGTGCTCGATACAAAAACCGGTTCCATATTCCAGAATGAAATATTGGCATCGATGACGTCCCGAAACAATTTTAAATTGACAGCAGCGGTATGCTCGTCCGCACTGAAATCGCCGGCAAAATAATGGCCCTGTTTTGTTTTGGGATGTTTGTAACCGGTCGTTGCATAGCCGCCGCCCAAAAAGGCACCCAGCATCGCCTCGATGACATCGGTTTCGCTCCAGCCGTCGCCATCGTAAAATCCCCAGATTTTAAAACGCTGGCCACTGACATGCTGCCAGACAGTGACTAGCTCAATATCACGAGTCGGCGTGTTTGCAGTCTGAAATGCCGGTCCAGTGAAGGAAAGTTCATAAACATCGTATTGTTGAACTGTGGTTTTAGCAGAAACAAGAGTGGTTGATAAAATGATAGCAACAACATATACCAACGTCTTCATTTTCAAACTCCCTCTTTTGAGATGAATTATTTTTGACAGGTTTAGAACAATGTAGAAATTCTAAGCGTTGAAATCAATCTCGATCGGCAGTTTTCTCCGTACGGCTATTTCCTTTTCATTGACACGTGCCTGATACGCCAGCATTTCAACGCCCTTGCCTAAAGCGTGACACAGGGTCCTGACATAAAACGGATCAATATCTTCAGCCGGACGAAAAACAGTCCCGTCTCCGCGTTGAACGAGATAAAACATAACACCCCGATTGCCTTTTTCGACTTCTGCCACAAGCTCCCGCAGGTGCCTGGCACCGCGTGCCGTGACCGCATCCGGAAAAGCAGCCACTCCGTTGCGCACAAGCGTGACGTTTTTCACTTCAACGTAACATTTCTCCTCGGTCCGACTCAACAGCAAATCGATGCGGCTGTTTACGCCATACCGGACTTCGGGGCGGATGGTGTCATAACCGCGCAATTCCGGGATCACATCCTGTTCGATAGCTTCGCGCACAAGTAGATTGGGATAATTCGTATTAACGCCAACCCAGGTGTTATTGGCATACACAAGCTCGAGTGTGTGAGGATATGTGCGATTGGGATTATCGTGAAAAGACAGCCGCACCGGACTTTCCGGATCGCTGCAGCCCATCATGCTGCCGGTGTTTGGCGTGAACGCTGTGACCACTGTGCCGGTGTCCAGTCGCACATCACTGAGAAATCTTTTGTACCGTTTGAGCAGGGTGCCTTTGATCAGGGGAGGTAGAATCATTGGTGATTCCTTTTTAGAATCTTGCGAGTGGTAACAATAAAGAAATGGGAACGCGGATGAAACGGATTTTGTTTGATGTGAACAGATTTTAAGTTATCTGTTAAAAGAAGTATTAATTCCAACGGTGTTCAATTTATTAATATTCAAGATTTTTGTTACCTCGCTCTAAAGACTTTAGAAATCCTAATGTGAACAACATGAATCAAAACCAAGCATTTGTTCAAGCAATTTTTTTCTTGAGTAAACCTTGATCCAATTCGAGGGAATAGGACATAATAGTATCGATATCGATTTTTTTTGATGCTTTGAGTATTTCGACTCCGGTGAGCCTACCGTTAATTGTAGTATCTATATTAATGCCTTCGTCGATTTCAATTGCACCATCGGGTTTTTCTTCTCCGAATTGGAGATACAAAGCATCTATTTCTTCATCATAATAAACTTTCATTTTTTCCTTCCTTTCTTTAAAGGATAATTTGTAACTACAGTCATAGAATCATCTTCGACTGAAACAACCATTTTAATCGGATATTCAAATCCTTTGAAATCTTTTGTTAACTCATGTACACCATTTTTTAGTTTCAAATCTATTAACATTTCCTCGATTTCCGATTCTGATATATTATAAAGCTTAGCTCTTCGTTTTGCATGTCGAGAGAATTTTACTATCAATATTAGATTTCCTTTATAATAAAATTTGCTAATTTTGTAAAAACAAATTAGTTTTCATAAAATGGCATAAACTTTTACATAACTATATTTTTATCACAAACTTGTCCAATCTGGAAATAATATGAAAAGCTATATTGAAATGCAACAAAAATTATTCACACCGGCACCCTATTAAACCCATAAACCTCCTCAATCTCCCTGCGCTTCTTTTGACGAATACGTTGATGCGCGGAATAACCGACAGCCAGCATGGATACAGGGCGCCATGAGCGGGGAAGATTGAGTGCCCGTTTTGCGCCGCGTGAGCTGAACCAGCCGATCCAGCAGGTGCCCAGACCTAATTCCTGGGCTTGCAAAACAAAATGCTCGCCGCTGATGCCCATATCAAGGAGATAATAGGGAATACCGGAAAATTGCTTGCCAATCCGGTTGGCAACCAGATCTAGTTTGGCGCAGAGCACGACAAGCACAGGCGCGTTTCGCGCCCAGCGAGTGGCACGGAACACGCCGGAAAATGCCTTCCTTGCCAAAGTTTGTTTTAGTTCGTTGTCGTCAACAATGATGTATCGCCAGGGCTGACTGTTTTCCGCTGACGGTGCTAGATGAGCGGCTTTGACACATTGTATGAGTTTTTCGCGTTCCACAGTTGCTTCAGTAAACCGGCGCACGCTTTGGCGATTCTGAACGAGTTCGAAAAAAGCAGAGGTTTGTTTTGGCATAGATCCCTTTGACATTTAATGTGTAAAATGCTCCCGCTGAAAAAAACGGGAGCATCCGTTTTCAATTTATAAGCTCCATCCCTCACGATATGGCGGGGCAACCAACTTGCTGACATCGGCATTGGTTGCTTTGAAATTGGGACCGTCCCACCGGAGTTTCTCTCCGGCACGATAGGCCACGTTGCCTAAAAGAATGGTTTCCGTTACCAGTCCGGCAAACTCGAAATTGGCAGCCGGCGTACCCTCGCCTTTACACGCCTGAATCCATTCTTCGTAATGACCGATAGATCGAGGCAATGTTTTCGGCGGCATGTCGTAAGCGTCCATTTTCGATTTCGGAACAAGCCGCGGATTGCTGCCGTTGAATCCGGCTATAATCTTGCCCTGATCGCCAACAAGCAGCATGCCTTCTCTGGGCATGTCCTGATCTTTGTCCAGCTCTTCGGGACGGTTCGGCTTGATGCCGCCATCGTACCAGTAAATATCAACCGGCTTGTTGCCGTTTCGGGCTGGAAATTCAAAATGCATGCGTGATGCACGCGGATAAGTAAAATTATTCTCCACCGGAAAAGCGGTACTGCCTTGGGTTTTATACTCGATGCTGCCAGTGACTTCGGCGGTTGTGGGATACTGCAAATCCAAAACCCGGAACATGGTGTCAAAACTATAGCAGCCCATATCCCCGATAGCGCCGGCGCCAAAATCAAAAAAGGCGCGCCAGACAAACGGTTGATAGGCGGGGTGATACGGATGCATGGGAGATGGACCGATCCACAGGTCCCAATCCAGATAATCGGGAATGTCATAGCTGCCAGAGAGTTTGGCAAAGCCCTGGGGCCAGAAAGGCCTGGCAGACCAGTTGTGCACCTCACGCACATTTCCGATAGCGCCATCCATAACCATCTCCGTAAGCACCCGGATATCTTCCGATGCGGAGTTACCCGTAGCAACCTGTGTTGCCACGCCGGTTTCACGGGCAACTTTTGCCATCTCGCGTGCTTCGTGGACTGTACGGGTCATGGGTTTCTGACAAAAGACGTGTTTGCCCTTTTTCATGGCAGCGATCGACACAAGTGCGTGATGATGATCCGTGGTGCCAACAATCAACGCATCGATATCCTCCTGTTCCAGCAACTCGCGATAATCGGTGAATTCGCTGCAGACGTTATAATCGGTCTTGCCGGATTTTTTGGCGTAATATTTATTGACAACCTCCTGAGCCGGCAATCGGCCACAAATTGCGCCATCAGCATAACTGCCCCAGGTTGGATCATCAATCAGGTTTCTTACTTTGTCCCGAAGTTCATTTTTCCCCCATTCGATGTATACATCGCTGCCGCGATTTACATCGCAGACCGAGACGATTTGCATTTCATCATAGCGCAAAAAATCCATCATGACTCTGGTGCCCTGCGATCCAACTCCAATGCAGGCTGCATGGATTCGATCATTTGGCGATACATAGGTGGGACCGCCAAGCACGTGCCGCGGAACGATCGAAAACGCTGCCGCAGTTGTCGCAGACGCGGCCAAAAATTCACGTCGATTTACAGCTTTTTCTGACATGAGAAACTCCTTTCCTGAATTGTTAAAAATCGGAAAAAATTTTATTGAATGATGGTCATTGTACCTGTATACTGCCACTCCGAACTGCTGATTTGGTAAAAATAAGTTCCGCTGGTCAAGCCCTGAGTATCAATCGTGAACGATTGTGCTCCAGACGGTACCTCTCCCAGTATTTTGTGCATAATTAATTGTCCGGTTAAATTATAAAGAGTTAACCTCAGCACTGCCGGCTGTTTCATTGTCAAAGAAAACGTTGTGCTGCTGTTAGAGGGATTCGGATAAAGGTTCACATCGTTTTTATCTTGTTTGTCTCGATTGTCTATACCAGTATCCGTTGTCAATTGGTCGTCCATCCACTGCCAGCGATCGCGAATCCAGGACTTGAGATATTGAATTTCATCTGTAAAAGTGTCACCAATGTAATAATTGGGCCAAATATATTCACCTAATATTGGCCAGCGTTGAAAGTTTCTTTGTTGCGCTTCATCCAGCAATTCAGCCCATTCCTCGATTATTTGATGAATGTTTTGCAATGACAATTCAGCTTGTTTGAGTTCATGCCACCGTGTTCTGATTTTGTTTTGAATGTCGCTGCTTTGAAAGAGATTTTCCAGCCAGAATGGAATGCGGTCGTGAACGGCAATTTTACGGCCCAACAACCAGCCAGTGGTCTTTTCTCCCTCAAAGTAATTCACATTACCAAATCCCAGATTAAAATCCCACACCGGACCAATTGTCAACCTGCCGCCATGACTGTCGCGGTCTTTGTAAAAATAAGTGCTGAATGTATACACATCGACGTTTTTTGCCAGCTCGTTCACCAGAAAATAATCCACAAATGCCTCAACATCAAAATAATCCGCAAAAGTGGACTGCCATCCGCGCTGGTTCATAAGTTTTTCGAACGACAGCACGTAATTTTTTATGTATTCCATTTGCACAGGTTTTAATTCATCCGGCCCCGGATCATGGTAGAGCCAGGGAACCACTCGATCACTTTCAGGAGAAATTTTATACGGTGACATCCAGCCTTCGTTTTCTTCGCCGGCAGAACGGTCTATTTTTATGACGTAACCTCCGGTGAGTTGATCACCTTCAATGTCTTCCGGCTTGAGCGTCGCTATATCTATGCGGTTATTATCGCGTTTGATTTTTTCGGTCAACACATACACGCCGCGGTAATCGCCGTTGACAAACACTTCGCAGAACCGGGTTCGGGGCGCGTATCGGCCGGTGGCGCGGGCAAGACGATAAGCCAGAGCATTGCGCATTAGACTCTTGTCGCTGTACGGCGGATTCAAAATCCAGTCGTTTTCTTTTGGCAGACCGGCAAGGGAGACGTTATTGTTGTTTCCCTGATCATCCTGGGTCTCAAAACCGTAATGAATTTTAGGCCAGTTTTTCCATTGCCCGGATGAGCCCCGAATTTCGATCGCAATCCAGCCGTCATAATCATTATAGGGATCGCCAAAGCGATTTTCCATCAAGGGCCCATTATTGACAATCCCCAGATGAGCGGTGATTCGTGTATTGTCCCTGATCTTTTTTCCCTGCGTATCAATAACGGCAATGGGGAGATTCGAAGAAAAATCGGTTTGTGACTGAATAATACCGGGCACAGAAAAATAGAAAACAAGGGCGAAATTGAAAATCCATAACCTGAACGTTGTAAAAATGCGAATCATATCATACCAAAAGATATCAGCTAAAACTCGTTATTTAGCAGAACAATCTCTCCGTTTTCGTACAAAATTTCATAGAATCACACAGCATTATCAAAAAGACAAATCCATATTTTTATAATCCTGGAACAATGCATCGA
>CAZSMC010000055.1:0-14698 GCA_964607755.1 uncultured Cytophagia bacterium | reverse complement strand
TTCCAGGCAAAGTCCTGGCACAGCCACGGGTCACCGATATGCTGATCGCCAATCAGCACCTGATGCCAGGTCCAGAAAATACCGCGGTGATGGTAATGATCTTCCGGGAAATCCTCGGTGAGCATTTCACCTTCAAGATTGTAAAGCGGATGCACATAATCGGCTCTTGTATATTCGCCGTCGATTGATTTCGGCGCGCTCTGATAAAACAACACATCCTGATCGTTTTCCTGAAAACGAACGCCCTCATTGCTGGTGGTCATTGTGATCTTATTGGAACCGGATTGGCAGGCTAACAATGCCAAAACCAAAATCAAAAATCCGACGTATTTTTGAGTCATGCTTTTCTCCTTATTATTAATTGACATTTCAAATTTTAAAATGCAAAAAACCGGTGTTTATTGCAACCGGAAATTAAATTTATGGAGATTTTTATTTGAAAACATGAATTTATTTTTAGATTTAGTTGTGCAAGACAAATGAACAGAGGAGAAAAACATGCAAGTGAACAGACGATCTTTTTTAAAAACATCTGCTGCGGCATCGGCTTTTACGATTGTCCCTCGATATGTACTGGGAAAAGGTCCTAAAGCACCCAGCGATACGCTGAACATTGCCGGCATTGGCGTCGGTGGCATGGGCGCAGGCGATTTAAAGGACGAGGCCATTCAGAGTGAGAATGTAATAGCATTGTGCGATGTGGACTGGCAGAGAGCACAGGACTCTTTCGAGCGGTTTCCCAATGCCAAACGTTACAAGGATTTTCGTATTATGCTCGACAAGGAAAAAGACATCGATGCTGTGGTTGTGGCGACACCGGATCACGTGCACGCTGTCGCGACAATGGCAGCACTCCAGCGCGGCAAACATGTTTACTGCGAAAAGCCGCTCACTTACACCGTTAAAGAAGCCCGGCTTGTTACAGAAGAAGCGAAAAAGCAGGGCGTGGCAACGCAGATGGGTACGCAAGGGCACGCCATGGAAGAAGCCAGATTATTGTGCGAATGGATCTGGGACGGTGCTATCGGGGACATCCGTGAAGTGCATGCGTGGACACCGCACCCGGTCTGGCCGCAAGGCATCAAGCGTCCGGCAGAAACCCCGCCGGTTCCGGATTACATCGACTGGGATTTGTGGCTTGGTCCGGCTCCTTACCGTCCATATCATCCTGCCTACATGCCGATGACATGGCGTGGCTGGTGGGACTTTGGTACCGGTGGACTCGGTGACATGGGCTGTCACATATTTGATCCGATTTTCTGGGCGCTAAAGCTCGGCCACCCAACGAGCGTACAGGGTAGGTGTTCGATTTTTGTGGGAGAAGCACTCAACTGGAATAAAAAACGCAACAAGGAAAGTTATCCGCGCGCATCCATCGTGTATTACAATTTTCCTGCACGGGATGATATGCCGCCCGTTAGACTCACCTGGTACGATGGCGGTTTAATGCCGGAAACTCCGGAAGAATTAGAACAAGGCCGGCAAATGGGCGACCAGTTTGGCGGTGTTCTCTACATCGGCAGCAAGGGCAAAATCCTGACCGGCTCGCATGGCGCCCGCGGGGTGCGAATTATCCCGGAAAGCGCAATGCAGGCTTTTGAGCGGCCGCCAAAAACCCTGCCGCGCTCTGTTGGCCACCGCCAGGAATGGGTCAATGCCTGCAAAGGCGGCGAACCTGCCGGTATGAATTTTTCAAAGGCTGGTCCATTGAGTGAAGTGGTGCTGCTCGGTAATCTCGGTTTGAGAACGGATGAAAAATTATATTGGAATAGTGAAAAAATAGAGATAACCAACAAACCCGAGTTGAACGAATTTTTGCACCGTGATTATCGTAAAGGCTGGTCGTTGTCTTAAGTGAAATGAAAGTTTTAATCAAAAGGGAGAGGCAAAAACGCCCGGCACATGACCGGGCGTTTCATTTTATCTGAGAAGCGTCATTTGTTCGGTGTGGCTCACCTCTCCAGCCCTCATTCGATACAAATATATTCCGCTGGGAACTGGTTCCCCGATTCTGTTTGTACCATCCCAGGTCACATTGTGGCGACCTGCCGGCTGAACACCGGAAACCAGTTCATGAACCATCCGTCCTCTGGAATCGTAGATCGTAATCGTCACTGCATTCGCCTCCGGAATCGTGTAAGCAATCGTGGTCGTCGGATTGAATGGATTGGGATAGTTCTGTTCCAGCGAAAACCTCTCTGGCGCCCTCAGACGTTCCTCCACTCTCGTATTGACCGTGGCCATCACAGGACCGTGCATGCTGGAATGCCCGTCTTTGCTAACATCTTCCACTTTGTAATAAGAACCGGGTTGGGCTTGCGAATCATGAAACGTGTAGGTTTTTTCCAGCGCCGTTCCTGTCAGCTCACTCGATACGAGCTCTCTATTAATTTTACGATATGTTCCGTCTCGTCTATCACATTTGTAAACATTATAACCGAGATGATTGGTCTCACTTTCAACGCGCCAGGTAATGGTGACACCATCATCAATTGGCACGGCTGACAATGACGTCAACTCGATGGCAACCGGATGGTAAGGTTCATCCACAACCAGGCCATAATCCTCTACTTCGCCGAAACTTCCTGCGCCTGTGGCTTGAACCTCTGATGTCTGGTCCAGGCGAAAGCGAGAGTATGTATAATCACCGGTGTATGTGCTGACATCGTCCGGGATCGTTATTTCATTCGAAGTCCACACTTGATGATTATTATTGTGGTTGAACACCTTGCTGACAACTTTTTCATTGTTGGAAAATTGTCCGTCGCCGTTAAAATCAATCCAGCCTGCGAGCTTGACGTTTTTGCCGCTTTTATTCAACACATGAAAACGCAACTGAATGACATCACCTTTTTGAAAGAGCAACGCACTTTTGATCGGCTTGCCGTCCTTGAGAAATTCAACGCCGTCGTCGTCATTGGACGCATCGATAAAATCATCGCCGGTGCCAAAGTTATCATCGTGAGGTGCGTCTTCATCATCGACCACATTGCCAAGACGGAGGAGTTTTGCGTTAACAGCGTTTTTTGCATTCGGGTAGCCGCGATGAGCCGGTGCATCACTATAATCATAGACTGGTGAAATCGAAACGGCAAGGTCTTGTATTCCGCACGGCTGGAAATTCTTGCCATCAATGACGTTAAATTGAACGGTCAGATTTAGAGTTCCGGGTTCAACATACAGAGCCGCCTCAAATCCTTTTGCGCCTTGCTCATCCTGTTCGATCCACATCAGATTCGGTGCTTCTTGTCCGCTGTTAACATCGTTTTCAGTCACCACTTTGTGGTTGTCTTTTTTTATCCATAAATTTTTATCGGTGTCTAACAAAATATCATCTTTTATTTTGACCATGGCATAAAGGATATTTGCGCCCGGTTCAAAACGCAGATACAAACGGCCATAGACCTCTTTTTGATCATTGGACGATTTATACAGCTCAGAGCTGTAATTCGTGTTTGTGTCCCATTCATTAATTGCACCATCCACAAAAGCCGGAGCATAGCCCGGAGAAACGGGCTTGGCGCATAGGGGCGTCAAGCCGTTTCCCATAAGGACAGCAACAACACTCAATATTGAAAATATATAACCGATTCGAAACAACATCCTGGAAACCTTTTTATATTAATGTAACGTGTTTATCAACTATTCACCAGGATTCATTCAATTGTCATACCAAAAATCGCAAAAAAGATTGTTTTTTTAACTTAAACATACCAACCTTCAAGGCATTGTTTTTAATTATTTTAATAGGTTTATAACGTGATAGTGACAAGGCCGGAAATCGGGCAGGTAAATTTATTTATCAAAATTACGGGGTATTTTACCCCACCGGAACATTTTGCCCCACATTGATACATTGCACTGAATGGGCTTGTCTTTTGATGGATTTTAAATTTTTTGTTTTCGAGTTGCCGTAATGGAATGAATTGGGGATTTGTAGAAAACAGGACACTGATTTAACGGAAGGAGCTGATATTCACAGATTCGGCAATTTTAATCTAAATCTGTTTCAATCAGTTTGATCCGTTTTATCAGTGTTCCCATTTTTATCGAAAATCAAGCTGTCACTGAATTTCCAGTTTCTCAGCAGAAGGTAATTCAGGAAATGTATTATGCGGTTCGGTTTGGTACCAGTAAGCGACTGACGCAATATCGTCCTGCAATGGCAGGTACCGGCCAGCCGACCGCCATCCCAGCGCCTGGATTGTCACTTTTAAATCTTTTTTGAAACGAACCGGATCTGTGATATGCCACCGGTACATGCCAAACCGGGTTTGCGATTTGTAGGTCAATTTTTCGCCGGGACGAATAACGTGAAATCCGGCGTACGGGGTGGTATAATCAACATATTGTCCCTCGTGCGCAAAACCGTAAGAGCCGCAAAAATAATCTTCGGTGCCTGTTCCGCAAATTGTAGGGAATTTCTTGTCGCCGTCCATATAAAACTTGATTTCACCTTCGCCCCACCAGCCATTGTTGTGGCTGCCCCAGGCGATATAGGTGCCCACATAATGGCCCTCGCCTTTGATGCCATCGACGATGGTGTGAACCTCTTTATACGGCAGCGGATTGGAGCGGCGGAATTGAGCGTGAAAATAAGCCGCATCGTCTGGCACCTCGGTCAGTGTGTAATTGATCTGGTAATAAAGCCGCATTGCCTCCGGGCCGACATTTTCCATAGTAACCTTGCACGATTTTCGAAACGGCATCACCCAATAGCTGTTAAATGCACTTCCCGGGTTGACGCACACAGCCATGGAAGAAATCTGGTTATACTCGTTCCAGCCGGCAGCGAAAAAATCGCCTACCGGGACTTCCACAGAGGGTTCCTCCTCGCCGTCCCAGTAGAATCGCAGAATCGAGAATCGCCAATGGCCTGTCGGTGTCATCCAGATTTGCTGAATAGCGCCGGGATCGTCAATATCAGCAAGCGTGTATGTTTCGCCTGGCGTAATATTGATATACGGATTGACTTTCCAGCCCTGGCTCAGATCGCGTGCCGCGTGCGCAGCGGTGCCTTCTTCCAGAGTGGCCATGCCGCCCTTGCCTTTCTCGCCAGTCGGATTTTCCGGACTGATCGATCGCGTTTGCGCATCGGATAAGCGGAACAAATTGCCCATGTTGGTGTGAAGACCGTTAAACGTATCTTGTGCGAAAACCAGGGTACCGATTAAAATGCCTATGCAAATAAAATACACAGAACTTTTCATGTGACCTCCTGATATGGTGGTTGGGTGAAAGATTGGCACAAGTTTAAAAAAGTAATGACCAGAAAAGCAAAAATACTTTGGCAATAAATCGACTGTATTCATCAAGTGATTTTAGAGGATTAACTTTCATTCTTAATATATGGGTTGGAACCGCATTGTCGAGGTCAAATCCTTTTTTTGCATTTTTTCCGAATACGATTGTTTCCGGCGTAACCAGGTTTCGTAAAGCCCTTTCCAGCGACTAAAGTCGTTACGCGTTTCATCATAGGCATCATATTTTTCCAATTCTCCTGACATAAGAGCAGAATAAAAGTCTTCACTAAGCACACCGTATTTTTCTTCATAAAGAGTTAAACGGCGTTCAAGTAATTTCATTTTTTTCTTTCCCAATTCATTTTTATTATTTCTCTCACAGCAATAATACCATTATACAATCAAAAACTGATAGCTCAATGAATGTATATATTTTCCGATTAATGATGTTTTGATTCTTGGTATTTTCATGCTTAAAAAAATTATCATTGATTTCTTTCATAGCAAAAATCGATGTGATTTAAGCTTGGCAAAATCAGGACTTTTTTCAACTATAAAATAATGCAACAAGCACATATTCCCAAATGACTCGGATTTTTTAACTTGTTAACATAAAAGTGTCCGGTAGAGAAATTTTATAACGATTTCACCTTATTTCTTAACCATTCCAATAAATTTTTAAAACGAAAAGCGTTTGATTCAAATAGCTTCATAAAATAGGTATATGCTTTGTCATTATCGCAATCGATATAATATCCATTGAGTCTTAAAAATATATCTGTAGCAAAAAAGGCAACTCGTTTATTTCCATCTACAAATGGATGATTCATTGCCAGGCTTTCCATTAATGCGGCCGCTTCTTCAATTATATCTTGATAGTAACCTGTTTGTGGACGCATTAAAGCAGACTCTAAAGCACCTTTATCTCTTAAACCAGGAGACCCACCAAATTCTTCAATCAGGCTTTGGTGGATAAACAATAATTCATCTATTGTCAGAAAGTTGTTCATTTTGCAAGCAATTCGCCCAAGCGTCGGTTTCTTTCTATACTCGCATTTAAATGCTCCATAACGTCCTGACGAGGTCTTGGGATACGTATGTCAAATGGAAGGCCTTCGTATTCTTCTATCAAACTATAGAACACATTGATTGCTTCAGAATGATTCATCCCCAAACGCTTTAGGATTTTTGATACATTCTCTTTTTTATCTGGCTCCATTAAAGCTCTTACAGTTGCGGATTTTGCCATTTTTAAGATCCTCTATAATTTTTCTAAATATAGCCATGCCACGGCAATAAATCAGCTAACATCCTATTTTTTATATTTGTCTGTATACTGTTCCTGGATGATTTATCTATCCACTAACCAAGCTATTTTACTGTATAGTATAAAAGAAGATATTTAACAAGTGTATTTTTTTAACCTCTATTCTTCCAACAACCGGTTCACCTCTTCCATCACCTTGAACGCATCAGCGACATAGAGCACATCGGCTTTGCCGTGCGCCCAGCCGCAATTCGGATCGAGATTGACAGCGCGGCGTTCGCTGATAAACCGCCAGCCCACGACGTGCGGCTCTTCACCGTGGCAGCATGTCGATAACCCTTTTGGGTGGCGCGGGGTCGAACCGGTTTGGCCGATCTGATTTAAATGGGTCATGAAAGGCAGCACCGCCTGACCTTCACCTTTGAGATCAACAAGAGACTTGCTACTTCCCAGAGAGGCATTACTGTTTTTGAGAAAATCTGTGATCAATTTTGCGGCCTGCTCGATTTTCATCTCGCCGTCCTGCTGCTTTTTGGTCCAGCCGGCACCGGCAACAAACAACACGTCCGCATCCGGTTTGATGGTTTGTTCATCGGTTTCAGGTTTGTGCAAACCTTCAACTTTTGTTCGTGTCAGTTTTTCATCCACCGACACGTCGACAGCTTGAATAGTGGCATCACCTGGAGAGGCATTAAACGGCTCAAAAATGCCGTTATCGACAACCAGAAACCAGGGCCGCTGGGTGCGGGACATCTCCGCCTGGATGCGCTGGCGATAAAACCAGCGCTCAATGGCAAGTTCGCCATCAGCGTTAAAACCGGATACGTGCGTATCAATGCGTCCGCCAACTCGATGACACACACCGGGCAGAACCCGAGACATCCGAGAAGTCGTAGGAGCGATGACAATGCTCGCCTCGGCGGAATTTATCAAAGCCTCGCAAGCGGCTGCGTCCGTGGCATAGCGGGAGTGTCCAAATGCTTCACCCTCAACAGTGTAAACTGTATCACTCCCGCATTTTTCAACGGCTGTTGCTGTCTGCTCACCGAATACTCCGGCAACCAGCTCGGCGCCCTGTTTTTCTTTTAGCTGCTGCGCGGCTGTCAATGCTTCAAGCGCCTGATTCGGCAGTTTATGATCATTCTGTGTATGTGCTAAAAATAATATGCGTTCCATGATATCCTCGTTAACTTTCTTTTAACCATTTCACAATATCTTTGGCAATGTCCTGGGGAGAACTGTCTCTGACGATTTTTGTATCGCGTTTTTGCACCGGCACGTCAGCACTTTTGTAACCGATTCCCGAATCCGTCACCTCAACGGATTGGGCTTTTTGCACGGCAGGCATAACGGTTCGCATGTTCTGCATACCGATTTGCGGATTATTCGGCGGCTCGGGCAAATTGCCCGTCGCCCATCCCAGCACCGCAGGCGGTCCGGCACACACAGACACCTGATGTTGCCCGCCTTCGACGCGTTCCAAAATCCGGAAGGAGCCGTCATCGTTCATACTAATTTCATCGACACCCTGGAACTGATCCACAATACTCAGCATTTCGCCAACCATCTGCAATGTTGTGCCACTGGCTCTGGAGGCGGATTCCCAACCGCCAAAAATCAGCAGCTTTGACAAATCGAGGTCAGGTAATTGCTGAATGGCATCGGCCAGTTTCTCCGCGACTTGTGAGGATTCTGTAAATCCGCTTGCCGGGCCATCGATGGCAACCAGATCGAATTTCACTTTTTGTGCAATGGTCATCATCACCTGCTGCAGTTTGGCTTTGGGGCCGAGACTGACCAGCGTGACTTTGCTCTCCGGCACCGCTTGTGCCAGGTTAGCGGCTTCGTACAAGGCATGGGCTGCCCACGGGTCCAGCACATGAGGCAGCATCATTTCGTTTTTTAATGCAGGTCCGTTTGGGGTCATTTGCGGCACCAGCGATTGTAGCGGATCGGGCACAACGCTGCCGCACACGATGATATGTAATCCTGACATATAAGATCTCCGGTTTGGTATTTACTTTTTTAAGTTAGAAAATTCTGAAAAAGTACAAAAATACAGATTTAGTCTTTGTGAACAGCATCAAGTACTGCTTCGGGATGTTTATCTGCAACTCTCAATAAGACTCTGGCAGGGCCTTCAGGCTTGCGTCTCCCCTGCTCCCAGTTTCTTAGAGTTGCTACACTAATACCAAGTAATCTTGCAAATTTATCTTGAGATAATCCATATTTTTTTCTAATTGATTGAATATCTATGGGCTCAAAAATAAATTCTCGACTTGGTTCTGTCTCGCCGCGTAAAATGGCACCCCCTTCTTTAACACTTTTAAAAAGTTCGTTAAATAATTCTTTTTTCATTGGAATCTATCCTCAATTATTCACCACGAAGTGCATAAAGATCACGGAGTTTAGAAAAAATAAAACTATCGATGAAATAAATATTTTTTACCAGAATTCCTGGTTTGAACTCGTCATTATATATAACCAGTTGTTCTTCGTGATCTTTGCCCTTTGTGGTTAAATTCATGAATTAATCAGGCTATATGATTTTTCGTAACTATTCGCCACAAATTTTTTGACAAGATTAAAGGATTGACAAGATATATAATTAATCCAGTTCATCTTGTTCATCCCGTCAAATAATAAAAATGTTAAATAGTACCACTTTAAATCTTTAATGAATTATACATCAATTTTCCATCGAATGCAACCCGCCTGTTCCTGCTTTGAACGACACATTGGTTCGATCCGGATTCGAACTAATCCCTTTGACGCAGCTCCACATACAGGCACCGCAGTGGATGCATTTTTCACGGTCAAATTCCGGCAGTTCGTCATCACCGGGGGTTATAGCTTGTCCGGAACAAACTTCGATGCAAAGCTTGTTTTCGCACTTTTTGCACAGATTCGTATCCACAAACCGAACATGATCTCTGAACCCTCCGGGCGCCTGAACTTTGCCGCCGGCAAACAGCGCATCCTGATGAGTCATCAACAGAGTGCCATCGTAAGTGATGTCTGGCCAACCCAGCCGGGTCAAAATTGCGTCCCCGGCGGCTTCGTTTTTTGAATAAGCCTGGTGGCGTATCTGATCCAATTTTTTTTTGGAAAGACGGGCCTTATAAAATTTATAAAAACGGTTTTCCCGCTCGTGAGTGGCTTTGGGTTTTGCCGGATAATTCAACTGGCCGCCGGTGAGCATGGTTAAGCCCATGCCAAAAAGTCCGCGGAAAAAACCTTTTTGAAATCCATCCCGTGCCTGTTTCGCCACATTGGCTTCTTTTTCAAGTACGCTTTCCCGGCGAATTTTAAGGTAACTCTGTTCGAGATTTTCCTTGCTAAACGGTTTTTTTTCAGCAACAAGTTCGGCAACAGCCTGAGCAAGCATGGTTCCGGTGGCCCAGGCTTCATCGACACCGGAATTTAAAAAGATATTAGTACTGCCAGAGCCTTCACCGATACGGGCAAAACCGTCGCCCACGATAAACGGCTCACCACGCTTGCCTGACTCTAGAATCGATTTTGCACCCCAGGATCGCATTCGGCCGCCTTTGATGTCATCCCAAAAATAAGGATGCATGATCCAGTGCTGCAAGTAACGATAACTTGCCCGCAAGGGACTGTCGAACCAGGAGGGCAGAAAGATTCCCATAGATGCCACGTTATCCGGATGAACGTATAAAAAGCCGAAAATTTCTGGCTCCGGGTAACCGATGGTGTGAATCACCGTGCCCGATTCGAGCGAAGAATGTTCCGGCAATTCCACTACCATCTTCATGCCCACGGCCCAGTCTTTATGCTCATTGCCATCGGGCAGGCCGAACTTTTCATCGAGCTGCTGTCCGACTGCGCCGACCGGGCCATCACCGACAACGGTTAAATCCGCATTGATGTCCATTCCCGGCATAAAGCCGTCGCCTGGATTGCCCTGGAGATCTGTGCCCTGGTCCATTAACCGGACACCGGTGACTTTGTCTTGCTCGAACAAGACTTCCTGAACTGGCGTGCCCGGCCACAATTGCACCATGCCGGAGCCCATCACTTGTTGACCGATCCACTGGGTGAACTGGCCCATGGAAAAAATCAGGCCGCCTTCTTTTTTCATCGCTGAAGGGATAAGCGGCGACTCGAACGCCTTTTTTTTGTGAAACGGCAACCAGGATGCAAGCTTTAATGCACCATCAAAAATTTTGTGTCCCGGAGATCGGTGGCTTGCGCCGTACGGGTCCATCAAATAAACCAACTTTTCTTTTTTGATATCAGTGGTCATGGGAATATCAGTTAAATTTATATCCGGCAAAGATGCCCGGATAGCCGCAGCTTTGGAGACCACACCGGATACGCCAAAGCCGATATCATCCGCCCGTTCGTAACAAAGCACCTGGAGGGGCATGCCCGGCATCACCCGGCTTTCCAGTTTTGGCGTGCCGTCGTCATTCATCATCTGCTGTGTTAGCGTTGATAAAAACCCGGCTGTTGCCGGACCAAAACCGACACAGGCAATATCAATATCCATTGCTTGTCGTTCAATATCCATACTTCTTTAACCTGTCATTCGAATGCAAAATAACTTATTGCGGATAATCCAATGCTTCCGGGATCATCACCTGGGTCAGCGCTTCGGCAGCACGTTCCCTGGCATAGCCCACACCCGTCATTTGTTTTTCGGTTTCATTCTTTAATTTTTGAAATGTCGATTGATCCTGATCCTGAATGTCATAGCCATAGAAAAGTTCGCTGCACAATCCGGCAGCTTCTTTTGCTGCGCGAGCAGCTTCGAGGAAACAGAGATCGGAGAAAAACGCGACATTACCTTCCAGACCTTCAGCAACAGCCGGATTTTCCTGTCCGTGTTCGGCCAGATGTATGGTGTCACGAATTTGATAATACGACGCCACTAACCAGCAAAACGCATCAGTTAATGGGAACGTCGCACCCTGACGCGAACTGCTGTACAATTTGCTACCGTCCCGGTCCTTGTTGTTCTGCAAAAATTCCAGAGTGTGCCGCCACAGCTCAAAACCGGCAGCAATCGCAGTGGCTCCGGTTTCCGGATTGGAGCTAGCATATGTGCGGAGCTCATCGATCCAGGTTTGCAGATGCGCCAAAAACACTGGTGTCGTCATGGTAAAGGTCAATTGACGGCGCTGCACTGCTTCGGGGCCTTCGTATGTGGCTTCGAGCTGGGCATCCATCCACTTTTGTCCGAGAAACCCGGGACAATCTTCAGTGATGCCGTAACCGCCCATCAAGCTGACCGCCTCGCGCATCATGTTCGCGCCCTGTCCGGTGTTCCACAATTTGACAGCCGGACACAGCACGTTGGCCAGCGAATCGGTCACAATAAATTGAATGATCGGATCATTTTGAAGCTGGTGAAACCGTTCGGACTGGTCCCCTTTTGCACGCAATTGAATGTACTCGATGGCATCGTCTTGCGCTTTGCGCAGGGCTTTAAACTCTGCTCGGCCACCAGCAATGCCCTGTTCAGCGAAAAGTCTTGTTTTTTCTTTTTCCAACGGTTCCAGTTTATCGAAAACTCGGGCGCCTTCAAATCCGATGGATGCTGCCGCTTCGCCCATAGCCCAAATGGTTGCGGTTCTCTGCACAGGATCGCTCTTCTGCTGAATGCCATAATCGTACCGCGGGGAACCGGGCTCCAGACTGCCGCCGCGGAAACGGCTTCGTTGGTAACGGATAATCGGTTCCACAGCGGACAGCAATTTCGCCGCAGTCATCAAACCGACAGTCACGCGAGTTCGTTTGAACACTGCTTCGATAATTTCGCTGTGATTGTAATTTGGCACAATCACCCCGTCCTTGACTTTATAACCGCCAATGATTCGGCGTGCCGGAACATCCATATTGAGAACCGGATCGCGTGTAGAAGAAAGTTGATGCACCAGCTTGAGCGTTGGTGCGCCGCGGTCAAACACACCATCATCCGACTCTTCCAGAATGATCATACAGGTTCCTTTAATGCGGTCATCGTCGCTTTCCACGGCCGCACAAACGAAATTGGCAAAATCCATGTTGGTGATAAAGCGGCCGCGTTTGTCAACGTGCAACATCAGTTCTTCGCCGTCTTTCCACTCGGACACAGAGACTTTGCCAGCCAGCATGCCGGTTTCAACACCAACATACGGAAGCGGTTCAGTCAGGCCAAATGCACCGCGCTTCACTTCGCGGTCTTCACCGGGTTGTGGAGGGACAGCGCCGGCCATGTAGGTTGCTTTTTGTTCCTCTGTTCCACGTTCGTGAATGGGCTCCAGCGCCAGGTTACCGGCCAAACTGGACGTTGCTGCTCCGCCGTCCACCCAGGACAACTCGAACGCAGCGATAGCGAGAGCCAGATTTTTCGGTCCGGCAATGTAGCCGCCGTGTGCCGGGTCCATAAACATAGAGGTGATCCCGGATTCATCGAAGGCTTTTAGCAGATTGGCTTTTGCTTCGGTCCATTCGTGGGAATTTCGTGCTCCGTTTGCCACGGCCTGGGCAACAGGCCCGCGGGCAACAGACCGCACCGATTGGACAAGCATTTGTAAATCAAAACGATCGGCATAGCGCCACATGACAGCGCGAAGATCGTCACCTGGAAGTGTACGGAGAGATTGCATAAATGTCCTCTCATGTGTATTTATAATCGTTGATTTGCTATAATTGTTATTTATAAAGTGCAACTCGGCGCCACACAACATGGCGAAATGAACAGGCTTCAAATTTAGTGGGATTTTCACAAAGAAACAAGGGAAAATTGGACTGGACTGTAAAAGCTCAGTCTTGAGTGTAAATTTTAATCTTTCGGCACTAAAGTGCCTATTAAATGTAAAGGAATCTCAATAACCCCGACTCAAGTCGGGGCAATAATATAGCCCCGAGCTTTAGCTCGGGGTAAAGTAAAGGTGACCTCTCAAAAAATTGGGCTTTAGCCCAATTTGATAATGTTGCAAGGATTCCTTCCATCAGTGAGCTTTTACACTGGGCTGAGGCAAAGCAGAGGTAGATCATATTCTTATTTATTGTCTATGAAATGCCTTGTCACCAAACCCAACAATGGATCACAAAGCGAATCGTATCGAATTGATAAACTTTTAGGTAAAAATTTTTACAATGAATCCTGAATCAAAAAGTGATCCGTTGTTTCAATCGTATTTGTTCGAATAATTATTTTAATCCTTACTTTTCAGGCGGACACAACATATCAATAATCGCTTTGTTCAATCCCATCGAACTGAATCCGCCGTCGTGAAAGAGATTTTGCATGGTGACTTTGCGGGTCAAATCCGAAAACAAGGTGACGATATAATCTGCGCAATCTTCGGCCGAGGCATTTCCCAGGGGCGCCAGCTTGTCAGCAAACTCGACCATGGCATCGAATCCGGTAATACCTTTGCCGGCGGTCGTGCGAGTCGGGCTTTGTGACACAGTGTTCACTCGAATGCTGCGCTCACCAAGATTCGCGCCATAATTCCGGGCTATTGATTCCAGAAGCGCTTTGGCATCGTTCATATCCGTGTACTTGCTGAAAATGCGTTGCGCGCCGATAAAAGTCAATGCGACAATACTGGCGTGATCGTTCAGCAAAGGCAATGCTTTGGTGATGATTTTGTGCAGCGACATGGCAGAAATATCAAACGTCTTGCGCATCCAATCATAATTCATGTCCGTATAATCCCGGTCTTTGCGGATATTCGGTGACATGCCAATGGAATGGAGAATAAAATCAATGCCGTCAAAATGCTTTTTGACTTCTTTGAAAAGGTGTTCCAGTTTTTTTACATTCGTAGCATCGGCAGCGACCACCGGCGCGTCTCCGCATTTTGCAGCTAATTTATCGATCGAACCGTATTGCAGAGCAATGGGAGCATTGGACAGCACAAATCGACCACCTTCAGCATACACTTTTTTCGCAATGTGCCAGGCAATAGAATCTTCATTTAACGCGCCAAAAATAACACCGGTTTTTCCCTGTAAAAGATTGTAGGATTTATTTGACATGAATTTATCCTCGGTTTATAATTTTTATAAATTTTTTCAGACCAAATTCAGCCATCAAATGTAATTTAACAAGACAAAAATCAAAGGTATTTCGTTATAAAAACAGTAAAAGATCAGTCTTGGGTGGAAGTTTTAATATTTGGGCACTAAAGTGCCTATTAAAAAATCTCAATAATAACCCCGACTTAAG
>CAZSMC010000054.1:0-28833 GCA_964607755.1 uncultured Cytophagia bacterium | reverse complement strand
TGATAAAAAAATCTATAATCCGTGCACATCTGTTTTATCCGTTTTATCTGTGTTCATATCTTTTTTGAATGAACTTATACATTGCGGCTTGACGGCTTTGCGTGATAATGTATAAGCTCAGTTATCGGTTGATATACTCTATCTAAATTAAACAATGGGTCACAAATTTTTTTTGCATTAATGTTGTATCATTCTATAAATTTCGAAATTACAATGTGTTATTTACTAGTTTTGTGACCCATTGTTGGAATTGTAACCGAGGTATTTCGTGATAATAGTCTCACCTCTTTTATCTTTCCTAAATTACTTTTATATTTCCTTTACGAATAAAACGTTCCAATAATTACTCAAATCTCATGACTGATAAAAGTAAATGGCACATTGGCATCACCGATTTTATTGAGCCGCCTGCGGATATCGAACAGCAGGCTTTTCCCGATGCAGAATACATTTTTCTGCCAGACTGGCATAAGAATAAAGAACCATGGTCCCGGGTCGATGCCCTGCTTGTCTGGCACTGGCCGATCGATACTGAGACGATTCAATTGCTTAAACAATGCAGAATCGTCATCCGGTACGGCGTGGGCTATGATCTCGTTGATGTCCGTGCGCTCGAGAACGCTGACATCCTGTTCTGCAATACACCGGATTACGGCACCGAAGAAGTCGCAGATACTGCATCGTCCATGATTTTGGCGTTGACCCGAAAACTTTTTCAGTACGACCGTTTATGCAGAAATTTTAAAACCAGTTGGCAGGAAAATCGTATCACTCCACATCAAAGAACAAATAAACTGACTCTGGGACTTGTCGGCGTGGGGCGAATTGGCACGGCTGTGGTGAATCGAATGAAACCGTTCGGCTATCGAATTGTCGGATACGATCCGTATAAACCCTCGGGACACGAAAAAGCGGTTGGCTATGACCGCGTACATTCGTTAAAAGAATTGTTACAGCAGGCAGATATTGTCAGTTTGCATTGTCCGCTCACGTCGGAGACGCGGGGACTGGTTAATCAGGATTTTATTTCCAGTGTGAAACCCGGTGCCGTGCTGGTCAATACCGCTCGCGGTAAAATTTTGGCCAATCTGAATGTTATTGAAAACGCACTTTCCGCTGGCCACCTGAGCGGGGCTGCTTTTGATTGCCTGCCGTCTGAACCGCCGCAACCACATCCCCTTCTGCAGGCGTGGAGAGACGACGCAGAATGGCTGCAGGGGCGGCTCATTATTACGCCACACACAGCCTGGCATTCTGACCAGGCCTGGTATGAAATGCGCTACAAAGCGGCTGAAACGGCCAAACTTTATCTGGAAGAAGGAATCCTGCGAAACCACATAAGGACAATGGAAAATTGAGTGATTTGGTCCTGCATATCCAGCGAACCCATGCACGTTTTTCAGAATTATGGAAATGAAATCCACAGAAGAATCGTTTCAAATTAAAAATATATCTTGAACAAAAGGAGGATAAACGATGAAGAAAGTCTTTGTAGCCTTGCTTTTTGTTTTGCTAATGGCCTTCTCAACATACGCTCAGATCGAAGAAACGCTCAAAACGTATACCAGCGAGAATGCAAAAGGGTATCTCGAACCTTTTGTATCAGGTATCGGGACGGCAATGAATCGGGGGTGGTATCATACCGCAGATGTACCAACTTTTGGTTTGACTCTTCGTGTTGGCTTTGTGGCTATGGCAACCCCGTTCATGGATGCGGATAGAACTTTTATGGCAACGACACAACCACCGTTCGAACCGACCCAAACCGTTTCCGCTCCGTCGGTGGTCGGAAGTGAACAGGCCAAACCCGTTACAGGCAAAGCCGGAACGATTTTTTATTTTCCCGGAGGATTTGATATTCAGGAGACAGGCTTTGTGGTCCCTCAACTGACAGTGGGATCTTTTTTGGGTACTGAAGCGACAATACGATTTATGCAATTCCAATACAATAAAGCGTATATTGATGAGCTCGTTGTAACCGGACTCGGGGTTCGCCATAATTTAGATCAGTATATCCCTTTGCTGCCCATCGACATTGCCGCTGGCGTGTTTTGGCAGTCCTTGACAATCAACGAGGACTTGATAATGTTTAATACCATGCATTTCGGAGTGCAAGCCAGTCGCCAGATCGGGCCGCTGGATTTTTATGGCGGCATTGGATACGATCAAAGCACAGTCGATATCAAGTATACCTTTGTTTCTGATGAACAATCCATCGACTATAACCTGACAATGAACGGAAAAAACGGTGTGCAGTTTACGTTAGGCCTTGGCTTCGATCTGTTTCTGGTTCATCTCCATGGCGATTTGTCGTTTGGTAACCGGACGGTGTACACTGCTGGTGCATTTTTAGGACTTTGACTGTTTTGAAATCATAAAAAAAATACTGCGGTTCAATAACATGACTCTCATGTCGGAGGATATATGAACAATCATAAAAATATATTTCACTCGTTGGCAGGTGTTTTCCTGGTGATCACACTACTTATTTTTGTCGTTGGCTGGCAATGTCCCAGTAATCCGGAAACATCTGTACCGATTATTGGCACAATTGATCTCGAGCTCGATTTGCATTCGTCCGCGGATTTTGTGGAATCGGGAGGCGCCGTTGATCTGGCCGAGTTGATCGATCAACTTATTACTGACAATCCCGATTATCAGGCGGGACAGGTCACCGATGTCGCTTTAACAAGTGTATCGTTTCTCATAACGAATAACGAAAGCGCCGCAGGAACCACCCTGAGCGGAACCATGGACATTGGCCAAAGCACTGATGCTCTGGTACCGCTGTTAAGCATGTCCGGTCTTGAATTGAATGCTGTTGAGGGAGTGAAACAAACTGCGGATTTGTTAGACGCTGGCGTCAGTATGCTGAACACAATTTTGGGCGATTTGTTTGACGAGAGCGGCCGGCTCGATTTGACAGGTAAACATCCACTTGTGTTTCATTATCTGGCAGAAGCAACTCCGAGTCCCCCGCCGGATGTTGAATTTACATTGACAGTTACGCTTCGATTCACATTTATCGTGGTGACATGATCGATGATGACAGAGCGCTTCCATCACATGTATGAAAGCGCTCTGTCGGTTTATTTATCTACCGGACCATAATATTTGTACTGATCGAATAGTTTGCCCTGTCCCAAAATCCGGGGATCATTGGTCGTTTTTAGATTGTCTTCCAAACGATCTGAAAGCTCTTGTTTAACGGTTTGAAAATCCGGACTTTCGGCCACATTAATGAGCTGATCGGGGTCATTTTCCAAATCATACAATTCTTCAGATGGACGTTTACCGAATGCCAGTTCATGGTAAGTGGGGGGCGTGTCTACAAAAAATGTCATTTTTTCAGGAACATTGACCTTCTGTGACGGATGATCCATGATAAAGGTCTTTGTCGGCGATGCATCAACGTCCCCATACGGTACAGCGGGATCATTATCTTGCCAGTTATCCGGATCACCAGCCGGCCAGCGCTCTGGTTTGAAATTTCGGATATAAAGATATTTAAGAGTGCGAATGGAGCGGCAGGGATACCCCAGTCCGCCTTCTCGAACCCAGGCATGACGCTCCCGTCCGGTAAACACAGCGTCGCGCTCTGTATCGGTCGATTTTCCGTAACGCAAAAGCGGCATCAGGCTGGCGCCGGTCATGTCATCGAGCGGACTCACGCCTGCTGCTTGTAAAAATGTGGGAGCGAAATCGGTTTGACTGACAAAAGTCTCAACCGTTTGGCCAGCTTTGATTTGATCATCCCATCGGATAGCCAACGGCATTCGCGTCCCTTTGTCATATAAATTTGCCTTGCAGCGTGGAAACGGCATGCCGTTATCAGATGTCACCACCACCAGGGTATTTTCCAGTTCGCCCTGTTCCTCCAGCATCTTGAGCATTTGGCCTAAATGCTTATCAAAATGCTCCACCTCGACAAAATAATCCAGGATATCGCTGCGAACCACATCAGAGTCCGGAAAACAGGCCGGCACTCGAACATTCTCCGGATTTTTGCCTTGCTCGATGCCAATGCCATTTTTATAAACCCGGTGCGGTTCAAAGCATCCAAACCAGAAGCAAAACGGATGTTCTTTTGGCCGCTGCTCCAAAAACGATTTGAAATTTGCCGCATAATCAATGTTTACCATACCCTCCGGAGTTTCCGTTTTTTGCTCGTTAAAAGCCGGGCCAGCCGGATTGCGTTCCCGGCTTGCATCTTCAATGCTGCCGGGGCCCCAACCTTTTCCTGTATAGCCAACGGTATAACCATGATCTTCAAGAACATCCGGATAAACATGGTATTCTTTTGGTAGCACGCTCCACAGGTTACCACCCTGTTCGAGTCGCCAGTGATACTGGCCGGTCAGAATTGCGCCGCGTGACGGCGTGCACGAGGGCGCACTGCAATAGCAATTGTTGAACAATACACCCTCATGTGCCACTCGATCAAATGATGGCGTTTGGATTTCCGGCTCGCCCGTGATACTCGCATGCGGCCAGGACCAGTCATCGGCAATGGCAAAAAGGATATTGGGTCGCTGCATGGGAGCGCATTTGAGAGAAGGCAACATCGACGCTGCTGCACCGGCAGCGATTGTTTTTAAAAAGGTTCGGCGGGATGAACTGTTTTGGTTTGGCATGGGTGTCTCCCTGTTAAAATGAAAGCTATTGATGAAGTAATCCATTATTTATTTTAGAAATAATTGTGATTAAAGGACAAATTTATCTTGCGATATTTTCAAGATGAGTCAACCAATCATCAAAGTGCGAACATTCGCTTCTCAATTTTTTCAATCCAATTTTTTTAGATATTAATCGTCCATGACGAATTTTATTATATTCAGGGAAGATGTTTTTAAGTCTTTTAGAAGGTGCCAGATCGGGATTATCGTTTATTTTTTCGGGAGAAGAAAACGAGTTTTTAATGGATTGGAATTCAGATTCGGTTTCCGGTTTTAGTAATGATTGTGCAATCGTTTTTGGATCGGAAAAAAGAAGAGCCTCAAATTCATGCAGTGACAAGTATGGCAAATACTTGTCATGGTTAATATCTTCAGCCATCGCTCTTTCGACATATCGAACTTTATCAAGAGCAGTTTTACCTAAAGGATTATCACGACCTGGAAAACTCTTTGACAGACCATAATAATCAAACATCGTTGTTATTCTAACAGCTTTTGAATCATTTAATAATCTTTTTATCTCCTTTTTGAATTTATCATAATGCGGTGATCCACCCTTAAAATCTGTAGCTTTTTCAATTCGTTTGATGGTGATGATAATAGGTGTTATCCAAATATAGTTTCGCGAAAGCTTTGGATTCATAACGTATTTAATGAATGCTTCCTCCGTAGATCCTTCAACTAATGCAAGAACACGTTTCATATTCAAGGTCTTCCGCCAATGACGTTTTTCTCCCACAAATCTCCGACAGCATATTCATCCAGCCAATCTTGTATGTGCTTTATATCGAGACGTTTAAAGCTGCTTTGTTCCTGATCTCGTTCAATGACAATTATGTCTTTAGGAGCAAATTGATTGACCAAAGTTACAGATTGTGTTGCAACGAGTACCTGGGTTCGATGCGAAGCTTCAGTTAATAACGATGCCAGGATCATAATGGCTGTCGGATGAAGCCCCAATTCCGGTTCGTCCAATATTATCAGGGATGGCAAATCAGGTTGTAATAATAATGTTGACAAGCATATAAATCTTAGTGTGCCATCAGATAACGAGGCTACATGAAAGATTTTTTCGCTTCCTTTTTCTTTCCACCGTAAAAGTATGTTTTGTTTATTCAATTCAAGCGGCTCAAGATAAAAAGTATCAAAAAAGGGAGCTATCATTCTAATAGTCGTTTCAATATTTGAAAAATGGTCATAATGTTTCGAGCGAAGCATATACAAAAAAGCGGCTAAATTTCCGGCATCCGAGTGCAATTCATGATTATCATGGATATCGCCGGTTTGTTTGACTTTTGCCGCATCGCTTGTATCGTGAAAATGATATGCTTTGATATTCTTTAACTCTTTCAAAATGTAATCCGCAATGGGCTCAAAATTAATTTTAGGCAAGTCTGATTCTATATGACCAGAACCCAAATCTCCTATAGATGGTTCGTTAAATTTTTTATGATAGTACCAGGTAGATTCGTGTTTAAAATAAAAATTATCTTCTACAGTGGGTTCCAGTTTGATTCTATAACCATTTTCTTGCTTGTTGAAGAAGAGTTCAATCTCAATTTCTTTTGAAAATTTTTTGCCATAGTAAAGAATATTATCAGCGCCGCCATGTGCTGCTGTATAGTTTTGCAGATTTCTATTAATAATATTCTTTAAAAAATCCAATGCATCGATAAAATTGGATTTGCCAGCGCCATTTTCCCCTATGAGAATGTTAAGAGATTTTAATTCAAAATCTAAATCTTTTATAGATTTGAAATTTTTGATCCTAATTCGGTCTAATTTTCGCATGGGATTACTCATAAAATAATCATAATGTTAATATGAAAAAATGCTCATACTTTTGCTGATGATCAGTTTATTCTCTTTTTATGAATCAATTTAATTAAAAGTGCTATAACATGCGTTCAAAGCATTTTTATCATTCTATAATAATTTGATTCCTTCCTCCTCGATCCGATGGTAAAATGGCATTGCATGATAGCGTTCACTATTCCATTCCTCTCGATTTCGAATAATCGAAGAGATGACGTGGCCGGAATCCCATTCTACTTCATAGAGTTTGTGCCGAATTGTGTCTGTGCGTTCATCGTTTATTGGACCATCAACCAGGATAAGCAAATCCCAATCTGATTCTGATACAGCATCTCCGCGGGAGCGGGAACCGTAAAGTATAATTTCTGCATCAGGTTCTATCTCACGAACAGCTTGTCTTATTTGATCAATTAATTTTTTACGTTTCATATATTTATCTCAAACTTTAGGATTTCGTTAATATGGATAGTTCACAACCTCATTCGCACAAATCTCTTATGTGACCTTAAAATAATCATGCTCAACTTAATTATCAATATAAAAAATAAAAGCCGATCAAAATTTCTATATAAATAAAAAAGGGCTTTGCCTCACAGCAAAGCCCTTAACTCAAAGAAAGGTGCTTTTAATAAAGTAAATCGCCGCCTTTGCCCTGGGCAATGAGTGATTTGTACGATTCAAGCTCTTTCTGCACTTTCGAGTCGGTCAAGTCGATGAGCTGTTTTTTCTCCGCTGACATGTAAGCAGCTTGAACGAGTTTGGTGATCTCTAAACCATAATTCCAATCGAGCAGCGGCTTTCTGTTCTGCAAGAGTGCATCCCGCATATCAACCATTTCGTCCAGATAACCATACAGGTCTGTTTCATTAGGCTGAACAGCTAATAGACCTCTGGACGCTGTGGCTTTTTCCAGCGCGAATTCGGCATCGGCAATTGCTTCGGCTGCTTCGTCGCCTATAAAGACTTCCAGCGGTGACTTGAGTGTGTTGATTTCCAGTGTATAGCCCGGGCCAATGCCGTCCATGAGCAGACGGAGTCCGAGTTTATCGTACATCCAGGAGTTGGTGAATTGGGCATCTACCAATTGGTTGGTGTCCGGATGCTGAAATTTGACGATGCCATTGCAGAAATCTTCGGCCGGTGTTTTGGCATAATCCACACCCATACGTTCCTTTAGCTGCTCTCTGAATTTCGGCCGGCCCCATTTGAGAAGGGATGTTGTGGCATTTACAGAGACTGGTTTGATATAATCGACTGGTTTGCCCCACGGGATGAGCATATACCAGCCAACTGCAATACTGTGACATCCCATATCGGACAATACACCACCGCCCTGGCGGGTGGGATCCCAGAACCAGCCCTCGTGCGGACCGCCGTGTTCTTCGGCACTGCGGGACAGTCCGAGTGGGCCCATGGCATTCATCTGTGGGGAGAGCTGTTCCAAAGCCCTGTTGATCGCTTTCATATAAATCTGGTTCTCGAAATAAAAGGTTTGCACCCTGGCTTCATCCGCCAGTTCGACCAGACGTTTTGCTTCGGCAACGGTTCTGCCGAGCGGTTTTTCGCACACTACTCCTTTGACCTCAGCGCCTTTTTTAATGGCACTGGCAATTTCTTCCATGATTTCGATACGCACAGGATTCGGGGCAAAAATGCCGACAACGTCACATCCATTACAAAGGTCGGTTATGCTCGAATGAACCTTGCATTCCCCAACATTCAGGTTTTGAGCCATTTTGGAGAGCTCTTCTGCCCCCTTTTTACTGTAAACCCCGACCAAATCTACACCGCGCATTTGTGTTAACGCTTTTACGTGAAATGTTTTGGCGACAAAGCCGGATCCGATAAATCCCATTTTTAAGGATTTCATGTGGTTCTCCTTTCGTTTTTGCTTTAAAAGAACATGTGGTTTGTATGATTAATAAAAAATATAAACATGGTTTTGTGTGGCGTTCTCCAAATATAAAGTTCAAAAAAATTGCTGTCAATAGTGAATTGTCATTTTTATTCGCCTTGATTAGCCTTTGACATTGGTTGATATTTTTCGAAATTTCCTTTTAATTGATTCATAAATGAGCGGTATTTTGTTTCGAGCTCCTTGACCTTGACAGGATGCTCATCAGCAAGATTGTTCAGTTCCGTTGGGTCTATTTCTATATTATACAGCTCCCACTCGCCGGCATTGACTTTGACGATCTTCCAATCGCTGCGACGATACATTCGAAAACGGTCCGTAAATCCGGATAACAGAAATTCCGGCTCGGGTCTTTTTTTACCTTGAAAGACAGGCAGCAAGGAACTGCCATGCAACGGGATGGTTGGTGCACCATTTATTTCTTCAGGATATTGCGCATTGATAATATCCAGAATTGTCGGGAAAATATCGATAACATGCGCCGGCTGGTCGGTTATCGTATTCTCTTTGATGACACCGGGCCAGTGGGCAATAAAATGCGTATGTGGCCCGCCTTCGTGACCGTACTGCTTGAAGTATTTGAACGGCGTGTTTCCGACATTTGCCCAGGCGGCACACAGGCAGCGATACGACGCCGGACCACCGGGCGGGTGTTCAAAATCACGGTTACTGTCGTATGGGCAGGAACCGTTATCAGAGAAAAAGATAATGAGCGTGTTGTCCAGTTCGCCCACCTCCTTGAGCCTTTGCAGCACCCGGCCAATGTTTTGATCCATGCGGTCGATCATAGCCGCAAACACCGCCATTTCCAAATCCAGCTCGTCTTTTTCCTGTTCTGTCAAATTGTCCCAGGGACGGTATTTAGGAATGACAGCCCGGTGTTCCTCATCACCGGGAGGATGGCCGCGAAATTTATTGATATTATCTGTCGGGGGACTCAATTCGCAATCCGGCTCAATCACGCCGAGTTCTTTCTGCCGCTCGAACCGTTGCTGCCGGATAACATCCCACCCTTTGCGGTATTTTCCGCGGTATTTGGCGATATCTTCTTCCCGTGCCTGCAGCGGATAGTGGGCCGAGTGATATGGCAAGTAAAGGAAAAATGGATTATCCTTTTGCAGCGCCTGGTCCAGCCACTCCAGCGCGTAATCCGTAAACACATCGGTTTTGTAAAAGGGTTCCCGCTGACGTTTTATCTCTTCCGGTTTGAGTTGTTTCCCGTTCCGGTAGAACGGACGCTCGAATTCACCGCCCGGGGGAATGAAATACTCTGTAGTTGCCCAGAAGGTCAGTGACTCGTCAAAACTGTTTTTGGCGTAACAACGGTCGGGTACCCAATTGTCAAAATGCTCTTTGCCGCTCATTAGCGTGGTGTAACCAGCCTGGTTAAGAAAATCGACAAACGTCAGAGCGCGCTCATCGCCTTTGTAAAGTCCGGTGAACAAACTAGAGCGCGTGGGATTGCATTTCGACATGTTGTAGAACTCTGTGAACCGCACGCCATTTTGGGCGAGCTGATCCAGATTGGGAGTTTCAATTTCAGCGCCATAGCATCCGATATCAGAATAGCCAATGTCGTCCCCGACTATTAGTAAAATATTCGGATTTTTATTTTCTTTGACAGAGCAGGATAGAGTTGGCAAAGTGAGTAAGATTGAACTCGCGCTTATAGATTTTAAAAAGTGTCGTCGATTAACCGAATTAGAGGACATAATCAATCTCCTGAAAAATTGATATAATGGTGGTGTTATGTCGATGCTTGGAAAAGAATGGTTCCAATACCTTGCTCGGCATACCACGCGCTATTAGAAAAATCGCAATTATGAAAGCTGGTTTTAATAGCGTGTACCCGTCGAATCAATCAGAGGAACAAACCGGACCGGAAATTCTCCTTTTTGCACCATCTTGCCGCCCTTTTTTTCCAAATAGACCAGTTTTTGAGCGAATCCATCGCCCACAGGAATAATCATCCGTCCGCCCTCACGGAGCTGATTTGTAAGCGCCAGAGGAATATGTGTTGGTGCAGCGGTGACAATTACGGCATCGTAAGGTGCGTGCTCTTCCCAGCCTTTATAGCCATCACCGGTTTTGACGTGAACGTCATCGTAACCCAGAGTATCCAAGGTTGTGCGGGCTCTTTTTGCGAGTGTCTCGTTAATTTCAATGGTATAGACCGAATCGCTAAGCACGGAGAGAATAGCTGCCTGGTAGCCGGAACCGGTGCCGATCTCGAGCACTTTGTCAGTTTTAGATAAATTAAGAGCTTCGGTCATAAACGCTACAATGTAAGGCTGAGAAATGGTTTGACCCTCGCCAATCGGTAGGGGATGATCGTTATAGGCTTCGTCGCGCAAATGTTTCGGTACAAAATGATGGCGTTTTACCTGCCGGAATGCATCCAAAACCTTCTCGCTCTTAATGCCTCGAGCTTTTAACTGCCTCTGAACCATCTGTTCTCTTTTTTGTTCAAATTTAGAGTCGGCACTCACGTTATTCCCGTTGTTTTTAGAATGACAGTGGTTAAAAAAGTAAGAAACCAGCATCAGAGTAAAAATAATTAGAAAAATATTTTTTGCAGACCTGCTCATGAATTCTTTCTCTTTGTTTAGGTTTCTTTTGGATTGTCAAGAGTTCTCTCTTAATCCTATCAAGTGTGTTTTACATGATACATAAATACAATAAAAAACGCAAGACTAAAATCCGGCTTTTAATTAAATTGGCAATGGTTCAAAAAAAATGGCATGGCTAATTTCTATAAAAATAACTCTTAATTGTAGCATTATATTTCATCTATTCTTTAATAAATTGAAAATAACGGGAAATATAGAACAGCGTGAAAAATTCGGGATTATTTTTCACAATTTTCATGTTGATTAAAAACTATATTTCACAACATATTTTAAATAGCATTTAATTATTAACATGAATACTTTAAAAAAAAGGAGAAATATTATGGAAGAGACAAAACCGGGAATGCCGCTGTTAGGAGATGATTTTCCTGAAATAGAGGTACAAACCACGCATGGAATGATGAACATTCCTAAAGACCTGAAAGGAGATTGGTTTGTGCTGTTCAGTCATCCAGCCGATTTTACACCTGTGTGTACAACGGAATTTCACGCGTTTCAACAACGTTATGATGATTTTGAAAAACTGGGATGCAAACTCGTTGGCATGTCGATCGATCAGGTTTTTTCGCATATCAAATGGGTGCAATGGATCAAGGACAATCTTGATGTTGAAATCAAGTTTCCGGTCATTGCAGCCAACGATGCGATTGCTATGAAACTTGGTATGCTGCATCCGGGAAAGGGCACTAACACAGTGAGAGCAGTTTTTGTAGGAGATCCCAAAGGCAAAGTCCGGCTGGTACTCTATTATCCGCAGGAAATCGGCCGCAATATTGATGAAGTTCTTCGGGCAGTTGAAGCATTACAGATTTCTGACAAACAGGGTGCAGTACCGGCAAACTGGCCGAACAACGAGCTTATCAAAGATCGGATTATTGTTCCGCCCCCAAAAGACATAAAAAGTGCTGAAGAAGTGGTAAAGAAATACGAGGGGTACGACTGGTGGTTCAGCCACAAACCGCTGGAAAAATAGCTCGGAGAAACAGTAAACTCACTTTTGTTACGGCGGTTTAAAAAGCCTCAGAGATCGAACATTGATCTATGAGGCTTTTTTGTGCTTTTTTCTTTGTTTTATGAAAGATCAGTTTTGTTTGGAATTTTTCTTTTGTGATTTGAAAATTATTTGAAATTTGGTATTTGTCATTTGGTTTTTTTGCAACAGAGGTATATTTTACAGTACTCAAAAATCAAAGCTTGATATTGTAATACGCCTGTTTTTCTTCCCTTGGTTTTCATAACTCATTTTTTTACATTCTGTCTATCAACACCCTTATGCTGTGGCAAACTGAACCCGCATAGACATTTCAATAAAATTGGAGCAGATTATGAAGCGTAAACTTTTAGCCGGATCTATCGTTGCCGCATTGGGCGGTTTTCTTTTTGGATTTGATACTGCTGTGATTTCCGGTACCACTGAATGGTTGGAAAACGTTTTTGATTTGACGCCATTTTGGCTGGGTTTTACAGTCGCCAGCGCGCTTATCGGCACAATTGTGGGTGCCATATCGGTCGGCAAGCCGGCTGACCGTTTTGGGCGGCGAACTATTCTTTTTGTTTTGGCATTGCTGTATTTGATATCGGCGTTGGGCAGCGCCTTGTCGTGGAATTGGGGCTCGTTGCTGTTTTTCCGGTTTATCGGCGGACTCGGTGTCGGCGGCGCATCTGTGGTATCGCCAATGTATATAGCTGAAATCTCGCCTGCCCGCTTCCGTGGCCGGCTCGTTGGCTTGACGCAATTCAATATCGTCTTCGGTATCCTGGTTGCCTTTTTTTCCAATTACATTATTAAAAGTTTAGAACTCGGCCAGGTGGAATGGCGATGGATGTTTGGCATTGAAGCTGTGCCCGCATTTTTGTTCTTTATGTTTCTTTTTATTACCCCACGTAGCCCGCGTTGGCTGGTGGCCATGGCCCGGCACGATGAAGCCAAAAAAGTCCTTTCGCAATGTGGAACGGATTTTGGCACCGAAGAAGAAGCTTTACAAGAAATTCAGAAATCTCTTAAAATTGAACAACATTCTCTAAAAGAACCATTTTTCAGTAAGAAATATGCCAAACCCATTTTATTGGCTGTGATGATCGCTGTGTTCAATCAGCTTTCCGGCATTAACGCTGTGCTTTATTATGCACCGCATATTTTCCGAATGGCCGGCGCCGGCGACGCTGCGGCGTTTTTACAAAGCGTGGTTATTGGCGGCACCAATCTGGTTTTCACTATGGCTGCGCTGGCGATTATCGATCAGTTCGGCCGCCGCAAGTTGATGATCATCGGCTCCATTGGTTATATTCTCAGTCTGGGCAGCACGGCTTTTGCCTTTTATCAAAACGGCACCCAGTTTGATGCCACCGGCAGTATGGTGGTTTTGATTAGTTTGATCGTGTTCATTGCCTCGCATGCGTTTGGCCAGGGGGCAGTGATTTGGGTGTTTATCAGCGAAATTTTCCCTAACCGGATTCGCGCCCGCGGACAGGCACTGGGCAGCTTTACACACTGGTTCATGGCTGCGCTCATCTCCTTGACCTTTCCGATGATTGCGGACATCTCTGGCGGTCATGCGTTTGCTTTTTACATGCTTTGCATGATCGGTCAGTTGCTCTGGGTGCTTTTGGTCATGCCCGAAACAAAGGGTGTGCCTCTGGAAGAGATTCAAAAGAAATTGGATATTGAATAGATTTTTTTGAAAAAAGTATTTTTATAATCAGGTTCTGTAAGAGCGCTAGTGTACAGGCACACGGATAAAACGGATTTTTACTGATGAGCACGGATTTGAAAGTTATTTATTTTAATGCTATTCTGTGGGGTATCAGGGAACCACGCAATACGCTTTTTTCAAATTTAACAGACCAATTTGTTCAAGCGGTACTTTTTTGGAAAACGCTTTTCAAAACAAAGAGAAAGAAATAAAAGGTGATAACGCCGGAATATTTCTCAGGTTTGAGCTTACTGGCGAGCAACAGTTTGAAGTGAAATACGGTATTTCCTATATCGATCATGAACAGGCGTATTCACATCTTCAAAAGGAACTTGAGAATCAGTCCTTCGAAGCTGTTAAACAGCAGGCTCGTGATATCTGGAATAAAGAATTAGGACGAATTCAGGTCAAAGGCGGGACGGAAGATCAGAAAACGGTGTTTTATACGGCTTTGTATCGAACGCTCGAGCGCATGGTTAATATCACAGAAGACGGTCGATACTGGAGTGCATACGATAATAAAGTTCACCAGGATGCCCGCCCGTTTTATGTCGATGACTGGAGCTGGGACTCGTATCGCGCGCATCATCCGCTGCGAGTTCTTTTGGACCGCGAGATGCAAGCGGATGTTATCCAGTCGTATATACGCATGTTCGAGCAGAGCGGATGGATGCCGGCGTTTCCCCAAGTGTTTGGCGACATGAAAGGCATGATCGGTCACCATCAGGCTGCCATTATTGCTGATGCCTGGTTCAAAGGTATCCGTGATTTTGATATGGATACTGCTTATAAAGGTTTACTGAAAAACGCCACGCACGGCACCATGCTACCATGGCGGGAAGGTCCAACCACCGAACTCGGCCGTTTCTACAGACAGCACGGTTATTTTCCCGCACTCGATCCCGGTGCAAAAGACCCGGTTGAAGAGGTGCACGAGTTTGAAAAGCGCCAGGCAGTGGCTGTTACGCTGGAACACGCCTATGACGATGCGTGTCTGGCGCTACTGGCGGAGGATTTGCGACATGGTGACAGAGCACAAGAATTTGAAAATCGCGCTCTGAATTATAAAAATGTGTACAATCCGGCCACCGGCTTTATGGCGCCTAAACGTCAAGACGGAACCTGGGTTGAGCCGTTTGATCCAAAGAAATCCAGCGGACCAGGCTGTCGCGAATATTTTGCCGAGGTCAATTCGTGGACGTATTCGTTTCATGTGCAGCACGATATTGCCGGCTTGATGAATTTGATGGGCGGGCAAAAGTCTTTTTTAAAACGCCTTGACGGCTTGTTCCGGGAACCCATGTACGGCTATTGCCGGTGGGACCAAACAGCGGATATACCGGATGGTACCGGCATGGTTGGTCAGTTTGTCATGGGCAACGAGCAGAGCTTTCATATACCGTACATGTACGTTTACGCCGGCGCGCCGTGGAAAACGCAAAAGCGCATCCGCATGTTAATGAACACCTAATTTCGCAACGATCTTATGGGCATCTGTGGCGACGAAGACGGCGGCGCCATGAGCGCGTGGACTATCTTTTCGGCCATGGGATTCTATCCGATTGCACCGGGCTTGCCGGTTTATATCATTGGCACGCCGTTGTTTGATGAAATGAAAATTCAACTCTCGGGCGGAAGGACACTGGTCATAAAAGGAGAGGGAAATTCTGCGCAACATAAATACATCCAGTCAGCAACGTTAAATGGCAAAAAACTGGAAAATGCCTGGTTGGAACATGATGATATAATGAACGGCGGTGAATTGGTTTTTGAGATGGGGCCGAGGCCCAATAAAGCCTGGGGTGCGATAGAACCGCCGCCGTGTTTTCCATAAGAGTGATTTAAAAAATTTGTAGCACACCTGAGAGGTGTACTACAAACATCTTGAACCTATTTAATCACCGTCATTTTGACAACACTGGTAAAATTTTGTGACTTATTTTGGGAAGTTGCTTGCATCCGGCAAAAATAAATCCCGGAAGACCAGGTTTCGGCTGACCAGCGGATTTCATGCGAGCCAGGCTCTTGATTCTTGAAAACCTGCCGGGCAATTTTTTCCCCGAGAATATTGTACACACGAAAACGTACATCGCTCATTACGGGAATTTTATAACAAAGAGTCGTTCCAGAATTAAAGGGATTCGGATAATTGGCAAAGAGTTGATAATCCTGCGGTAGGGTTTGGTCCTTTTCTTCAGCGCCGGTTTCAATTTCTCTCAGGGTGATATTATCCAGATAAACATCGTATGGCGATCCGCCGCATTGAAAGGCAATCTGCGCCTGGTAATCAGACAGCTCTTTCATTTTAAATTGATAGGAAAAGTGCTGTTTTTGTTGCGTGAGCAAGGTCATACTGATTTTTCCATAATTGGTAAAAGGCTCATAGATTTTTTCGATTTTTATATCCATGGGCCTGTCTCTCTCTGCCCACGCATCAAATTCAAGCTGGTAAGTATGTGATTCGACCATGTCCACATTGTTCTGCACAAGTTGGATGTCGCTGTAATTAGATCCTCCGTTATCAATCTCAATGTGAAATTCTTTGTCTTCAGAAAGAAGACCAGTGGCACGTGCCGTGTTGTTCGCTATCAGAGTCCAATAATGTTTGCCTTCGCTAAAATCGCCATTCAACAACAGATTGCTATCGGATTCGACATAACGAACAATGGCGTGAGCCTGGTTGGAAAACTCACTTTCCTGATAGTCTGTATTCATGGCTGTAACACGGAAATAATATCGTTTGTGGTTTTCGAGGTTTTTCAGGTGAACAAAAGAATTTTTACTTCTGGTCATTTTTTTAACCGGATAAGGTTTTGTATCTGCATAAACATTATAATATAGAATATCATCATGACCAAACATGTTGAATATTAACGTGATTTTATCACTCCAGGATTCCGCCACCAGGTACGGCGCAGCCGCTTTTCCTTGCCATGATGAGCGTAAAATCCGGTAACAGGACACCCATTGATTGAACATAAATTCCAGAGCTGTGCTGCCGTCCGGCCGGACTTCCACAGGTTTCGGATTATTGCCCGCGGCCCAGTTGATGAGCGTGTTGCCGTTGGGCAGGCGCTGGGCATTGCCTAAAGCATTGGTGTAATAGTCCGGATCGTGGCGGTGCTGCCATTCCAGGGTAGCAGTCATCTTTTCCGTATCCAGTTTATATTCAACCACTCGTGAGAAATGCGGCTGCCGGTTTCTGCCGTTGTCGAACAGAATATAATTGCCATTCGGAAGCGCACGCACAGCATGCTGGTAATCTATTTCAACAGAATCGTTCACAATGTCAAATTGATTATTTACACCGCCAAAACGCCACATGATTTCACCGGTTTCACGGTTGATTTTGGTGATCTCACTTAGGTTTCGGGTAGAGATGATCAGATTACCGTCATGATCTACATCAATCGAATTCATGTGAGTAAAGTCAATGATCGGCGCCGTCAAATCCTGGTGCAGCACGTCTGTCACATCATAATGATCCCAGCAGCGCCACTCGAACACAACATTGCCCGATGCGTCCAGCTCCTGAACGTGATTGCCGCGCACCTTGACCTCGGTTTGGCCGCCATCGACTTTTTTACTCATATCAAAGTATTCATTATCAACAGCCAGGAGAAGGATATGGCCGTTAGGTAAAATTCTCAGCTCATGGTCGTCGGTTCCATAGCCATGCTTTGCTTTAATCGTATCGATTATCTGATAGGTAGAATCCATTACCACAAAACCATGCATATTATTGCGGTCATAATGCGTCAGCACCCCGGTTGGCTGACGTTTAAAATCGTATGGACGGTCTTGCATGCGTTTGTAGAAAACCGGCATGCCATCGTTATTTAGAATCATGATGTAAGGTGTGCCATAAAAAGTGCTGGTGAAAAGGTAACCAGGAGAAGGGTTTTCCGAAATACGCACATCCACTCTGGGAAAGTCACTAGGAATGGTCACGCCATTGGCAAAGGTGAACGGATCGCCAATACTTTTTGGATAGTTTTTTATTTTGTCAAGAGAGGGTATTGAATGATCTTCTGAATTCATCAGTAATTTATCGTTATTATTTTCAGATGAATTTGACACTTTGAATTGATAGTTTTTAGTCTCTGTATTTTGAAAAAATGGAGAGATTGGCACCTGAACATTAACAACCTCACCGGCGTGAAAAGCTCGATCAATTTCATAGACAACAGTTCTATTGTCATCCGAAAGAATCGCCTTGCCGGGATATTCGCCCCCCTGGCTGCCAGTTATTTTAAAAGCTGAAACCACTGACGGGGCAAGGGAACGAATTGGCCGGTCGTAACGGACAATAATATTCGACTGATCTGCAACGCGTTTTGCATCCGGTTTAGGAAAGAGATATTGGATGGCTGTATTAGCTTTTGTTTGAAGTGAAGAGGCAAAAAGAAGGATTAATATTAAAAATGTAAGCTCGATTCTTTTCATATTGAGATTATTCCCACAAATTATACATGTTTGCTAAAAGTTCACGACCGAACACTTTTACTAATTGGCCATAGGCAAAAAATTGCACCGGATTCTATTCACAATAATCTTGTCGAAATATATTAGCCATATTTTGAAAAAAATCATCACCGGTGACTTTTGCCAGACGTTCGAGTTCCTTGATATGTACCATGTGATAAGTTTTGCTTGTTGTGTGATATTTGAATGTATATTTGCTCACACTTCCGGGATTACGCCAGCTTTCAATGTGGTCTGCGATTGTGGTTATTCCGGCCCTGAGGAGGTGCAATGACGAGCTGTCCTCTGTTATCCGGTAATGGTCATACAAGCCCCAAAGCGCAAAGATAAAACCATTTAATACATGATTCGGATCGTCTTCTGGATATTCCTCAATCCAATAGTATTTTTTATTATCCGTGCACACAACCCAGGGATCATACAAGCCTTTTAGCTGCACAAAACTTTTTTGAATTTGATGTGCTTTTTGCAGATAGCGTTCATCACCAGAGTAATGATAGAGCCGGATGAAAGCAGATAGCGCCTGGCCTTGAGCCATTCCCGAATACCACGGTGGGTGGAGAAAAAGCACTTTTTCTTTCAGGTACCAGTCAAATGTAAATGGAAAATAAAGTGCGCCTTGTTGGGATACAGAAAGTTCTAACAGTTTTTCGGCAATTTTTTTGGCCTGCTCGATATATTTTTCATCTTTAATTCTTCTATGACTTTCAAGAAATTGCATCAATTTCTGAGACATTTGCGTGGGATTATAATAGCGGCGACCTTGCCATTCAAAAAGAATGATGCCGTTATCGTCTTGAGGATAATCGTCAAAACGCGTCAATTCCCAGCGTGAATATGGCAGGTCCGGATATTCGAGTATATGGATATCATATTCACGCACGTATACGGAATCCAGAGATACAAGGCGAGTGGTCATGCCAGCAGATTCAAGCTCCGGCGTATTCAGGTGTTTATCACACGTCAAAGCAGAGAGCAGCAGCATTATGATGGACAAGTTTTTCGCTTTGAATGGTTTCTGAATGAGAAAAATACGATTCATAATCTCTTCCCTTAAAAAGGTATTTTTAAATCGTTTAATTTTCAGGCATACACCCAACATATCATTCTATTCAAATGTGATACATCAATCAACAGTCTCTCGCATTCGTTCTAATCCTTTGTTTAAAATTTTCAGCGGACAACCAAAATTCAGGCGCACAAATCCCTGACCATCAAAATATTTGCCATCAGAAAGGCCAACGCCGGCTTTTTCAAAGAATTTATACGGATCATCCGTCTCGAGGTCACGTGCGTCAATCCATGCCAGGTACGTGGCTTCCACATGAGTCATGGATAATCCGGGCATGTCACTTATCGCTCGTTCGACTATTTTCCGGTTTTCCCGCAAATAGCCCAGGACTTGTGTTAACCATTCATTACCGTACCGGTAACCGGCCAATCCGGCCGTATAACTAAAGCAATTGAGATGAGGTACAATACCTGCCATGGCACGTTCAAATTCACGTCGAAGAACAGGATTAGAAATAATAGCGAACGAACATCCGAGTCCGGCAATGTTGTATGTCTTGCTTGGCGCCATTAACGTTATAGTCCGGTCAGCGATTTCCGGTGATAACGATGCCGTGGGTTGATGGTTTTTATCTTTATCCAGAATCAAATCGCAATGAATTTCATCAGAGCAAATGATCATGTCGTGGCGCTCACATATTTCTGCTAATTTGACGAGTTCCTTTTTGCTGAAAACACGCCCCAATGGATTATGCGGATGACATAGAATGAAAAGCCGTGTTGCCGGTGAGATGGTTTTTTCAAACGCATTAAAATCAAACCGCCATTTTTCTTCAATACAGGACATACGGAACGTTAAAAGTTGACGTTCAACATTCAAAGGCGCAGTCAAGAATGGCGGATAAACCGGCACGGTCGTTAACACCTCATCGCCTTTATCACCCACAGCGCGGCACGCCACGTTGATTCCGCTCACCAAACCGGGCAGCCACACAAGCCATTGCGGTTTGATCTCCCAGCCGTATAAATTATAGAGCCTCTCCCTGATCGTATCGGTCAGTGCTTTTGGAGGCACGGTGTAGCCATAAACACCATGCTCGACTCGTTTGCGCAGCGCTTCAATTACCGCTGGTGGCGATTGAAAGTCCATATCCGCTACCCACATCGGAATGATGTCATGGTTTTTATAGACTTTCCATTTTAGGCTGTCAGTCCCACGGCGATCGATTGGCGTATCGAAATTATATGTATTCATTTTATTCCCTGGATTAGGTTGAATATCCCTAATAAAGCAAAAAATTACGATAAACTCAAGCAAAGAAAACATTTCATCAGTTTTTTTGATAAAAAAAGTACCGTAATGACATCGGCTTGTGAGCTGTTTCCCTAAATCAAAGTGAATGTTTGAAAATTATTTTATTCAAAAACCTTTATCTTAGAAAAGATATTGAACATATCTTATTATTTTTGTATAATATATTGTTATGATTGAAACGAGGCAACTTCGTATGGCGACTATTCGCCAGATGAACCAACAAGATCTAAACCTGGTTAATTCGTTGCTTTCACGGGCATTTAGCCAGGGTAAAGCAGATGACGGCTATATGCACACTCATGTGCCTTTGTGCCGGACAGAATTTTTGCAAGCTTATCTGTACCAGTGTCCTGAGGGGTGTTTCGTATTGGAAGACGAAAGCCGGTTACGCGGGGCGTCTTTTTGTCATGTGAATGGCTCAACTGGCTGGGTAGGGCCCATTGCTGTTGCACCAGAAAAACATTTAATGGGATTTGGCAAAAAACTCATGAGCTGTTCAATCGATTTTTTAAAATCACAAAACTGCTCAACAATCGGACTTGAAGCGAATCCCAGAAGCCGGCGGAACCTTGGGTTTTACATGAGTTTAGGCTTTTTACCGACGATATTGTCTATTGATATGATACGTCCCATTTCGTTCTACAAACATGGGACAGAGGCCAAACCGCATAAAATTATGTTTTTTTCCAGAATGTCGCCGAATGATAAACAGGTTATGCTAACACGCATCAAAGAGCTCACTCATGCTGCAGCACCAGGCACAGACTATACGAATCTGATCAAAGCGTTGCACCGGGCGAGAGCAGGAGAAACTGTACTGTTTGTGCGAAAATCGACAGCTATCGGATTTGCTATAACGCAAACGGTTTCTACTTCAGTTGATGAAAAAGACCCGATTTTACGAACTGTTGTTTTTATCGGCCATCCCCAAACCCCGGAAAAGTATATCAAATATTTTTTGGCAGATCTGGAAGAAATCGCCTGGCGATTCAAAAAAAAGCGCCACTTTTTACGCGTGCCTATGTACTCTCCCCGGTTTTTTAAACATTTGCTGAACAGGAATTATCGAATTATCAATAGCGACCAAAGAATGGTCCTGGACGGCTATTATGAGCAGGTAGACCGTTCGGTTCTCTATCTCAATCGATGGGTCTGATATTTATGAACGCTGTCAACTCGCAATATCATCATGTTCCCTCACGTGTCATCTCTGCAAGCCGGCGCATGGACATGGTGGGGACCCGGCCGGCACATCTGGCACAGGTGCTCGAAGAAAAAGCCCCGCCTCATCTGGTGCACACTATTGTATTATGGACCAAAAATCCGGCCCCAATTTTTGAACACAAAGCTCTCCATCAACAGTTGATCCAGTACGATCAGATTTTTCTGCATCTCAGCCTCACCGGCCTGGGCTCGACCGTCCTTGAACCCAAAGTTCCTGCACCGGATAAAATCCTGGAATCGATACCGGAATTGATTACTTTTTTAGGAGATGCGCGCCGGCTGCGCATCCGGTTCGATCCGATCATTAAAGTCAAAATGCCGGAGGGACATTGTATTGAAAATCTGTCCTTTTTTGCAACTCTGGCGCCACAATTATCCGCACTCGGTGTACGCGATGTCACTACAAGTTGGGTACAGGTATACGGCAAAGTGGCCAAGCGCCTGGCAAGTCATGGTATCCGCATCATTCAACCAACAAAGCGGGAATGGCAGGACCAATCGGATTGGTTACAAAAAACAGCACATGCTCATGACATAACGTTGCACGGTTGCTGTGTTCCCGGATGGCCTCGGTCCCGGTGCATTGACGGTCCGTTGCTGACAGAATTACATCCTTACGGTGCTACAGCACAATGCGAGCGCGCGAGCGGACAGCGTCCCAGGTGTGGCTGCACAAAAAGCTGGGATATTGGTTGGTATTATAAATGTGCTCATGGCTGCTTGTATTGTTATGGCCAACCGGTTGACTATTTAGCGCAAAAAGAAAAGATAACGGTTGTGGAAAAATAAGGAGTTTATATGGAAATAGTTTTAATTGTGCTGGGTGCTTTATTGTCTATTATTGGTCTCATTGGCTGCATCGTACCGGCGCTGCCAGGCACGCCACTGAATTTCGTGGCTCTGCTATTGCTCAACTGGGCAAGGGAGCCCAATCCTTTTACTCTGAATTTTTTAATCATAATGGGTGGCATTACCATAGTTGTTACTTTGATCGATAATTTTATCCCGGCGTGGGGGGCAAAACGATATGGTGCAGCCAGGATCAGTGTCTGGCTGGCGCTTGCAGGTACTCTGATCGGCATCTTTTTCTTTGCTCCTTTTGGCATTATTATTGGCGCTTTTGTTGGCGCGCTGTTAGGTGAATTGCTTTCCGGTAAGAAAAGCAGCGATGCACTAAGAGCCGGATGGGGCGTTTTCGTTGGCGTTTTTCTGGGCATTTTGTTCAAAATAATTGCTTCGGGATTTATGACGTTTCATTTTATTAAAGGTCTTTTATAGAACTTGTTTTTGTAAATTGACTGAATAGTATCTATGTTAATAATTTAAAGGAGAAAATTTATGGCGAAACCAATAGAATTAACCGAATCGAATTTTGATAACGAGGTGCTCAAATCTGATCTTCCTGTTCTGGTTGATTTTTGGGCTGAGTGGTGCGGGCCATGTAAAATGGTGTCCCCGATTGTTGCCGAGCTCGCTGATGAATATGAGGGAAAACTCAAAGTAGGCGAGCTGGACGTTGACAATAATCAACAAATCGCTATGAAATATGGCATTCGCAGCATCCCCACACTGTTATTGTTCAAAGACGGAAATGTCTCTGAAATGATGATTGGTGCGCAACCTAAAAATAACATTGTTGATAAAATATCCAAATACTTGTAATTCTATGGAAACAAATCCGTCGTGTTGACTGACACGGCGGATTTTTTATATTACATGACTTTTCATAACGATCATATATTTGCCGTTATCATGGCAGGGGGCTCAGGAACGCGCTTTTGGCCGCGTAGCCGTGAATCAAAACCTAAACAGTACCTGGCATTGACTGAACAATCAACGTTAATTCAGGCAACTGCCGCGCGTTTGCAAGGAATCGTTTCACCGGAACGCATGTGTGTGGTGTCTACTTTATCACAGAAGAAATGGATCAATCAACAACTTCCCTGGCTCTCTGATAAGCAGGTCATTTACGAACCCTTTGGCTGCAACACAGCCCCGGCTGTGGGATTGGCTGCTGTGCATGTTCGACATATAGACCCGGACGGAGTGATGGTGGTGTCTCCGGCAGATCATCGTATCAGTAATACATCAGCTTTTATCGACACGCTGGAGCATGCCATTTCGCTGGTACAACAGCACCACAACGCTCTGGTCACCCTCGGCATCCCGCCATCTTTTCCTGCCACAGGTTACGGCTATATCGAATGCGGCGAATTAAAAGCTGATCGAATCTTCCGGGTGAAAAGTTTTCGCGAAAAGCCGGCTGCTAAAGTGGCGCAGGAGTTTCTGGAATCCGGGGGCTATTTATGGAACAGCGGACTCTTTATCTGGCGGGCTGACACGATTTTGCAGGCTATCAAAAAATATATGCCAGACCTTTTTGCCGGTTTGCAGACCATCGAATCTGTTATCGATACTCCCGAGTATGAAAACGTATCCTCGCGTGTTTACGCTTCTCTGGCAAAACAATCTATTGACTATGGTGTGATGGAACATGCTGATAATGTGCTTGTCGTAAAAGCAACATTCGACTGGAGCGATTTAGGGTCATGGCAAGAAGTATACCGCATAAGCGAAAAAGATGAAAATGGCAATGTCATCAAAGGCCGTCCGATTTTAAAAGACGTTAGAAACTGTTATATTGAAACTGGCAACCGGATCGTTTCATTGATAGGAATGCAAGATATAGTTGTGGTAGATACGCCGGATGCTTTACTTATCTGTCACCGGGAAAAGTCACAGGATGTGAAATGGGTAGTAGAAAAACTCAATCAAAAAGGAAAAAAGGACCGGTCGTAATACGGGGGTGGTCTAACGACGATGTCTTGAAAGCGCTGGAACATGTTGCCGAATCATTAGGTATTCAGGTTCGATATGAACGCGGTGACTTTCAGAGCGCCGGATGCCGGGTGGAAGATCAGCGGATGATTATTCTGGAAACAGATGATAAAGTATCATCACAAATTAATATTTTAATGAGTGAATTAGCCAGATTCGATACGTCTCATATCGATATGCCCGAGGCACTATCTCAGAAATTGGAAAGCCTTAGAAAATTATTATAAATTTGTTGGAGGTTGCATGAAGAAAACCGAATTGAGTCGACATTTTGATAAAAATTTGTTTCTTCCGAATATGAAAGCTGCAAATAAACCGGAAGCACTGGAAGAACTCCTGGATTTGTTCGTCGCGCAAAATTATATCAAGAATAAGAGAATCGTTCTGGATATGCTCAATCAACGCGAAACATTGGGAAGCACCGGTGTCGGAAACGGTATTGCCATTCCGCATGGCAGAACAACGGCAACCGGTGATGTTTTAATCGCATTTGGCAAAAACGATAAAGGCATTGATTTTGACGCGATTGATGAAAAACCGGTCAAGCTTTTTTTTATGGTCGTTGCTCCGCCTCACGATGAGGGTAATGTGTATTTGCCGGTTCTTGGCTCGCTGGTGACTATTTTAAACGACGAAGAAAAACGCGAGCAATTGTTGGATGTAACATCTTTTGAAGAATTATTAGCGATTATTAAAGGAGAACAAGAGGAATGAACAAAGATCTGGAATTATTAGTCCAATTGCAGGATTTGGATTTAATGATAGAAGAAGCAACAGACGTGCAAAAATTAGGATTTTCCATAACAGGTTTGGATGAGTTAAAGCAAGCGCGTGAGGAGCTGGCCGAAAAAATCCCAAAGCCGCTTCTTTACCGGTATGAACGTCTACGAGGCAAACTCAAGAGAGCTCTCGTTCCTGTTAAAAACGATATTTGTCTCGGATGTTTCTTACGCCAGCCTACTTCTCTCGGCAAACAGGGACGGGAAGGTTCGGAAATTTTTACCTGCGAAAATTGCGGGCGGATGTTGTATTGGCTTGATTAAAAGCTGAAATTGGAAAATGCATCTTTTAATAAAAGAGTATTGTTATGAGTTCTAAAACTTTATTAGAAAAATTTGCTTCTCTTTCAGATGAAAACAAAAAAGAGGTCATTGATTTTATAGATTTTCTAAAAAATCAAAAGGAAAAGCCAGTCCACTCGACAGAAAAAGCAAAAACGAAACTGGAAGATGAAAAATTCATAGGAATGTGGGAAAATCGGATTGAAATGAGAAATAGTTCGGCCTGGGTAAGAAAAATTCGAAAATCGGAATGGCCTGATTAAATGAAAAACTTTATCCTTTTAGATACAGATGTTATTATCGATGCAGCGCGTAATGAATCTGACGCTGTAAATAGGTTGAAAATAGAGGAGCAAAAGTCAACTCTACAAATAAGCTCCATTACTGAGATGGAGTTAATCGTTGGGTGTGCAAACAAGTCTGAAGTTCGAGTACTGTTCGAATTTTTGAGCAGATTTTCAGTTGCTCGTATTTCCGAAAAAATATCTGACAAAGCAATAGAATTATTAACAACATATCGGTTAAGTCATGGATTGTTGATACCTGATGCAATTATTGCTGCTACAGCGATCATTTTAGATGTAAGCTTTATTTCAAAAAATCAAAAAGATTTTAAATTTATTGATGGCTTGCAACTGCTCAAGTATCCATAACCTTCTGAAATGTACATGCTGACATGGTGTTTCATCGAATAATAGATTGCGCTCTCCATAGCTATGAAACCAGTTTTAATGTGATCAAGGAATATTTAAAACTTTGAATTGTTATGGATAATCCAAATAATCGAATAGGACAAGTGTTAGGAAAAGAGTTTGGCCATAGTGTACATTACAAAAAAAATGCATTTTAATGCGGCCCATCGGTTGCACAGCGAACTCTTGAATGAACAGGAAAATAAAAAAGTGTATGGTGAGTGTAACAATCCGATGGGACACGGCCATAACTATGAACTTGAAGTCACTGTGCGAGGAAAACCAGATAGTGTGACCGGCATGGTCATCAACCTGAAAGAATTAAAAGACATCATTCAAAAAACGATTATCGATAAAGTCGATCATAAGCATCTTAATCACGATGTTAAATTCATGAAAGGTTTGATCCCAACTGCGGAAAATTTGGCTGTGGCATTCTGGACGCAACTGAAAGATAATATTACCGGATGCGAATTGCATGAAATAAAAGTCATCGAGACGCCGAGGAATCTGGCGATTTACAGAGGAGAATAGGGATGGCCGAGTCAATAAAAAAATCTGTAAAAAATATTTTAGAGTTTATCGGAGAAGACACGGAGCGCGAAGGACTGCAGCGCACTCCGCAGCGGGTGGAAAATGTTTTCAAATTTCTTACCACCGGTTATAATGCTGATGTAAAGAAAATTGTCAATGGCGCTATTTTTCATGAAGAAAGCGATGGCATTGTGCTGGCACGGGATATCGAATTTTATAGTTTGTGCGAGCATCATATGCTGCCGTTTTATGGCAAATGTCATGTCGGTTATCTTCCTAAAGGAAAAATTATCGGTTTGAGCAAAATCCCGCGCATTGTGGATGTTTTTTCCCGGCGACTTCAGGTGCAGGAACGCATGACCAATCAAATTGCAAATACTATACAGGACATTCTTGATCCATACGGTGTGGCTGTGATTATGGAAGGCACTCACCTGTGCATGCGCATGCGTGGCGTAGAAAAGCAAAACAGCATCGTGACGTCCAGTGCGATGTTGGGCGCTTTTCGCAATGTGCGCGCCACACGCATGGAACTGCTGAATCTGATCAACGCAGAGAGGCATACATGAACGCATCCCTGAAAAACAAAGTCGTGTGGATCACTGGCAGCACCAGCGGAATCGGCAAGGAAACCGCCATCGCTCTCGCCGGAGCAGATGCCAAAGTTATTGTCTCGGGGCGCTCCAGGGAAAAACTCGATAACACAGTTGAAATTATAGAGGGTATGGGAGCCAAAGTTTGTGGCTACCTGTGTGATTGCCGCAAGAATGAGGATATTCAAAAACTTGTAGCGAATGCCAGGGAAAAATGGGGTGTAATCGATATATTAATCAATAATGCAGGTGTTGCTGTTTTTAAAAAAATTATAGAACTGGACGAGCAGGAATGGGACGTCATGCTCGATACCAATACAAAAGCTGCTTTTTTATGCACCAAAGCCGTTTTGCCGGACATGATTGAGCGCCAAACCGGGCATATCATAAATGTGGTTTCTGTCGCCGGCAAACAAGCGTATTCATTGTGTGGAGGATACTGTGCGTCGAAATACGGGCTGGCCGGTTTTACCGAGGTGCTGCGTATGGAAACGCGCAAACATAACATCAAGGTGACGAGCTTTGTGCCCGGCGCGACAGCCACACCGCTATGGGATGATGCTGATGTGGATTACTCGAAAATGATTCAGCCCGAGAATGTCGCGCAAACATTAGTGGCATTATGCGCGTCACCGGCGGATGCGATGGTTGAGGAGATTGTCATACGTCCCCAAGGCGGGGATTTGTGAGGAGGAAATTAATTCTGTGCCAATTCCATTGCCGCGAAAAGTCTTTTTGACAAACAAGTCATCCATATACGCACATTTCCCAGACCATGTAAAATAGGCCTCATTTTTCTTTGCGAATCCTCTGCGTGTTTGGCGAACTTTGCGTTAAATTATGAACCCTGTAACACTTCGAAATTTTGAAATTATAGATTTTAATCAAGATAGTATCTTCGTGGTGAATAATTGGGGTTAGGCGCTATCCACTCTGAATCTAATTTGAGCAGATTTTTAGCCGCCTCTGTATAATCTCCTTTTATAATGAAACGAAAAATTAGCCACTTTTCTCTCATGCTGTCATGTGTGTAACTCTTCTGGAATGCAAGATTTCCGAGTGATTGAAAGGTCGAATATCAGATGCTGTTAATGTTAATACGGCAATTGTATCACCTTTAGCCGTAACAAATTCAACTTCAAATCCTTTGCCATTTTCATAACAATGGACAACTGTACCGACATCACCTGATTTTAATTTGTGACCGATGATGTCGTGGGCGAGTACGACGAGGTCTAATTCTTTGATCATAATAATTCTCTGAAATATTTTTCAAATATAACCATTTTTTATTAAAAGTCAATGAACTATCATTCTATTGCCCAGTTAAAACTCGATGAAAATTCTGTCA
>CAZSMC010000053.1:0-30417 GCA_964607755.1 uncultured Cytophagia bacterium | reverse complement strand
GGCGTTCTCACCCGTCAAAGTGATATCAGCATCCGTAATACTCGTGTACTTTTGCGGCCAGGATTCTCGTCCCAGAAAAAGATAAGCTTTTCCGGCCCGGTCTCCATTCTCACTATTCCTATAAGCACCGATAATAAAATCATCGTACCCGTCTTTGTTAATATCTCCCAGGGAGCGCATGTCGAATCCGAGTTTGTCGGTTTCGCTTTCACCCATTAAAATAACTTCAGCCTCATTGTCAACTATGGCATCATGCGGCCATCCAGAGTGACGGCCTAAAATAAGAAATGCTCGTGACTGTCCCGCAGCACCGAGTAAAATATCGTCTAATCCATCACCATTGACGTCTCCTGGAGCAGCAACGTTAAATCCTAATTCTAACATCCTTATCGGAGAGCCAATAAAGGTAGCATACGCATCGGCGGCGGTGAATTTTTCACCCAGACTCCAGGGGGCTGTTGTTCCAAAAATAAGATAACAAATACCTACGCCATAAATACCATTATAGCTTCTCCGGTTTGCACCTACAACGAAATCACATAGGCCATCTCCGTTTACATCGCCAAGCCCGGCCACACGATGTGCCGCCCATTCACCAGGCTGTTCAGCTATAAAATTTGCATCATTTTCATGGCGAAGCCAGTAATTTTTTTTCCACTCTTCCGTTGATCTACCGAACAGGATATGAGCTTTGCCTGAATTTGGCGCTAAATGGCTATTGAATGGCGCTCCAATTAAAATATCATCTATTTCATCGCCGTTAACATCTCCAATTCCGTATACATGACCGGCCTGGTCTGCATGATCGGCTCCTAGAATGAGAACATCTGCTTGATTGAGGTTGATATTTTTTTCCCACCCATTTGGGGAGCCAAAAAAAAGATAAGTTTTACCGATATCCAAATACCAATTGTCAGAGATCAATTCATTATAATATTTAACCCCTATCGCAAAATCATTATAACCGTCATCATTAACATCACCAATGCCAAAGAGGTCATGACCAGCACGGTCATCGCCTTTTTCACCCAAAAAACTCGCATCGGCTTCCGAGAGATTGATGGTTTGAGACCATCCCGATGTTTTGCCGTAGAACAAATAAATTTTGCCGCAATTTGTTTCACCGTTATGGTCATATCTTGGAGAGGCGATCAAGAGGTCGTCAATGCCATCGCAATTCACATCCGGCAGAATGGACATGTGATTTCCGGCGTAATCACCGGCATGTTCTCCCAAAAACACAGCATCAGCGCTTTCAAGACTATGCGTGTCAGCCCGAGAGATACTGAAAAATAAAATAAAAGCAGATGCTAAACAGCGCAAAAAGAGTCGCATAACTCATTTCCTTATCTCATTTTTGAAAACCGGCAGAAATTCTATTCTTATTTCATGTTTTTTTCATCACACTTTTTAACTGAATCCCCTCTACAAGCAGAAAAAGAAATCCAGCGATCATAACAGGCAGAAAACTGATGCCATGCATGACAATGGCATAGGTTAATGAAACCGTGGCTGGTACGTTAAACAATCCCAACGACAATTGACAGAGATAATGATAAGTGCCGATATAGCCGGGAGATGAGGGAATGACAATGCTCATTGTCCCTATAATTAGGAGCACCAGCGGAGCGATCATGGGCAGATCGTAGAGTTTTTCGAAATCGAATGCATAAAACAGAAACTGAAACGTTGAGGCGTAGCATATCCAGATCAATAGTGAGAGAACGACAATAATCGCATAATAATACCATTTGCTCAACAGGACGAACCCATCCATAAATCCGCGGTAAAGCTCGACGATCTTTTGTGCCAGGCGGTCCGGGAATGGTTTTATGAGTTTATCAAGAACTTTTTCGGCAACCTGTGGATGTTTTTTCAAAAAAATCACAAAAATGAATAATCCGCACACAGCGGCAAAAGCAATGAGTCCGCTTTGCTTCACCCACACCGGTAACGGGATCATGAAAACCACGGAAATCATAATGAGCAAGAGGGAAAAAACATCGATAATGCGTTCCATAACGATGGTACCCAAAACCGTGCTTGTGGGCACAGGATGCTTGCGGCCCAGCACAAAGGCGCGGACGAACTCTCCCAAACGCGCCGGCAAAACCGTATTGGCCATGTAACCGATCATGAGAGAAGAAAACAGCGACAGCGTGTCCACCCAGCGAATGGGTGACAGCAAATATTTCCAGCGCAGCGCACGCAGCCAGTGACTAATAAAAAGAACTACAACTGTGGGGACGAGATACCAGTAGTGCGCCCCGGCAAAAGCTTGTCGCATCTCAATAAAATTAACTTTCCGAAACGCCAGGAACAGGAATACAAGGCTTATCAAAATCCCGAGTATAATTTTAAAATCAATTTTTCTTTGTCGTTGTTCAGTCATTCTATCGCTCAATGTGTTAGATGATTTCTGTATCCGCCAAATCGCAGCACCGGTAACAAACCGGAAACCGGCCGTGTTTTTGAAGCTCGCGCCGCCAGTGCCGATAAGGTTCACTGTTCCAGAGTTTCATTATTAAAGAATCCTTGATATTCCCGACTCGATAATCCGTATAATGCGGACAGGGAGAGACATCGCCATCCGGCATGATGTATGTTTTATTCCATACAGAAAAACAACGTTCACTGCCAAAAACGCGTGAGGTGTTGGTAAAATAGTCGTAAGCTGTTTCCGGCTCGACTTTTGGTGAAATAATGATGGGAAAATCAACTGTTGTCTGATGAAACGCATTCACTGCATCCTGAATTTTTTGAATTTCTAAAGCATTTTTATCGCCCCTGACATCACGACGAAAGTAACGCCACATCGGCGCCTCGATATTGAATAACGATTGCATTACCTTTTCATGTTTTTCGCCGGACTCGTCATCCGTGAACCACATCCACAAAAAGGTCAGGGCATCGGCCTGGAACTCTTTGGCAATGTTGATGAAATCAGTGAGATTCTCAGCGTTTTCAGGACTGATCATTCCCCGCACCCGGATCATTGGTTTTTTTGCACGCTGTTTTTGCTTTTCCCTGTGAACAGCCATCACACCGTTATAAGCGCGTTCGAAAGAGTCAGGCAATCCTCTTTTTGTATTCTGAATATGAGCCGAACCATCTATTGAAATAATGAGATCATCAACACCCAGCCCGACAAGAGCCGCCGCATGTTGTTCGAGATTGTAGCCATCGGTATTGATCTGGCACGTCAACTTGCGTCTCTTGATCTCTTTTAAAAGTGGAATCACATCATGATAGAGAAAAGGCTCACCGCATTGGCGGATAAAAATCGTCGGTTTGAATGATTTTATTTCATCGAGCATTTTGCGATAGTCATCGAGAGCCAGCTCTGATTCCCGTTTGGCATCAAAAGTGTCAGTTTCCACCATTTTTTTTTTTTTGTGACCGCAGAGCGGACACGGATAATTATGTTCGTAGGTTAATTTAAGACACACACAATCCGGTGAATGCGCTGAACCTTTTCTAAAATTATAATCCCATTTTGTCAGCAAACGAGTCCGAATAGAGGACCGGATTTTCATGGCTGTTAATTGAGGATGGAAAAGAGCAAGACCAATTTTCTTTTTAAAGGAATGCATGTTTTGTTAAAATCACTTTTTTTAAATTAAAATCTGGGATAAATATTACACATAAATCCCAAATGACAAAAAGCAAATTACAAATAAATTCCAAATGAAAAATTTCAAATTCACAATTAAAAAAGTGTATATAGCTTGTAAAAACTATTTTTATTCAATCTGTTTCGTCCTTGAGCAAAAACACAATCAGTGAAAATCAGTGTAAATCCGTGGCAAGGATATTTTTTATAGCTAAAATGGATTTTATTTCGAATCACGATATGATAAAATCAGGCACATAGTAACGGTACCACACCACCACAAACGCGTAAACGTGGGTAACAATGATAAATACCGAGATAAAAACGAGATAAAAAGTGGCGCCTTTGAATAATCGACACCCGTCTCTGCCATATTTCAAGAGAATAAGCAGCGCCGGAAAAAAGTACGCAAAATAGTGCCGGCCCTGATCGACGAGATAAGGTGAAATCTTCATGCCAATATAGATGATAGAGGCACTGAACGCAAAGAACGGAATGTAAAGCAGATAATACGGAAACGATTGCAGAAACAGCTCCCGAATATTTTTGACATTTTTTCGAAAAAGAAATTGACCGTATTGAACCACGTGTCGAATAATAAAATAGCCAAAACTGATCAGACAGAACCCAATCACGATATAATACAGCGTATAATAAAGGTCCGGCATTTTAGCATCCCGCCAGCCAAGGTAGGCAATAGCAGTTGGGAACGTCGAATTTTTGGATACACTCATGTAATACCAGAACCGCCGGAAGAAACCCAGTTCGTCAATCGTCCCGCCCAATGTAAAAGACGGGGGCAAGAGGGTTTCATAGTGATGCACATTGAACAACAGCCAGGGAGCAGCCAGGGCAATCACCGGGATAAAAGAATAAGCAACTTTGAAATCAATTTTTTTATCTTTGACATAAACATATAAAAGATACAAAAACACTGTTGTAAAAACAGTGACGACAAAAAAGTGCAGTTTCACATAAAACAAACCGGTGAACAAGAGTCCCAATTTTAAATAAAAATACCTGGTTCCGTTTTTGATGTGAAAAAGATAGACGTAAAGGAGAGCGGTAACGAACAGCATAGCCAGCACGTCTGGCTGCAGACCGACCATATACATGCCCAGTTGCGGCCAAAAAGTAAACACCAGGGCAAATGCCAACCGAAATGGCAGGGAAAAGTTCATCACCACCAAGATTTTCCACATTAAAATAAAAATCAAAACCGAGAACACAATGTGCAATGCGCGCAGGGCGTAAAAGCGAATCAACAGATTGCCGCCGAAAAACTGAACTATTTTATAAACACCAGCGGACAAGCCATAATACAACGGCGGATAATAGTTCACAGAAACGCTTTCGGGATCCGTCATGTCCGAAAGCTGTTTGTTTTCTTTATAATCTTCAACTGCACGCCATAGACTATCATTGTGAAAAATGAACGCCGTTTTTGCCTGCGGTGTAAAATGAACCAGATCGAAACTGGTTTGCTTTTGCAGGAAAACTGTTTCCTGCAAAAATGTTTCTTTCACCTCGTGCGTTGCCAAGATCCCGACCGGCAATTCACCGCGCTGCGCCAGGTGGGCAATGTAATCGTAATGGCGGTTTTCATCCGGGGATTGGAACAGTGGGATCAGAAACATCCAGCACAGGCTCTTTATGACAAAAATAAAGAGTAATATGAAAAGTACTTTTTTTTCATTCTGAAATGAGAACATAGTTGGATTCGCTAAACATTATGGCTCTTATTTTGACAAAATAAATCTAACTTGAATAATTCATCAATTTTACTACAGAGCCCACAAAAATCATGAAGAACAATAGTTTATGTGTGCTAATGAGTTCAACCTAAATTTTTTGATTAAAAATACTCATAGTATCGAAACTTTGTTTTTTCATAAACTTGGTGCGCTTCATTTGCTCTGGGGTGAATAATCCAGGCTAAGTTATGTGCTTTTTTAGTAAACGGAACATAAAGTAAAAATATTAAAAACAGGTGTCTTTTCCAAATGCAGCAGCATGCAATTATAAAAGAAATGGAGATTGTTGATTAATGCTGTTATGATTAACATAATCAACAAAATTCGCAGAAATATTTTCTTTTTAGCAGAAAATAATTTCGTATTCAGAGAAAAAGCGACCAGGAAAACAATGATAAAAGTAGCGTTTATGGAGTATAAAAACAGTTCTTCCGGATAACCATAAAAAAGAAACAGTCCGAGATGATACAAAATCATTACGAGCGAGATAAAGACGACGCGCCGACGATAAAGCTTGTTTCTAATGATATTTAGCAGAGCCCATCCTGACAGCACGGTCCATAACAAAATGGCCAGGAAACCAAAAGGAAATGGATATTTTAGAATGCTTTTTATTCGAAACGAAATAATAGTATCTGTTGCGAGTATGCGTTCTGCAAAATCCGGATTCTGGCTGACATTCTGGACATGCGGAAAAGGTGCAACAATATTATAAACAAACGTATTTTCAACATCTAATACCAGTTTGTTGAGAATAGATTCTGCGTTCTTGAAATCGAGAAAATAGCTGTTTTCATTAGCGTAGGAATCTGGCTTAAAAAAGAGTGACGAACTGGGATAAATTATTTTCTGAACAACAGCCAGTACCGCAGAAATGGCGAGTATTAAAATTCCGAGTTGAATTGTTTTTAACGATACATTTCTTAATCGCTCTGGCCGGAAAATGTTCCCTATATAGGCAATACAAACATGGACAATATTCGTCAGCACTACACCAAACGAAAAAATCCCGATAGGTAAAATAGTCAGCAATTTATTCTTACCATCAAAAATCCATAAAAAGATCAACACAATGCCAAACGCTGAGAAAATCCATGTTTCCGGTGTGGAACTAAAAAAGATGAACGACGAGGTGACAACCAACAAGATGGTAAAAAGAAGGGCATCAAAAAATAATGTTATTTTTTGAAAGAGATAAAAAGCAACTGTCACAGTAAGCGCGCCAATCATGGAAACCAAAAGAGCCGAAGCGATAAAAGGTGATCCCACCAGCGTTTTGAGAATAAATCCAAATGGATTGATAAGGAGTACAAACAATGGATGCACACCTGTGCGAAAGTGATCTGCACCGAATGTCGCTATGTCTCCTACAACTCGCGGAAAATCTGTGCCAAACAGCTCTGACCAAATCGAGTAGGCGCCAGCTTTGGCAGAAAGTAACGCAAGAGTAGTGTAGATGGACAAACTGAAAATGAAAATAATAGCGTTTTTAAAATTGAAAAATAAACTAATTTTTTTAATAGGTTTCAAATTGGTTTAGTACTATTTATTCTTTAATGCAATAATCGGTCAATATCTGATATATACTTTAATTGACAACCCATATGGTTGAAAATATTAAATTATAGCTTTAATTACTATTTAAAAGCTGGTTTCTGGTACCAAAAACCAGCTATTTATTTATCGAGTGTTGGCCAAGTTTAAGATATTGTCGTAAATATCTTCAGCTCGCGCCATCAATCTGTTGCTATAATCGGTTTTTTTGAATCTTGGTGGTGGAGGAGAACGAAATAATCCTGATGCTTCATTCAGCATGTTTTCTTCAGGAATCTCACATTTTCTGCAAATTTCGACAACAGCCTTTTTCCCCTCTCTGCATGCTTTTTCATAGGAAATAAAATTTACTAAATCATGATAATTTTGTAAATATTCAAAAGCTGCAACCCAATAACTGAGCCAATAATCTGGAGATAACAAGTCCCGATTAGCGAGAAGCTCTTCAAGGTTTGGAAAGGCTATGGGCCTGTGAAGATCACCAAATTCATAATGACCAATATCTGCCATATAACGCCTAATAAAAGGTTCACTATCATGTAATTGAAGAAAATTTTGGTGTTGTCTTAGCAATGAACCAGCATGTTCTATAGGATGGCGTATTGGGATAAGGATTTTGGCATCAGGGAACATGTTTTTTATTAGATTTAAACGAGCGATATTTGCGTTATTTTTTGAAATATATCGACCATCCAACTTTCGATTAGGTCTTCGTAATGCAATAATTTTTTTCATATGGTCGATTAAAAAATTTCTAGCTTCCTCATTAATGTCACCTGCATTCCACATTTGAATATGAGTGTTTGTATACTTTTCTGGCCAAAAAGTTTTCCATAATACTTCTTCAAATGCTTCTGGGCTATCATACCCTATTTTTACACCATCGCCATGAACTCTTTCTTTTAGTTGGGTTTGCTTTTGAAAGGTGCTGCTTAACCTTGACCATAAAAGCGGCATCATCAAAAAAGGCATATCTCTGTATGTATGAGAAGCAAGAGAAGGGAAGCGACTAAGAACCTCTAATAATAATGTGGTTCCTGCTCGCGGTAACGAAGTAATAAAGATGGGCTTGTTTATCTTAACAGATTGGTAAACATTGCGATAGAGTAATTTTTCAGCATCTGCTCCGGTAAATTGAATTGAAAGAGAGCTAAATGCGAATTGGTGTATTATACGTTCTGTTTGATTATAATTCGATTTAGAATCAGAAATCGTTTTTTTAGAGATCATTTTGTACTTTTTATGTAAAAAATAGTAAAGAAAAACCAAAACACTTGCAATACCTATTACATACCATTTTGAAAGAAATTGTATTACTTCATTGCTCTGTATCGAACTTGTTAAACTGACCAGTAAAATTGGTAGAAAAGCAAAAGCTAATGCCATGATGCTACGTAATAGAATGGAAAAAAAAACACCAAATAATTTAATCGAACTCTTTTGAATTTCCTTTTCACGCTTATCATCATCTATGTTTCTATCTTGAATTAGATTAAATGCATTCAGAGCAATATCTTTCACACTTAAACTAACTCGAATCACACCAAATTTCTGTAATGCCCACACAAATAGTGTAACGGAGGCAAAACCAGTTAATGCAATCATTCGTAATTATCCCCGGATTTGTTTTTTTTGATCTTTGCTAACAATCGCTTGACTGGATACCAAATAAATCCTATGATTGCGAGAAGCACAGCACCGATGACCGCTATTAATGTACCGATAGCGCTCAATCCTGTCCCTGGGCCAATATAGGCCGGCACACATAAAACGAGTTTTGACATAAAAATGATAGCCATTGATAAACAGACGAAAAACGAAACCATATTGACTCCTCTTGTTAAACATTCAAATTGTGTTATATGCATATTTATTTCAGGAGTATTAAAAAAAACTCCTTTGTTACGGGATGCAATCTTGCACGATTATTTTGCCAATTCATTTGTCTTGCTTTGGCAGTTTTCAATGCATTGCCTGAAAAAAGTTTTATCATATTCGGGTGACAGACGTATGGCGTCCTCAACGATTCCTGCGTATCCCGAATCAACAATATTTATATATTCCCAGACAATCTCTCCTTTATCATCGATTTCAAATACTCTGCCTTTCATACTTTCGATGATTAATAAATTCCCGTTTGGAAGCCATTGATGTTTGCCCATGATATTGGTGTAAAATGGATGCTTTCTGGAACCTGTAAAATAAATGCTGTCCCGGTTTGTGTTTACAGATTCAATTAAAATTTTGCTGTATCTTTTTTTCCCATCCAACTTTATATTATTATTATCGAATATGGAGATCGTATTCGCATCGATAAAGTCAGGATCATGCTGCCTGACAAAACCGCCGATGCTTTTATATTTGATTTTAAGATTTTCTTCCTGATATACCAGAATAGCATTGATATTGCGTAGAGAAATCATAATATCGCCCGGTTTAAAAAAGCCATCTTGTAAGGAATCAGAAAAATATTCCACATCATTCAGATGTAAAAAATCACCTGTGGCATAAGTAAAGTCATTATGGATCGTTGACAACACCAGAAGGCCTAAAAGATCGTTTTTCTCGAGCAAGTGAAAAACACTTGTCTCGGATAATATTTCTCCGTCAGGTGATACTTTTAATACAGTGGGTTCAATAAAAGGTGGGTGAAAGCTTTGGAATTGAGGCAATTTTTCTGAATGTTCGATTTTTCCACATACCCACAAATTGCCATCTGCCCAAAAAACAGAATGATGTGTTCTGTAGGGTAAACGCCATACGACATCGCTGCAGGCATTGAGCCGGACCAGACCCAGATCTTCAAAGTTGAACACCAGATCACCGTTCTCCATCAATACACAGCCATGGATATGTGTACCCGGTTTCATTTTTGGAATATCCTGTTCGGGAATATGGGAACAATCAGGCCATATATCAAACCAGTCCACATTCCATTCATGAATCACCTGACCCTCCGGCATGATGACTTTGGCAGAAATGGTCTTGTCGCCTTCCACCGAAGTAATTAAAGTGGGCCCATTATGTATCGCATCGAGCCGACAAGTTGGTACCGGCTCCGCATGGTCAGTCCGGACATAATACCACTCCGCCATGGGGTCTTTTTCATTTAAGATACTCAACGCCTGCCGGTAAGCTTCTCTTAGTTGTTTGTACGGAAATATCTGATTCATTCCGCTGTAAAGACCATAAAAAAAAGCAATAAATAGGAGAGAAAACAGGAATAAGTATTTGGGTATCTGCTTGTTTTTTGTCATATGAAAAGTATCTTGGCGTTAGTAAATCCGTTCAATAAATATTGCGGTTTTGTTCGGGAATATATTTATTTTTTCTCAGTTATTCAATTATTATCTGCCGGTCTCATTTCACAGGATTGAAAATTGAATTATTTTAAAATCCGGAACAAAAGGCCGGCATAAAACCATCATGATCCTTTTATTGGATCCAGCCGGATATCAAACAGGCATATTCGCTGCGTTCTGCTGCTGCATTCCGGTACAGATTCAATCAATCCAGAAATGTAAATTGATCTCTGGGTACGGGCGTTGCCTGTGTGATACGCCCGACAAATCCATCATTTATCAGATTGATGTATTCCCATACAATATGACCATCGTCTTTATCTAATTGAAAAACGCGTCCACCTTCAGATTCAACTGCGAGAAGATCACCGTTCGGCATTTCTTCCAGCCATCCCTGGATTGATGTATAAAAAGGTTCCTCTCTTGTACCCTGATATTGCCAGATGATTTTTCGTCTGACCGGATCAATGGCCAAAAGTCTGGAATAACCCAAATCCTGAGGTTCTATCAGATAGCGTGCTTTGAAACCGTTTTGACCATACGCAGTACGGTTGTCGAAAATCAACAGCGAGCCATCAGAACTGACTCGCGGACAGTGTTGCCGGTGGAACGGTCCCCGCATACACCATTTGATATCAAGAGTGTGTCGATCCAGTATCAGGATCGTGCTGATCGTGCGCATCGAGAGCATAATATCACCTGCTTTCACCTCGGGAAAATGTTCTGCCTTTTCTTCTGTCAGGATTCTGATATCGTTCACATGCAAAGGATCATCATGATGAATCGTGGGTCTGCCCGGATGACCGCCATACAGAATCCCCTCATATTGATTATCCAGAATGACATCCAGGACAGAGAACTCTGTCAGTATCTCACCCTCTGAGGAGATATGCAAAACTTTGTCATCCCAATAAGGGGTGCGAACCAGAGGAATCCATTCTTCCTTGTTGTATATTTTTTCCCGGCTCAACGTCCAGATCGATCCATCCGAATCACGGGTGACAGCATGGTGAGTCGGCAGATTTATTGTCCACAGTACATCGGAATTCTTGTTCAATTTGAGTAATCCCCGGAATTCAATAATAGCATAAAGATCACCGTTTTCACAAAGATACGAGCCGTGTATGTTTACATTTTTTTTGGAAAGGGGGACGTTTGTATCTTTTGCTTTCAGCATGCCTTGTTCCTTGTATGGGATTTTCCATTCATGAATGACTTGGCCGCCGCGGTCAATGATTTGAGCCACAAATTCTCCTCCCTTGTATAAAGTCATTAGTATAGTGGTATTTTCATCAGATCTGAATTCGTTTACTGTAACACCCCCCTGGGTAATGGGTGCGGAAATTTCATGCGCTGAACGCTCTGTGCCCACATCATGGGTTAGGAGTTCATTAATTGTATGTACTGATCCCGCAATTTTACTGATCAATTGATAGGGAAAATACTCAAATTTTGCGGAAATAAATCCCCAACTAAAAATGAATAAAACGCAAAGCAGAGTTGCTGAAATTACAAACCATAATTTTGTCCACTCTATATTTATTTTTTTTAATGTATTAAATTTATGGAAACGCATTTATCTTTCCTTATTTTTTAGGTTTTTATGTTGTATGAATCTGTTGTGCCGTGACTCTAATTTGTTATACCATACCTTATTATGTTAAAAAAATATTTTGTGTTATACGCTACGAACAACAAATTTGATCCTGGCTGCTTTACTATTTATGCTTGGCCCGAAAGATACATTCTATTATGTTTAAAATCAAGATCTCTCCTCTCCATTTGCTACAAAGAATAACAAAGAACAAGTTCATATTAGTTGAAATAATTAGCTATGTATTAAATACTATTTTGAAATATTAAAACAAATGGCATTATGTTTGCTATTTTTACATATTCTGATAAACCGATTACATTATATATGTTATTAAAAAAAGCACTTTGATCTTAACATATAATAAAACTCTGGAGGTTAAATAATGAAAGCCCGCCGTATCTTACCCGTACTCTTATTTTTACTATATAGCATGATTTATGCTCAGAGCGAACATCCCTTTCATGGTCAACACATTGCTGAATCTGGCATACATTCCAATGATTATTTGGGAATAAACTTTGGCCCTTATACTGCTGCGATGCAGATCCTGACAGGAGACAATAATAGTCTTGAAAATGGCGGAGATGTAGATGAAATCATTCGTTTGCATGAAGATATGGGATTTCGATATGAAAGAGCTAGTCTAGCCTGGTCGCTTGCCGAATATCCAAAAGGCACCTATCATTGGGATGAATTCGACACCCGGCTTGACAAAATGTTCAATGCCGGTATTACACCGGTGATTACGGTTTGTTCCGGTAATGATTATGACGGCACATATCAGGCTTCTATTCCTGGTCTGGACAATGCTTCAGGAACCCGTGCCGACTATTTGAATTTTGTAAAAAAAGTCGTAGAACGTTATGATGGTGACGGTATAGATGATGGTCCTGTGGATGGAGTGATCAAAATATGGGAAGGATGGAATGAACCGATCAATTGGCATCATAAAACCGTAGAACAAATTACAGAATTTCATAATCAGTATTATGATGCAATTAAAAAAGCTGATGCATCTGCGGTGGTTGCGTCTCCAGGATTTGCATGGATGAGTCCGTTTGAGTATTTTGTACCAAACGGAAAATATGATATGCTCTCGGTGCATTCCACGTATTGGTATACCGATGATGCTGATCCCAGCAAAAGCATGCTCAATAATATTGAATACAAGAACCAGAGATTTAAAGACCTTGGGTTGGGAAACAAACCCTGGTGGATTTCTGAATTTGGCATTATCGGCAGGGGCTGGGAAAATATGGACCATTATACCTATACTCACCGGATTGCTCGTATGTATGTTGTGGCTTTGTATCAAATGTTTCATACCAATCTTATCGCAGCCACTCAATGGTATGGAGAGCAAAATAAAACAGCGATATACAATTGGGGTGAATGGACCCTGCGTCCCTGTGGGCAGGCGGTTAAAGTTGTTTTATATATTTTTCAGGACTCGACTTTGGTCAATTCAGAAATGATAAGCTCTACAGGATACCGGGCGATGGCATTTGAAAATCAAAATGGGTTAAAAAAATACGCAGCCTGGTGCTGGGAAGGGTCGTCAAAAAATGTAACGTTTGATGTCAACACTTCCAAAGTAAAAATAACAGATATGCTGGCTCAGAATGTTCGTACAGTGGAAGCGACTAACGGACAAATTTCATTGAGCCTCGATGAGACGCCGGTGTACATAGAAGAAATCAGTGATGACACAGTCCCGCCAAACTCTCCACAGAATTTTGGTGCCATTAACATAACAGAGCGCTCACTGACGTTGACCTGGGACCCGCCATCTCCTGCCTCTGATGGCGATGTGGCTGTCTCTTATGAGTTGAGACGTGACGGCCAAATTCTAGGGAACATAACTGATACTCAATTTGACGATACGAATCTGGAAAGCAATACGTTATACACTTATGAAATTTATTCTATTGATGATGCTGGTAATAAATGTTCCGGTTTAACAAAAAGCTATCAGACCGCCGCAGATCAATCACCTCCCCAGGTTTCTAGAGTGCGGGCTGAAAGCGATAATATCGTTCACATCATGTTTAACGAGCCAGTGGATCAGACTGTCGCTGAAAATATATCGAATTATTCTATTGACAACAGTGTTTCTGTCCAACATGCTGTGCTAGAGTCCGGTCATAATGTTGTCCTTACTGTGTCCACGCTGCAATCCGGGCAAACCTATCAACTCACTGTTGATGGTATAAAGGATTTAGTGGGAAACGTCATGAGTGATCCTCAGACAGTCAATTTTTCTTATACCGGTGTTTTGGAAATAACCAATGTCTATGCTGCTTCCGGAAAAAATTATAGTGTAAAAAAATTAAAAGTGGGGGATCTCATTTATTCGGATCGCAATTATAACATCGAATTCATCCCCCCGCAGTATGAAGGTGAATTTTGGGTCCAGACTGCGAACGATGATAAAATGGCTTCCACCCCAACAGATTTCCTGACGTTCAGCGTCAATCAATCGGTCAATGTATTTGTAGGATATGATGACCGTTTGTCCCTGCCAGCCTGGCTAAACAACTGGGAAGATACCGGTGACATTATTGAGAGCGATTACACGGCTGGAAAAGACCGCTATCGTCTGTATAAAAAAACCTTTCAGCAGGGTCAAGTTCGTCTCGGACCAAATAATGCCCAGACGAACAGTTCAAATATGTACATCGTTCTGATTGAAAAATTTGACAGCTATGATCAATACCCGCCAATTGTTTCAAATATTCAAACTCAAAACATCGGATTGACAACAGCAACAGTGACATGGACAACCAATGAGCCAACCAATTCCAAAGTTGAATACGGCAAAACCACGTCCTATGGCAGTTCTGTTCAGGAAAGCGAATTGAAAGCAACGCATCAGTTAACCCTGACAAATCTTGAGCCCGCATCTATCTATCATTTCCGCATTCACAGCAAAGATGGTTCAAATAATGAAACCGTTACAGACGACCAGCAATTTAGCACTCTGGAAGCTTCCGAACTTGTCACCTGGCATTCTTATAATGTTGTGACCAGTGCAGGAGACCCGCAAGCTGAAGTTAAGGACGAAACAGGCAGTGTAACAGCTTATTTGGAATTTTACGAATCGACGGATGACGATGGGGTGCAAAAAGGCGAGTTGTTTCAATACTTTTTCGCTGAAAAACACAAAGAGCATCTGGTCACTGATTTCTGGACCAGTTATTCTCACAACAGTTGGGATGACGAGGCTGTTCCATACGTAGGAAAATCTACTGCTCCGCGCGGTTCTTTAACTCAACCATCCTATTTCGAATCTAATCCTCCGGAACCTACCGGAGTTTATGATATTAAAATGCATCCGCCCAAAAACGATCATTCTACTGTGATAGCTTTTATTATTCCCGTGTCCGGTGACTATACTATTTCTGATCTTGCATTTCGCAGGGATAACGAGTGGTTGGCTGCGGAAGAACCTCGCAAAAGTGTAAGATTTCGTATTTTCAATCACAAAAAACAGTTATTATGCGACAAGCAGTATATTTCCCAGCAATACAAAGGTCCGTGGATGATTCTTTCTGAAACGTTTGAACTGCCCGGCTTGCAAAAAGGTGATCGCCTTTATTTCACCCTAAACAGCGACGGTGATTGGGGCTGGGATAAAACCGATGTGACCTGGACAATATCAGCGGTGCTAATAAATGTAGACACGGAGGCGCCTAATAGTCCAACAGGTCTCACAGTTTTTTAGCCTTAAAAACTAAAGCTCGAGAGGCACACTGACCAAACCGGTGTGCCTATTTAATATTCAACTTTGGATAGCCAGGAACAAAAAGAGGACACATAAAAAAATATGTTTTGACAGGTGATTAGCTATGCTTGAAATTTTTTTAAAAAGCAAATAATACATAAAACGCCTTTAAAATTTTTTCATTTTAAGCTTTTCTTTTTGCTAAAGCCCCTTTTTAGGCCAGATTAAATATTTATTATTCTCCAGAGATAAAAGACATCTGATAAATTCCTTTTTCAGATGCTTTCTTTAGTATATTAGACGCTCTTGTTTGGCGTGGATAAAGAAGACCTTCCCCTTTCGTATTCCATTGAATAGCACTTTGTATCAATTCATTTTTACGCTCAATTAATTCATCACTACTGGTTTTTAATGAGCCAAAATGAAACATAATAGAGAATAATAATATTAAATATTGTAATTTTTTAATTCTGAAATATTTTACATAAAGTTCCGAAATAGATATCAATTCACAGATGAGTATCAATATGGAAATTATTCTATATCTGGAAGAAATGGCTTGCGGCCATCCCCATGGTGATCTTGTCAATGATGCGGCAATTATACCAAATAACAAGTATAACAAGAAAAAATAAATAACTGGATTTTGATTATAATATTTTTTTAACGTAATATAAATAAAAATGAATATTTCTATAATCCCGAGGATGATTGTCTTGTCTAACAAAACAGGTAGATATGCTCCCAAAAAAGCACAAAAATATTTAAAGGTACGAACGGGATTATAAATAGATTCCAGGATACCTGGGTGATTCGGTTGGCGGGTATAACCTTTGAAATATAAAAATAAAACAAGAGTAGTAAAAAGTAATAAAACTACAATTCTACCATTGTTTAATTTTACCATTGATTGATTTTTCTTATTTATAAAGATAGTTAATTCTATAATGATCAACACGAACCAAATGAATAATCCATTTCCACTCGTGAATGTAGCTGCAAGCGCAAATAATACTGAATACAGTTTATTAATCCAATTCTCTCTAGTCCAGAAATAAATACTTGTAAAGCCAAAGAAAATGACAAAATTATTCTGTAATGCTGCAGTTGCCCAGGTCATGTTGGACCAATATTGGGGTTGAAATAATAGGAATGCTATGGATATGGCTAGAAAAATATTCCTGGAAGACAGTTTATGATTCTTTGCGATTATAAAAAATAAAGGCAATAAAGATAAATTTCCAAATACACACAGATAAATGAAATTGATTTCCCCAAACAATTTAGAAAATACGAATGCGGTAATTCTATTAAATGCCAAACGGTGCTCGTTATGAAGAACGAAGAGGTTCCTGAATTTTTCACTATCTGATAAATTTAAAAAAGCCAGGATGGTATCATAATCATCTTGCAAAGGAATGTTAACAGCATAATGAATGATTAAAAAGAAATAAAAAGAAATAGGTACGAAAATGAGGAATGCACTAGATACTCCCGGGGTCAAAAGTTTATTTCTCATCAAAAAAGACCAAGTTTAAAGCTTAATTTTAAATTCCGCACTTTTTCTTCAATCTTGATAATTGTATCAAATTCTTAAAATAATCGCAATGGCTCCGGCGGCTCTGGTGGTTTAATATCTTTGAGTAAGAGGGATGAATCATACGTATATATCCAGTAACAAAACTCTGTCCACACCGAAAATGATTGTGATGTATCAAGTTTAATTGACAAATGATTTCGACCAACTGTATACGAAGGAGGGATTTCAAAAATTGAGTCTCTCCATCGTTTGGAATTATTCTGTCCCGGATCTTGCCATACTCCTACAAATTCATTATTAACATAAACATCTGCTTTTTGATGAGCAACAGAATAATCCATCCGCCTTCTTAATCTTACTCCAGAATTATCAGGTGATATATTGACATGAAAGCTTATTGTACCATTTATTTTATATCCATTATCTGATATTAAAATATCATCATTGTCACCCTCATAATAACCACTAAGATTTATTGGCGTTTTTTCACCTTGAACCTTGTAATTAAAATGTTCCTCATGTTGAATATTGGCAATATCAATATAGTGTTCTTCTTTTACTGTCTCGGTCAAGCTATGATAATAATAGACCACTGACTTGTATCGAGCATTCACACCATTCACTCCCCCATGTTCAAGACCAAATTTAATTGCTTTGTAAAAATTAATATTATCTAACAGAAAGAGGCGATAGTTTAAAAAACTCGTACCTGCATTCACTGCTCCTGCTGGAAAGCCGTGAAACGGTCTGCTAAAATTACCACCTTTAATAAAGTACCAGCCACCATTATAAAAATCTTCGGTTCCAGTGCCATAAATAACTGGTGTTAAATAATCATCAATATAAATTCTCTCATCTCCTTCAAGATGTCCATCACGATTAGAAGGACCGGTTTCGGTCACGCAGCCAACAATATGACCAGTACCTTCTGTTTCTAGCAAAATAAAATCTTCTCCTGTCCTGGTATAAGCGTTATTATATTGAGTTTTAAAATAGCCCCATAAAGAGTCATTCGATGTGTAAAAATCAGAATAAGATATTTTAATATTCAAATCACAATTATATAGACCAGTATTAATGAACGATATTTCCGCTTTTTTTTGAAATGGCATTGGAAAATAGCAATAGAACTTTTTTTGATTGTAAGATGCACCTATTGTTAAGCCTTTAGTTTCAAAATCATTAATTCCTCCTGCAAAAAAAAGATAAAAAGGACAGCTTACATCTGCTTCGCTATGACCGTCCCATCGCATTTCAATCCAAAGATTTTTAGCCATTCTGTTAAATTCAGTTAAACCGAGCCATTCATTTGTAGTTACAACGATTTCATAAATACTACCTTTTTCATTAATGGTAAAAGTTTTTTTATTATTACCGGGAAGAGAAAATGAATTTGATATATTGAAAAAATCCTTATTTTGGAAAGGTGAATGGCCAGCATTGTCCAATATGCTGCGCAGCGTACTTGTATCCATCTCGGGATAAGAGTGAATTTTATGAATTGTATTATATCTCTTAAAAGTTATATTATAATATTGGGGTTCCGCAGTTAACGAAATCTTTAGAGAATGTTCATACACGATAGGATAATAACTATATAAACCTCCGCTTGACACATTCCAGAAACCTACTATAGGATATAAAAAGGGAGAAGAATTACCACTAAAAAATTCTGTACAACTCATTTGTATCCTGGGAGTCGTTTCACCATCAAAATAAAACTTTATGTTCCCTTCTATGTTGAGACCATGAAAGGTCATCCAAATCCTGGAAATAGCACCAGGTCCGATTTCATCGAAAATAAAATATTCAGAGTTTTCTTTATAGAGATAGGATTCGATACCAGATTCATTTTGAAAAGTATCTAAATTTAACCCCCGTTTATCATGGCTTGACGCCTGAAATATTGTTTCACCTCTTCTAATTTTGGGAAGATTTTCTAGTTCTTCAACAACAAGCTGTGCCCGATAAAATGGATCTGCAAATTGTTCTTTGCAGATTAATGTTACAAAAATAACAAATAATATTCTCAACATTCTTTTCATTTTATAGCCTTTTTAATCACGTTCCCTAGTATTTCACACACAAACCTCCTTCATGCAATTTTTATGCCTTGTGCTTATTAATTTCAAACAAATACGGACAACATTTCCAATAATCACATCACTTCCAGACACCAGTTGTAATCTTTTTTCTCAGGCGCTCCACCTAATCCCGATTCATCCAATAATTCGTCTGAACCATAAGCATAATGACCGAAGCAGCCTGGGAGGTGATGAGGACGATGTCTCGGACTAACTCGTATACATCCCGTTCGGGTTTCTGTGGAACGAATATAGTGTCGCCCATTTCGATAGATGTTTTATCCGGCTCGACAAAAACGCCGCTGGCAATTTTATTGATGCTGATCTTTTTCTTCCAGGCCCCTTCGTTATATCCGCCGGCTTTTTTTATATAATATTTCAAGCCTTTGCCCGGCATCCATTCCTGAACTCCCGGATATTTTACCTGACCAATAATATTTACAGCATACGTTTTTGCCGGGACAACAATGAGATCGTCATTTTTTAGTGGGATGTCAAAATCCTCATCTCCGTCCTCGAAAAGCGCTACAAAATCTGTATAAACCCGATTTTGCTGTTGCTGTAATTTTGTCTGATAATAGGCGCGTTCTTCCTTGCGCATATCCGAGACCATCATCATGTCCAGCCATTCCAGTTCGGGATTTTTCTCTTTACGAATCGACCGGCGAATGACGTGCGCGTTGCAGAGAGCAGCTTCATTTGTAAAGCTTCCCGCCATATCGATAACATCGGACAGCCGTGTTGGATTATGAATTAACGCATATTCTCCAGGATATGTGACTTCACCCTTGACTTCTACAGTCCGCTTGATGTGATAATCAGGGATTCGTCGAACAAACAGGCGGTCATCCGGTTGGAGTGAAGTATTCATCACTGTTTCAACTTGGGCTGAATCCGACCAGTCGATTTCATATGTCATTTTATGTGGGTGCTTATTGTCCTTAAAACGCACCAACTCCATGTGGCTCGAATCCGCATCGAGCGTAAAACCATGGGCCATTTCGACCAGGTCGCGAATACGGTCTCCCTGGGCATATTCCATCGTATCCGGTGTGCGCACAGCGCCGCTGATAATGAGCTGGCCTATCTTTTCCTGACGTGAAGGCACGACAATGACATCTCCGTCCACCAGATAGGGATTTGCTTCCAAATCGCCGCAGCGCTCGTACTTGTAAATGTCTGCATGAAGGATTTTGCCGTTGCGCCGCTTGACAATGATATTTCTGCGGGATGCCTTTTTTCTTTTCACATCGGCATATTCATCCACGATGATTTCCTTTTGCTGTTGAGCTCTCGGAGTATCTCGTAATTGCTGGCGCTGTTTCTCCTCATCCTTAAAAAATGAAGGCTCAACCAGCCCGCCTGCATAGTAAATAGCATCAGATACACGATCCATACCGTTTACGATGATCAACCCCGGTATATTGACAGCGCCACTCACTGTGACCCGAAAGGTGCGCAATTGCGTCAAAGAGATGTACAACCCGTCTGATAAATATTTGTTCGATAATTGTGTTCTTATTTTTTCTTTTGCCTCATAAAGAGTCAATCCGGCTACTTTTATCGGCCCTGTAGAGGGCATCACTAAATCGCCTTCCGGTGAAACCATTATCTGCTGCTCTTCTTCAGGTTGTTCAGCAATAATAATATCAAACACATCCCCAGGGCCAACAATGTATTCATACTCGTCCACCGGATGTTCAATTTGAGGCGACTCGGGCAGCTCGAGCTGCGTCTTTTCACTCACTTTATCTTTTAACTGTCTAACCGAGCCCAGATCGGGAAAATCCTGGGCAGTGACTGTTGCTGACAATAGAGCAAAACTTAAAAGCGCGATGAATAGTTTTCGCATTAATATTTCTCCAAAAACATATTATAATAGTTCGCCAAGTATATTCACAATTCGTTGGGAGGCTTTGCCATCCCATAATTCCGGGATTTTTGCATCTTTAAAAGTCCCGTTCATTGCTTTATCAAAAGCCGTCAAGATTCTTTCCGGCTGCATGCCCACAAGTTGATTGGTGCCAATCTCTACGGTTACCGGCCTTTCGGTATTCTCTCGCAGCGTGATGCAGGGAATTCGTAAAAATGTTGTTTCTTCCTGAATACCGCCGGAATCGGTGATTAAAAAGCGAGAGTTTTTCATTAAATTTAAAAACGTGAGATAGCCAAGAGGTTCCACAAAAAGAAACTGAGACATTTCGGCGATCTCGTCATCCATGCCGAATTTGGTGATCATTTTCCGGGTGCGCGGATGAATGGGGAAAATGACCGGTATTTTCTGCTGAATGTCTTTCAAAGCTGAAAAAATGCCACGCAGCACTTTTTCATCATCAACATTGGAAGGCCGGTGCAATGTCATCAATGCATATTCTTGAGGATAAAGTTTGTACTGCTCTAATACCTTAATTTGAGCGGCTTTTTCCAAATTAAAACACAACGAATCAATCATCACATTGCCGACGAAATGAACTTTTTCTTCTGGCACGCCTTCTTTTGCCAGATTGTCCAGTCCGCTTTGTTCGGTGACAAATAAAAAGTCGGAAATGGAATCCGTTAACAACCGGTTGATTTCTTCCGGCATGTTGCGGTCAAAACTCCTCAAACCGGCTTCAACATGCGCGACAGGGATGTGTAATTTTGTCGCAGCCAAAGCAGCAGCCAGGGTTGAATTTACATCACCGACGACAATGAGCACATCCGGTTTTAACTCTAAAAGTATCTTTTCGGTTTCAACAAGTACAGCCGCTGTCTGGGTAGCATGCGTACCGGACCCGACATCGAGATAAACATCTGGTTCCGGCATTTCAAGATCGACAAAAAATGTTTTTGACATTTTTTCATCGTAATGCTGGCCGGTATGGATCAGCACCGGCTCAAATTTCGGCGATTCTTGCATCCGGCGGTGAATCGGCGCAATTTTCATAAAATTAGGCCTGGCCCCGACTATATTTGCAACTCTGATTCTATTCATTTTAAAAAAGCATCCCTGCACCCAGTTTGCTAACCTTGTGCTTGTTGTTATTCAAATTTTTGGTGATATTTCTGGTGTCGACGATTGTTTTTGCGTGTTCGGCTATAAATTCAATATCATAAGCCGAGTGATCTGTGGCAACCACAACCACATCCGAGTCGCTAATTTCCTCTGCTGTCAAGTCCACAGACTGGAGAATCTCACCGTCCAGTTTCAATTCAGGCACATGCGGATCATTGTATTTGATGTGTTGCGCGCCTCGTTGCTTGAGAAATGTGATAATCTTTATGGCCGGGGATTCGCGCGTATCGTCAACGTCTTTTTTAAACGCCGCGCCGAGGATGAGAATTCTCCCGTTTTCGAACGGAGCGCCGGTGCGACTCAATGCCCGCCGGATGAGTCCGAGAACGTAGAAAGGCATATCTTCATTGGTCATGGCGGCGAGTTCGATAAACTGAGTGTGAAAATCGTATTCGCGCGCTTTCCACGACAGGTAATACGGATCGATCAAAATGCAGTGGCCGCCAATTCCCGGTCCCGGGTAGAACGGCATAAATCCGTATGGTTTTGTGGCTGCAGCATCAACCACTTCCCAAATATCAATTCCGCCCATACGGTCGCAAAAGCGTGCCATTTCATTCACTAGAGCAATGTTGACGCTGCGGAAAATATTTTCCAGCAATTTTTCCATCTCTGCTACTTTTGGAGAAGACACGGGTACAACCTTTTCAATAATGGCCTGATTAGCCGCGCACGCCAGCTCGGTGCACTTTTCAGTTACACCGCCAACCACGACCGGGGTTGTTGCTGTAGTCCATTTTTTGTTTCCCGGATCAATGCGTTCCGGCGAAAATGCCAGATAAAAATCCGTGCCCGCCTTGAGGCCAGTGCGCTCTAAAATTGGCTGGACAATACTTTCGGTTGTTTCCGGAAAGGTGGTACTTTTGAGTATGATGAGCTGACCTTTTCTCAAACTTTTTGCGATACCTTTCGTAGATTCAACGATATAGGACACATCCGGTTCTTTATTGGGTGTAAACGGCGTTGGAACGCAAATGTAAATGACATCGAGTTCGCCGACCTGATCGTAAGAAGTAGATGCACGAAGCAATTTATTCGTGACCGCTCTTTCAAAGCGAGCATCATCGACATCATCAATGTAATTTTGACCCGTGTTAATATTATCAACTTTTCTTTGATCGCTGTCAATCCCAAAAACAGAAAAACCCTTGTCAGCAAATTCCACAGCTAACGGCAATCCCACATAACCCAGGCCGACAATACCAATGTTTGCAGTTTTGTTGTTCAGTTTTTCCTTGAGCTCCATGCCTCCTCCTATCGTTCGTCCCCCGGCGGGGCTATTCGTACGTTTAGATATCCTCTAAAGGTTTTCATTATAATTCTTTTTATAGTATTCAAGATATTCTCCTGTTTTCAATTTCTCCCACCACCATCTGTTACTCACATACCACTGGACCGTTTCTTCCATCGCATCCTCAAAGCTGTGCATTGGTTGCCAACCCAGATCACGGAGTTTTGCAGTATCAACGGAATAACGGCGATCGTGACCGAGTCTGTCTTTGACGAATGTTTTCAAACTATCCGGTTTGCGCAGAGTTTTTAATATGAGATCAGTAATTTCAATATTTTCCAGCTCATTTCCGCCACCGATGTTATAAACCTCGCCGTCCTTGCCGTTTTTGATGAGGAAATCGACGGCATCGCAATGATCCTGGACATAGATCCAGTCGCGCACATTTTTGCCGTCACCGTAAATTGGTAAATTTTTATCGTCCAGGGCATTCGTAACAAACAACGGGATGAGCTTTTCCGGATACTGGTAGGGCCCATAATTGTTAGAGCACCGGGTTATAATGACCGGCAAATCAAACGTCACATAGTAGGAAAAAGCCAGACGATCCGCACCAGCCTTGGATGCAGAGTACGGACTCGAGGGCTGCAAAACATCGCTCTCCTTGAACGACCCGTCGATGATACTTCCATAAACTTCATCTGTACTGATCTGGATAAACTTTTCGATATTATTTTTACGGGCTGCTTCCAAAAGAACAAATGCGCCGTATACATCAGTCATGATAAAATCATCTGGCGAGCCAATAGAACGGTCCACATGACTTTCCGCGGCAAAATTCACCACCACATCAACTTTTGGCATCAGCTCCTCAACTATGGCGGAATCACAAATATCGCCGTGGATAAATGTATAATTTTGATTTTTTTCAACATCTCTCAAATTATCGAGATTGCCGGCATACGTGAGTTTGTCAAGATTGCAAACTTTGATACCATCACCATACTTTTTAAAAAGGTAATGAATATAATTACTGCCGATAAATCCGGCACCACCGGTGACCAGAATACTTTTCATCATTTCGCTCCTATTGCTTTCCCCAATAAATGTCCAATATACAAACAAGGCGGGTTAAAATCAATTTTTTCTTCGGGAAAACCAGTCTAAATTTACCGGAAGAAAAAAAGAATGCAGAATGTTAGTTGCTGAATATTCTCTAGCCATTTTAAAAGATAATTTTCAGTTTCTTTAAAGAAAATTTATTATTAATTTGAAACAAGTTGTTTAAAATTTATTATCTCAACCCGAAAATTTTCATTACCAGACCCGTTTCACAAAACATCTTATGGAAATTCAAGTAAAACTAAAAACACAGCAAAATCCGTGTTAATCGGTGGCCAATCTAAAAAATGTCCGGTAGAGCAAAAATTTCAAAATAGGATTCTCGAATCTCATTGCTATTTTTTTTGTACTGAAATGGAGTACACGACATGAATTCTCTTCGCATTGCATTGGCGCAAATAAACACCACAGTCGGCGACCTGGAAGGAAATCGCGATAAAATCTTGCAGCACATGAACACGGCACGTGACCTGGGTTGCGATATTGTCAGTTTACCTGAGATGAGCATTACCGGTTATCCGCCTGAGGATCTGGTGCTCCGAAAACATTTTATCCAGGACCAGAAAGATATTCTCAAAGACATCGCCGGGGAAACCAAAGATATATTAGCTCTCATTGGTTTTGTTGATGCAGATAAGGATTATTTATATAACGCTGCTGCAGCCGTCAAGGACCGTGAAATTCACGCCGTTTATCACAAAGTTCAATTGCCAAATTATAGTGTATTCGATGAGGAACGTTACTTTGAACCCGGCAATGCTCCGCTGGTCCTGGATATAAACGGCATTCAAGTCGGCGTTAGCATTTGCGAAGATATATGGGCGCCAAACGGGGTTATCGAATGCGAAGCTTTTACCGGCGGCGCCGAGATATTGATCAATATTTCAGCTTCACCTTTTACACTGCACAAAAACAAAGAACGTTTAAAAGTACTGCAGCAGCATGCCCGGAAGACATGTTCTGTGCTGCTCTACAACAATCTTGTTGGCGGACAGGATGAGCTGGTGTTTGACGGACAAAGTCTTCTGGTGAATGAACAAGGCGAACTGCTTGCAACAGGTAAAGCTTTTGAAGAGGATTTTCTCTGCGTGGATGTGAATGTAGATCCAGTTCGACGGGCCAGACAACACAAATCATACGGTAAAAACCGGACCCGTTTTACGATCCCTTTCCGGCATATCCAACACGTTCCTGTGCATTGGGAAAAAAAATCTATGAAAAAAGCTATATCAGCTCCCACTATCAGGGACACTCACTCGATTGAAGAACAGGCTTACAAAGCGATCACCCTGGGATTGCGGGATTATGTTCACAAAAACGGATTTAAACAGGTTGTGTTTGGATTAAGCGGTGGCATCGATTCGGCGCTGGTTGCTGTCATTGCTGCCGATGCGCTTGGCCCTGAACACGTCACGGCTGTGTTGATGCCGTCGCAATATAGTTCAAAAGGCAGTGTCACTGATTCTGAAAAAATTGTTCAAAATTTAGGTATACATTTTTACACCTTTCCGGTAAGGGATATTTTTCAACAATACCTTGATTTGTTCAGGGATACATTTCAAAACATGAGTCCTGATATAACCGAAGAAAATTTGCAGGCCAGGATTCGTGGTAACATTATCATGGCGCTGTCAAATAAATTCGGTTATCTGGCACTTGCCACCGGGAACAAAAGCGAAGTAAGTGTCGGGTATTGCACGCTTTATGGAGATATGGTGGGCGGATTCTCGCCTTTGAAAGATTTGCAAAAAAACATGGTCTACAGATTATCACATTACCGCAACGACCTGGCAGGTTACCCCATCATTCCACAATCAGTTATTGATAAAGAACCTTCTGCGGAACTCAAACCGGATCAGAAAGACCAGGATAGTCTGCCGCCTTATGAAGTGTTGGATAAAATATTGACACTTTACGTTGAGGAATCTTTGGGAGTGCGTGAAATCATTGAACGCGGTTTTCATTCAGAGACGGTAAAAAAAGTAACCCGAATGGTGGATATGAACGAATACAAACGCCGGCAGGCTGCTCCCGGCGTGAAAATAACCTCACTTGCTTTTGGCAAAGACCGCCGTATGCCAATCACAAATAAATACAGTGGATTTTAATGCTTGATTCTGTTCGAGCGTGTTTTTTATTTTTTGAAACAAACACAATAGTCTTTTTAACTCGCGCATAAGACCTTTTTTTGTTGATTCTTTGCGCAAAATTGATTAAAATTTAGGTTATTTTTGGAGAAATTTTATGTGGCTTGATATCTTACTTGTAAGTGTGTGGGGTGGAATTGTTGCCCTGGATACCACAGCAGCGCTCCAAATCATGATATCGCGTCCACTGGTATCCTGCTCTGTTGCCGGATTGCTTCTAGGAAACATGCCGGTCGGTTTTATTGTGGGCGTGCTTTTAGAACTCGTATACATCAGTGAATTGCCTGTTGGCGCAGCGCGATTTTCCGAAGGTAATGTAGGTTCTACCATAGCTGCCGTTCTCGCTATTTTGACCCTTGAACAGGTCAATCGGCCAATTATAGTTATTTCATTTTGTCTCATTTTGGGTATAATTTTAAGTATGCTTGGCGGTTATCTGGTAGAAATAATGAGAAAGGTAAATGGACGTATTTATAATAAAGTGCTCGGCCGGGAAACCTTAAATATAAATAAAGTTTCAAAAGCCCAACTGACCGGCGTTCTTTCTGCTTTTTTACTTGGTTTTTTGTTAACTCTGATTTCTGCTGCACTTTTGGCAACCAGGCCGCTGCCATATCTCATTGCTGTCATACCTGATGCATCAAAGGACATTTTTCGTCCAATCAGTGGTGCTTTTTTAGGAGCAGGTTGCGTTTTTCTTTTCAATTTGCTCAAAAGAGAAAATAAATATTCATGGGTCGTTCTTGCTGGACTGATCATAGGAACTCTTTATTTCATTTAATATGGCCGAGAGAATTCATCACAAAGACCTGATCTCAATGCTGTTTCGGTGCTTTTTAGTTCAAGGTTCATGGAATTTCAAATCCATGCTTGGACTGGGATTCTGCTTTTGCACTGTGCCTATTGTAAAACGTTTTTACAAAGATAAGCAGAGATGTTCGTTCTTTTTGAAACGGCATCTCGATTTTTTCAATGCGCATCCGTATTTCGCGAGTTGGGCTCTTGGTGCGGTCGCCAGAGAAGAAGAAAAAGCCTACACAACCGGCACAACAGATACCAAAGCTATCCAGACATTCAAAGAGCGCATGGCTGGTCCGCTTGGCGTTTTAGGCGATCAGCTTTTCTGGAGCCGCATTAAACCATTAACCGCAGGCATTGGCGTACTCCTGGCGTTGACTATCGGTTATGGCGCTGTCGTTATATTTCTTGTGCTCTATAATGTGCCCCATATATACGTCCGTATAAAAGGTCTCTTGTTGGGCTATAAAAATGGTTTCAACGTTGCTTCTTACTTGTCAATGCAGCGTTTTCGAGGACTCTTAAAAGCACTAAATATCATAAGCATGATATTGTGTGGATTACTTTTTATGGCAGCGGCAAAATGGAGTTTTGTGCAAAATTATTCAGTGCTTGCTGCATTTATTGTCTCTGCGGGACTGACTTTTAGTCTTCTTAAAATGGGCAAATCAATCAATTTTATTATGCTCGTTATTTCATTGGTCGGACTGGTTACGGGATTCTTGTTTTCCATAGCAGGATAGACAAGTAGAGTGGGATATGAAAAAAAAATCTTTTACAATAAAAAATATTTTAGGAATTCATGCGCGGCCGGCGCGGTTGATTGTGGAAACAGCATCGCAATACGAATCAGATATTTATTTATCAAAAAGTGATGAACAAATTAACGCCAAAAGCATAATGGGTATCCTCATGTTGGAAGCCAGCCACGGCTCAAAAGTGGAATTGATTGTTGACGGCAAAGACGAGAATGAAGCAATGCAAGCCCTGGAAGGCGTATTCCACGAGTTGGAAACAAAAGAAGAATGGGACCAAATTTAAATATGAGAGTGTGACATTGCAGGACAATAAAAAAAATGAAATAAAACTTAAAGGGATTGCTGCTTCTCCTGGCATCGCAATTGGCAAAATTCTTATCTTAGGGCATGATCGTCTTAAAGTCGACTCGCAAAAAATCGCCAAGAACCAAATAGACCAGGAAATAGACAAATTTTATAAAGCTATTGAAAAAGCAAAGTCTGAACTGGAATCCCTTTACAATAAATCACGAAAAGCCATTGGTGAAGAAGGCGCTAAAATCTTCCTGGTGCACCAAACAATGCTTGAAGACCCAATGATTCTTCAAGGCACTGAAAAGAATATTCGTGGAGAGCAAAAGAGCGCTGACAGGGCATTCAAAGATACCATTGAACAATTTGAATCCGCTCTGGAAGAGATGAAAAATGAATATTTTAGAACCCGCACCGCTGACCTTCAGGACCTGAAACGGCGAATTATCGGTCACATCCAGGAAAACAGTCCCCAACAAGTTAGCAGCATAACAGAATCTGCGATCGTTTTTGCCGAGGAATTAACGCCCTCAGATACACTTGCTCTGGATTCGGACAAAGTACTAGGTTTTGCCATGGATTTTGGCGGCCGCACTTCACATGCAACTATAGTGGCACGCTCTTTAAAAGTGCCGGCGGTTGTGGGTTTACACACAGCCCATTCATACATCAATGAAGGCGACTTGGTTATCCTGGACGGGAATGTTGGCACCCTTGTCATCAATCCCAGTTCTAAAACGCGTTCTAAATATGAAAAGAGGCTCCGGGTTTATGAAGAATTTGTCCGACGTCTTGATGCTTCTCGTACACTGCCGGCGCGCACCAAAGACGGCAAAGACATCGAGCTCTCCTCCAACATAGAATTCCCGATGGAAGTGGAAAACGTCCTCGCCACCGGCGGCAACGGTATTGGCCTCTACCGCACAGAGTATCTCTATCTGGCTGACACCAAATTGCCTTCAGAAGAGGAGCAATTCATCGAGTATAAAAAAATACTTGAAAAACTCGAAGGACAGCCTGTCATTATCCGGACATTTGATCTTGGCGGTGACAAGCCGCCCAAATCGATTGAATTGCCAGCAGAGAGAAATCCGTTTCTTGGTTTGCGCGGCGCCCGGCTGTACAGTGATATAGGCGAAAAGTTATTCCGCACCCAGTTGCGCGCCATCTTGCGCGCCAGCATGTATGGCAATCCGCTTGTTATGTTCCCAATGATTACCTGTGTCCATGAAATGCGTTTTTGCCAAAACATTCTGGAAAAAGTAAAGCAAGAATTAACCCAGGAAGGTCATTCTTTTGCCGAGCATATTCCTGTTGGCGCTATGATTGAAGTGCCAGCAGCCGCTGTCATTGCCGATCTTATTGCACGCGAGTGCGATTTTCTAAGTATCGGAACCAATGACCTTATTCAATATACAATTGCTGTAGACCGCGGCAATGAAAACATATCCTACCTTTACCAGACATTCAATCCCGCTGTGTTGCGGCTTATCCGTGAGATTATCCAAAAAGGACACGAGCAGGGAAAATGGGTTGGCATGTGCGGTGAAATGGCAAGCGACCCGTTAGCGACAATGATGCTCATTGGCATGGGACTGGATGAATTTAGCGTCAGCCCGGTATCGCTGCTGCTTATTAAAGAAATTATCCGGCGGGTGGATGTCAGTGAATGTGAAAATCTGGTCGAAAAGGTGTTTAGTTATAATACAACCGCGGAAATTGAACATTATCTCCGCACCGTTTATCAGAAAAAATTTAAAAATCTGGTTTACCGGGATTTGCTCAAGAGCACATGATCTTTGCTAATCCTAACATTTTTACGGAAAAAACCAGATTATTCCTGATTA
>CAZSMC010000052.1:0-30724 GCA_964607755.1 uncultured Cytophagia bacterium | reverse complement strand
CCCGACTTTTAAGTCGGGGTTATTATTGAGATTCTTTAATAGGCACTTTAGTGCCTAAATATTAAAACTTCCACCCAAGACTGAGCTTTTACATTATTCTTTTGGCACCTTTTTATGATGAATAATCACTTGATTTTTATTTGAAAATCCTGTATTCTATTCCAACATTAAAAAGCGTAAGGGGTTGATATGAAACGACGAACTTTTATCAAATCCCTGGCCGGAGTGGTCCTGGCTGGTTCTGTAAGGCATGCGTGGCCTACCCGATTGGATTCTTTTAAACTCCATCCATTCATTACGGCTCATCCGGACGCTGTGTTTATCATGAAAACCAGTGTGGATTCCAAACGTGATTCGGATGCGTTGTTGAACTCCGGTCAAGTGTTCTCGAATTCGGTATTTCAACGAACCTCGGCAAGCGAGGACGCTTTTCCCTTGTCGAACAGAGTGGTGATTAAACCCAATTTAACGTCACGTGGAAAATGGCAAGATGGCTATACAATTGAACGGTCAATGGGTGTTATAACTGATGTCAATTTTGTCGAGGGCGTAATTCGAGGCATGAGTTCCCTCGGTATAAACGGATCTCAGTTTTATGTGCGGGAAGTGAATGGCATTGAGAATTTGACAGAAGGCGGTTACAGAAGAATGGCAGAAAATACTGGCGCCAACGTTAAAATCATTCCGACGTCAATAGACAAACTCGACAGCAGTTACATCGTCTGGAAAGACGTACCGGAAGGCGTTTGGTTTAAACGCATACCGTATTTGTGGCCGGTCAATGCGGATAAAGGCATACTTTTAAATATCGCCAAATTCAAAACGCATGCCATGGGAATGACGCTGTGCGCTAAAAATCTGCAGGGCAGCATTGTTTCGCCGTATCAACAGCATTGCACGGCATGGAATAGTGCGATGGATATCGCCGTTGATCATATCCAGCCGGGTGCCAAGCAAACTATCTACAATAACTGGCAGCGGCATGTGAATGACGGCATTCCGCGATGGGATCGCCCCGGTTCTGACGGCGGTTTGTGGCAGGAAACCTGGGCGACACGCTGTCTGGATAACAATAGTGTCAGCAAACCGGTTCTGAATATCATTGAAGGCATTTATGGTCATGATGGTCATTTTATCCAGGGCCCGCACAACGGCTTTGCTAAAGATTTTATGAGCAATGTGATCATCTTTGGCCAGAATGCTTTTCATGTTGATATTATTGGTACCTGGCTTGCCGGACATGAACCGGGTAATTTCGGCTTGTTTCACATGGCTGTGGAACGGGGTATGAGCCAGACCCTTAATCCGATGGACATTCCGGTTTACACCTGGACCGGGGAGGGGCAAGCATCATCAACGCCATTATCATCATTTGAACGCACGCCGCTGAAAACCTATTATTTGCAGCGCGATTACATTGGCCAAAACGAGGATTACTGGCATCTCTGCGACGAGCCGTATGATTATGGCAGCGCTATTGTCCAATCAAAAAACCATCTGCTTTCTGAAAATGCTATTTTACAACAAAATTATCCAAATCCCTTTAACGCACACACGCGTATAGGATTTATGCTGCGGAAAGCCGGGCATGTCTATCTGGATGTCATCAATACCCGTGGTCACATTGTCAGCGTGCTCGTCAATAGATCGGTGTCAGCCGGTCATCATCACGTGACCTGGAACGCTGGAAATTCAGCCACTGGTATATATTTTTATCGATTAAAAACGCGGGAACAGGTGTTAGAAAAACGCATGACGCTTTTAAAATGACGAGTTGGGCACTTTATTTTTCTTCAGTCTGGGTATTCGATATGTCGGGCATAAAAATGCGGCGCAGCATAAGAGATGTTGCGCCCAGAGAAACAGAATAGATGCCGCTTTCTGCGAAATGAATATCCGGGATGGCAATACCTGTGGGGAAATTTCTTTGTAAGCGCTTTTTAACTTTTTCTAAAATAGAATCAAGTATGAGTTCGCGGGCATTAGTAATGTCCCCGCCAATGACAATCATATCCGGATTGATAAAGAGAATGGAACGCACAACTTCAGAGGCAATAAATTGACTGTACTGCCGCAACACAAAATGACAAACCTGGCAGTTCTTGTTTGCCAGCCGGATAACATCATCGATAAGGATATTCCCCTTTTCTTTTTCAAAGGCGACTATAGGTTGGTCATCTCCGTAACGTTGACGACCTTTTTCAATGAGTGTATGCAGTGAAGGGATGGAAGCAACAAGTTCACCTGCTGTACCTTGAGCTCCTTCAAACAGCCGGTTCGACAAAACCAGTCCGGCCCCCATATAGCCGATTTTTTCATTGAGCGTCAAAAAAACAACATGATCGCGGTGCCATATCATGCTGCCGAGATGCCATTTTAGTCCCAGCGCTCCGGCATTGGCATCGTTGACGATTTCAAGGGGAAAGGAAAAGTGTTCATTCAATTTGCTTTGAATTGGATAATTCTGCACATTCAGTTTGCGCGAATAGCGTATCAATCCGTTTTTTCGGTCTACCAGACCGGTGAGAGCGATCCCCGCGCCGATTATTTTTTCAGTTGGCAACTTTGCTTTTTCTATGAGCTCGTTAATGCAGGAAACGATAGATTGGGCAAGGGCGTTCTTGCCTACCGTTTGCACTGAACTTGAGGTATTTTGATAAATAATATTACAGGCAAAATCAATGACGGTTGCCCGGATTTCGTTGGGGATAACTTCAAGGCCGATCACAAAGCCTTTTTCCGGAACGAGCCGCCATAAGGTGGGAGGTTTGCCGGCTACGCCTTGCTGAGTGTCGATTCGGCTTATTTTGATAAACTGGCGTTGCCGTAGTGAACGCAAAATGTAAACCAGAGTCGAGGGCTGAAGGCCAACCAGACGCGCGATTTCCGCTCCTGAAATTTCTTTGTGCAACCGGATGATATTCAGAACTTTGCGGTGGCTTGGAATTTTAAGTTGATAAGAGTCGAAAAGCATTGATTATCCTTTTTTAAAAATTATGAAAAAAAGTGCTAAAAATCAATGAATCCCACATCTTTTTATGGCCAGGTGAGCTGCACCTAAAAGTCCGGCGTTATCCCCAAGTGATGCTGGCACCACTTTTACGGGTTTTAACTGTTCATCAAGGACCAGATCGTTCAACGCCAGCCGGGTCGTTTCTAAAAAATAGCAGCTCGCCCTGGCCACACCTCCGCTGATGACGGCTCTTTGAATATTGAGCAGATTAAACACATTGCTCAATCCCACGGCAAGGGTTTCACCGACTTCTTTATAAACTTTTAAAGCAACGGAATCTCCCTTTTCTGCGGCTAGGCTGATATCTTTGGTCGTAAGATTTTGAATGGTATCATTCATATCTGAAGGATACGAGTTGCACAGTTCCCGGGTTCGTTGAACAATCGCTGCATTGCCGATAAACGCTTCCAGACAACCCCGCCTGCCGCAACCACACAGCGGCCCGTCTTTTTGAATGATGGTATGCCCAATCTCGCCAGCCAGGCCATGCACCCCGCGATAAATTTCACCATTCAGGATCAATCCGGCGCCGACACCGGTGCCAAGAGTGACCAGAACCATATTATGAACCCGTTCGCCAGCTCCGTAAGCGTACTCGCCCAGCGCTGCAACATTAGCATCATTTTCCAGAAAAACAGGAACGTCAAATTTCTCGTAAAAAAGTCTGGCAAGCGGAACGCTTTTCCATTCAGCCAGATTGGCGGCATATTTCAACGTGCCGCTTTGCGCATCAACCAGGCCGGCAATACCGATTCCAATGCCGCATAGCCGAACTTCTGGCGTTCTGTGAATTAATCGATAGAGCCTTTCCGAGATCCACTCGACGACCGTCTCAACGCCTTTTTTGATCGGAGCCATGCCGTAATCGTGATTCAGTAGAGTGCCCTCACTGTCCATAATTCCCATGCTGACTGTGGTGCCGCCAATATCAATTCCCGCAACAATGTTTGTTATGTTTTCCTTGTTTGTCAATAGGGCATATCCTCGGATTCGATTTTGGCCTTGAGTTCTGTTGTTTTTGCGTAAAATTCATCCGCATGCATTGTGCAGACGAAACATAATCCATGGGTGGCGCGTATTCGGGGGTGTTCATTCTCATTAAAGAAATTCTGTCCCAAACAGGTTTTCATCACATAAAATTGATCGGCCTGAATTTTTTGCGCCAGCCGGGAAAAAGGGCCATCCAGCTCATAACTGGGAAAAGAGGCATCGCGCTGAGACCCGAATGAATTGTGAAACGTATTTTCAAGCACAGCCATGGAATTTAACGACACCGGCACAAACACATTTGCCTCGGACGGATGGAACCGGTACCACACATTCCGGTATCCCCAAATCTCGACTTCTTTTTTCGACTCTTTTTGATATTGTTTTAGCGCCATGGCAATCGCCTGAAGCACTTTGTAATGCGTATCCGGCCCGCTTCCTTCCGGGTCAAAAGCTGTGGTCACGACATCCGGTTTTATTTTTTTCAATAGCTGCAAAATAGGCCGGACATCCCGCTCAATATCCGGTTCTTCGGTAAACATCTCGCCTTTGTAAAAGCCAAGCCGTAAATGATTGACCGAGCGGGAGTCAAAGCCAAAATGAGCCCATAAAATATCGGCTTCCCATTCACGAATCATGCCTTTTAATTTTTGAATATGTCCGAGGTCTTTTTTGCCGGGATACTGGGTGCGGAAATAATCCATGAGTTCGCTGATGCGGTTTTTCAGATGAGAGATGCTCTCTTCTTCATAAAGTTGCACTAAATCCCGCAACAACCGGCGGGATACAGCCTCGTTTTTCAACGTCTGGCTGTGTGCAGCCACGCCGTCCAGGTAGTGATAAACATCGCGGTCCCAAAAAACGCGATTGTCTGTGGTGAAATAATTTTCTGCCATACGTCTCTCAAAATCAGGCGTTTCCATATAATTTGAAAGATTTTGCAGCAAGCCGAGCACATACTGGTTGGTCACTGCCGTAAAGCCACTTGTCATGTAATTAAAAAAGTGTTTGTTTTTTGGCGAGCGAACAAGATGATAAATGTATGGAAGATATCCCAGCATGATATCATCATGATGCGGCGCTGTGTGCATAAAAACTTTGCCGTCCACTCCCTTTGTGCCGTCTTTAATTTTTGTGATCAGATCTTGTTCAACTTTTTTTTGAAGGCTGTGATAATTATCAGCATAACGTTCTAAAAGTAATTTTGTGAAGCGGTTAGACCGGAGGTCTTTTTTGGTCAAATCACGAATGCGTTTTTTCTTGCTCATAGCCAAATTGATAAGCACTTTTTCAATTTGCTGATGTGATAATTTTTCGGTATTGAAAAAATATTCAAACCGGCGTTCCGCCAATCTGGATGCAGCGCCATGTGTCAGGTAAAAACGGGCATTGGGCAGGCTTTGTAAAATTGAAGCGGGGAAGAGGTTATTCGGTTTGCTTTCAATCGCCTGGGCAACGATTTTCGCCTTGGCCTCGCCGGCTGCAAAAATAATGGTAATGGCATCTTTGCGAAACGTAATCGTTGACAAGCCGATGGTAATCACCAGCCGGTTGCGGGCGATTTCGATTCCGCCGAGATCCGAGGCAGCGGCTGCCTGGGTTTCATAATTTGTCGGGGTGAGACGGGTCGTCGAGTAAAAATCTGATCCGCGAATGTTAAAGGCAATGTGACCATCCGGACCAATACCGCCGAGAAAAAAACCAATGCCGCCAAGCTTGCGGATTTTGGATTCATAATCTGTGCAAAACTGGTCGACTTGTTCAATAACACTTTTCTGGATGCGTTCCAGACTGTTGTCCGCGTGGCGGGAACGCAGGCTGAGATCAACCTTGCCTTCGGGGAAGACCTGGTCAATGGTCATGTGTTCGGGAATGCCCAGAGTGTAACAATCGATTAGCAATGCTTTGTCCGGATCCAGGCCGAATCCTTCGATATAATAATTTTTCACATAATAATTAAAACTGTTTTTTTGATTTGGATTGATCGGGTAAAATTCATCCATCTGAACAAAATAAAGACTGTCCATCCGCGGCATGGTGCCGGGATCAATGCCATTATCAGCTAGGATTTTTTGTACCCGGACTGTGTTCCAGTTTTCTAAAAAGAACCGCACCCACCGGATAAAGTGTTCCGGTGTTTTTCCGGTCGGCAGGGAAATGACGCCACCCGGATTATGTTGCACCCATTCGATAAACCGCAATGCCGTCAGCTTGCCCAGCATCGGGAAATTATCCACTTCAATAACCGGGATTTTTTCAGTTTTCCGGTAAATAAACTGACGTCCCGACCGCTGCAGAGCGTTTTGTTCAACCGGTGAGCTGCATTTAAAAAATCCAGACGGCATAAAAATTCCTTTTGATTCATTCATTGAATTAATTTTTAAAATTATTACTTTGATCTAAAAGAAACAAGTGATATTTTCATAAATTGGATTTTGTGAAAATTTTTTTTATTTTGATGTGTCAATAATTTAAAGATTTATATTATGATTATAGAGCTTTTAAGCCTGATGGCTGATTAGTCTATATTTTTTATAATCTATAAAGATACGGAACCTGAGGTGAATTTACAACCTTCTCGTATCCTGGTGATACGCTTCAGTTCAATTGGTGATATCTTGCTGGCTACTCCTTTGCTCCGGCTCTTACGTCAACGCTTTTCCGGTGCCAGAATTGATATGGTGATAAAAGAACAATACAAACCGCTGCTGGCGCATAATCCTTATATCGATTCTTTGTACACATTGAACACCCCCGGCAGTTTTCGTGAATTACGTGACTTGAGAAAACGCCTGCCCAAAGATTACGATCTTGTTGTCGATATCCATAATAATTTACGCAGCCGTTATCTCACTTTTAGAATGAGAGGAAAACGCAAAATCTGCAAGCACAAATTTAAGCGTTTTCTGCTCGTTGCGTTCAACTTTAATGTTTATCGAAAAATCACTCCTGTTTATAGGAGATACCTTCAGACAGTGACTAAATGGGGCATTACCGATGATGGCGAGGGGCTTGAACTGTATGTGGACGAGTCTGTGAACAAACGGATTAGCACGTGGCTGGATGCACAGGATGTTCGTCCACAAAAAACCATTGTCGGCATAGTGCCTGGCGCCAGTTTCTGGAACAAGCGGTGGCCTGTAGAAAAGTTTAGCGCTGTTTGCGAGCACCTTTGTGCGAATTGTGATGCGCGAATCTTGCTTTTTGGCAGCAGCGATGAGCAGCACATTGCCCAGGCGATTGCCGAATCTTTTGGTAAAAAAGCGGTGAATTGTGCTGGCGAATTGTCGCTCATAGAAACAGCCTGCGCGCTATCGCGCTGCGATGCTGTTATCACAAACGATTCCGGATTGATGCACATGGCTACGGCACTAAAAATTCCGACTGTTGCTATTTTCGGACCCACGACCAGGGAGCTCGGATTTTTCCCCACAGGTCCGAATACGGCTGTTGTTGAGCGCCCGGACCTGTATTGCCGGCCGTGCACTCATATCGGAATGAACAGGTGCCCGGAAAAACATTTCCGGTGTATGAAAGAAATTGAACCGGAAGAGGTGTGGCAGCAGGTAGCGGCTTTTTCTTCAAGTAGTGAACTGAAATCTGGAGATAGATTATGGATGACATCCTGAATCGAATTAATGATTACGGTAATATTGTTGTTGAATGGCAGAAAAAATTGGTTTCTATCCCGGCATTAGCGCCAGAGTACGGCGGCGATGGTGAACACGACAAAGCGGAGTATATCAAATCGCTGCTCACAGAAATTGGTTTTGACGAAATCAAACAACTTGATGCTCCGGACGACCGCGTCCCCACAGGCACACGTCCGAATATATTGGCAAAAATGTATGGAAAACAACCAGCGCCGACCGTGTGGGTGATGTCGCATATAGATGTTGTGCCTGCCGGTGATGAGTCGCTATGGCAATCACCGCCCTTCCAACTGCGAGTAGACGGCGACAAATTATTCGGGCGCGGGGTCGAGGACAATCATCAGGGCTTGTTGTGTGGTTTATTGGCGTGCAAGGCGCTGCGTGAATTGGGTATTCAACCGGTGCATACCATTGGGCTGGCTATCGTTGCTGATGAAGAGAACGGCAGCCGTTACGGCTTGCAATATGTCATGAATCATCACAAGAAAGAATTTTCCAAAGAGGATTTGATCATTGTTCCGGATGCCGGCGATCCTGCAGGAACAGCTATTGAAGTCGCTGAAAAAAGTATTTTGTGGCTAAAGTTCCGCGTAACCGGAAAATCGTGCCACGCGTCGACGCCAGCTCATGGAGTAAATGCCCATCGCGCGGCTGCGCATCTCATTGTTCGTCTGGAATCATTGTACCAACAGTTTGCAAACCGTGATGATAAATATGATGAACCGCGCAGCACGTTCGAACCCACCCGGGTCGAAACAATCCCTTTTTCAATTAATACAATATCTGGCGAACACATTTTTTACCTTGATTGTCGGATATTGCCGAACATTCCTGTCGATGACGTGTTTGCAGAAATCGAGACTATTGTTAAGCACATTGAAAAATCATTCAAGGTAAACATCAAAGTCAGCAGCGTGCAACAAGAGCAAGCCGCTCCGGCCACACCAGAAGAATCTGCGGTGGTGCATGCTCTTCAAAAAGCGATTAAACGCATAAAGAGAAAGGATGCCTCTATCATCGGCATTGGTGGTGGAACCGTGGCATCTGTATTTCGCAAAGCCGGATTTCCGGCTGCTGTGTGGGGTACCATCCTGGATACGTGCCACCAACCAAATGAAACGGCTTTGATTTCAAATATTCTCCAGGATGCGCAGGTTTTGGCATATATGTTTATGCAGGAAGGTTAGCGGGCACGCATCTGTTCTTTTAGCCTGGCTTTGAGCATTTCCCGGGCACGAAAGATGCGCACTTTGACCGTGCCGAGCGGAATACCCAGTTCTTCGGAAATTTCTTCGTACGATTTATCCTGACTGTGGCGTAAAAGAATAGCTTTTTTATATTTTTCAGGAAGAGAGTTAATAGCGATTTCAATCTGGATGGTTTTTTCTTTGGAAATGAGTTCAGACTCGGGGCCTTGTTCGTTATTCGGGAAATCGCGTTTCAGCTCACCGTCTTTGGCCTGTATGGGCGTGTCCAACGAGGTAGTGGCGAGACGTTTTTTGCGAAAAAAATCGATACAATTATTGGAGGCAATTTTGTACAGCCAGGTTGTAAACGCATAATCCGAATTAAAGGAATCCAGCGCCCGGAAAGCTTTGATGAACGTCTCCTGCGTCAGGTCCTGGGCCTGGGCCGGGTCCTTGACCATTCGCAGGATAAAATGATAAATTCGGTCGCGATAATGATCAACAATTTCCGTATACGCTTGCTGATCGTTTTCTAAAGCTCGTCCAATTAGTTCAGAAATATTTAAAGACATAGACCTTGTTATTCTTAATAAATTTATTCATAAAACTTACATCAAAATAGCCAAACAATCAAGAAAAAGTTGCTGTAAAAATAGCATCGATATGTTCTGTTTTTCAACTATAACTTGCTTTTGAGTGACAATGATTTACGGAACCGGCATAGACATTGTAGATTTGGATCGTTTTCAGCGCATTGTTGAAAAATGGAGTGACCGGTTTATCTCGCGAATACTGACTGAAAATGAACGAAAATTTTGCATAAAAAGAAACAACAGCTTGCCTTCGATAGCTGTCCGGTTCGCCGCAAAAGAAGCGTTGTATAAAAGCATTCCCGAGTCGCTTCAGCGCCATGCCAGTTGGCAGGATATGGAGGTGACTAATGACCACTCCGGTCGTCCCGGAATCCGGCTTTTTGGCAAGCTGGCCGAGGGTCTGAAAGATCGAAAAATTCATATCAGCTTGTCGCACAGTCGAAAGAGTGCAATAGCAATGATTATAATCGAAGAGTGAGGGCAATATGAAACTTGTAGTGACTCCTCAGCAGATGGCTGAAATGGACAGTTTTACAATTGAACAGTTAAAAATACCCGGTATCGTGCTCATGGAAAACGCTGGCCGGGGCACGGCACAGATTGCCGAAAATATGCTCGGAAGGGCAGCCGGCGCTAACGTTGCCATTTTTTGCGGCGCTGGTAATAATGGCGGTGACGGTTTTGTTATCGCCCGGCATTTGTTGAACCGCGGCACTTTTGTCCGAATCTATGTGCTGACTGCCAGGGAAAAAATAAAAGGGGATGCCAAAACCAATCTTGATATCCTCGATAATATGGGTTGCCAGGTGCATTATATAAATGACATCACTGACATTTCCGAGAGTACCCCGGATTTGATTGTCGATGCCATGCTGGGAACAGGTGTCAAAGGAGCGCCGCGGGGAATATACGCCGAAGCCGTGGAGTTTATCAACACATTAAATGCGCCGGTTCTTTCTGTAGATATTCCAACAGGTGTAAATGGCTTGACCGGCGCTGTGGAAGGGCTTGCTATTCATGCCGAGGTCACAGCCACTATGGCGCTGCCCAAGCGCGGCCTTTTATTCTCTCCCGGACGCGATTACGTTGGCCGGCTGGAAATTATTGACATTGGCATGCCGCAAGCAGTTGCGGCGCAGCGTGACTCTGACGTCGTGCTTGTTGAAGCGGATGACATGCACTCACCGCTTCCGCAGAGAAGACTGGATATTCACAAAAATCGATGCGGGACCGTCGCTGTTATTGCTGGCTCCAAAGGTTTGACCGGCGCGGCGGTCCTTTCCAGCAACGCCACCTTGCGTGCTGGCGCCGGACTTGCTTATCTTGTCATCCCCCAGAGCATAAACGCAATCCTGGAAACCAAATTGACCGAAGTTATCACTTTGCCTGTGGATGATGCCGGACTCGGTGCGCTACAGGATCAATGTTTTGATGAGCTATATGAATCGATAAAAGACAAAGATGTTGTGGCCATGGGGCCGGGCCTCGGTCAGCGCCAGGAAACAGTGAGTTTGATTCGGACCTTGCTCGAACAATTGGACAAACCGATGGTCCTGGATGCAGACGGCTTGAATGCATGCGAGGGTCAGGCGGACTTTGTGAAAAACTACAAAGGCGATCTTGTTATCACACCTCACCCGGGAGAGTTATCCCGTCTCACCGGTCGACCGGTTAAAGACCTGATTGAGGACCGGGTTGAGACGGTTCGCGAAACTGCCCGTTCTTTCAACTGCACTGTGGTTCTCAAAGGCGGTCCCACAGTTGTTGCTTCACCGACCGGCCGGGTAACGATTAATTCTACCGGAAATCCGGGCATGGCAACCGCAGGCGTCGGCGATGTGCTCACTGGTATCATTGCCGGTTTTCTCGCCCAGGGCCTGCCGGCTGATGAAGCGGCGGTTGCTGGTGTTTATATCCACGGACGTGCCGGAGATATTGCCCGCACTCATTCTGGCACGGTCAGTTTGACAGCCATCGATGTGCTGCACAATCTGTCACACGCCCTAAAGCAAGTGATGGACGAGTAAATGAAGCAATCTACATTTACGCGTTGGCATCTTCCGGCTTTTCTCTGGGCAGTCTTTATTTTAGTTTTAACATCCTATCCGCGCATAGAGTTGCCCGAAACTCGAATTATCGGTTTCGATAAAATCGGCCATGCCGGTATCTATTTCATTTTCACTTTACTAATTATCCGCGCGGTGTTTCGCTACAGATTATCTCTGGTGCGCAGAGCAATGAAAAAGTCTTTGCTTATTGCGCTACTTTTTGCCATTTTTGATGAAGTGCATCAGATGTTTATACCCGGACGATTTGCAGATATATACGATGCCTGTGCTGATTTGACAGGAATCGTCCTGGCACAACTAATTTTCTATTTTGTTGCTATGCCGTTTTTAAAAAAAAGGAACATGATCTATGAAGAACAGTGATAAAACGGTAGGTTTGCCTCTCATAGTTTTCTTGTTAACAACGCTGCTGCCCTCATTTTCCTGGACACAATACGCCCCGGCTTTTAAAAAAGCGCAGTTGCCACGCATCATGTTTGGCGGTGATGTGGCACTGTTTCGCATCTCTCTTGATGAGTTTGACTCGATTTATAAAAACCGCTGGGGCACAAGTTACGCAGGTTATGCCGGGGTGAGGATTTATTCAACCTATTACGCTACTTTTAAATACGGTTCTTTTCAAAAAGACGGCAAAACTGGCGTACATAAAGAATCCGGTCACCCATTGCAAAATGCGCACTGGGACGAAAGATGGTACAAGATCGGTGCCAGGGTTCATCCCATGCCCGAACGTCAATGGAATTCCTATTACGGTTTCGGATTTGCTTTTTATGATGTCGATGAAAACCAACCAGTGGCTGTTTTTGAAAAATCAGAAACGAAAGAGCTGGGCACCGGATTTTATATGGACCTTGGTCTGGAATATTATGTCCGGGAATGGGCGGCTCTCTATTTTGAACTGGGTATCTCTTCAGGCGGTATGCAGGAGCGTATCGGTTTCGAAGCAATGAGCATCGGCGGCTATCGCTTTGCCCTTGGTTTGACTGTGCTTCCTTTCTAATGTATAAAATAAATTTGTGTGCAATTATCAAAAGCTGAATCCGGAGGAAGAATGCCAAAGCTCAATCTGCTTTCATGGAATGTAAACGGAATACGAGCAGTGCTGCGAAAAAATTTTGGTGAATGGCTGAACCATGCCAAACCAGACCTCCTGGCAATCCAGGAAACCAAAGCCGAATATAACGTGGTAAAAGATTCTCTGAGTGATTTTGATGGTTACAACATATTTTGGAACGCAGCCCGGCGTAAAGGGTACAGCGGTGTGGCGACGTTTTCGAGGCAAGAGCCCATGTCCACACAGTACGGATTTGGCATTGAACACTTTGATAACGAAGGCCGGGTCATTGTATCAGAATTCGATGCATTTACCCTGCTGAATATTTATTTTCCCAATGGAAAACGCGACCAGGAACGTCTGGATTACAAAATGGATTTCTACGAAGCCACGCTGGATTATTGCGAACGTTTGCGCGAGAGCGGCAAAGAGCTTGTCGTATGCGGTGATTTCAACACCGCTCATACCGAGATTGATCTCAAAAATCCCAAAGCTAATTCTGATGTGTCCGGTTTTCTGCCGATCGAGCGTGAATGGATCGACCGTTTTATTGATCACGGTTATGTCGATACCTTTCGATATTTTCATCCGAACGAACCTGACCATTATTCCTGGTGGACGTATCGATTTAATGCTCGTGCCAGAAACATCGGCTGGCGCATCGATTATTTTTTCGTTTCAAAAAATCTGCTCGATGCCGTGACGGATGCTTTTATTCTCAAAGACGTCATGGGCTCGGATCATTGTCCCGTAGGTCTGAAATTGTCTATTTAAAAAGAACGAGGTTTTTCATGTTACAAAACAGAAGGTCTTTTTTGAAAACAGCAGTTGGTTCTGCTCTTTGTTCTCAGTCACTTTTGTTCACATGCACGCGTCGTCGGAAACCGAATTTCGTTCTCATCATGGCCGATGACCTCGGCTACGGCGATATCGGCTGTTACGGCAATAGCTTTATCAACACGCCAAACCTTGATGCTATGGCTGAGAATGGCTTGAAATTCACCGACTTTCATTCCAATGGTCCGGTGTGCACAGCCACACGCGCTGCTCTTTTAACCGGACGATATCAGCAGCGGGCCGGTTTGCCCGGCGTTATTTACGTACGCGGTGAAACGCGGCAAACAGGTATGGCGCAGGAAGAATACACGTTTGCCGAGGCAATAAAAGCCGGAGGCTATCGCACGGCCATTGTCGGCAAGTGGCATTTGGGATATAAAAAGAAATACAATCCGGTGCATCAGGGCTTTGACATGTTTCGCGGCTATGTCAGCGGTAACATTGATTATCAATCGCATATGGACAATGCCGGCATTCCGGACTGGTGGCATAATCTGGAAAAAGTGGAAGAGGAGGGATATGCTACAGATCTGTTCACAAAATATGCTGTACAGTTTATTGAGGAAAATCAGCACAATCCGTTTTGTCTTTACCTCGCTCACGAGGCGCCACACTGGCCGTACCAGGGACCAGAGGATAAAGCAGACCGTTTTCCGGACGTCGAATTTGACAGCCGTGGCTCACGACAGGATCGGAAAAACGCCTACAAAGAAATGGTCGAGGCGATGGACAGAGGCATTGGGCGCGTTATTCGTACGCTAAAACGCCTCAACATCGAGCGGGATACATTTGTATTTTTCTGTTCCGATAATGGCGCCGTGCCAGAATATGGAAATAACAGCTCCCTACGTGGACACAAGAGCACGCTTTGGGAAGGCGGACATCGTGTGCCGGCAATCGCTTACTGGCCGGGACGCATCAAAGCCAATGAGAGCACCGATGCACTTGCACTCACCATGGACATGTTTCCGACAATGTTGTCGATTTCCGAAAGTACAGTCGAAGCTAAAAATCATCTGGATGGCATCGATTTATCGCCGGTTTTGTTTGGTGAGGCCGATCTTCATGACCGAAAGGTGTTCTGGCAATACCGCGAACAAAAAGCCATGCGCGACGGACCATGGAAACTGCTGATCGATGACAAGCTAGAGCAGGAATGGCTTTTTAATCTAAAGACAGATTTGCAGGAGCAAAATAATCTAGCGTCTGAATATCCTGACCGCGTGACTCGGATGAAAAGCGACATTCAGCAGTGGATGAAGGAAATTTATGGGGGTGTTGAGCGGAGGACGTGGTAAAAAATAATTAAAAGCATTTTTATTTTCTTTAATTTTTAGGAAGAGTTTGGAGAAAAGTCAACATGTGATGATATGTTATATTGAGAAATTCACTAATATTGGAAATTCTCTATGAAAATCGCTCAAAAGTACTCACATATGCATGGTGAAGAATTTCTTATTGTTCATCATAATGATTTGTATGATGAAATCAGAGAGATTATAAAAAGCACTAATACTGATGAGCTAAAAATAAAAAATAGTAATCAAAAGGCAAAAAGCAACAAGGTGCATTTCAGTCAAAAAACAGTTAATAGAATTTTCCATGAAAGATTTAGAAAAAAAGAATGGATAGAATATCGTTATGATTATTATACCACTTTAAATCGAAAGCTTATGGAAAAAAGTCTTCCACTTTCCACAAAAGAGCAGAAGAATTTTTTATCAACCCACATTGGAACTGATCCAATTCATTCATTTCTTAAAACTGATTATTTTAAAGATAAAATAGCATTGGAATGTAAATTGAGAAATTATCCTCATATTGCACATGATTTGTTTGTAAAATACGTACTATTTTATACTTGTGGAATGGCAAATTTAGGCATCGAAATTTTACCCACGAAAAAAATGCAAACACAAATGTCTTCTGGTATTGCCTATTTTGAAGGAGAGGTTTACAAAGTGATGCGCCAGGGGAGAAATAATCCCGCCGTTCCTCTGTTGATTTTGGGAATTGAACCCTGAGGCATAATTGAAAACAATTTTAATATAGCTGATAAAAACAAGCTGAAATTTACAAGCTCTTTTTGGTGTCTCTTGTTATGATCCAAAAAGAGCTTTTTAGTTAAAAGTTCTGGCTCCGTACAAAAATTGTGCCACCACCTATAATTTTATCTTGACTCTTTATCATTGTTATGTTATATTTATTTTTTGCATTTAAAACCGGAGATTATTTATGTCTGTTACAATTCAGGATGTTGAACACATTGCCCGGCTTGCCAAGTTGCGTTTTACTGACGAAGAAAAAAGTAAATTTGTTGACCAGTTCAACCAGATCCTCGATTATATGGAAAAACTGAACGAGCTGGATACGGCGGATGTGCAGCCAACCTATAATGTACTGGATTTGCAAAATGTCATGCGCAAGGACGAGGTGAAAACCTGGCTCACCCAGGATGAAGCACTTGCTAACGCACCAAAAAAGAAACATGGTTTTTTCAGCGTTCCAAAGGTGATCGGTTGAATTATGAGTGCAAAGATCATTGCCATAATTCCTGCCCGTTATGCATCGACCCGGTTTCCCGGCAAACCCCTGGCTCTGATCAACGGCAAACCAATGATTCAATGGGTGTATGAACGTACGGTAAAAGCGCATTCTGTGAACGATGCCATCGTAGCTACAGATGATGAACGAATCTACAATGCTGTGAAATCATTTGGCAGGGCAGAGATGACGCCAAAAGAATGCGCCACAGGCAGTGACCGGATCGCCAAAGTCGCAGAACATATCGACGCTGATGTTGTCATCAATGTACAAGGGGACGAGCCGCTAATTGATCCCCAAGCGGTTGATCTGGTTGCCGATGTCCTGCTGTCGGACGAGAACGCAGAGATGGCGACGCTGGTCCGGAAAGTCCAAGATCCAACAGACCTGACAGATCCCAATCACGTGCGCGTGGTGATGGACCGAAATTATCGTGCCATGTATTTTTCACGGGCTGTTATTCCTTACGCTCGCGATGTGAAAGACCAAAGCGAGTGGATGATGCATTATCCCTATTATCTGCACATTGGCATATATGCCTATCGCCGGCAGTTTCTGCTGAAATATGAGAGCCTGCCATATTCGATTTTAGAGCAGGTCGAAAAACTGGAGCAACTGCGCGCACTGGAAAACGGTGTGACCATCAAGGTGGGAATTTGCGATTATCAGCCAATGTGCGTGGACGTCAAAGAAGATATCCCCAAAGTTGAACAACGACTCAGAAAACTGGCAAAACAATGACGAAAAATAAAAAAACAAAGTACATATTCGTAACCGGCGGGGTTGTATCGTCATTAGGAAAAGGCATCGCAGCCGCCTCTATTGGCAGGTTGTTAAAAGCGCGCGGTTTTCGAGTGACCATTGCCAAGCTGGACCCGTACCTGAATGTCGATCCCGGAACCATGAGTCCGTATCAACACGGTGAAGTCTATGTAACGGACGACGGCATGGAAACCGACCTCGATTTAGGCCATTACGAGCGGTTCATTCAGACGGATATGAGCCAACACAACAATGCCACTACCGGTCAGATTTATCAAACCATCATCCGCCGGGAACGCAAAGGCGAGTACCTCGGTAAAACCGTTCAGGTTATTCCTCATATCACTGATGAAATAAAACGGCGAATTCTTATTCTTGGTGAGACCGGTGAATTTGACATTATCATGATCGAAGTCGGTGGCACGGTCGGTGACATCGAGGGCCAGCCGTTCCTCGAAGCCATCCGTCAATTCATCCAGGAGCAGGGGCGCAATCATGTGATGATTATTCACCTCACCCTGGTGCCGTACCTGCGGGTTGTTGGAGAGATGAAAACCAAACCCACTCAGCACTCGGTGATTAAACTTCGGGAAATTGGTTTGCAGCCGGATATGTTATTGTGCCGGACTGAGCTGCCGCTGGAAGAAGCCGACCGCGATAAAATCGCCCTGTTTTCTTCGTTATCTTCAGAAATGGTCGTCGAAGCGCGCGACGTCGATTCCATTTATAAAATACCACTTCACTATGAAAAAAACGGCATTGGCGATAAAGTGGTTGCGCGCCTCGGTTTGCCTCAGCGGGAACCAGACCTCACCGGATGGCGAAAGTTTGTCCACAAAGTAGAAGACCCAACCGGCTACGTGAAAATTGGCATTTGCGGCAAGTACACCGAGCTGCACGATGCCTATAAATCGATCATTGAAGCGTTTGTCCACGCGGGTGTAGATAACGATGCCCGGGTTGAATTGAAATGGCTGGAATCCGACAAAATGACAGCAGAGAATGCTTCAGAATATCTGAATGGCCTTTCGGGCTTGCTGGTTCCGGGCGGATTTGGCGACCGCGGTATCGAGGGAAAAATCTGGGGAATAAAATATGCCCGCGAAAATAATCTGCCATTTTTCGGCATTTGTCTGGGTATGCAAACAGCTTTTATTGAATTTGCCAGAAACGTGTGCGGACTTGACGGCGCCAACAGTACCGAGTTTGATGCCAGCACCCCGCATCCGGTGATCGATTTGATGGAAACCCAGGTTGATGTCACCGATCTTGGCGGCACCATGCGTTTAGGGGCATGGGCGTGCCAGCTCAAGAAAAACAGTCTGTCTTTTAAAGCTTACGGAAAAACCAATATTAGTGAACGTCACCGGCACCGCTACGAAGTCAATAATGAATATGTCAAGATTGCCGAGGCAAAGGGACTGCGAGTTGTTGGCGTGAATCCCCAAACAGGTTTGGTAGAGGTGATTGAACTGAAAGACCATCCGTGGTTTGTGGGTGTGCAGTATCATCCGGAGCTCAAATCACGTGTGCTCGATACGCATCCGCTTTTCCGCGATTTTGTCAAAGCTGCAATCCAGCATAAACTCGAAATCCGTGAGGAAGAATACGCCGAGGTTATGGATGAGAGTAGTTAACGTAAATGACATAAAAATCGGACCGGATCAGCCGATAGCGCTCATTGGCGGACCTTGTGTGATCGAGAGCGAGGACGTGGTTATGCACACGGCCGAGTCGGTTAAAAAATTGACCGATTCATTGAATATGCCGTTTATCTTCAAGTCGTCTTTTTTAAAAGATAATCGTTCGTCTGCTCACAGTTACCAGGGCCCGGGGCTGGACAGGGGCTTAAAGATTCTGCAAAAAGTGAAACGCGAGTTTGGCATTCCTGTCCTTTCTGACATTCATAATGAAGCCCAGGCCGCACCGGCTGCAGAGGTTGTTGATGTGATCCAGATACCTGCGTATTTATCTATGCAAACCACGTTAACACTGGCAGCCGCACGGACCGGCAAAGCAATCAATGTCAAAAAAGGGCAGTTTCTGGATCCCAATGATATGAAAAATGTCATCGGAAAAATAGAGAGTGAAAATAATTATAACATTCTGTTAACCGAGCGCGGTTCGTTTTTTGGTTATCATAATCTTGTTATCGATATGCGCTCTTTGCCGATTATGCGCGGATTGGGCTATCCGGTGGTCATTGATCCGACGCACGCTATTCGGGTGTATGGCGTTTCTTCAAGCGATCCCAAAGGCGGCAATCCTGAATTTGTTCCTGCTCTGACCCGGGCTGCTGTGGCGGCAGGTTGTGAGGCTGTGTTTATCGAAACTCATCCAAATTGCAGCAAAGCCTTGTGCGACGCTGCCAGCATGTGGCCGCTGCAAAAACTTGAAAAACTGCTTGTTCAAATAAAAAAATTTGACGAATTGCGCAAACAATATAATACTCTGGATTCATAGAAAATGGCCGTTGCTGAAAATATTGAACAATCCAAAGAAATATCAAGTGCGCGACGTGTATTTCAAATTGAGAGTGATGCGATTATTTCGCTTTCCGACCGGCTTGGACAAGAATTTGTCGATGCTGTTCATGCTATATTTGAATGCCGCGGCCGGGTGATTGTAACAGGCATTGGAAAATCAGGCCTTATTGGCAAAAAGATTGCAGCAACCCTTTCCAGCACCGGCACTCCGGCATTTTTTCTCCATCCGGCTGATGCCGGGCACGGTGACGTGGGTATGGTCACCAGGCATGATATTGTCCTCTGTCTGTCCAAAAGCGGCAACACCGGTGAAATTAGCTCAATAATCCCGGTGTTGAAAAAAATCGGCGTAAAGATTATTACCATGACAGGTAATCTCAAATCTGCTCTCACTCAGCGCAGCGATATTGTGCTTGACGTTGGTGTGCAAATTGAAGCCTGCCCGAACGATTTGGCGCCAACGGCAAGTACCACTGCCATGCTGGCTATGGGCGATGCCCTGGCTATCGCTCTTTTACAATTACGGGATTTCAAGGAAGAAGATTTCGCATTTTTGCATCCTGGTGGCGATCTCGGCCGTCAGTATATTAAAATTGATGATATTATGTTCACCGGTGACAGCATCCCGGTGGTCAAAGAAAATAGCGCGCTAACAGACGTCATTTTAGAAATGTCCAGGAAACGTTTTGGCGGGACTTGCGTGTTAAATAAGAATGGCAAGCTGGCAGGAATTATCACAGATGGCGATTTGAGACGTTTACTGCAAAAGAATGTGAATATCAGCGCTGTGATTGCCAGCGACATTATGAATCCGCATCCCAAGGTGTCAAAAAGCGGAACATTTGCTATTCACGCTTTTAAAGTGATGAGTCAGCATAATATTATGCAAATTGTTATCGTCAATGATGATAATGAACCGGTCGGGATGGTTCATTTGCATGACTTGTTAGAAGCCGGAATCGGAAAGTTATGAAAAAATACCAAATAACATTTTTATTGTTCGTCGCGTTGTTTACTTTTGCTTGCGATCAGCAAGAGACAACAAATTATCAGCCTGAACTGGAAAAAGATATGCCGGATCAGGAAATGTGGGATTTTACGGTCAAAGCCACAAAAGACGGTCGAATGGATGCGCTGATTCACGCCGGACACATGGCACGTTATTCTGATAAATCGCTGGCTGTTTTCGATCAGGGAGTTGATATCGACTTTTTCAACAAGAATGGCGATAAAGTTTCCGAACTGATTGCCAATGCCGGCGAACTGGATGAAAATACAACAAATGTAAAAGCTGTCGGAAATGTCGTTGTAAAATCGGATACCGGCATAACGCTGTACACTGAAGAACTTTTTTACCGCCACAATAGCAATCGCATTTATTCCAACGTGGAAGTGATGGTGACAACCCAGGAGGGCGATACCCTTTCAGGCCTGGGATTCGAATCAGATACCCAGCTTGAAAGCTGGCAAATTAAGAATCCTCATGACGGCGTTTATCACAAAGGCGTTGATCTTTCCGTGAACCGATGGAAAGAACGGCAAAAGAGTGACTCTAGCGCAGCAACAGATACAACAACGGTGTCTGCTTTTAAAGATTCGACATGATATCCGGTACGGCTAAAACTCTTGTTGTTTTTTGTGCGATTTTTGTTCTTTGTCAAGCCGCAACAGCTCAAACATCTGCACAAGCAGATTCGGCTAAATCCGACAAGCTGATTCTTGTTCATGCGGACGTTTTAAAAGGCTATACGCTCGATCATCAAAAAGTGCGTCAACTGATTGGAAACGTCAAGTTCCGTCAGGGCTCGGCTGTGTTAACGTGCGACCGTGCCTCTCAATATGTCACTATGAATAAAACCATTCTCAGCGGTGATGTTGCTTTTGTCGATACGTCCAGACAACTGTATGGCGATCAAATTATTTATTTTGACAAACTGAAACGGGCGCTAGTCGAGGGTCATGTCAAACTGGTCGATTCGACGAAAACACTTTTTTCCCAAAAGCTCGATTATTTTGACGAGGAGGAAAAGGCGGTTGCTGATAACGAGGTGGTTTTGATCGATTCCACAGAAAATATTACCATCACGGGCGAGCATGCCGAGTACCTGAGCAAGAAAAAATATGCACTGGTTACTGGCAATCCGGTCATGACCAAACGCGACACCAGCGGAGCAGATACGTTAATTATCTATGGCGATATCTTTGAAATGTTTGACGATGGTGACCGGTTCGACGTCACTGGCAAGGTGAAAGTAGAGCGCGGTGACATTACAGCCTTTTGCGACACGTTACGATATCTGGCAAATGAAAACCAGATTATTTTGCGCGATTCGCCCCGAATCCGGGAAAAAGACCAATACTTGACCGGCAAGACAGTCACATTGTTTTTAAAAGATGCAGAGGTCGAACGTATTTACATCGTTGGTAATGCTATTGCATCGTCTACAGTAGATTCAACGATCAAAACCAGCGTTCCTTATGATTTACTCAAAGGCGAAGAAATGATGGTTTACGTCACCAACGAAGCTATTGATAGTGTGCGCATCAGCAAGCGGGCGACAAGCTATTATCACGTTATCGAAGAAGGCCAGGAAAAAGGTCTGAATAAGGCTTTAGGTGATGAACTGGTCATCATTTTTGGCAAAGACAAGTTAAAGCGGGTCCGGGTGCACAGTTCACCAAGTACATCTACCGGTGAATTTTATCCGCCGAAAGATCAGATGGTTTTGGAAAAGGAATTAAAACAAGAACTTGAGAAACTTGGTATAAAGCTAGAGTCGGTTATTTGACAAACCATGTCAGATTTGAATAAAAATACAGATACCTTGCGGGCGGAAAAACTGGTCAAAGTTTACGGAAAGCGCCGCGTTGTCAATCAGGTAAGCATCGATATAAAACAAGGTGAAACCGTCGGATTGTTAGGGCCGAACGGCGCCGGTAAGACCACAACGTTTTATATGATTGTGGGCATGATTCGGCCAAACAGCGGCACTATTTATTTCAGCCATAAAAATATTACAAAGTTGCCGATGTATAAACGTGCCCGCAAAGGTATAGCCTATCTGGCACAGGAAGCTTCTGTATTTCGCCACCTGACTGTGGAAGAAAATCTTTTGGCGATTATGGAAGTGCTGCCCATAACCCGCCAGGAACGTGAAGAAAAAGCCTATTCTCTGATGAATGAACTGAATGTGGCGCGACTGGCTAAAAACAAAGCCAATACACTTTCCGGCGGTGAACGCCGGCGCGTGGAGATTTGCCGGGCCCTGGTAACGGACCCCAAATTTATCCTCCTGGATGAACCGTTTGCCGGTATCGATCCGATCGCTGTGGAAGATATTCAGAACATCGTCGCCGGTTTGCGCGAGCGCGGCATTGGTGTGCTTATCACTGATCACAATGTACACGAAACCTTGTCAATTACCGATCGCGCGTATTTGCTTTTCGAAGGCAATGTGCTTAAATCCGGTTCTGCTGGTTTTCTGGCAGAAGACCCCGAAGCGCGTAAGCTCTATTTGGGTGATAATTTCAGGCTAAATCGATGAGTTTATTTTATGACGGCAATAAATTTTTGTTAGGTTGTATACTTTTGTTGAAAAAATCATTAAATTTTATAAAAATTGATTTCGTTATATTTTAAATCGGTATATAGATTGTGTTTAGTTATTGGCCTGCAGCAAAAAGTGTAATTATATAAAAGAAAAATTCAATGACAGAGATGAGGAGAATTTATGCATCAAGGAGTTAAAACGTAATGGTTCGTTTAGGACAACAATTAAATCTGCAAATGAAACAATCCCCGCAGCAGGTTTTGCTTTCTTCGTTGCTGCAATTGCCGATTATGAGCCTTGAGCAACGGTTGCAGACCGAGTTGGAACTTAACCCACTCCTGGAACTCGATGAAGAAAATCAGCTTGAACAGGAACAGGAAGAAACAAACGATTCGACGCTGGAAGAGGAAAAAGAACACGAAGATGAAGACAATCCGCTCGAAGAAGACAATGATGAAATAGATTGGGATGAAATATTAAACGACGAAAACAATTACGAATATAAACCACCTCGTGAAAAAACCGAAGATGATAAAGAACGCGTCGAGGTGTACAAGGAAACCCTGACCGATTATCTCATATCTCAACTGCATACAAATTCACTTGATGTTAAAGAGCTTACAATCGGTGAATATATTATTTGGAATATTGATTTGTCCGGGTACTTGCGTGTGGACGTTGAGACGATAGCCGAGAATTTGGAAGAAGACGCTGAACGCATCGAGAAAATTCTATCTCTTATCCAGTCTTTTGATCCACCTGGTATCGGGGCTCGCAATTTACAGGAGTGTTTGCTGATTCAGCTCAACCAGCAAAATCCGCTGAATGAAAAAGCAATCGAAATGGTTCGGGATAATTTTGACGATTTTAAAAACAAACGCTATGAAAAGTTATCCAAAAATATGGACCTGACCCTTAATCAAGTAAACGAGATCATCACAGAAATCACCAAACTCAACCCGAAACCGGGCGAAGGATATATTACTCTTGAAAACAATTACATCATCCCTGACGTTGAAGTGCGCAAGGAAGAAGGTGAGTTTCGCATCTATCTGAATGATTTTAATGTTCCCCATCTCCGGATCAATAATCAATACAAAAAGATGATGCTGGATAAAAAAAACACCAGCAAGGAAGCCAGGGATTTTATCCGTCAACGTCTCGAATCTGCCCGCTGGCTGATCAATTCAATCCATCAACGTCGCGCAACCATCCTTCGCACTGTCGAGGCGATTATTAACCGCCAACACGATTTTTTTGAAAAAGGCCCGGAATACTTGAAACCAATGATTCTCAAGGATATTGCCGACGATATTAGCATGGATATTTCCACCATAAGCCGAGTAACAAATGGCAAATATATCCAAACAGAATACGGTGTGTTTGAACTCAAATACTTTTTTAGTGAAAAATATCGCACCGATGATGGTGAGGATGTTTCCAATCGCAAAATAAAAGCTTTTATCAAGGATTTAATCGACAAAGAGCCGCCGAACAAGCCGTATAACGATCAGAAAATTTCCGAAATGCTGAAAAAAGAAGGCTATCCTGTTGCCCGGAGAACCGTGGCTAAATACCGCGAACAAATGTCTATTCCGGTAGCCCGTTTGAGACGCAAAATTTAAGAGAGCTGACATGTCAACATTCTCTCGATTTCACGCCACCACTGTACTTGGTTTGCGACATAAAGGACAAACCGTTATAGCTGGTGACGGCCAGGTCACTTATGGCGAAACCGTGTTAAAAGCCAGTGCGCGCAAAATCCGTAAACTATACAAAGACAGTGTTCTGGCTGGATTCGCCGGAACAGTGGCTGATGCGTTTACGCTTTTTGAACGTTTTGAAGGCAAGCTTGAAGAATTTAATGGCAATCTGGCTCGTTCCGCTGTCGAGTTGGCTAAAGAATGGCGCACTGACCGTTACTTACGCCGGCTCGAAGCCGAACTCGCTGTGCTTGACAAAAACAGCATTTATTTGATATCCGGAATCGGCGATGTGGTGGAACCGGATGATAACATCATCGCTATTGGCTCCGGTGCAGCGTATGCCAGAATCGCTGCGCGCGCCTTGATGAAACATTCCCGTCTCGATGCCGTTGCCATTGCCAAAGAAGCCATGAAAATGACGGCTGATGTTTGTATTTACACAAATGATAATATTTCTGTAGCAGAACTCGATTGATTCAAAAAAAATTATCTAAAATGTAAGGGACTTTGAATTTCCGAAATCCACATCATTATTTCATGCCGTGTGTATTCTTTAAACAAAAAGAAAATATCTTGTGGACAGGACTATGAATTTGACACCACGCGAGATTGTATCTAAACTTGATAAATATATCATTGGTCAGGATAAGGCTAAAAAGTCTGTAGCCATTGCTTTGCGCAACCGGTATCGCCGTCAGCAAGTGTCTGGAGATATGCGCGAGGAAATTATGCCCAATAATATCATTTTGATTGGCGCGACAGGTGTGGGCAAGACAGAAATATCACGCCGCCTGGCAAGACTGGACAGCGCGCCGTTCATAAAAGTTGAAGCATCTAAATTCACCGAAGTTGGCTACATGGGCCGGGATGTGGAATCCATCATCCGCGACCTGGTCGATCAATCAGTGAACATGGTTCGTAGCGAACATGTTGAAGGCGTAAAAGACAAGGCCAAAGTGCTGGCAAAAGAACGAATGTTGGACATCCTTTTACCGGAGCGTCATGCACGTACACCGAAAAATGAACAGGATGAAGCCAATGAGCGCGTGCGCCAGGAGCAACACGAACGCACCCGGGAAAAACTGCGTAAGCAGCTCGAGGACGGCAAACTTAAAGACCGCATGATCGAACTCGAGGTGGCATCCGAGTCCACGGCGATGATGCAGGTTGTCTCGCCAATAGGTCTTGAAGAGATGGGTATCAATCTTCAGGATATCCTTGGCCCGATGGCCAAGCCGCAAAAGAAAACCCGGCGAATGACAGTGAGTGAAGGTTTGGTCGTGCTGCAGCAGGAAGAAACGCAAAAACTTATTGATATGGACGAGATCGTTCGCGAGGCGATTAAGCGGGTGGAAAACACCGGCATTGTTTTTCTGGATGAAATCGATAAAATAGCCGGTGAAAATCAAAGCAACAATCCCGACGTTTCCCGCGAGGGTGTTCAGCGAGATCTTTTACCAGTTATCGAAGGCACAAATGTCGCTACCAAGCACGGTATGGTGCGAACCGATCACATCCTTTTCATTGCATCCGGCGCGTTTCATGTCACAAAACCTTCTGACCTTATTCCGGAATTGCAAGGCCGGTTCCCAATACGTGTTGAAATGGACAATTTAACTGTTGAAGATTTTGCCCGCATTCTCACCGAACCGCAGAACGCATTGATTAAACAATACACTGAATTGATGGCAACCGAAGACGTCACATTGAAATTTACCAATGGCGCCATAACCGAAATTGCCAAAATCGCAACCCAGGTCAACGAACGCTCCGAGAATATTGGCGCCCGGCGGCTGCATACTGTTCTGAGTTATTTGTTGGAAGATACGCTATTTGATCTGCCAAACGAGAATATAAAGACTGTAAAAATTACCCAAAAAGCTGTACGCGAGAAATTGTATGAACTCATTCAGGATGAAGACCTGAGCCAATACATACTTTAGAGGAGGCTGGCATGAAGCAGGACTTTTTGATGATTACTGATTTTGGCATAGATGAATTGTTTTCTGTTTTTGAAAATTGTACCAAATTAAAAGCAGAGACGCATTCCGGAAAGCAGCACCATCTTTTAAAAGAACAAAATCTGGCAATGCTTTTTCAAAAACCGTCCACCCGAACACGAGTGTCTTTTGAGGTCGGCATGAACCAACTGGGAGGTCATGCCATCTATCTCAGTCCTGCTGAAGTTGGCCTTGGCAAACGCGAGTCAGCAGCCGATGTCGCGCGGGTGCTGTCCCGGTTTTGTGACGCGATTATGGCACGGGTATTCGGGCACGATATTGTGGAAGAGCTGGCGCGTTTTGCCACTGTGCCGGTCGTGTGCGGACTTTCCGATCTCAACCATCCCTGCCAGGTGCTTGGCGATATGTTTACCATTTACGAACACAAAGGCCGGTTTGAGCATATTAAAGTCGCTTATGTCGGTGACGGCAATAATGTTGCCAACTCATGGGTGAATTTGGCTTCCCGCCTGAACATTGACCTGCGTATCGGCTGTCCAAAAGGACATGAGCCTGAAGCCGGGCTTTTAAAAAGGGCACAAGATTCCGGTGCGGGCCAGATTCGAATTTTTAACGATCCGGCTAAAGCGGTCAAAAATGCTGATGTGGTGTATACCGATGTCTGGGCCAGCATGGGACAGGAAAATGAGGCTAAAGAGCGGGATAAAATTTTCCGACCCTATCAGGTCAACGAAGCTTTGCTCGAGCACGCTGATCCCCATTGCATTGTACTGCATTGCTTGCCGGCACACCGGGGGGATGAAATCACTGACGCGGTTATCGACGGACCGCATTCGGTGGTGTTCGATGAAGCTGAAAACCGGCTGCATATCCAAAAAGCAATTCTGGTTCATCTGATGCAAAAATAACGAGGTTTGGTTTGGCAATCGAAATTGTACGCTATTCAAAAGATGTTGAAAAAAAATGGGATGATTTTGTCTGGTCAGCGAATAATGGCACCATTTTTCATACCCGCCGGTTTTTATCCTATCACCCGGAAGGCAGGTTTGTTGATAATTCTCTGATTTTTCAGAAAAAAGACCGCATTCTTGCCCTGCTGCCAGCAATTGATTTCGATGATGCTGGTCAGCGCCTGCTCATCTCCCATCGCGGTGCCTCCTATGGAGGTTTTGTCACCCGGGATACGCTGTCTATTCGGGAAGCCTTCCAACTTGTCGAGGCGTTGCTCAGCTTTGCCAGCGAACACGGTTTTGACGGCATCGATCTGACTCCGCCGCCGCAGATTTACCTGCGCCGTCCAAGCAATTACATTGATTTTGCGTTGATCCAAAACGGATTTCAGTACCGCAAACGGGAAATTTCCAGTGTCATTCCACTCGATTTCGGACGCGATGAGATATTGACTACATTTAATGAAGGCTCGCGCCGGGCTGTGCGCCGCGGACAGAAACTTGGCGTCACGGTGCGTGAAACAGCAGAACCGGAAGAATATGAACGGTTCTATCAGATTCTCAAAAAAAACCTTCGCCTCCGTCACAACGTCTCGCCGACACATACATTGCCTGCACTGCTAAAAGTAAAAGGGCTGTTTCCGGAACGTGTTAAACTTTTTGCTGCCTATACGCCGGAAAACGACATGGCTGCCGGGGTTGCCATGTTTATCTGCAATCCCAGAGTTGTGCTCGCGTTTTATATCAGCCACGACGATGATTATCAGCAATATCGGGGCGTCAATTGCCTGTTCCACGATATCATCGATTGGGGTATCCGGGAACGATACGGTTTTCTGGATTTTGGTATTTTTACTGTCAATGAAGAGCCGAACTGGGGTCTGGCACGATTCAAAGAAAGCTTTGGCGCTCAAGGGGTGTTTCGTGATAGTTTGCGGTTGCTGTTGTGAAGCATTTTATTGATTTAGTTAGAATAGTAGAATTGATTGAAATCGCTCAACTTGAATCAAAAAAACCCCGATAAAAATCGAGGTTTTGATCTCAGCCTAAAAATTATATTTTTGAGACTTTGGTCGCTTGCAATCCTTTGGGGCTTTCTTCGACTTCAAACTGAACCTCGTCACCCTCGTTCAGTGTTTTGTAGCCTTCACCCTCGATGGCTTTGTAATGGACAAACACGTCGTCGCCTTCTTCTCTGGCGATAAATCCATAGCCCTTGGATCCATTAAACCACTTTACAGTTCCTTTTTCCATTGAAACGATCCTTATAACTTGTAAAAAACACGTGTACAGCTTTTTGTCAGCTTTTCGCAAATCTCGCCGAGAAAAACATCTTCTCTTCGAATTTGTCTCACATTTTAAGTTTAACCAGGATGGTTTAACAAAAAATTTCAAAGCAGCAAAAGTGTACCCTTAATTAACCGCTCAATTTACAATAGCTTTGTTTAAAATGCAATAATTAATTGTCAATTTTAAAAAGATTTTGCATCCATCTTGCCATTTTCAACGTTCTGGAATACAAACAGACTAAATAGTATTGGATTATTTAAATAAATTTATTATAATTTGTAATTATGTTTCCATCCAGCGCATTATTTAAGCACCTATGAATGCTCGACAGTCTCCATTAAAAGTCATTATTACTTCCAGGAATGAATCAGATGTGGTTTAACACACAGTCGCACTAAAATCGGAGAGATTTGACCCATGGTCTTACAAACTATTGATATCGTCATCATACTGCTGTACATGGTAGCGATTACGGCAATCGGCGTGATAATGAAGAAAAGAGCGGAACGGGGAGAAAAGGAGTATCTTTTGGGCGGAAACCGGTTGCCCTGGTATTTGCTTGGTCTTTCAAATGCATCCGGTATGCTGGATATTTCTGGCACGATGTGGTTGGTTACCATCACTTTTGTTTACGGTTTGAAGAGTATCTGGATTCCGTGGTTATGGCCTGTGTTTAACCAGATCTTTCTGATGATTTACCTGTCCAAATGGCTTCGGCGGTCGAGGGTCACTACCGGCGCTGAGTGGTTGAGAACCCGTTTCGGTGACCGCAGAGACACCTCCTGGTCGCACACGATCGTGGTCATTTTCGCCATTATTAGCTGCCTTGGTTTTCTCGCTTATGGTTTTATCGGACTCGGAAAATTCATGATGATTTTTATCTCCTGGGATGCTGTAGCCGGCTTTTTCGGATTTGATCCGGCTATCATCAGTCCGAAATTTGTTCCTCACGTTTATGGTATTGTATTTACTTTGGCAGCAACCATCTATTGCCTGCTCGGTGGCATGGCAAGTATTGTGTGGGCTGACCTGATCCAATATACCATTATTACTATTTCCGGCATTATTATTGCGATTATTGCGATGACCCAGTTGTCCGCTGCTGGCGTTCTAAATGTTCCGGAAGGATGGTACAGCCCGTTTTTCGGCTGGAAACTCGATTTGGACTGGAGCAATATCATCGGTCAGGTGAACCAGGTGATAGAAAATGACGGCTATTCTTTTTTCACCATTTTTATGATGATGTTATTATTCAAAGGGATTCTTGTTTCCGCTGCCGGTCCGGCGCCAAATTACGACATGCAGAAAATTTTGTCTACGCGCAATCCTCGCGAAGCCGGCATGATGAGCGGTTCGGTTTCTATCATTCTGATGCCATTTCGTTACTTGATGATTACCGGCTTTGTTGTTCTTGGGCTTTTATTTTATGACAAATTGAATCTCATTGTTGGCAATAGAATCGATTTTGAACAAATTCTTCCTGCTGCTATGGCAGAATTTGTTCCGGTCGGATTCCTGGGAGTGCTGCTGGCCGGCCTGGCAGCCGCTTTTGTGTCAACTTTTTCTGGGACCCTGAATGCCGGACAGGCTTACCTGGTGAATGATATTTTTCTGAGGTACATCAATCCAAAAGCAGAAGGAAAACATATTGCCAGAGTGAGCCAGGTTATTGGTCTTATTCTCGTGGCAGTGAGTATTATTTTGGGCGTGTTTGCAAGGGACATTGACTCTGTGCTGAAATGGATTGTTTCTGCTTTATGGGGGAGTTATGTCGCCTCGAATGTGCTAAAGTGGTACTGGTGGCGGTTCAACGGATATGGCTATTTCTGGGGAATGGTTAGCGGATTGATCCCGGCATTGATTTTTGCCAAAGTCATTCCAGGAGCTTCGCAAATTTATTACTTTCCCATTATTCTGGCGATCTCTGTAATAAGCTGTATTATTGCCACCTATAAAACGCCACCTGCAGATGAAGAGGTATTGAAAGATTTTTATAAAAAAGTTCGACCATGGGGATTCTGGGGGCCAATTCACAAAAAAGTGGTGGAAGAAGACCCGAATTTTGAAAATGAAAGCAATTT
>CAZSMC010000051.1:18406-30729 GCA_964607755.1 uncultured Cytophagia bacterium | reverse complement strand
ATATTTGGGCACTAAAGTGCCTATTAAAAAATCTCAATAATAACCCCGACTTAAGTTCGGGGCTATAATATTGCCCCGAGCTTTAGCTCGGGGTTAAAGATGGCCTCTCAACATAACGGGCTTTAGCCCACTTTTGTAATGCTGCAAAGATTTTCTCCCATCAGTGAGCTTTTACATAAAACAATCTTTTCATTTATCTATAGATTTAGGATATACGGTACTGAAAAAAGTTGCAGTTCTGCCATATTTTTTTAAATTGATTAAAAACGCGAGAGTTTTATGCCAGAATTCATTTGTACAACGTGTCACACTGCCTATCCTTTTGCCGAGCCCCGCTGGCGTTGTGAATGCGGCGGTTTGCTTGATATCACTCACCAGGGTTCATTTGACCATCGGAAACTTCAGGACCGCTCTTTCAATATGTGGCGTTACCGCGAAGCACTTCCGGTCTCGGGAGAACGCGTCGTTTCTTTTGACGAAGGTTGTACGCCATTGTACGAATCCACTCTTTCTGACAGACGCGTCTGGTTCAAGCTGGATTATCTTTTTCCGAGCGGCTCGTGCAAAGACCGCGGAGGATCGCTGCTTATCAGTCAATGCAAGGCATGGGGCATCGATCACGTGGTCGAAGATTCGTCCGGCAACGCCGGTGCGGCCATTGCCGCTTATTGCGCTGCGGCGCGCATTAAATGCGATATTTATGTTCCTGCAGACACATCTTCGGCCAAAATCACTCAGATTAAAAATTACGGCGCCCGGCTCATCAAAGTACCCGGCCCACGCTCCGAAACAGCTAAAGCTGCCCGACTGGCGGCGGAATCGCTTTTTTACGCCAGTCATGTATGGCACCCGTTGTTCATTCAGGGCACAAAGACCATGGCGTTTGAAATCTGCGAGCAACTGGGCTGGCGCGCTCCGGATGCGCTTATTCTGCCTGTAGGCAACGGCACGTTGCTCCTCGGAGCGTATTGGGGATTTTGTGATTTGAAAAGAATGGCACTTATTAACAACCTACCCGCTCTGATTGGGATTCAATCGGCTCACTGCGCACCCCTCTCCAAAGCATTCGCACAACATGCGGATGAGCCAATCGAAATCGAAAAAAAATGGACCATGGCTGAAGGCATTGCAATTGCCAATCCGGCCAGAGGACAGCACATTTTGGCAGCCGTGCGAAAAACAGGTGGCACGATTCTGACAGTGTCTGAAAAAGAGATAGCAAGTAGCTGGATGGACATGGCACAAAAAGGGCTGTACGTCGAACCGACCTCGGCAGCGGGACCAGCCGGTGCAAAAAAGTATTTATCCATGCACGATAAAGATCAAACCATTGTCATCTTGCTAACAGGACATGGATTAAAAAAATGATAATTTTCGTTCATATTGAAAAATCCCCGCTGACTTTTACACATGTCCGACTATTATCTGTTAACCCTGAAATCAACTGTTCAAAGAGGAGAACAAGATGAAAACCACACGACGTCAATTTTTAAAAGCTGCAGGAACTGTAACCGTGGCGTCAATGCTGGGATCGTTCAACTGCGAAAAACCAAAGAAACCAAATGTGCTGCTCATTTTTTCCGATGAACTGGCATACGAATATATAAGCTGCTACGGTGGTAACATTCAAACACCGAACATCGATAAACTTGCGCAACAGGGTTTAAAATTCACCCACGGTTATGCCGCCGCGCCCATGTGCACGCCAAGCCGTTACAGTATTTTAACCGGCCAATATGCCGGACGCTGCAAACATGCTTCTTTTCTGGAAAATTACCCCACAGATCAACCCTATTCGATTGCCTGGAACACTTACCTGACAGACTCGCAACAGACGTTGCCTCGCCTGCTTTCAAAAAACGGATATGTTACAGGAATGTCCGGAAAGTGGCACGTGGGTCAATTGCCGGAATCTGTCCAACTGCCAGATATTGATCCGGATGCCGATCCAAAAGACGAACAAGTAAATGAAAAGCTGCAAAAACGTCACGAATTGCTGGCAGAGCAGGTTAAAAAACAAGCGGGATTTGATGTGGCTAACAGCGTATCCTGGGGCAACCTGGATGGTTTCCCGGTCAAGGCACTCCGTCACCACAACTTTCCGTGGATGACAAAAGGAGCGGTCGATTTTATCAAAGTACAGGCAGAACAGAACAGACCGTTCTTTTTATATGCAGCAACCACGGCTGTTCACGGACCATATCACCTTGATCAGTTCAAAAATGATCTCCGGTACACCCCGCAAGGCAAGCTGGATGATGTGCTGCAATATCAATTGTCCGAGGAAAGGTTGAATTCGCTTTTAGCAGACACACCGGAATGGATGCACCACAAAGTGGCGGGAATGGCCTGTCTCGATAACCACGTCGGAATTCTGATGCAAACGCTGAAAGACCTTGGCATTGAAGATAATACCATTGTCATTTTCATGGCGGATCATAACATCGAACCAGGCAAGGCGACCTGTTATGAAAAAGGGACACGGGTGCCGTTCGTTATTCGCTGGCCTGAGGAAATTCAGCCCGGACGTGTCAGTGACGCTCTCGTCCAAAGTGTGGATATCCTGCCCACGCTCATGCAGCTTGCTGCCGCACCTCTTCCACGGGAGGGAACCCTTGACGGCAAGAGCATGGTGCCTGTCCTGAGTGAACAATCGGACAGCATTCGCGAATATATTTACACGGAATCCGGTTATGCCAGAGCCGTCACAGATGGCCATTTTAAATACATTGCTGTTCGTTATCCCGATGTCGTGGTTCAGCAGATGGAAAACGGTACCATGCAATATGCGCCAAATCAATTGAACACGTTCAAGCAGGCGCATTCGCAAATCGCTATTCAGCACTTTCCGCATTATTTTGATCAGGATCAATTGTACGATTTAAAGAACGATCCGTATGAGCAAAACAATCTGGCAAATAATCCGGATTATGCCGAGGAATTACAGCGTCTGAAAAACGCTTTGCAGGAAAAATTGAACACCTTTTCGCACCCTTTTAATCTTGATCCTATTCCGTTTATGAAAACTAAAGAATACGAGCACATGGCACAAAACACACGGGATATCGGTACCGATTTTATTGCATGGTTGCCACGCGATCACGGTAAAATTGTCTGGCCGCCCAAAGAAGACAATCCTACATTTATAGATTATTAATAAAAAGGAGGACTTATGACACCACTGACCAGTCGACGTTCGTTTCTCAAAGTAGCGGGAGCAACAGCCGCCGCTACGTGTATACCATGGCTAAAGTGCTCTGCACCACCGGACAAACCGAACGTGGTGGTCGTCTTTTGCGATGATCTGGGATACGGCGATCTCAGTACATTCGGACACCCCACGCTTCACACGCCCAATCTTGACCGCATGGCTGCTAACGGTCAAAAATGGACCAACTTTTATGCCGCCGCCAGCGTGTGCACGCCCAGCCGGGCCGGACTTGTTACCGGACGTTATCCGATCCGCAGTGGCATGTGCAGCAGCAAACGGCGGGTGTTGTTCCCGGATTCGGCCAGCGGGCTGCCTCAAAATGAAGTCACGATTGCCGAGGCGTTGAAAAAAGAGGGTTATCACACAGCGTGTTTCGGCAAGTGGCATCTCGGGCATTTGCCGGAGTATCTGCCCACCAGTCACGGTTTTGATACCTATTTCGGCATTCCGTACAGCAACGATATGGATAAGCTTCAACGTCTAACGCTCGAGGATCAACTGGATCCACAAGTCGAAGATTACAACGTTCCGCTCATGCGCGATGAGGATGTTGTGGAACGCCCGGCGAACCAGCACACCATTGTGCGCCGCTATACCAATGAAACCATTGATTTCATCAAACAGCACAAGGATGAACCGTTTTTTGTTTATCTTGCGCATAACTTGCCGCACATTCCTTTGTTTACCAATGACAAATTCCGCAACACCAGTGAACGAGGATTGTACGGCGATGTGGTGGAAGAAATTGATTATGGTGTGGGTGAAATTGAAAAGACGCTGAAAGAACTGAATCTGGAAAAAAGGACGCTGATTGTGTTTACCTCAGATAACGGCCCATGGTTGCCTTTCCGCGAACATGGCGGCTCTGCCGGTTTGCTGCGCCAAGGCAAAGGGACGACCTGGGAAGGCGGCATGCGCGAACCAACTATTTTTTACTGGCCGGAAAAAATAAAGCCGGGCGTGGTTATGGACATGGGATCAACACTGGACTTGTTCGCCACCATCGCCTCGATTTCAGACGCAAAATGTCCGGATGATCGGGTCATGGACAGTCTGGATTTAACGCCGACTCTTTTTGAGAACAAACCCAGTCCGCGCAAGACCATGTTTTACTATCGCGGTACCGAGTTGTACGCCGTGCGCAAAGGGCCGTACAAAGCGCACTTTATTACCGAGCTCTGCTACCAGGAAGACAACAACCGTCAGGAGCACGATCCGCCGCTGTTGTTCCATCTCGATCACGATCCGAGCGAAAAGTATAACATTGCGGACAAACATCCTGAGGTACTGGAAGACATTCAAAAAGAAGTGGAAAAACACAGAGCCAATCTCGAGCCGGGTGAAGATCAGCTTGTAAAACGGATAGAGTAGAGATTGACAAAGGGCGCTTTTGAGCGCCCTTTTTTATTACAATTCTGATGTATTTGATTTATTGCGGTTCCTCATCCTCGGGCACGAGGGTAAAAACCTCCAAAACCGTTTTCGGAATTTTTCGAGGTCGACCGGTTTGAGTATCCACAAAAACCCAATCTGTTTCACCTCTGGCAAGGAGAGTCCTGTCGTTTTTTCGGTAAAATTTGTAACGCCGCATTGACCTCGCCCGGCGAACGTTCGAAACCCACGTGAGAGCAACCACCTCTTCGCCTGCAAATGCTGGACAAAGATACTCAATCTTGTGAGAACGCACTACCCAGGTCGCTCCGGCATCACTCATTGCTTTTGTCCCGCCAACCGAATCGGAATGACGAACAGCAATATCCTGCATCCACTGCACATAGACAACGTTATTGACGTGACCGTTCTGATCGACAGCGTTTTGTGGAACAGTGAATTCGTGGCGAAAAATTGTTTCTAAATTTGAATCTGTCATTTTTAACGTTCGAGTTTTCAGTACAATGAGCTCTCAGTAGAGAAGATAATGTTTGTACAGAATTGTTGGGCTTTTTCCATTGCATAGAAAATATCTTTCAAATAGTCTATAATTTCTCTGCTCATAGATTCCCACTAATTATTAAAAGCTGGTAAGGCAGAATGCGTTTAATAGAATAATAATAGCAATTTTTATCCCACTTTTTAATATAAATGATAAAGTCCAATTTCACAATTCATTTTTAAATGAACTACAAAGATGTAACAAGTCTCTCAACATTATTTGTTTATTTTATAGTCGTACTCACCTCTCCCAAACCAACCGCTGCTCCAAAACATATTCCAGCATCACATCAAACAAATGCAGCGACACAGTGATGTCTGGCGCTTCCTGGCGCGCAACTTGCACAATGGCTTTGGTCTCCTCTGCCATGGGCGCAAAAAATTCGTCGTGCATGGGATTGATACCGTCATCGTTAAAGTACGCGCCTAAAATGCCCACATCGCCGCGCATCGGATGCACGGCCTTGGCACCCGGCCAGCCGTAAAGAGAACCGTCCTTGCGCGTGCCCTGGCCGTATTTTGTCATCGTTTCCAAAATATTAAACTTGACTGATATGGTTATATTTTGTTATCTTAAATATAATTCAAAGGGGTCGGTTTTAGCAGGGAGAGAGTGAAGAGAATGAGGGCGGAGAGATAACCAGTCCAGCCAAACGCAGCGACCTCGGACATTTTTAATCCTGACAACAAACACGGGATTATTGTTCTCAAGTAGAGCAACATTTCCCAGGAGGAGGGCAAGAGATGAGAATCACAGCTTTAGATCTGTCACTGTCAGAATCGGAATGTGATGAGTTATGTGACAAATATTGCCGGCCATACGTGGATGTCGATGATATCAAATGGCAGATTGATGAGAACCACATCGCCGTATCAGGCAAGCTAAAAACGCTGTTTCCTATTCCTTTTACGGTTTATTTCCGTCTCTGTCATGAATTGTCTTATCTCATTATCCAGGTTGACCGCATTCATGCCATTGGTGGGTTCACAAATGCCATCAAAAACACCATTCTCAATTCTCTGGTCAAGCAATTAAATCTCGACGGCGTACATCACACCGAGTCTCACATTTACATTAATGTGAATCAATTATTGCGGTATTTTGGCGTCACAGCCGACTGCAAAATAACGCAGTTTACCATTGATCATCAACACGTGCGACTGCAGCTTGAGGGTGATTTGTACTTTTCAAGGATAAAGGCCGCAGCTTCAATGTGATCGATAGCAAGCTGTCGGCCTGGCTCATTGATACAGCTTCCATCATGAAAAATGTTGGGAGCTTTTTTTATTCCAGCTCTTTAAACCGTTTTGTAATTTTGGCGATCGCAGTAAATTTATCTTTTACATCTTTGAGCTCTCCGCCCATCCGGTAGTTATCCTTGTCCAGTCGTCCGGCAGGGTTCAGTTCCGAGAGGATGTTTGGCTGATTGAGGTTGGGCTGTTCTTTGGCATAGGGCCACAACCGGAAGGAGCCGCCGGTTATTTCGTCAATCACAGTGACCTGGCCGTCAATCAGACCGTATTCCAGTTTAAAGTCGATGAGCTGCAGTCCAAAGTGCCCGAATGCCTCTTCGAGGACCTCGAATATCTGAGCGTTCAACTGGCGCATTTGCGAAAACTCGGTGCCTTCTTTAGCGCGAATGATGTAATCGATATAACCTTCATCCAGCATAGGATCGTGGAGTGAATCATCCTTGTAATGAAATTGAGTAATCAGCGGATCGAATCGCGTTCCTTCTTCAATGCCGCCCCACTTTAAAATCGAGCCGGCGGCAACGCGACGCGTGACAACTTCCAGATCGATTTTCCGGTCCAGTTTTTTGACCAGATGGGCCTTTTCTTGCGGACTGTCGACATAGTGCGTTCGGACGCCTTTGCGGTTCAGATATTCAAAGATGTCTTTGTTTGTTTGCCAGTCCACAAACGCTTTGCCCTCGATCACATCGTGTTTTACACCATCACCAGCGGTAATATCGTCCTTGAAAACCATGTAAACCGTTTTCGGATCATCAGGATTTTCATAGATGATTTTGGTTTTGCCTTCATTCAATTTTTTTAATGATGATAAATCCAAAGCTTCTCTCCTCCTTATTTAGTGAATAAACTAAAGTTGACTAATTTTCACCACTAATGTGTGGTACTTGTAGTAAACCATCAAAAGAATCAAAATTAATCCAAACACCGCCAAAATATTATGTTTCCATGTGTTGACGTGCTGTTTCATTACGTCTTTGTTATTGGCAATGAGGAACAGTCCGATTGCCACGGCCGGAACCGCAAAAAGCGTGGAGGCCTGGGCAATAACTAATGCATGTACGATATTGCCGCGAAAAAAAACGGCGATAATCATTCCGACCAGCATAATGAGAATCGTGAACGCCCGTGGGGCTTTATCTTCCATATAACGGCCAAGACCGAGCCCGTCCGATAGCAACCCACCACCTATGGAGGCGTTAACTGTTAAGGAGGAAAATCCTGCCGCCCATAAGCCAATGCTAAAGATATATTTGGCAGCAGGGCCAAAGAGCGCTTCGAGCTGGATTGCCATATCCCCGGCGCTGGCAACAGAAATGCCGCGCGGAAATAGCGCTGATGCCGAGGTGATAATAATCATCATGCTGATGAGGCCCAGCATGATGATACCAGCCAGCGAATCACGACGGTTCGCCATAATATCTTTGACTGTCCAGCCTTTATCCTGGACCATTGCCGATTGATAAAGAGCGACATGCAGGCAAAATGTTGTTGCTGTAATCGCTGCCATTTCTTCCAACGCACTAAAATTGATACGTGGTACAAAGCCACTGCCGATACCAGCAATATCAGGCTTTGTGAACAAGAGGTTTAAAAAAAATGAAATAATCATGGTTAGCACCAAAACCATCATGATTTTTTCCATGATTTTGTAGAGGTTTTTAGCAAAAAATACCAGGACAATAGCAAGACCGGTAAAAACAAACGGCCATATCGGTTCAGGGATTCCGGTTACCGTTTCCATAGCTGTGGCGACACCGAGATTATTTCCGAACTGAAAACTGGCAGCCATCATAAAACAGGATACACCAATCAGGACAGAAAACCACCGGCCGTATTTTTTCGCAATGACCGTAAGAATGGAATCTGTGTTCATCACGCCGAATCTGGATGACATGCGAACGTACATCCACATAGCAGCGCCGGCGGCGACGATAACCCAAAGCATAGAATAACCATAAGCGGCGCCGATTCGGGAAGAAACAGTAATGCTACCTGGGCCAAGAACTACAGAAGCAGTAATAAAAGCAGGGCCTATTGTCTTGAAAATTTTGCTGATTTTTTGATGCATGTTCGGCTCCTTGCAAATTTATTGAATGACAATAAGTGTAACTACAATTTAGCAACTTTTATGGAAAGCTCAAGGGCATTTTATATAATTTTAAAAAATTAATCTATATATTTATAAGCGGGATTGTCAATTTGCCCGTATTAATCATGCAACTATTTGCGCAATAAAAAGGAGAATGCAATGAATTCGTTCAAGAAAAACATCCTCTGTATCGGTGCCGGTTATGTTGGCGGCCCTACTATGGCCATGATCGCTGCCAGGTGTCCGCAATACAAAGTAACGGTTGTGGATATTAACAAGCAGAAAATTAAAGCCTGGCAAACAGACACATTGCCAATCTATGAACCCGGGCTTTTGGACGTTGTAAAACAGGCTCGCAACAGAAATCTGTTTTTTTCCACGGAAATTGAAGAAAATATCAAACAGGCGGATATTATTTTCGTCTCTGTGAACACGCCAACAAAAACGTTTGGCGAAGGCGCTGGCAAAAGCGCTGATTTACAATATTGGGAAAAGACAGCTCGTGATATTATGAAAGCGGCCGAGTCGGATAAAATTATTGTTGAAAAAAGCACGCTTCCGGTTCGCACCGCTGCCACCATGGAACGTATTCTGCACGCCAACGATAAAGGCATTCACTTTGAGATCGTTTCCAATCCGGAATTTTTAGCCGAAGGCACAGCCATAACCGATCTGGAACATCCGGACCGCGTGCTCATCGGCTCACGGGAAACAGAGAGAGGCGTTAAAGCGCGCCAGGCTATTGTTGATATTTATGCGAATTGGGTTCCGGCCGCCAACATTATTACCAGCAATATCTGGAGCTCCGAGCTCTCAAAGCTGGTGGCAAACGCTTTTTTAGCGCAGCGCATTTCATCCATCAACAGCATCTCTGCGCTTTGTGAAAAAACCGAAGCCAATATTCAGGAAGTATCACACGCTATTGGCAGAGACAGCCGGATCGGCTCCCGTTTTCTAAACGCCAGCGTCGGATTTGGCGGCAGTTGCTTCAAAAAAGATATTCTCAACCTTGTTTATATCGCCGAATCGTACGGTCTTTATGAAGTTGCGTCCTATTGGGAACAAGTAGTCAAAATGAATGAATATCAGGAGCACCGTTTTGTGCGCACCATGATTTCTGAACTTTTCAATACCGTTGCTAACAAACGAATCGCTCTGCTGGGATTTGCCTTCAAGGCAAACACCGGCGATACCCGGGAATCACCAGCCATTTATGTGGCGCGTAAGCTTGTTCAAGAGCACGCGGATGTTGTTATCTCGGACCCGAAAGCACTGCCAAATGCAAAAATTGATTTACATGACATTAAGGACAAAGTTCAATTTGAAAAAAATCCCTACAAAGCTGCTGAAAGTGCGCACGCCGTTGCCATCTTGACGGAATGGGATGAATATAAAAATCTGGATTACGAAAAAATATATCAATCCATGCAAAAACCAGCGTTTATTTTTGATGGCAGAAATATTCTCGATCGCGAAAAGTTGTTCAAACTGGGATTCAACGTATATGGCATTGGGCAGCCCTCCCTCACGCATTTTGATAAAACCTAACCCCCCAAAACCAGCCGCTTCATAAATACTGGAACGGCATGCCTCCCGCACAGTTAAAGATAAATGTTTTGTATTCACCAAATTTCTTTGTATTTTTTTGGATTCAGCTAAATAATAATACTAAACCGCATTGGCTGCTGATACGACAATGGCACGTGGAAAAAGGAGGACGTTATGCGCCGTCTTGTTAATTCGCTCTTGGACAAACTTTTTATACGCTGTCCTAAAACAGGAAAAATTCGGAAATTTCGTACAGGCTCTCTCATCTCACGGATTTTATTTCCTTCCATAGGTTTTGCTTCTCTCATATGGTTTTTGATTCGGGTTGTGCCCAAACCGAGTCGAGCCGGATACCCTTGCATGAAAGTCGCTGCCCCCATGGCTTCCGGTTTTTTTATCTGGATGACAGGCTTGCTCACTTCTGTGTTTGCTTTTCATAAAGCCAGGGAACGCTTTCGCGAACACAAATACGCACTGGTCGTTGCATTTGTGCTTTTAGGATTTTTAGGTTCGCTGGTGATGACGACGCCAACGGACAATCCCGCCAGAGCGGCATTTTTACACGAGGATATTACGCCGAATGATCCAATGGGCGAACCAAAAGGAATCTTCCCCGGCCGTGTCGTGTGGGCTTATGATCCGCTCGCAACGAATGAAAAATGCACTAATGATCCGGATAAAGATGACGGCTGGTTTATGCCGCAGAACAATGACCAGGACATTATCGACCGCATGCTCTCAGATGTGCTTCGAGCGCTGACCGGCAAAGATGATGACAAGGCCGCCTGGGATGCTGTTTTTCATTACAACAACGAAATGCGCGGCAAAGGGGATGTCGGTTATCAGCCAGGAGAGATCGTTTATATTAAAACCAACGCGACAAGTTCCTGGGGCGGTAACTATAGCACACGTGATTTTTCTATTTCCAAAAACAACAATTATGGCATTGCCGAAACCAACCCTCACCTGGTATTGGCAGTCCTTCGGCAATTGGTAAATGTTGCTGGTGTTGATCAACGGGACATTTATATCGGCGATCCGCTCAAGCACGTTTACAAGCATTGTTTTGAGTTGTGGACAGCAGAATTCCCGGAGATTACTGTTCTGGACAACAATTCTTCAAAACTCTATCGGCATAAGGTTGTACCTATGGACGAGGCTGTAATGAAATACTCGGATCGCGGTAAGGTGATGCACACAGGCAGTTGGGATAATCCGAACGAAGGCAGTCCGACCAAAGCGGACAAGTATTATAAAATCGCTGATATTTGTGAGTATCTGATCAACATTCCGACTATGAAAGGCCACAAACGCGCCGGCATTACCATGTTTGCCAAAAATCACTTTGGTTCTCATACTCGCGATAATGCCGTTCACTTGCACGGCGGTCTGGTCGATCCGACCGAGACTGGAAAGTACTTGCGCCCGGAACGCAATATCTACCGTGTGCAGGTCGATTTGATGGGCCATGACATGCATTACAAAAAAGGACTTTTTTATTTGATGGATGCTCTTTACTCCGGATCTGAAGCCACTCATCCGCCACGAAAATTCAAGATGGCGCCGTTTAACAACGATTGGACGTCGTCGATTTTTCTGTCACTTGATCCTGTTGCGATCGCTTCGGTTGGCTTTGACTTTTTAAGAACAGAATACGACGAGGACAGCAAATATCCCTATCCGGTAAAACCCGGTGTGGACGATTACCTGCACCAGGCAGCCGACAAATCCGAGTGGCCGGAAGATATTGTGTATGATCCCGAAGGTGACGGTACACCGATCCCCAGCCTCGGCGTTCACGAACACTGGAACAATCCCATTGATAAAGAATACACCCGTAATTTGGAAACAGGTGAAGGCATTGAGCTGTACAAAATTTTTACGAATGAAACGGCTGTCGCCAAGAATGAGAATGTTGTGAAAAACTTTAACCTGCATCAGAATTATCCGAATCCCTTTAATCCGACAACAACGATTCAATACGACCTGTCGCGTCCAGCGAATGTAAGCATGGCAATTTTCAACACAAACGGACAATTGGTTAAATCATACGCTGAAAAATATCACGATGGCGGGACTTTTACTTTTACATGGAACGGTAAATTTGCAGACGGGACGCCTGCCCCGACAGGTGTTTACCTCTACCAAATCACAGTGGATGATGGAATTCAGCTCAGAAAAGAAACAAAGCGTATGACCTTACTCAAATAACGTAACAAATATTATTCGACAGAAAAAGCCTCATGCATCAGAAATGCACGAGGCTTTTTTGTTTCAAAGATCTTT
>CAZSMC010000051.1:0-18306 GCA_964607755.1 uncultured Cytophagia bacterium | reverse complement strand
AGAAAAAGCCTCATGCATCAGAAATGCACGAGGCTTTTTTGTTTCAAAGATCTTTATCAAATTCCGGGAGAGTGAAATGAATGTATTTGATTTTCTTTCCCAGTTCAATGTGATTTTTCTCAAAAGTCGTGGCATGTTGGGCAAATTCATTATCAACTGTGTCCGAGTATAAATCCTCAGTCGCATGGAAAATACTCCCCCCGACCTTTTTAATCGACTCCTGAGCAAAATGATAAAGATAATTGTCATCTGTTTTCAAAAAGATATTTGCTCTGGGTTTGAGAATATGCTGATAGACACGCAACGCCCGAGGCGCTATCATTCGCTTGCGCGGTTTTTGGGGGAATGGATCCGGAAAAGGTATCCACATTTCTTCGATCGTATTCGGGAGGAACATCTGGGCAAGATTTTTAACATGTCCGCGGATAAAAAAGACATTGTTCAGATTCATTTCCTGAGCTTTTTTCGCACCAACCCAGAGCCGTGCCCCTTTTAAATCGATGCCAATAAAATTTCGCTGCGGATAATGCGATGCCATAGCAATGGTGTATTCTCCCTTGCCGCAGCCAACTTCTAAAGTAATGGGGTGATCATTATGAAAAACGTGACTGTGCCATTTTCCCTGCCATTCCTCAGCATGTTCCGATACGTTGTCAAAAGACTTGATGGCGTGGATGCGGAAGCGTTTCTTTTTGGGCATGGTGTGTTAGAGGATTAAGAAAGATTTAGTTTGGATTTCAGAAATAATTTTCCACTGGTAAAATCAAAACTATAACCACGCAAAAATGACTACAAAATGTCTTTGAATCAGTGGTAATCCGTGTAAATCAGTGGCATTAATAAAATATCAATTCATGAACTTAAACGACAGCTACAAAAATGCAGCAATATATTTAATTCAATCATTCCTTCTTTGCTAATTCTTTATACCACTCTTGCAACACAAAATACGCTTGCTTTTTCAATCCTTTTTCTGAAACCAAGCCCTTGCGGTTGTAATAATCTTGGATATCAGCCAGTACTCGCCGAGGTGACCGAAAGTCTGTAAGAATCCACGGTGTGGTGCCGCGCAGGAACGGAATTTCTTCGAGCATTTTGATTTGCTGGGTATAGATATCTGCCTGAAATTCTTCTGACCAGCGGGTTAATTCATCACCGTGATAACCGTACAGCGCGCCGCCGCCAAATTCGCTCATAATCAAAGGCTTGTTGTAAACAGATTCCCATTTGACGCGGGTGCATTTTTCCGGCACGCCGTCGTACCAGCCGATATATTCGTTGCAGCCAAGCACATCAACGACTTTGCCGAACGGATCGTCAATTAACAATGTTGTGCCGTCCTCTTTATAATGCCGTTCCATTGCCGCGGTAATGAGCCGGGTATTGTCCAGGGAACGGGTATGTGTTGCCAGATTGGTCAGAAATGTGAGCCGCGGTTCGCTGAGCGGCGTTTCATTAGCCATAGACCATAGAATAACCGATGCCCGGTTGCGGTCTCTGGAAATGAGCTCGGTAAGCTGGTTTTCAGCGTTTTCATAAGTGGCTTTGTTTTCCCATAAAATAGTCCAGTAAACAGGAATTTCTTCCCATAAAAGGATTCCTTTTTCATCGGCAACCCGTGCCATAAACTCATTGTGCGGATAATGCGCCAGGCGCATAAAATTGCCATTTAACTCTTTGACCCAACTCAGGATAATTTCGGCATTTTCTCTGGAATGCGCGCGGCCACCACTCAGGGCCTGCACTTCGTGTTGACAGATGCCGCGCAGAAATATCGGTTCACCGTTCAAAAGGATATCTGTTCCCCGTGTTTCAATCGTGCGAAATCCGATCCGGTCCGTGACCTGATCTGTTTCTGACGTGATGGTAACATTATAGAGTTTCGGATTCTCCGGCGACCACAGCTCAAGATCTGCTTTGAACGACACGTCTGCTTTACCGGATGTATTTGTGCTCACTGTTTCTTTAATCCTAGCTTCTGGTATTTCCACAGTGACCTGCTGCGATGCGGCCTGACCATTTAACCTCACCCAGCCTTCAATGCGATCCTGCGATCCCTTTGCAAGCTGGATGTGATAATCCTGAATAAAAGTGAGCGGCGTTTCTATGAGCATGACCCGGCGGGTTAATCCGCCGTAATTCCACCAATCGGTGTTAATCGTGGGAACCGCCTCGCGATAACGTTTGTTGTCAACTTTTATGATTAACGAATTGTCTTTGGGTTTCACTTTGTCTGTGATTTCAAAATTAAAAGGCGTAAATCCGCCAATGTGTTTTCCCAATTTTTCGCCGTTGAGATAAACAATCGCCTCGTAATTGGCCGCACCAAAATAAACAAAAAGTCTTGTTTCCGGCTTTTTATCGTGATCAAATGTTTTGCGATACCAAATCGTGCTCTCGTAAAAAAACAGCTCATCTTTTTGAGAATTCCAGTCACCAGGTACGGACAACTGACCGGCGCGGTCAAAGCTGTATTCGATGCGGTCGCTTTTCGTTTGCGGCTTTGCATCCTGAAAAAAGCCGTTGGGAGATTCTTTGTAACGATAATCGTAATATCCGCTCTCGTACAAATCAGGGATGTATCGCCAATCGCCGTTTAAACTTGTGGTGTTGCGACCATCTACGTTCATAATCAGATCAGTTTGTGCAAAACCAGTTACAACGACGATCACTAACAGCAAAAACATAAATCTCATGATCAACTCCTTGGATGTTCAATGAAAATGACTTTTTACGTTATTTCCGTTTAGGTCATATGACCTCACTCATTTTATAAAATTTGTAGCACACCTGAAAGGTGTACTACAAATGTCTTTATTGAAGAAAGGTGATTTTGCGCGTCCGGCTGAATTCATCGCTATTCATTCGCACCAGATACAAACCGCTGGCCACGTTGTGACCGGCGTCATTTTTTCCGTCCCACTCGATTTTATACGTTCCGGGCTTTTTATGCGCGCTCACAAGGGTGCGTACCTTGCGCCCCCGGACATCGTAAATGACGAGAGAAACATCGGTCTCTTTTGGCAGATCGAATTGCATGGTGGTTGTTGGATTGAATGGATTGGGGAAGGCGGGATACAGCTCGATAGATGTTGGCAAATTACCGTTTTCATACGTCACATCTGACTCTGTGTAAAGCTCTACATTGTCAAGCTGGGCTTCGCAGACAACGCCGTCATTATGCGATGTTACCGGTAAGCCCACATATATTTCATCGTTCATGTCGATTGTTTCTGAATCGACAAGCGACCAGGACGAGCCGTCAGCAGACTCGTAACCGGAAAAGACATTGCCCTTGCGGACCAGGCGAACCCAATGGGGTGTGCGTGCATCTGAGCCTTTGGTATGCGTTGAACTGCCGCCATTGGTAACACGTCGTTGAAACGCGGAGCCATTTTGTGCGGACATGATCATCATGGCATGCTTTGATCTGGATACCAGGGAATTGCGCATCATCACTCCTGCTTTGGACCATGGATCCGTTTGTGCCAGAGAGTAAACATGCGCAACGATCTCGACATCTCCTTTTACGGGTTGATAAACAAAATGAAAGGCGTCGCGCTGATTCCAGATATCATCGCCGGACCCCCGAATCAGCAATCGATCTCCCTGCATACCGGCCAAACCGGCAATGGCCGGAGAGCCGATATCCATGTTTTTCCACGGGCTGGGAAGCGGCGACAAGTCGTCCGTGATGTCTTTATACGTCAACGACACATTATCGATGAACACATCTCCGGTTGTTCCGCCGCAATTAAAAACAATTCGAGCTTTGGTATCAGTTGGATGACGCATTGGAAACTCAAACGTAAAGTGCTGAGAACGAGTTGTGATCGCTGTATTGCCTATATTGCCATAATTGGTGGGTGAGGATCCATTGGACTCGACTTTAGCGCCGATTGCTCTGGTCCTGGACGCGTAGGCGTCAAACTCAAAGACATAATCTTTGCCCTGCATCACCAAAAGATTATCCTGTCGTAGCTGAACATCATTGAGATTTGAGCCGCCATTGGTAATATTAATCTCGTAATACCCGTCTGCATTCACCTTACCCGTGGCATTTGCGCCGTTGCGGCGCCGTAAATTCCAGCTATCTGCGGATTGGAAATCGCCATCCTGAACCGCATTTTCTCCCGGGGCGATAATACGAATCAACGCATTCTCGACTTTTGAGGCATCACTTTCGTTTCCTTGCCCATCAACAGATGTCACTTTGAAAAAATATCGCGCGCCGTTCCCCAAATCGAGGGCATTGATGTCCATATATGTTTGTTTTGTGCTGTCTAAAAGAGCCAGCGAGTTTTCGTTTGTCCCCGCATAAATATTATAATAGGCTACATTGTCATCGCCAAATTTGTTAAAGATGAGTCGAACAATACTCCCCATATTTTCGACGATCAGGTATGGATGCAGCATCATCCCGTCCCATTCAGAACGACGAGCACGCGAACAACTAAAGCCGGTAACATGCATTTCATAAACCAGCTCCCCGCTGGAATTGACTTCAGTGAAATAATCATGATTAGCCCAGCTAATAAACCTGTTGCCATTCTCCAAAGGCTGGGTGCCGCCACAATATGGCGAAAATAAATCAGGGTTATGGCGATACTCCCAGACCTTCTCGGCCGTCATGGCATCCAGATCCAGTTTGTACTCTACAGCTCTGGAGAACTGCCCTCCATTCTTACGGTCGCGGCCGTTGTCAAACAATGTATATTGATTCGGTTTACCCGGCACCGGACGCACGTCGTGTATTTTAGAAAAATCAATGTCGTCATTAATAAACTCGAAATCACTATTGTCGCCTCCAAGTTTCCAGATCGTTTCGGCGGTGGTTCGATCGATTTTCATAATCATATTATACTCACGCGGAGAGACGATCAAATGACCATCATAATCAACTGCAATAGAATTGGTATGCACAAAATCAACAAAACCGCCGCGTATCGAAACGTTGGTCTCACGAATATCGAGATGATTCCAATTGTTCCATTCAAAAATCACATTATGATCTCGATCTAGTTCCTGCACATGATGTGCCTCAACTGTAGCATTGTTATTGCCGCCGGAGACAACCGTGCTCATATCGACGCGCACACGATCCCTGGCCACCAGCAGTATATGGCCATTCTCAAGGATCTGAAGTTCATGATCATCCGGCAGATATCCATGTCCAGGAGTTACAGTATCAATCTCCACAAAATTTTGATCCAGTATCACATCATAAACTTCATGGGAAAAGAATGACAAGTGACCCGATGGATGCGCCTCGAACCTCATCTTCTCTCGACCATCTTCATATTTGCGGTAAAAGTAAGGGGTGCCATCATTTTCAAAAATAATAATCCATTTATTCGCCGGTATAAAGAGACGTCCGGGTGCCGTTTCTCCGATTATATTGACACTCACGTCAGGGAAATCGCTCGGCACGGCGACACCGTTGATCAGGCGCACCGGTGCCAGCGCAACAACCTCATTTTCCGATGACGCCGACTGTTTGGGCAGCCAATCCATCTCATTTCGGTTGTCGGCCGGTGTATAAAAGGAATAGGAAAAATCATCACTGCCGAATTGACTGGTTTGAATGGTCACATCAATTTTAGCGTTTTTGGGCAATGGTTCTTTAGGCTTGAAAATGATGGTTCGATTATCCGTTGAAAAAAAAGTCTCTCCCGATGAGGTGCCGTTCTCGCTCTGTACAGATATAAGAGTGGACAGATTGGTAATTTGATCGTTGAGTGTTTCGTCCAACTTTAGAATAATTGTCGTTTGGGTTGTGATAAATTTACTCTCCGGCCGCGGAAAGACAGAATCAATATTTGGATGATAAGTACCGGCTAAACAAAATGGTATTAAAAATAAAACAAAAATAAGAACAGTTTTTTTCATAATCTGGTTTCCTTTTGCTTTGAACTTAAGTTCTCGAATGAAATTATTGCGTATCCCGTTCAGATTATTTGATGACGATCATTTTTCGAATACGGGTCGTAAAAGATGTCTCCAATATATACAAATACAATCCGCTTGGCAAAAAAGATGCATCGAACGACAACGAGTGTTCTCCCAAACTCATATTTTTATTTAATAATGTTTTGACCTTACGTCCGCGAATATCATAAACAGAAACATTCACAAAATCGTTTTGCGGGAGTGTAAATTCTAGTGATGTTTCACTGTTAAAAGGATTGGGATAATTTTGATGCAGCACGCATGACTCTGGCGTATTTTTAGTCCTCTCATCACAATCAATCTGACTCGCGGCTTTGCTGATATCGATGAAACAAACCTTGGCATTGCTCGCTTCCGGGCCCGGTCTGAGTGTCAAGCGCCCATCATTTACATTAACTGAAACAGTATATTCGTCAAAATGGTCCTCACCATCCTGATCCCGCAAAACCGAGTTTTCAATTTGAATATGATTGATTTGATCGGTATAGCTCGCATCACCCATGACGAGAAAAATATGATATGTCCCATTTGGGATATCCAGTTCCCAAATGCGAGATTTATCATTTTTTTGCATGTGATTAAGCGTGGCGTAACGGAGATCATCAAAACCGTTCCGGAATCGGGTTTCTGAATTATTCCCGTCCAGCCATCCGTAAGAATAGCCATTTCCGCGATCGCCAAACGGATCGCCGTTATCTGTTCGATAGTCAGTTGGACCGGACACATCGGGAGGTTGAAAATTTATATTAACAAATTCATCCCCAACTTGCGTAGCAGCGTAGGTCAACGACACGTTATCGATGTAAATTTGACCTTTGTCCCCGCCGCCGTTAAAAACCACTCGCGCATCCAAATTTGTAGGATGTGACATGTGAAACGGAAATTTGTAATGCGTTAGCCTGGTACCAAGAGCTGTATTGCCGATCTTGCCGTAATTGATGTGCGGAGAGGACACCGATTCAACTTTGGCGTTTATGGCTCGCTTGCTATTGGCGTAAGCATCAAATTCGAAAAGGTAATCTTTGCCCTGCAAGAGGCTAATATTTTCCTGGTATAGCTGGATATCAGCCATGGATTCTCCGCCTTTGATAACACTGATTTTGTACTGACTCTCATCGTATTCACCAGTAGCTATGGCCCCGTTTCTGAGTTTCAAATCCCAATAGTTTTTTACATTAAAGCTGCTGTTTTTTACGGCATTCTGACCAGGACCCAAATATTTGATAGAACCAGAGACTGTTTTTGAAAAGACACTTTCTTCACCATTATTGTCAACAGCCTTGACTCGAAAATAGTATAAGGTATTCGATTCCAGTTGAGTGGCATCAATATCGACATATGTTTCTTTTGTAGACGTAAGCAATTCGGCAGGATTCCGGTTGGTGCCATAGTAAATATCATAGTGATCCACATTGTCATCACCAAACTTGTTGAATATAAGACGAATTTTCGCACCGAGATTTTCAGCAATGAGATAGGGATATTTCATTTCTGCTGTCCAGTCAAATCGTCGGCAGCGATAGTTAGCATGTCCCGTGCTAAAGATCTCAAACAATACATCCCCGTCCGGCGAGACCTCGACGGCTTTTAATTTTCCTCGCGGAAAATCCACAAATGTATTGCCGTTTGCCAATCGCTGCGCACTACCCATGGATGGTGTAAACCAGTCCGGCTCGTGCCGGTATTGCCAGACTTTTTCGATTGTTTTTTTATCAGGATCAATTTTATATTCGACAGCTCTGGAATACTCTGGCCGGCGGCCACGACCATTATCGAATACAGTGTAATGATGTGGTTTTCCGGGAACGGGCCGGAAATCATGCTGATAGATAAATTCCTCCGGATCGTTCAAAAATGTAAACTGATTATGCCTGCCATTCAAACGCCAGATAATCTCCCCGGTCTGGCGGTTGATTTTGGTGATTTCGTTCAGATCGCGTGCTGAAATCACATAATGCCCGTCATAATCAATCGCGATAGAATTCATGTGCACAAAATCAATAAAGCCACTTTTTAAATTGACGTACGAATCTTTGATATTGTAGTGATCCCAACTGCGCCACTCAAAAATAACGTTTTTGTTCTCATCCAGTTCCTGAAAATGATGCCCTTCAACGGTGGCGTTTTTCTGGCCGCCCTCGACAAGAGCGCTCATGTCCACCGGAATCCGGTCACGCCCAATGAGAAGCGCATGTCCGTTTTTCAAAATCTGCAACTCGTGGTTGTCTGTTTCATAACCATGACCTGCTCGAATGGTATCGATTTCTACAAAATTGCGATCGAGAACGACATAAAACCACTTGTGATAAAAATGCGCCGTGAGCACCCCGGTCGGGTGAACGGTTAAATTACCGCTGCGAACCACATCGTCATAACGCCGATAAAAATACGGCGTGCCGTCGTTTTTGCAAATGATGAGATAATTGCCGGTTCCTTCCTTGGGATAGTTTGTCGCAAAAAAGATCATCCCGGGAGCTGTTTCACCATATTGATGAGTTTCGATTCTCGGAAAATCCGATGGCACGGCGACACCGTTAATTACTCGTGGTGGAGTATTTTTTACCTCACCAGCCTGTGTAACTTTTTGCGGTTTTGCCGGTTTTTTTAAACCATCTATTGTATGGGGTGTATTAAAAGCGGTTTGAAAATAAAAATCAAAATCTGTGGAATAAAATTGCCCGGTGTTGATAAAAACATCTATAAACTCTCCCCGATCGAATTTCCGTGCCGGTTTGAAAATGATTGTACGCTCGTCTGCGGCAAAAAATGTTTTCCCCGGGAGTTCGCCACCATTTGTATATACCTGTATCAGGTTCGACAAATCTGTAATCTGATCGTTGTACTTTTCATCAAGTTTTAGAATAATTGTTGTTTTCGGAGTAAGGTATGTGCTCTCAGGTAACGGAAAAATGTAATCGATGGCAGGATGATAAGGACCGGCAGCAAGTGTCGAAACCAAAAGTGATAGAAAAAAAATCGTTTTTTTCATGATCAGATTCCAGTTGTTTTATTTGATCTTTTGTCACATTCTGTTGAGCTTATGCGAACCGCCTGTAGCTTCAAAATTGCAGGCAAGCGTTTTTGCATGAATTTTCACCCAGAATAAATTTTAAAATAAAGATAATTCCGGTTGAAATCAAGAAGAATGAAAAAGCAGAATCAAACTTGTTTTCGCGAATTAGAGTTTAGATTCGGAAAAAACTTGTTTGCTCGAGCAATTTTTTTTATCTTAAATCATAAAATAAATTGGCACTCAATCATTAACTCGGGATAGTTGCATGATATGTCGCGTTCTTTTTGTCACTTTTGTGATACTCATATTTATTACTTCAGCATCACTGGCCATCGTCATAAATGAAATTGTGGCGGCTAACGATTCATTGCTTTTTGATGCAGACAATGACACTCCGGACTGGATTGAGCTCTATAATGAAACGGACAAGACTGTCGATTTAACCGATTACTCATTAACTGACGATCCGAATGAACCAACAAAGTGGAGATTTTCAGAATTCACTCTTGATCCGCAAGATTATCTGGTCGTTTTGTGTTCCGGCAAAGACCGTCAAAATGATGAAATCCATACAAACTTTCGGCTGGATTCAGATGGTGAGTTTATCGGTTTGTACTCGCCTGACGGTGAAGCTGTGGATACAGTTCATTTTCCCATGCTTGAAGATGATATGTCCTTTGGACGTTATCCCAACGGCACAGGTGCTTTTGTTTTTATGAAAAATCCCACACCCGGCAAAACCAACGCGACTTGTACGGAACTACAACCGCCGAAACCTGATTTTTCAGTACATAGTCGGGTTTCGGAGAGCAACATCCAGTTAGAATTGTCAACAAATGTAGACGATGCCACAATCTATTATTCGATAGATGCCACTGGCCCCTCAGCCCACAGTAAACCGTACGATGGTCCAATCACCATTGAAACCAGGACAGTAGTGCGGGCTCAGGTCACGCATCCGGACATGACTCCGAGTGAAATAGCCTTGCACATGTACTTTATCCAACCCAAAGATGGACTTTTTCAGTTGCCTGTTCTTTCAGTGGTAACAGACCCTGAAAATTTGTGGGACCAGGATCGCGGCATTTATACTAATCCCACGTTCCGCGGCAACGAGTGGGAGCGACCGTTCACACTTTTGTACTTTAATACGGATAAACAGTTTACTTTTTCAGCAGACGCCGGCATTCGGATCCATGGCGGTGCCTCGCGTGAACGGGCGGAAAAAAAGTCCTTTCGCCTTTATTTTCGCTCAGATTATGGGCCTGCACGATTGAATGCCAGCATCATCCCATCAACCAATAATACCGAATTTGACCGTCTGGTTCTGCGGGCTGGCTATAACGATAGTTGGGTGCACCGGCTGCATTTAGAACGCAGCGCAGCGACATTTCTGCGCGATCAATTGCTGCGTGATCTTTTTGTCCTCCTGGGGCATCCGGCTGCGCACGGAGATTTTATCCACCTTTTTCTCAATACACAGTACTGGGGACTTTACAACATAACCGAGCGCTATGACGACGAGTTTTTTGATTCTTATCTTGAACAAGTCCCGTGGCATGTTGTAAGCCCGGGAAGCGATGAAAACAACAACGCTATCGAAGCAATTGACGGAGATGTTGAGGCGTGGTTAGAGTTTGAAAACTGGTTCAAACGCACGGATTTTTCAACCCCCGAAGCGTATGAAGAATTGACATCGCGGGTGTATATTACCAACTTTGTTGATTTTTATTTACTCAACATCTGGGCACAGAATTCGGATTGGCCTCGACACAACTGGGTTGCCGCCCGCAAACCTGATACAGATGCAAAATGGTGGTTTCTGCCATGGGATGGCGAATACGCTTTTGGCGGCGGCATGGATGCATTTCAGGAAGATATTAACATGATTAATGTGATTGCCGAACAAGTGGACAAATATGCCTTTGCTAATTTTTTATGGCGTGTGCAGCAAAATCCAACTTTCCTGCAAGCTGCCATGCCCAGATTTGATCAGCTTAAATCTACTCTATTACTTCCGGAGCGGCTTGAAAAGATGTTTCAGCGGCGCATCGACCAGATTGAACCGGCTATACCGTTTGAAGCTGAGCGCTGGGGCAGGTTGTTTGAACCGGATTATGTTTATGACAAGACGAGCTGGCAGCAGGCCATCGATGGACTGCTCAGCTTTGTGCACAACCGGACAGCGCATGTCGAAGATCACTTTGATCAGTTGACCAGTGAAGTGAAAAATTCGTCTCCGGTGGTTCACGATTATAGACTGTATCCCAACGTGCCTAATCCGTTCAATAACAGCACAACCATTTCGTTTTCCCTGGCAGAGGATCAAGAAGTTGATCTGATTATATATAATATTAACGGACAGGCTGTTCGGCATCTCGTGAAAGGACAAAAAATGGCCGCTGGCGAGCATGCGCTCAAATGGCAGGGCAAAGATGACAAAACGCAACACGTGGGATCAGGTGTCTACGTCACCCGTCTCGAGGCCGGCTCGTTTTCGCAAACACGAAAAATTTGTATCGTGAAATAGCAGCTCAAAAAGGCTAATCTTCCATACAAGCTGCAGTGCGGATTATTTTTTCTTTGAGCTCTTTTTTCAATTTCGTTCTCAAAGTATCGTCCAACGTTGACCCATTGGATTCAAAACGATAAAGAACAGCGTTTAAATACCGGATCACGTGTTCGGGCTGAACCCGGCATTCGTATTCATAAACCCGGTTTCGCTGGTTTTTAGGGCTCATTTCGATGCCTTTGCCGAGCATCCCTAAAGAAAACTCGTTGCGAGGCGAGACCAGCTTCCGGCGCAATATTCCCTCTGTTGTCATTTTTTTCAGAATACGATTCAAATCTTCTGCAGACACGTGGATACTAGTATCAATGTGGGCGTAAATATCTATGTCTATGGCTTTTTCTTTTTCCCAGAGCAGGTTAAAAACGCTCAGCTCGATATGACTTGGGATTCGCCGAAACCGTGCCGGTTTTTCCTCTTTGAGTGATTTTTGCAGTTGTTGCGCGCCGGAAGCAAGCGCTCCGGTAATGGAGGGTAGATCCCCGGCACCATGCCTACCGCGGTCGAGCTGTCGATCGATGCGGTCGATGGGACCTGGCGTTGCGCTGAAATATGTGGAATCCTTAAAAGACGGAAAACTAAGGCCGGAAAATTCTCCGGGTTGCACTTTTTGAAATTGATGTGTTCCTAAATTCGTGAGAGACATGCTGTCTTTTGCCAGTCCTTGCTTTTGAAAACGCGAGACGGAAAATGAAGACAGGTGAAAATTGTCAAAGAAAAAGGACGTATCATTTGATGTGCTGTCCGATTGAATTGTTTCAGCGGGATTCGACTCATTATCAGGCTCGTTCGTTAACTCTGGTCCTGGTTCCGCTTGCTCCACATTCTCCTCTTCAGGTTCTGTTGAATCATTTTTGGATTGTTTTGCTATGGTTTTCTGACCGGATTTCCGTTTTTGCGGCTTGTTCTCTAAAGGAAGCTGTTTTTCAAAGGCTGCGTCAGAGACCTGGAAATAGATTTCCACCGCCTGTTGCTCTGAGTTCATCACCGGCAATGGCCTGATGAACAACAAAAGTATGTGAAACAGAATTGAAATAATCGCTGCTTTGAGCCATGTTTTCATAATATAAAATATCCTGACAGGCGAATAGGAAAAGTATATATTTTAACGGAATTTTGAAACTACAGTTCCTTGTAACAAGTTAAAAATAAATATCTTGCATTTTTTTTGATTAAGGGCTATTTTTTCTAAAACCGTCTGGAGAATGGTATGAATGACTATCTTGTTGTGTTTTGCACATTTCCGACAATCAATGAAGCCGATTCTGTGACTGGTGAGATCATTCACAAACATCTGGCAGCTTGTGCTAATCGAATAGACCGTGTGCAATCACTTTTTCACTGGCATGGTGCCGTCGAACATGAAGAAGAAACCCTGGTCATTTACAAAACGCACAAGAGCCAATGGTCAGCGCTGGAACAGACAATTCGTACTATGCATTCGTACGACGAACCGGAAATTATTGCCATGCCGATCGTAGCCGGCTCGGAATCCTATTTGCAATGGATTAAACAGGAAACAGGTAAAGCATCATGAATGTGCAGATATTGGGTTCAGGAACATGTGCAGTGACTGAAAAGCGCTCCTGTGCTTGTTACGCTGTCACGTTTGACGAGACACTCCTTTTGCTGGATATTGGCTTTGGCGCCTTGCGCCGCCTGGCAGAAGCAGATATTGACTATCGCGACATCGACGTTATTGTCTGCACACATCAGCACCTGGACCATATCGGTGATTTATCGCCGCTGTTGATGGCACTGCGCTGGACGCCAGACTGGCAGCGCACCAAATCCTTGACCCTGATTGGTCCGCCAGGATTTAAAGAATTTATGAAAGCGAGTCGCGATCTGTTCGGTGAATGGGTGCTGGAAGGTGAAACCTACGAGATTCGAGTTATCGAGTTGATTGATGATCATTACACTTTTAATGGTTGCAAAATTACAGCCGTGCCCATGAATCACACCAAAGCGGCTAATGGGTATCGTCTCGAAAAAGACGGCACGACGCTGGCCTATTCCGGTGACACCGGTCCTTGTGCCGAACTCGTCGAATTGTGCCGCGATGCTGACATGGCGATTGTTGAAAGTTCGTTCCCGGATGACCAGCCGTTTGACCACCATTTGACTCCGGTACAGGCGGCGCAATATGCACGCCGTTGCGGATGTTCTACTCTGGTTCTCAGCCATTTTTATCCAATAATGGAAAAACTGGACCTTGAGAAAATAGTCCGGCCCTATTTTCATGGCGATGTTGTCATTGCCGAGGATTTTAAAAAATTATCGATACAGAAAAGCTGATTTTTATGGAATGGACGGCAGTAGAGATTGTCCAATAAAGAAAGGTTTTTTTGAAATGGTTGCTTTGTTCATTTGTCCCACTGGCTGTCCTGTTTGAGTCGGTTTCCTGTTACTGAATCCGTAAGTTGCATATTATCCGAACAAAGTGCTTGCTCTGTACGTTAAAAAAATAAAAAAGTAAAGAATAGTGTTCAGGCATCGTACATATAAAATTGCTCTGCTCGTTTCGGTCCTCCTTCATCTCATTCTACTGCTGCTCTACAAGCCGATATCCGGTTTGAGCGGCATCATTGATTTTCCCGAGAAAACCGACACGGTCGCAGAACCGCTTACCTTTGAACTGGTTCAGGATAGTCAAAGTAACGAACTGGTGGAAACACCGAATGACGCCGCTATAGAAGAAACGCCAAAAGATGCCCGGTTTGCCTCAGACAAAAACGCCCGGGCGCAGGACATGATGCAGCAGCCGGATGTGCCAGAAGGTTTATCCTACAGCGAAGGCATTAGCGATCACAAAACCTTTGCCGGAGGCGGGCAGCAAGGCACCCCGCAACCCCAAAGCCAGCACCAACAACAGGAGGAACAGCAAGGAGAATCGGAAAATGGTAAAGATCATGAACAGCAAGATTCTGAAAATGAGACGCTGGTCGGGGATAGTCCGGTTTTTGAACAACCGTTTTCGTCTATGCAGCAAAAAAAATTCAACAAGGATATTCTTCGTGGAGGCAGCGGCCGGGGCAATGTCGATGCACCGAATCGCAACGATTTTTCCGATGATGCTAACTGGGACAATCGTGATTCTCAGGCCAAAGCGCTTGGCGGTGTGTCGCTGAGCACCTATGACTGGGCTTACGCGCCGTACCTCTTTTATATGAAAAGACGGATTCGCGATCACCTGTATCCGCCGCAAGCGTTTTACCGCGATGCTGCCATTAGCGGTGAAGTGACGCTCGAATTCATTCTTAGACGCGACGGGAATGTACGCGATCTTAAATTTCTGCAGAACACTGGTCATAGCGCATTCATTGCTACCAGCATGAATGCGATTAAAGCCTCGGACCCGTTCAAACCATTGCCCGAATCGTTCCCGGATCCTTATCTGGAACTAAAATGGACTTTTTCATATCAGATTTATTAACATGCACAAAAAATTAAATCACCGATACCGGACTCAATCTGCACCGGTCACAATTCAAGTACACTATAGAAAACAGAGACGAACAGCACCAGACATGGAAGGACGATCATGACAGACGTATTTGCTTATCTGTCGCGCGGTGGTATCATTATGATTCCGCTGCTGCTCAGTTCAATTATTGGCCTGGCGATTGTTATCGAACGCGCCATTAGTTTGCGACGCAAAAAAGTATTGATACCCGAGATTATCAACATTGTTGATTCGTTGAACAGTGTGGAAGATATTCAATTAGCGTCCTCAATTTGCCGAAAGCACAAAGGGCCGTTTTCGAATATTATTCTCACCGGTTTGCAAAATCAGGATTTGCCACAGAACGAAATCAAAGAGCTGCTCAACGATCAGGGCAGGCAGGAAGTTCGCAATCTCGAACGCGGGCTGCCCACGCTGGAGACGATCGCTGGCATTGCACCGCTTCTCGGTTTGCTCGGCACCGTGCTTGGCATGATAAAAGTGTTTACTGTTATTTCCCAGCAAGGCACCGGACAAGCCAGTCTGCTGGCAGGTGGTATTTCCGAAGCGCTCATCACCACGGCCACTGGATTGGTTATTGGAATTCTGGCGCTTATTATGTATAACTATTATTCCAACCGGGCAGAGGGGTTTGTCCTGGATATCGAAAAATATACAACCCAGTTGCTGCAAAAAAGCCGTAAATTGCAAAATCAATCTGTAACACTGAACAAAGTTGGGCAGGGAATGAGTTAAACTTTGGATGAAAAACGGATTTCTAAAAGAACAAAACTATGCAATTTAAAGATCAAAAGAAGAAACGCACCAGCATTAACATTACATCTCTTATTGATGTGCTGTTTATTCTGCTCATATTTTTTATGGTGTCTTCCAGTTTTATTGAGCAGCCTGGGATGAAACTGGAGCTGCCGGCTATCAAGAGCAAAGAAACCGTCCGCCTGGAGAATCTGGTCATTAACATTGCCAAAGATGGCTCCATTTTATTAGGCGATGACCGGGTGTCTCTTGACAACCTCGGCTCACAGATCAAAAAAATGATTCCGAACATCAAAGAAAAAACCCTGGTTCTCAAAGCGGACAAAGACGCCTCGCACGGACTTATCGTCCAGGTTATGGACATTGCCAAACGCAGCGGATTGAACAAGATTGTTATCGGTACACGGATTGAAAAAGATTGATGTGTTACGGTGGATGGCTCATCCTGAATTTGCTCACTTGTTTTTCAATATTATTCTCATTTAAATTTGACTGGATTAACATGATGGACAGGATACCGGATTATTCATTTTATAAAATAGGTTTCCGTCACTTTTCTCATTCCACAAACACCATCTTTTTCGACTGTGAAAAGCCATCCGCTTTCAACCGGTAAAGGTAAATTCCGGACGAGATTTTCCGGCCCTGATCGCTGCCCCCGTTCCAGGAAATTTGTTTTTTACCTGCCTCTTGCGTTCCATCCACCAATGTTTTAATTTTTTGACCGGATAGATTATAAATCATCAGCGACACATGTCCTGCTTTTGGCACATCGTATTTTATCAGGGTGGATGCATTGAACGGATTCGGAAAATTCTGGTACAGTGCAAAATCATTCGGAAGGGGCTCTGTCTCTTCTGTTTTGGTATCCGTATCCACAGACACATGTATTAATTTGCTGTAGATAGTGAGCTCCGTGGCAATGGTATTTGTGATGTGACAGCAATAATCTCCGGAATCGTTGGCTGCGGCGGACTCGATAGTGTAAGTATCGCTCTCAGCCCCTGAAATTTCAACACCACCCTTGAACCACTGATACTCGTTAGCCGTACCGCCGACCTCGACTGACAAATCCAGGCTTTCACCCTCTGCCAGTGTTGTGTCCTGTTCCTCGCCGATGCTGTCCTGGGGTGCGTAAACAAAATCCTCCACACCGATGTTGGGTTCGATGTCCTCAAACGTGAATTTGTTATCAGCGATCATTAATGTTTTTAAACTGTCAATAGATGATAAATCCGCCAAGTCTGTAAATTGATTTCCAGTTAAATAAAATTTTTCCAAACGTGTTAGATTACTCAATTCCGTTGGTACAGTATCAGATAATTGATTTCTTGATAGCGACAAATAGGATAAATTGACCAAATTTACGAATTCCGATGGTAGTGCACCTGAAAGCTCATTGTAAGAAAAATTGAGACTCTCCAAGTCGACTAAATTACCTATTTCAGATGGAATGTTGCCGGTTAACTCATTGATGGAAAGATAAAGGTATTTCAAATTGACAAGATCACCAATTTCAGGCGGGATGTTCCCGGTAAGCTTATTGCCAAAAAGAGAGAGCAATGTCAAATTGGTTAGCTTACCAATCTCTGGCGGGATACTACCGGAAAGTTCATTTTCATAAAGGTAGAGCCGTGTCAAATTGCTCAAATTGCCTATTTCTGGAGGAATAGTTCCGGTAAGTTCAGTATTATGGAGATAGAGTGAGGTTAAATTGACCAAATTGCCAATCTCTGCCGGGATACTCCCCGTAAATCCATTGTTAGAAAGAGATAGATTTGTCAAGGTGACCAGATTACCAATCTCCGGCGGGATACTGCCAGTAAATCCATTGACCTGAAGTTGAAACCTTCTCAAATTGACTAAATTACCAACTTTGGCTGGGATACGTCCAGTCAGCTCATTTTTGGCAAGGTAAAGGTACGTTAAATTGACAAGATCCCATATTTCAGTTGGGATGCTACCCGAAAGCTCATTCCTGTAAAGAGAAAGACCTGTTAAATTGACCAGATTACCAATTTCAGAAGGGATAGCCCCGGAGAATTTATTATCGGATAGCGAAAGGCGTTCCAAATTGATCAGATTGCCAATTCCTATCGGAATGGGGCCGGAAAGTTTGTTTTTGTAAAGATAAAGATTAACTAAATTATCCAGACTACCCATTTCAACCGGTAAAGTGCCGTCCAAATTGTTCTCATCGAGATCAATCTCTGTCACCCGCCCTTCAGATACTGTTACCCCGTGCCACGAGTCCACCGGCCCGGTTAGCCAGTTATCATTGTTCGTCCACTCTTCCCCATTTGTGCTGTCGTACAAGGCAACCAGCGCCAATGAATCTGCTTGCAAATTATGCCCATGGATCCGTACATGAATCGGGCGGCTATACAGCGTCAACTCGGTTGCCACGGTGTTGGTGATTTCGCAGGTATAACTGCCAGCATCTGGGACCTGGACGGACTCGAGAACAAAAACAGATTCAGTTGCCCCGGCAACCGGCTCCCCATTTTTGAACCACTGATATTGATTATAGCTGCCGCCAACGTCAACCGAAAG
>CAZSMC010000050.1:0-30930 GCA_964607755.1 uncultured Cytophagia bacterium | reverse complement strand
TAACCCCGACTTAAAAGTCGGGGCTATAATATTGCGCCCCGAGCTTTAGCTCGGGGTTAAAGATGACCTCTCAACATAACGGGCTTTAGCCCACTTTTTTGTAATGCTGGAAAGCTTTTCTCTCATCAGTGAGCTTTTACAGAATAATCCAGAAATCGCTTGCTTCTCGCTAGAAAATTACAGATATTTTATTGTTCAATCGTTGAATAAATAGGTTATCGGTTCTGAATTCTTTCAACTGTTTCATGGGAAAATCGAGGTGGAAAGATGATTCAACTGCACTGGATGGATATTTCTGTGATCGTGTTGTTCTTTTTGATCATTTTTGGAATTGCTGCATACTATTCAAAGCGGGCTGGCAGAGATACCGGTCAATTTTTTCTTTCCGGCCGCAACATGCCATGGTATATAGCCGGGACGGCAATGGTCGCCACAACCTTTGCGGCGGATACTCCCCTGGCTGTCACGGAACTGGTGGCGCGAAACGGCATCGCCGGAAACTGGTTGTGGTGGAATCTCGCTATCGGTGCCATCCTGACCGTGTTCTTTTTTGCCAAACTGTGGCGGCGGTCCGGCATTATGACAGATGTTGAATTTGTCGAATTTCGCTACTCTGGCAAGCCGGCCGCAGCCTTGCGTGGTTTCCGAGCAATTTATTTGGGACTTTTTATGAACGCCATCGTTTTGGGCTGGGTTCACAAAGCCATGGAAAAAATTTTCAGTGTCACCATTCCCGGCATCGATCCATTTTTATTGGTCGTCACGGCAGCCATCATAATTGCAATTTACGCCTCTGCCTCCGGCTTGCTGGGCACGGCGCGAACGGACAGTTTTCAATTTCTCTTTGCCATGGTTGGCTGCATTGTTTTGGCCATTATTGTGTTGAATTTACCACAAATCGGCAGCACAGTTGCCCTCAAATCGAAAATTGCTCCGCAGGTGCTCAGCTTTTTCCCAAAAATCGGTGATGTGTCTGTAACCGGTGTCACTGGCGGCGCTCTGGCATTGACAGCCGGTGCCTTTTTCGCCCACATTGGACTGCAATGGTGGTCCACCTGGTACCCTGGAGCGGATCCGGGTGGTGGCGGTTACATCGCCCAGCGCATGATGTCGGCCAAAGATGAAAAAAACAGTCTGTTTGCAACCTTGTGGTTTACAATCGCTCACTACACGCTGCGGCCCTGGCCCTGGATTCTGGTCGCCTTATCCGCGCTGGTCATTTTGCCACGAGAAAGAGACACCGATATCATAAAACAACAAAATCCGGAACTTTATCAGCAAGTAGAGCAAGCTTATAACGATCACGTTTTTATTCACGGACACAAAGTGGCTGATTACGATGCCGAATTCATACAAATGTACGAAACTTATGAAAATACGGTTGATCCCGGAATCATGTATCCGAAACTGATGGTTCGTTATTTGCCCACTGGTCTTCTTGGACTGCTCATCGCCGTTTTTCTAGCGGCGTATATGTCTACAATTGCTGCCCAGCTCAACTGGGGAACATCTTATCTGATCAATGATTTTTACAAGCGATTTATTCGCAAAAAGGCTCAGGAAAAGCACTATGTGCAGGTATCCCGTTTGTCAATTGTGATCCTGGTCATTTTTTCTTTGCTCATCACCCGTTTTTTCCTCACCACTATTTCCGGAGCCTGGGAGTTTATCATCAACGCAAGCGCCGGCATGGGAGCGGTGCTTATATTGCGCTGGTTCTGGTGGCGAATCAACGCCTGGTCGGAAATTATCTCCATGATAGTGCCATTAATTATCTATCCGATCGCACGTTACGGGTACGGCATGCAATCGCCAATCACACTTTATCCGACAGTACTGGGCACGACCATTGTCTGGTTAATTGTTACTTTTTTAACAAGACCGGTAGAAAGGGACAAGCTGCATGCTTTTTACCGCAAGGCCCATCCTGGTGGACCGGGTTGGCGCGCTGTTGCCAAAGAACTCCCGGAGGTTAAACCGGATTCAGGTTACAGTCATCTTTTTGTAGATTGGCTTTGCGGTGTTGTTCTGGTTTATGCAGCCTTGTTTGGAATCGGTAAAATAATTTTCGCAGAATGGTTGGCAGGAGCGATTTACTTGACTACAGGAGCTGTTGCCGCTTTTATCATTTATCGCGATTTGCGCAAGTATGAAAAATCGGATGAATCTGTTTTATAAATAAATTTTCCATATAGAATTTGTAGCACACCTGAAAGGTGTACTACAAACTTCTTGGCCTCATTTCAGCAATGTCATTTTACGAGTTTCTTTAAAACTGCCGGCCTGCATGGTGTAAAAATAAGTGCCGGCACTCATATCTTTCGTATCAAATTGAATGGTGTGATGTCCGGACTTTTTATCACCATCCACCAATGTCGCTATTTTTCGGCCGTGAATATTATATACAGAAATATTCACGTAACTGTCATTTTTTAATTGAAAGCTGATTGTGGTGCGAGGATTGAAAGGATTGGGAACATTTTGTTCCAGCGCAAATAGAGCAGGGGCCTGTACTATTCGCGTTTCCACAGCAGTATAACGGTAACTGCCGTCCGTATCCATTTGTTTCAGACGATAGAAATAAGTTCCGGAGAGCAACTTTTCATCATCAATAAACTGGTAGGAATGGATTTTATTGGACGTGCCTTGGCCATTTACAAAACCGATTGTTTTCCAGTTTTCTTTATCCTCCTGACGAGTCCTTTGGATATTAAAACCAAAATTATTAGTTTCCGACGCAGTTTGCCAGCTTAATAGGGCACCGCGGTCTTGCGGCAAGGAAGAAATCCTGAAAAATGTCATCTCCACCGGCGTATTAGAACCGCCATAAATCCTGACAGTCGCATCCGCTTTTGGTTCAAAAACCGGCGAACCCACTTTTTCTCCTGTAGGCGAATCAGTAAGGATCTCGTTAGAATCCAGTACATAAACCTCATCCTCACGTGATTTATAAACAGCAAATATAGCAGTATGACCAGCCACAAACCCGGTTTCAGGTATATCGTTTTCGTTGTTGTCCTGGTCCCGGGTAGCCACCAGAGTCAACCATTCGGGAGGAAAATATCCTTGTGCAAACAAGTCATCGCACTCACGCATGCCAACACAAATTGTATCACCAAAAGCCGAAGCGTCAAAAATTCCTATTTTATCACCAGGGACGAGATGTGTTTCATTGAATCCGTTGTCTATGTGCACACTGGTAATATAAAAGAACATCGCATCATGATATGTAGAAGGCATCTTGAAGGACTCTGGCGTGATTTGTTGAGAAATGACGAGAAAAGGGGTCATAAACATGAGCAATAGTATACAAAAATTACAATGCATATGTTTTTTCATGACGGGCCTCTCGTAAATGCAGTAAAAATGAACAAATCTATTTGCAATACTATGTAAAGCTTGTAGAAACAAATATTCACATATCACTATGTGCCTTCGCCCCGACTATGCGATTCCGTTTTGATGCAATGAGCAATGTGATATCTGAATATTCCCAAAAGGTGATGCACAAAAATATTAGCAAACACGTGGTAATGGATTAATAATTAAAATAATCTAATAAAATTTAAACCCAAATGAAAGAATTTTTTGTTTTTTTTCTTAAAAAAAATGCGGTATCGCATTATACCGCATTTTCGCCCTCCCCTTTTTTTAAGGCCCCTCGGCTTGTTGCTTTACAGATTATGCTAGAAATTTCCGCCGAGGGGCCGCGCGCCGATGAAAGTCAGGTGGGAGGGGGTAACCTAACTTTCAAGTGCGCAGATATATGATTCGTAAAATTTGTAGCACACCTGAGAGGTGTACTACAAACGTCCTGCTCTCATTTCACCAACGTCATTTTGCGTATCTGTTCAAACTCACCGGCTTTCATCTTGTAAAAATACATTCCAGCGCTCATTTCTGCCGCATTGAACGTTACTGTGTAGGAACCGGCTTGTTTTTCAGCGTCAACCAGTGTTGCGACCCGCTGTCCCAGCAAATCATAAACCGTAATAGTGACCTGGGATTTTTCCTTTACCTGATAGGTAATCGTGGTTTGCGGATTGAACGGATTCGGAAAATTCGGCAACAGTGCAAATGTTGATGGGGCTTTAGCTACCCACACTTGCACACTCGAGTATTCGTAACTGCCATCTGTATCGATCTGCTTCAGGCGGTAGAGATATCGACCAGGTTGGGAAATGGTGTTATCCACAAAGCTGTAAGAATGAAGCGAATGCGAAGTTCCTTCGCCTTCAACAAAGCCGATGGTTTCCCAGCCATTTTGTGCAGAGTTAAAAGCGCGCTCAATTTCAAAACCATAATTATTGGTTTCCGAAGTTGTTTGCCAGGTCAGCATGGCGCCTTTGCCCTGTCTTAGAGAAGTTACGGAAAAAGAAGCGAGTTCAACAGGAATAACATAGGTAAAGTAGGCAGTATAATGTTTATCTCCATCCATTGAGAGCGTAACGATACTGTCGGGTGACTCGCCATCAGTTCCATAGGTCCATTTTGAAAATTCATACTCTTCCGGATTAAGCGGCACACCATACAACCATACAGATGATCCCTTTTGTAACGAATAAGGGGATTCTGCCAGAGTAAAATCATCTGCTTCATTAAACTTAATGTGGACCTCCCCCTTTGCAGGGTCGTTAACATCAATATTTAGAGCGAATTTTTCGCCGTGAATCTCAGCCATAACTGATCCGCGAGAGACATAGGTTGAATCATAATCGCCTTCCTGTTCGCCTGTCGATGGATTCACATAGGTTAACTCTTCACGGTTGAACTTATAAACCAGACCGTCATTTGTTTTGAACACGGCTAAAATAATTTCATTACCTGACTGATAGCCATAATTGATAATTGTTCCGTATTCTTTTTCAATTTCATAGGTATCAAAAAACAAAAGTGGGTCTGACTCATAATCTACATAAGTAGAAGACAATTGCTTGAATCCCACGCATAATGTATCACCCTCTATAACATCAAAAGCGCCAATTTTATCACCGGCGACGAGATATGTTTCGCTCAAGCCAGCATCAATATTCACGCTTTTGATATAAACCCGCATAGGATTCATGTTACTCGGTGGATTTGAAAAATCGCCCGAGGTTATTGCTCCTGAAATTGTTACCATAAAAAGCAACACCACTGCGCAACTTTTGAAAATTTTCATTCTTTTTTCCATGATTAACCTCGTTTTTTTAGTTCATACTTTACAATATTCATGCCATAATAGCATGAATAATGTAAATATCCCTCCCAACGCCGCCTCATTCAGGGTAAAAAATATCACCTATTTCTTACCTTGAATGATTCGACTACCTGGCAAAAATCATTTTCTTCACTTTGCTGAAATCGGCGCTGGACAATTTATAGAAATATATTCCCGTTGCAACCTTTCTGTTTCGTTCATCTGTTCCATTCCATTGAATTGCATGTTTTCCTGCCATCTGCCACCCTTGAAACAATGTTTTGACAAGACGGCCAGAAATATCAAAAACCTGCAAAGTGATAAAAGCTCGCTCTGGACACGAATATGAAATCGTGGTTGCCGGATTGAAAGGATTCGGAAAATTCTGCGCCAGTTCAAAGTTTTTTGGCATTGCTTCAGAATCCTGTTCAACTTGTGCTTGCATGCCCGGATGAATGCTTACCATGGCAGCGGAAAGAGGTTCAAAAACCACAGCATCTATCTCCTCACCGGTCTTTGGATGGTAATAAAAAACTTCATTATCTTTGACGTTAACTTCGCGCTCTTTAGAGCGGTCCCAGACACGGTAGGATAATTTATCACCATCTGCAAATCCGACAGAACCATTATCTTCTTGTCCAACAGCAATCACTTCGGGTGTCTTTTCGGTTACTTTTTGTTTTAATACCGCGGCACCAACAATTTGGTCGCCATTAAAAATAGCAATCTCGTCACCAACAGTTAAATGGGCACCGTCCAACGTCACACCAATAAAAAAAACAGTCATTGGATTGTAAGGATTCGTGTCAGGCGGTTTAAAATGCCGTGACCCAAAAAGAGAACCAGACAATGCCATTATAACAATCAATAAAAAATTTAATGATTTTGTCATCGGTTCTATATCCTCTCAGATATATCAAGGTAATTCTAAACAAGGAAGACAGGCAAAGCCTGCCTTCCTTGTTTCATTGATTATTTGGCAAACATCATTTTCTTGATGCTGGTGAATTCACCTGCCTTGATCTTGTAGAAATAGATACCTGTGGCAACTTGATGACCGGTCATATCCAGTCCATTCCATTCAACAGTGTGATAACCGGCTTCCTGCTGACCGGAGATCAGCGTTGTCACCAATTTGCCAGTCACATCAAAAATCTGCAATGTGACACGAGAGGCATTTGGCAACCCGTATTTGATCGTAGTCGATGGATTGAACGGATTCGGATAGTTCTGAGTCAGTTCAAAAGCTTCGGGTAATTCTTCTACTTTGGCACTTGCATCGATGCTGATGAACGCAGAGCCAAGAGCTTCAAAGCCGGAACTGCCGGTTTTTTCGCCGGTTTTCAGATTACGATAGGTCATATCGTCCAGAGCAACGTCGATTTCTTTCGATTCATCAGCTTTCCAGATCTTGAACCGCATCGCATTGCCTTCCGAGAAACCGTTTTTCGAACCGTCATCACAAGCTGCGGTGATAACCAAAGGCTGTTCTTTGGATACTTCTCGGGACACATACGCAGCTCCCACAAGTTTATTTCCATCATAAACAGCGATCTCGTCGCCAGCTCGAAGTTCCGTACCATCAACCGCGGCCTTTGACACAAAGATATTCATCGGTTTATAAGGATGTCCTTCCTGAATATCAAAGTGCTGTGGTGCCACATCCGGTTGAGCAGCGACGACCTTTGGTTCAAAATCTTGCTCATCACACTCGATTTCCATTGTGCAATTTTGATTCACTTTGATATAATAGCCTTCACCCGGTCGCATGTTTCCTATACCATTATACCAACCGGAGAATGCTAGTTCCTGAAGCGGTAAGCCAGCTTCATCCATGGCTTTTTCAAGACGCCCGTCATTAATCAGATCATCAAAGACATCAAGGGCATTCTGTTCTGAAACGATGCACGGATAGCTGATGATGTTCCATCCGATCTGTAGTTCGATAGCCAGTGGAGATTCGATGACTGTACCATCCACATCAAGTGTACATGGTTCAGCAACGTTGATATAGTAACCTTCGGTCGGGCTCCAGTTGCCAATAAAGTTCTGCCACTGTCCGAGCAGGAATTCAATAGTACCTTGATTGTTATCTGCCTGAACCTTGACAAGATCCTCTGCCAATTGATTCAGGATACCATTTGAACCCTGTGTATCGAACAAATTATGGCTGCCCGATGGTGAAACAGCTAACGAGAAAATATGCCAGCCTGGCTTGTCAAAGATAATTTGTTGTGAATACGTAGCCTCTGCCATGGTGAATTCAGCGCGAACTGATGCATCGCGGATGAATTGATAGGCATGGCCCAGGAATGTATTATTGTTTACCATATAAAATGAGGGCTGTTGAATAATATATTCCTGCTTTTCGCTGTGATCCCAGACTTTTAATGTGATAAAATGTCCTGGTGTAAACCCGTCGACTTCAGGTGTCAGATCATCATCAACCGAGCAGGAAATAGCTGCCGGATTGGCCGATGAAACCGGGTCAGTTAGTTTAACATAACCGACACAATGATCATTATCAAATACCGCGATTTCATCCCAGGTATCCACAGGCACATTGTTGAAATACTCTGCTTTTGTGACAAAGATAGTCATAACACCAATCGGGTTCTTACCTTGCCAGACAAGTTCATCTTTAAAGTGCGATGATGTAATGACCGATTCTTCCAGCCCCAGTGTAAACAGTGCACCTTCTTCACGCAAACCGCCGAGAGAACGTTTGTTAATCACTGTTGGGCCGGCATTGTATTCAGCATTGTCATAGTCTTCAACATTACCCTGCAACAGCCAGGGATTGCCCGTGTTATCAATAGTACCATGCCTCCGAATAATTCGAAGATCAGTGATATTATCATAGTCACTGAACCCATTCGCAGCAAGTTCAAGATCGAACATGCTTTGGCTATAAGTACCATTTGTTTCAATATTCCAGTAGAAATCGGGATAACCATTAATATGGCGCCCGGCTGCAATCCCGTCAACAATTGGCAGACCATTTACACCCCCAGGAGATTGAGCAACATGGTTTACTTTGACTTCAAGATTATGGGGCACTGTAGGATTCGCACCTTCTGGCTTGAAAGTAATAGCAACAGGACGATACTCCGACGTGTTACCAACCGGGAATTCGCTTCTTTCGTTTGTAGCTGTCTGCAGAGTGCCACCATTTCTTAATTTTTTCTTCACGTTTCCAATGATGTGACTCATATTACCTTCAGCAACACCGGTTCGATCGAAGCCCTGTCCCAGACCTGTAAAAGGTGCCGGGATGTAAAATGCATTATCTTCCTGGGTATCGAGCAATCCGTTAGCGAAAAAGATTGTTCCGGTCATCAAATCGCCACCTCGAAGCATAACAATGCCTGTGGACTCTGTTTTGTTCACCATGAGATTAGCCGGAGCACCAACACCAACGCCACCTGTAAGATCAATACCACCATCCGGGACAAATATTTGCTGATCATTTGGACCTGCAAATTCCAGAGGTGAGAAAAATACACAGACAGGGTCTGTAGCCTGAGGAAATACATTCGATTCATTTTCAATATAAATATCGCCAAGCGCCGTAATCCGGGCATCTGCCTGTACATTATTTCGAATAATCAGTGTATTTTCACCTGTCACTGAAACGGCTGATTTAACCACAGTAAACTGGTTAACAATATTTTGATATCGAGTAAAAACAAGTTTCTCAACTTCTTCCGGAAGTTCGGGACCGGTATTCTTTTGTGTTCCATTATTATAATAATAGCAATGAATACCAGAACCATAGCTTGTCCCTGCCGAACCGAGCAGAGTCATTTCGCCGTCAACAACTTTAATCACGCCGTCATTAGATAGGCTGAATGTTGAACCGCCCGGTATTCGAAGATTTCCCTTGCGTAAATTCAGAGTGTCATTGACGGTACGGCTTCCTGGCAAAGTGACGTTATGATGCCCGCCAACAGTACTGTCGTTAAGCGTGGTTACCAGAGATGTTGGCGTGGCTGGCCAGACTTTATTTGATATAGTCTGATCTGAGGTACAAACGGCATTGAGTCGAATAGTGCCCATATAATCCGGGACTTGATCAAAAGTACCGTCCTGGAAATTAAAAGTAACACCATCCCCAATATGCAGATTACCGTTATGCGAGAATGCATTACCTGTGTCATTTTGCAGATCAAACCATTGAGTGACGGTAAAACTTGCATCCCCGGCTGCGGTAAACGGATTACCATGCGCGATCCGCAAGTTCGGGATAGTGAACGAGCCGGAACCCTGGTTAAAAATAGCTGTTTTTATAACAAGGTAACCGGTTGTGGCATCATATGTACCACTGTCACGATTGTACTGCCCAGTATTTTTTATCGTAATGTCCACATCACTGAAATCCAGCAATCCGGCTTCGTGTTGGAAATCACCTGTTATACCCAGATCACTGTTATCGCCATTCAGATCCACATCATTCTTGATTGTTACGTTATTAAGATCGGGTGAATCTTCAATCATCATAACCAATGGCGGTACAATAGCGTCCAAAAATAAAATGGCATTACCGGTAATTGAACCATCTTCTGCCAGCAGAAAATAGCTGCCCTGGAGCCAGAGATTTCGATTGAGTACAACATTACCGCGTCTCAGATAAAAATCACCCTGGAGATAAAGATGTGCGTTTGTTGAAGAAACTAAAGACAACGTTGTTGCTGAAGAGTTCAAATTAACTTCCACATTCGCCGCGATCGTAGGATGATTTGATCCAATTTTTATCAAATCAAGAACAGAGCCGCCGATACCATAAGTACTCGATTCTTTAGGAACGCTATCAGCGGATTTTACTTCAGGAGGAGGTGTGCCATCATAGGCAAAAACAACCTTACCATCTTCACTGTTCGCTTCTGTGGTTGCTTCAATAGGAGTATTATCCTCGTTGAGTGCTGCGTAAAAACCTACATTTCCGTTTATTTCAGTATCACCTTCTATAGTATTATCATTTCCCTTAATTGTATAAACATACTGTGCAACATTAATAACAGCACCTTCCTGATGAGTAAGATCCCCATTTTGCATGAGATCATCCATTAAGGTTAGCGTAGCACCCATATCTGTTGTCAAATCTTCGAGATGCGGATTTCCTGATGCTGCAAACTTTACATCCAACGACGATGTTTCATCTACACCGTTTGGCAAAAAGGTTAAATCACCTAGGCTACCGGTATTTGGCCAATTATCACCTCCGCAGATCGAGTTATCGCCGCCAAAATAGCCACTGAATAATCCCAAAGCACCATCAATCACATTACCATTCGAATTCGCCGCAACTTGGATATCCGGTAAAACGCCGGGGCCTGTAAGTTCAGTCCCGTTTTCTGCTGCTAAAACCAATGTCGCAGTACTATTCTCACTGGCTAAATCACCATTGATAGTGGCATTTTCGCCAGCTAATTTCAGATCATTTCCTGCACCTATAATGAGTGCCTGATCTTCGTTAATATTTAACATGCCATTCACAGTGGCGTCCTGGTCGAGATAAATACGACCACGACCGGGGGCACAACCGTTCGTTGTTTCGACCGATAGATTATGCAAGTTGATATCACCCACTGGCAATTCATTACCTGTGATCTTATCAGTGCCGATGTAAACAACATTAGTTGGAGTGTTAAAAATTGGAGCATTCATAAGGAGACCATCATTCCTCACCAAGGTTGGTACGACACCGGCATTCGTAAAAGCAATATTGTCACCGGAATTATCAACAAGACCTTTTGTAAGATAGACAAATTCAGTACACTGAATATCCACACCACCTGTGATTTCAACACTCGCACCCGGGTTTTGTGAATTATTATTGAATGCAATATCAGCAAACTGACCGTCTCCTTCAACTTCCTGCACTACATTTCCGTTCATTTCCACGCGACCGCCATTCAAGGAAACGTAACCAGCATCATTTTCAAAATCTCCGCCACCTGCATACGGTGGTGAATCTCCACCGCATACGAGCAAAAAGTTATCCAGTAATATTTGGCCAGTATTCGTAAAGGTGATATCATTCAACACAGTGAGCATTCCTTTGAAATCATCACCACTAAAGATAACCGCATTCCCAGAGCTGGAATTATTAACCACCAGAGGTCCATACCAATAGGCGCCAAGACGCGTGCCGGTAATTGTCTGTTGGGTTACACCACCGGCTTCTTTTATCTCCATAGTAACTTGATCCATAAGAGTTGGGCTTGTGCCGCTTGTTGGGTCTGTGGCATCATTTAGCGCCTGACCATTTGAAAAATCTGTAAAAGTCACGTCAGAGCTAAAATTATTGGTTTGGCCTTGCAGGTAGAATGTTCTTGGCCCGGCACCGGCAAATGGTCCAACATCCAATCGGCCGTCAATGAATTCTGTATTTCCGCGAACGTAAACAGAATGGTTATAGTCATGATTGACTTCAACCAGTCCATCGTAAATTTCAAGACCACCTAAATACACTTCGTCATTGTTATGAAAATAAATTTTCCCTGAACCATTAGCAACCACTGGTCCATCCACATAGACCGGCTCGTCTATCATTGAGCTATCGAATTCTCTTACCCAGATCACTCCATCAGCATTATTATTAAGACCTGCGATTGATTTCGCAGTTTCGCTGCCCGAAGATCTGATCATTACTGTAACATTATCAGCGAGATTGGTCACAACACCAATGCTTTCAGTAGTCTTTAATCGTAGCAGATAACGTCCATCAGGATTTGAAGGAGAACTACCGGGAACTCCACGAGCGATAATATTGGGTAGTGTGAAAGGTCCTTGTACATTTACTTCATCTCCCTGAAGTAATTTAAAGTTTAATGTGCCATTCGTAATATCTCCACCGACGGTATGATCGATATCGATACCATGGATAAACAATGTTGAGTTATTAAGATTAATAGAACCTGTCGTGGTTAATTGTCCATTCAAAACACGATTGGAATTAAACGTCAGGTCTGTCCCGCCCTGAGTCTCAAGGTCTCGCAAATTAGTGGAATCCCCGCTCGCCGGTAGCTCGAAACCCGTTGTTGTTGAACCGCCTGAATCGTAAATGAAATCACAAGGGCCTTCAAAGTTAAGTTGAGAGTCAATAGCGCCATCTGTGCGGGTAATTTCTGCTCCTGCTTCCATTGTCAGATTACTGCCACCGTATATGTTTCCATCCGTGAGTTTGAGATGATTAACAAGCCTAAAATCTCCTGTAAATGTATGAATTTCCTCTGTTTCCCAGCCATACACACGGGGAGCGTCAATACCGGTGGATGTGAATGTCAGGTTTTTATCCGTTACAGGAGCAACAGCCGAGTACAAGTTTCCATTCGCATAAGCGACTGAAATAATGTCACCTGGTGATGCTGCCTGGATAGCGGCATTAATAGATCGTTTAGGGCCGTTGATTCCTCCTACATAGACCTCATACAATCCGTTATAGCCGTCGTTTCCTTCCTGGACGTTCACAAACCAGATTGCGGCATCTGCCGCACCAAACATTGCCAATGTAAGAAATATCATCACAATGGCGAATGTTTTCAGGTTTCGTCCTTTCATTGTAACCTCCAAGTTAGTTAATAATTGTTAAGTTATTATTCATTGTCTTGTGAATTATTTTCAATTTAAAGAACACCTGAAGGAATCCTTTTCACTTATTCCGGCAATTTCAATGCCATTTTCACAAGCCAGGATGGAGTGTACCAACCCGCGTTTTCATCTTTTGCTATTATTTTATTTTCTCTTTATTTAGGTTAATTCATTCGCTTATCATACACGATGATCCCGATATTCAATCACGTTTTGACATGTAACATACAAAGCCGTTTGACACAGGATGAGACAACAAAATTGTATTTGAACACGTAATAGACAAATTTGACATTTTAATCTGCACGCATTCTAGTCTGAACATTATGAGCATACTTTTCCCTCTCGAACCTTAACACAGAAATTCGTCTGCTCTCCTGAACGTAATGAACCGAGGTGAAAATGGGGTTCGTTTACCATAACGCCTTGATAATTGTAACATAATGTATTATGCAAAGTTAATGCCACTTTAATTAGATTTTTCCATGAAAGAGCATATTAAAATGATATACTGATAAACAGGGAATATTATGTTGTTTTTTAAAGAATTTGGCGATAAAAACACAATTTCAACAATGCGGATGTCCCCCAAAATACACACCGTACAAACCATGTTTCGTGCTTTTCCAACACATCCGTTCACCAATGAGACAGATTTTGAATACGCTTTGTATTTTAGATAAGGATTTTATACATTAACTGGTTTGTTCGAGAGAAATATTTTCTAGCACACAGCTTTGTGACAGCAAAATCCCATAGGGATGAAAAGACAATACAACTCTAATTCAGCATGTTCAAGCATCACAATGACAATTCGGACGCGTCGGCATTTGTCGAGGACGACATTTTCAGAACCATCGGCCAGGTCGCGGATGTACACAATATTCCCGTTTACGTTGTGGGCGGTTATGTGCGCGACCAGTTTCTTGGCAAAGTGTGTAAAGACATCGATATCGTCGTTGTCGGCGATGGTCCTGAATTTGCCAAAAAAGTAGCACACACTGTCAAAACATCATCCGTTTCCATTTACCGGCGATTTGGCACAGCCATGATCCGCTATCGCGATCTGATTCTGGAATTTGTCGGTGCCCGGCGCGAGAGCTACCGCCCGGATTCCCGAAAACCCGAGGTAAAAAGCGCGGATTTGATAACAGATCTGTCGCGACGCGATTTTACCATCAATGCCATGGCTATCAGTTTAAACGGAACTTCCTTTGGACAGCTCGAAGACCCGTTTGACGGTCTATCAGATATACGTTCACAACGCATTCGCACACCGCTGGCGCCGAAAAAAACCTTCCACGACGATCCGCTGCGAATTATGCGCGCTGTTCGGTTTGCCTGTCAACTTGATTTTGATGTTGAGAAACGCACCAAAGCGGGACTTGCTTCGGAAGCAGAACGGCTTAAAATCATTTCCCAGGAACGCATCACAGACGAGCTGCTGAAAATACTGACCACGCCCGAGCCATCCATCGGTCTTCGGTTGATGGAAGAAACCGGCATTATGCCGGTTGTGCTGCCGGACATTCACAATCTCAAGGGCGTCGATCAGATCGGCACGCACCGGCATAAGGATGTGTTCGATCATACACTCAAGGTTGTGGATAATGTTGCCAGCATGTCCGATGATATCAAGCTTCGGGTGACAGCGCTTTTTCACGACATTGCCAAACCTGCAACCAAAGCATATCATCCGGACAGCGGCTGGTCGTTTCACGGGCACGAGGAAATTGGTGCGCGCATGTTCAAGAGCACTGGTCGCCGACTGCGATTGTCCAATGACATGATTGATTACGTGGTGAAATTGATTCGCCTGCACTTGCGGCCGATTCATCTGTCCGAGGAAGGGGTCACTGACAGCGCGATTCGCCGGCTGGTGTTCAATGCCGGGGACCATCTTGACGATCTCATCACATTATGCCGCGCAGATATTACATCGGGCAATCCGAAACGGGTGAAAAAGCATCTTGCCAATTTTGATCACGTGGTGCAGCGCATTGCCGAGGTTGAGGAAAAGGACCGAATCCGGCAGTTTCAACCGCCGGTGCGGGGCGATGAGATCATGCGGGAGCTCGAACTCGAACCGGGGCCGGTGGTGGGCAAAATTAAAAACGCCATTCAGGAAGCTATCCTGAACGGCGACATTCCCAATGAACACGATGCTGCTTTTGATTATATGATGCGGATTAAAGACCGGTTTATAAAAGAGTGAAAACAGGACAATTTTAAAAAATTGATTTTATAACATTTCGATATAGTCATTTTTTTAACCTCAAAAAATGAGCCACCGATCCACACAGATCATACTCTTATGAGCATATTACTATCCGTGTTTCAGATGCTAAAGAATCTTGATAAAATGCATTTGTTTAAGATTAACATTTTTATTAATTTTGATAAAATCGACAGCAACATTTCAGATATTTATTGGGAGTTGGATAATGTATAAAACGATTAGAGGAATTTATAGAAAAGGTCAAATCATTCCTAAAGAACCATTAGAATTTGATGAAGAAGAGATAGAAATTTTTTAAATTACCCCTTCTTGATTTTTAATATTTTCCTTGAAACGCCTAGAATTTATCCGGTGATACTCTGCATCGCATAGAGGACATTTTTCGAAAGTCATCACTTTCACTCCTCTCCTGCTAGCTTTTAAATTTGTCATTCGCTCCTCACCTTCCCGCCCGCTCAAACACAAAAAAAGCCCCAACCCACAAAAAAACATTCTCGATCAATTTTGGCAGGCCGACTTTGGTTACGCCGGTGGCAAAGCAGCCGCATTCAATGTCAAGGCCGCGGACCATGGCAGAGGCAATGGCGATCAGGAAAACAGTCATCATTAATAAAACAAGCAGGCTGCTCGTCTGTACCCAACGGTTGGCCAGTAACAGACCGCCGCATATCACTTCCATCCAGGGCAGAATGACAGCCACAAACGTGACGAAAAAATATGGCAGAATCAGATAATTGTCGATATCCGAAGCAAAATCAGCGGGATTTATTATCTTGGTGATACCGGCATAAATAAAAAGCACTGCCAAAATCAAGCGTACAATCGTATGGATAATGCTCATCATTTTCTCTTTCATTTTTCCACGTCCTCGGTCTTTTTCCAGTCATCTACTCCGGACTGATAGATCGCCACATATTGAAATCCCATATTGAACAATTCATAGGCCAGCATTTCACCCAGGTCGCACGGCGGTCCGCCGCAGTAGCACACCAGCCACTTGTCATTTGGCAACCCATCAATTTGTTCGATATGGCTGCCAAGCCTTTCGAATGGGATATTTATCGCGCCAGCCAGGTGATCCTCTTTAAACTCGTCCGGCAGGCGGGCATCGATCAAAACAGCATTATTATCGTTCATCAGTGCTTTGACAGCCTGTTTACCGATAACCAGCGGCTCTTCTGGTGGTTCACTTGGCAGTCCTGACCGGAGTGTATCAGGTATTCCACCAGACTCCACGGTTCGTGTGCCGATGTTCACTCCATTCGGATTAAGAGCGTTGGCACTGAATCCAAGAATAGCGGAAATTGCCGTTATGATGAGCATTCGTAAAAGAATTAATTTCACTCAAACACCTCTTTTTCATTTAATCATTTTTTGTCTTTTCTGATAATTCCGCGCCAGTTCAATAAAAATTTCCAGATCGCTTTCGATTGACGTTTGATTGCCGTCAAAATAGAAAACACGAATCGGAAAATTGTTGTGCTCGCGGCTCACTCGCGGATAAACAGCTTCAGTGATAATGCCGTTCATACAGGAAAACGGACTGATATCAATCACACCGGCAGCGCCTTTTTTGTGCGCCCATAGCGCCTTTCCCATGCTCATGACCATTTCGCCATTTGAACCTTCCCTCGGCAGATAGGGCCGTGCCAGTTCCAGAATTTCCCGTACATGATGTGGTTCTTCAAAGCCCTGGAAATCCTTTATGAACAAATCCATCATCTTTTTCTCGTCGTGATGCATAACGGCCTGGCGTAATTTACATCCCAGCATTTGGAACGAAAATCCTTTCTTCATATCTTTGAGCCGGATTTCTTCCTCGTCATTGGCATACCACACCCATTCTGAAATATCCGCCACCCAGGCGATCCCGCCATATTTTTCAATCAATTTCACAATATTGTTGTTGCTAAAGCTGTTGTGCCGGCAATAGATTTCGCCGACAACGCCAATGACAAGTTTCGCCTTTGATTTGTCCGCCGGAATATTTCGGAACGCGTCCCGGCATTCTTCCAAAGCCTCAACGAGCTTTTCAAGCCGCTGAGCATGAGTAACATTCCGGAGCTCGAGCGCTCGTCCTACTCTGTCTACCGCATCTTGAAAAACCTGACCTGTCATTCCAGGCTGCATTTCATACGGCCGGACCAGATTGCGCATTTTGCGCAAGATGTCCGAGGCAATGACAGCCTGCCAGCCGGTGCGAACCAGGTTCTGCGCTTCTTCGCCAATGTCTTTGTAACCGTTAGCGCTGGTTGGCGAACAGATCATTACGCCGTCGCCACGATCGCGGAAAATCTTTCGGGTCAATGGCAGATAATGCCCGTACCGGCACGGACCGTTGGAGGTCGGCAGCATAAATGCGGTTTTTCCCGGCGCAAAATCCGGTTGTTCCGTCACTTTGAGAAAATTACCAAGCACAACCAACTGGGGCAGACACTCATCTCCGGACAGATATTTCCGCGCCAGCTCGAGCGTTCGTTCGTCACCGTTAGGCGAAGGTCTGGCATCCACACCAATCGACCGAAACGCCGCAGCCATGCATGCGGCACCTTCGTAGGACATTTGCGGGATGTAGAGGGTTCTTTGGCGCAAGGTGTTTTGGGTATTCATATTGATTTTGTTTCTGATTATGTGCAAGATTTCGTAATTGTGAAATAACAAATTTCAAATTTGATCAAGCCACTGATCTACACTGATGAAACTCGGATATTAAAAAACAAAGCGATTAAATTCTACCTTTTCTCGGCCAAAATTTATTAACAATCCGACTTTTATGCCGGTTGCTTTCAACTGATTTAATAATTGTGCTTCGTCTTTTGGATTGTATTCAGCAGAAACCTTTAATTCAACTATAACCTTTTCATCAACTAACAAATCAGCAAAATATTCTCCGACAATAACATCTTTGAACTTTATTTTCAAGGGATATTCCAGTTGTGCTGCGTGACCTCGTCTTAATAATTCAACCTGCAAAGACCTTTGATACACTTTTTCCAAGAATCCATAACCAAGATAATTGTAGACCTCAAATGCTGATCCTATTATATCTCTGGTTATCTCTTGATGTTTTAATTCCATTTTTCATCAGTGTTTAATCTGTGTCTATCAGTGGCTTTTAAAGGCCTCAATTTTTAACATTTAAAATCTCACTCCTCAAATCAGTTTTCCTTTCCCGCAACAATCCTTTACTCTGTAAGAACGCCTCGCAGCGGGTCATGATGCCGGCGTCGTTGCCGTGGCCGTCGAATTGCAAAGTGAGAAACGGTTCACCAAGGGCATCACGAACAAAGTGCTTGATATACGAGTCCGGGCCGCACTTGAAATTAGTCAGATAAATCAAATGCAAATGCTCGAACCGGCTGACATAAACCGCGGTTTGCAAAATGCGGCGACCGTAATGCCAGAACATATTTTCGTGCACATGCTGAATGTCGATGCCTTTAAACGGCACGAAATCCATGGGAATCACATTGATGCCATAATACTCGCGCAATTTGTCCGGCACACTCAAGTTGACGCCAAAATCAAAAATATTATAGGGCCGTCCAACTATGACTACCCCGGGTTCGCCAGCTCGCTGCAAATAGTCCAATACTTTGCGACCGTTTTTTTCGATATTTTGCTGAAAAACCGATTGTGCTTCATAAGCCCGATCGACCGCTACATCACTGAGTTTTTTAGACACGCCCAGAACTTTGGCAACTGGGTGAAGCTTTTCCTTGACATGCTGACGTCCGTATCGAAAACGAATGACCGGTGAAAGCAGCTTTTCACGCTGCTCATCAGATGCCAGACTGTTTTTAATGACCAGTGGCAACGTCTGGCCCCACGGACAATACCAGGAAAAAAGTTCTGGCGTGTCGGTTTCAGCATTGACAGCGACCGGGAAAAAGGCAAAATCCACATTTTTTTGCAGTAAATTGACCACATGGCCATGTCCGACGACCACCGGGAAACACGGTTCAGCGATACACAATTCACGTCCATGTGCAACCACGTGGTGACTGGTGGCATCCGAGAGCAGCAATTCGGCTCCCAAATGCGCGAAATAGGTTCGCCAAAACGGAAACCGGTCGTAAAAGGAAAACGTCCTGGGCATTCCGATTTTGATATCCAGGCCATTCGGTGCGGCTGGTTCTCCCAAAAGCGTTTTATGGTAAATTTCAAAAAGATCAGGGATAACCGGTTTTTGATTTACCTTGCGTTTTTTCCGGTACCGGTCCGAACACTTGTCGCCCCAATACGTTCTTTCACCTTCAATGGTCACCTCTTGCATTTCGCAGTGATTGGAACATCCTTTACAGGTAAAATGCCTGATGTTAAAATCAACTTGCTCAAGATCAAAACCGCGAAACCGGGAGTCGGTGGAAAAAGCGTGCATATGTTTTTGTGCCAGTAGCGCGGCGCCAATCGCACCGATTACGCCATTGTGAGGGGGCACAGTAATCTTTTTGCCAAGAGTGGTAGCAAACGCCGCCGCAACGGCCCGGTTGTAAGCGGTTCCTCCCTGAAAATAAATATTGTCGCCAATTTTTCGGCCGCGAACAACCCGGTTTAAATAATTCTGCACTACGGCAAAAGCCAATCCAGCGGTTATATTTTCTACAGAATGGCCTTGCTGCATATAAGCGGTCACATCTTTTTCCATAAAAACCGTACAGCGTTCGCCCAGCTTGAGCGGGTGCTGCGATGCCAGAGCCAGCCGGGCAAAATCATCTTTTATCGAAATGCCAAGTTTTACAGCCTGTTCTTCGAGGAAAGAGCCAGTGCCGGCAGCGCAGGCCTCGTTCATGGTAAAATCTACGACAATGCCGTCTTCGATGGAAATAAACTTGGAATCCTGACCGCCAATTTCAAAAATCGTATCCACGTGATTGCCGGTTCTATTAGCAACCGCATCGGCGCCAGTTTTGTGCGCTGTAATTTCGTCGTGAATACAATCGGCGCCGACCAGTTCTCCGATCAGTTCCCGTCCAGAACCTGTTGTCCCGACGCCAAGCACCTTGATCTGTCTCCCCCATTTTTCTTGCCAATATTTCAATTCGCGAGTCACCACCTGGACCGGCCGGCCTTGGGTGGAGGTGTAAATTTCATCCACAACATGACCTTCAACGTCGAGCAGCACCAGATTCGTACTTACTGAACCGATATCAATGCCAAGAAAGACAGGCCGTGGAAACTCGAAATCCTTGCCATCAGAGTCTCTGGCTGCCTCAAAAATCACATTTGTGCTGTCCAGTTTGCGATAGGAAGTAACAGGTTTTGAAAAGTCTTTGTTCGTGGACAGCCTGGAAACGTCCTCTAGAGTTACACGTGTTCCTCCCGCCAGCACAGCGCATCCCAGCGCAGCCACGCAGGAATGACCGTTTGGTACAATAAGCTGATCATCTTCGAGCTTGAAGATTGATCTCACTGCCTGCACTACACCGGAATTGGCAGCGACCCCGCCGACAAAAGCGACGGTGCCGTTGAGTTGTTTGCCGCGCAAAACCGTGCCTTTATAGTTTCTCACTACCGCTTCGCATAACCCCTTAAAAATGGCGCCGGGTGAGAACCCTCTTTGCTGGGCATGAATCATATCCGACTTTGCAAATACAGAACACCGGCCAGCAATCGAAGCACACGAGGCAGTGTCCATGACCAACGGACCGATCTCATTAACATCGTATTTTAACCGCACGGCTTGCTGATCGATAAACGAACCAGTCCCTGCTGCGCACTCGCCATTGCGTTCATAATCGAGGATGGAGAGCTCGCCTGTCTTTTTATCGTATGAAACATTCAGATACCGCGAACCGTCTCCGCCAATTTCAAGAATGGTTTCGCACTCGGGGACTAGCTCGACAGTGCCGCGCGCTATTGCTTTGAATTCGTTGACAATGGGCACATTCAACTGCTTTGCGACCAGGCTCCCCTGGGAACCAGTAATTTTCAGTTTAAGAGCGGTTTGCGGAGGCATGATGGAAAAAAGATTCTTTAAAAGACGGTGAGCTGCATTGACCGGGCTCCCCAGCACTCTTACCGTGCCGGCCAAAAGATGGCGATGACGGTCAATCCAGAAAAAACCTGGTAGTTCAGCACTGTTATTTAGATATTGCGCTACGATTTTTGCACTGACAGAACCAATATCAAGTCCTGCCGATATTTCATTTATGTTCACGGTGTATTTTCCTGTTTATCATCCAGGGATTGACAATAATTTGCATGAATTTATTTGCACTGGCCTCATTCAAAAGATTCGGGGCTTAGTGCTGATAGAATAAAACAACGTATTTGGAATTCAATTATTCCGTAATCGGTCACACTTTCAACAAACTCTTTTGTGATTCATTCATATCCCCAAAAAGATTCGGAGCGTATATGGTCATCGGCAATTCCCATGTCACTGAGAGTTTTTGTCACTGTATTGACAAGATTCGGAGGTCCGCTCATGTAAAATATTGACTCGGACATGTTCTTTACATAATCGTGGATAAAATCGCTGGTAAACAGCCGGCGTTCACCGGGCCATTTTTTATTTCTGGGATCATCTTCGGTCAAGGTCGGCACATAGGTAAAATTTTGTAATTGCGTATTTGCAATGTGAACAAACAGAGAATGATACGCTGCCACATTCCGGTTGCGGTTGGAATAGAGCAAAGTTATGGGTACTTTTTGACCAATATGAAGCAATTCCAAAATGATAGAACGAAATGGTGTGATGCCGATACCGCCAGCAAGAAAGACCGCGGGTGCATTTTCATCCAGAGTCATCTCCCCCATTGGGCCGTTAATGGACACCTCTGTTTTTAGCGGCATTTCTGCCAGCGTTTGTTTGAATCCGCTGCCAGTCATTCGGGTAACAATGAGCAAAGTCTCGGCGTGTGGTGCTGCCGCAATGGTAAAGGTTCGGATTTCACCGCGGTCATCTTTATAAAGCAATTCCGGCAAAGCAAGTGAAAGATATTGCCCTGCCTGAAAAGTAAAATTTTCCGGCTTTTCAAATTCGAAAGCCATTGTACCTTTTGCCACGGGGTATCGATCCAGAAAATGAACATTATATTTTTGCATGAGATACCTCCTTTAAAAAATCCAGCTTTCCAGGCTATAATATCCAGAAAATCTATGAACAGGATACATTCAATCTTGTATCTCTGCGACAAGTCAAAAGTAGTAAAAAAATATCATTTAAAGAACGTTAAATTAATCAAAAATAATCCACTTTTCAAGTCAAGATACACGAATTTATCAAAACCTTTTCTGCAAAAGGGATATCTTTTTCCCAGTTGATCCTAAACTGAATGTTTCAATATTTTCGAAACTTTTTCTTCAAAGACTGGTTTTTTTTCTTTTAATTCTCCGTTTACAATAATAAATTAGCGTTTTCATCAAACACAAAGGAGCTGCTATGCAGAAATACGTTATCACATCACTCGTTATTCTATTGACTGCTTTCTTGCAAACCAATGCCCGTGTCTCGCGCGCAGACTGGGAAGGCGGGTACCCTGACGGTTGTACATCGATTACTGTTGGCCGCAAAGCTTCGGATACGGGCTGGGTCGGAACCTCGCACACCTGCGACAGCCACCGGACACGTTCATGGCTTGACATCCAGGAACCGCAGCAACATGAACCTGGTGATAAAGTTCAGCTTTTAAAACGAACAAATGACGACTCTCTTGCCATGCCGACTTATAAAAAAGTTCCTACCGGTAAAATTCCGCAGGTTGAAAAAACTTTTGGTTTTATAAACACAGCTTATCCGTGCATGAATGATCACCAACTTGCGGTTGGTGAATCGACGTTTGGCGGACGTAAATCGCTGCAATCTGATGAAGGTCTTATCGATTGTCAGCAGCTCGTGCAACTTATGCTAGAACGCTGCGCCACGGCCCGGGAAGCCCTGGAATTGACCGGCGACCTCTTGAAAAAATACGGCTGGAACGATGCCGGGGAATGCCTGACCATTGCGGATACTCGCGAAGTGTGGCATCTGGAAATCGTCGGGCCGGGAGCAGGAAACGTCGGCGCCATCTGGGCAGCACAGCGCGTCCCTGATGAGCATATTTCTGTCAACGCCAATGCCAGCCGCATACGGCAGGTCGACTTGAACGATGCCGATTTTTTTATGGCATCGGACAATCTCACAAAGGTAGCTCAGGACAGTGGCTGGTGGAATCCAGCAGACGGGCCTCTTGAATTTTGCTACGCTTATGCACCGGACGGCAGATACTCCATGGCTGCACGCCGGCGTGAATGGCGCGTGTTCGACCTGGTCGCTCCTTCTCTCGGTCTGAATCCGGAACAGGAAAACTATCCATTCTCACTAAAACCAGACACGCTGGTTACTCTTGAAAAGATGGTCTCGATTTTTCAGGATTATTACGAAGGAACTGATTATAATTTCATTAAAAACATTACAGTCACAGATGACAGCGGCTATACTGTCATTTCTCCGCTGGCCAATCCTTTTATGCCTTATGATATGAATAAAGTCTTTAACATCAACGGCGGCTGGGGCTGGCGCGGCGAGCGTACCATTGCGCGCTGGTATACAATGTACGCCACCATCACCCAGTCGCGTGACTGGCTGCCAGATGAAATCGGCGGCGTGGTCTGGATGGCGCTCGATAACGTGGCAAGCTCAATTTACGTACCGTTCTACTGCAGCGTCAAGGATGTACCGCAATCTTATAAAACACCCGGCCGGGTGAACGGTTTTACCCGCGACAGCGCCTGGTGGGCGTTCAACAGACTCGGTACCCTGACTGCCCAGCGCTGGGGAGACATGCGTCACGACGTAACCGGTGTTTGGCAACCAATGCAAGAAAAAATGTTCGATGAACAAAAAGAGGTGGAAAACAAAGCCCTTGAGTTATTGAAAAAAGACCAGGACAAAGCCCGCGACTTTTTGACTGATCACACTATGACCTGGGGCAACCGGGTAGTGGAAAAAGCCTGGTACCTGGGTGATATGCTGTGGACGAAATACGATGAAAAGTTTTAGAACAAAAATCCCTCTGCTAACAGCGGCGCTCTCAAGCGCCGCTTTTTTCATCAGGATAGAATAGAGCAGTGGTCCGGTCATCCAGCATGACCCATAATTCGTAAATGCCGATGAGGGTGCCGATCGGGACCTGCAGCAGGTCAATGACAGCTATAATAAGCGTGAGAATGCGCGCCCATGTCCGGTATTTGAACAAGCCAAATGCTGCGATAATTTCCGGAACCGCTAAAATGATAAAGAATGCGGCAATAACAATTGCCACTGAACTTGTAATGGCAATGGCTGTTATATCACCGGAAAAAAGTCCTCCTCCGGCAATGATCACAAAAGCAAATAAACCCAAAAAAAGCTTAATACAGCCAAACGCTAAATTAATAATCGCAACGATTGTTACGTGCTTTTCCATGATTCTTCCCAATAATAAAATTGCTTTTATTCGTTATTCAATTTAGCAGCTCGAATCAGTTGGTGGGCTGTAAAATCTCTGCTTTCAAATTGTCTCGAGTTTTCAAACAAAAAAGCCAGCCGTTTGGACAGCGATTTGAATATTGATACGTGTTTATCGGAAAAAGGTTTATTAACAATTCGTGCCACCGCCCAGTTGCCGGTGTACGAGTCACCCCGCAAAAGCATAAAACTTTTATGCACTGGCAATGAGAATGCGAGTCCCTCCTGCTGCTGATTTTTCTGCCGGCGAGTTCGCACAAGCCAGCCAAATTGAGAATCCTTGACAGGCTGCCATTCAAAATCTTTTTTATACTTTTCATGAACTGCTTTTGTGCAAAGCTCAAGACGATGCGATTCGCCGCCCTGTGCGGCAAACAACGTCACAGAAAAATAATCGAATGGGATAAAAGTATGAATTGCCTGAGCAGCCCGTTTAACAGTATCGTTCAAGCTGCCGCATTGCAAAGCTGCCCACAATGACAAATCCATCGCATTTGTAACATTCTCCTGGTTTGGAGAGATTTCTCGCACTTTTTTTTCGTGCTGGACATGTTTTTTCTTTTTCGATTTTATACGCCAGTAATTACGTTCCAGCATGAGTGCCAGGAAACAGGCAGCGTGCTCGGCGATTTGAATTTCCTCATCAGTAAACTCGTTTTCTGTAGAACGGGCGAAATACAAAAAGCCAAATACTTCATCGACTGACGAGAGCGGGACCAGTAATTCGGCTTTAATAAAAGATAAAATCGGATTTTCCGGGGAAATCCGCGACAGACTGATGCGCTCGGAAAAACATCTGGAAACAGCCGGGTCTTTTTCCGGGAGTTGAATGTTTTTTCCCGTTGTTTGGCTTTTCTGCAATGAACGGGCTGTGAAAGAGTTGGCGCTTTTGCCGTTGCGGTAAAAGACTAGCATTGCATGGCAAGGAATCAGTTTTTCGCATTCTTTTAAGAAACGCATTTCAGCGCTGTGGGGACTGTGATGGGTGGATAGCTCCTTGCACACTTTGAAAAAAGAGTGTAATTTGTTAGACAATTGTTCAGCCATAATGCATTCCTGTGTTCAGTATGACTGTACTGTTACGGATTCGAAATACTCCTTGGCAATTGGCAGCACCATTTTTATCACCTCATTCAGGGGGCGATCAAACGAAGCGCCAGCCGCGTAGCGATGCCCGCCGCCGCCAAAAATGGCAGCGAGATCATTGATCGGAATTTTTCCTTTTGAACGAAAACTGGCTTTGCACTCGCCGTTTTGCAATTCTATGAACATAATGCTCATTTCCACAGAAACCACGCTCCGGGGCAGATCGGAAAATCCTTCGGACTCCCACATTTCAGCACCGGTTTCCCTGAGCAGTTCCTGGGACAAAACAAACCATGCCAGCTTTCCATCCTTTTCATATCGAATATCTGAGAGCAAGCGACCCTTTAATCGGGCTCGTGCCGGAGAGTCACTCTCATAAATTTCATGATAAACCTTTGAAAAATCAGCACCTTTTTCAAGAAGATCGGCTACAATTTGATGCGTGGTTGGGGTGGTGTTCGAAAACCGGAACGAACCTGTATCTGTGAGAATCGATGTGTACAGCGCATCGAGCACGACCGGAGTGAACGGCGTTTTGGTCTCTCTGAAAAGCTCGTAAACGAGTTCCCCGGTAGAAGAGACATCATGACGAATGATACTGGCATCAAAATGATTGCTTTTGTTGATGTGATGATCGATGCACGCCATAGGCAGTTGCTGCTTTGCGAGCGCATTGCCGAGCCTGCCGATGCGCTGCCATTCACTCACATCCACAATGATGCCGGCATCGCACCCGCGGATCACTGGGTTGTGACGTCCGGCTACATACTGCTCAATCTCATTCTGACGATCAAGAAAGCGAAAAAATCGCGGGGTCGCGTCCACATTGATGAGTTTGACCTCTTTGCTGTGATACCGGCAAAAAGCAGCTAACGCAAGCTGACTGCCCAGTGCGTCGCCATCTGGATTCAAATGCGTCGTGATTAAAAGACGATTTTTATCCGAAAGAAAACGTAAAAACTGGTGCAAATTGTTCGGCGATTGTTCAGCGTGACTCATTACTCTCCGTTCACATGAAACACGTGCACATTATCAATGGCATCTTTGGCTCTAATAGCGACCTGATGTTGACGTTCAGCTCTTAGCTCAAAGAGCTCTATTTTAGAATCCACAATACCATCTTTGGGATAGATTTCTTTCCAATCCTTCGCATCGATGCTGTAATGAACACTTTTAATGTGATGCCATTCATCCTGAACAGTAAAAAAAATTGCGGAATCAGTTCTGTTCACATCTTTGACAACCGGTGCCGTATTATCAATGATAAACGGATCGGATATTTTCTCACCAGTCAAGGCGCGATGTTCAGGGTTGACTGGTGAATCACTGGCAATAACTTTGACCCGGTATTTTCCATCTGCCATGAAGCGCGTATCCCACGAGTAAACATTGGACTGGTACTCAGTCGCCATTTCCCGCCAGTGCTCATTTCCCTGGCGCTGAAAATAAACCGAAAACTGGACACCGTCATAATTGGGATCATTAAAAATCCATTCAACACTCCGGTAGCCCTGCTGTTCTTTTTTATTGCTCAGCGATTTTGGCATAACCAGGCCTTTTTTATCCTTATCTTTATCCTGATCCGGATAATACACACCCGGAGAATGAATATAAATTGTTGAAATTCGAGGCGCTAAATTTTTCTGCAGATAACTCAATTTTACTTTTTTGAGGCTCGCATCGGGCTCATTGAATTCAACTTTCCATTGCACAAAACGCGCCGGCGGACTCTGGATACGCCACACATTGCCGTCTTTGTCAATCGATGACCACTTGCTCCAGGTCTTTCCGGGTTGTTCAGTATTGCCCGACCGCGTTTGAAATGTCACATCTGGTGATGATGCATTTCCGTCCCAGTCCAGCGTCCCCCACTCTGCGCTAATCCCGCTGTCAATGGCATCGGATTCGTACACGGCATTTTTGGCATTGTCTTTTTCCAATTGGTACACAGTCGCCAAATTCGATGTCCCAATCACAAGACGGTCGGGTTTTTTGCTATAAAGCGCGGTCACGTGAGTTTCATCCAGCTTGTAAAGCAGCGATAGATCGCCTTGCGGAGAAACGCGGTAAATTTTGCCATTGCCGCCACAGCCGACAATCACATCACCATTGTAAGGCGCAATACTCTGAATAACATCGTCCTTGCCCCCCCACAAATCCTTGGCATAGCCGTCCTGCGAAATCCTGAACAGAGATGTAGGAACCGATGCCAGCCGGTCGAACAACGCTGCCTGCACTGATTTCTGATCCTGGGTCTGGCCATCATTACTATCATTTGTGCTCCCGTTTGTGGCAGCCTGGCTGGTCTCCATAGCTCTCCCGGCAAATGGCATTATCGCTTCATCCATAGCTGCGGCGTAAATCACATTCTCATCTGTAACAAAAAGATCGAGCACTTCTTCCATTTTCGTATCATAAACAACAAATGGTTCTTTTCCGTCCTCGAATTGATAAACATATCCTTCGCCACTGCTGCCGGCGTAAATTGTGTCTCCTTTTATCGCCAGAGCTCTGATATGTTGCTGCTCATCGCTTGTAAAAATAACTTTAGCAGAGCCGCTGGCATCAATCTTTAGCACCTGCGCTGTATTGCCAGTAGCGGCATACAAATTGTCACGGTCATCGAATTCCAAATCCCAAATATAGGTTGCAGAAGGATCGTAAAAAATGCTCGAACCTTGTGCTGAAATTTTAACAATATTGCCATCTGGTGATGTGCCGGCATAGACATGCCCCTTCGAATCCACAGCCAGGCAATAAATGACCATTTTTTCCGATTGATAAAAAAGAGAGGTATCACCATTCGATATTTGATAGATTTTTCCTTTATTGCCGGCACTGCAATATAGCGTACCTTTTTTGTCGGATGCAATATCCCACACAAACGGATAATTGGTTTGCATGAGCGTCGCCTTTGCCGGAGCCGGTTTGATTGTGCCGTCTTCCATAATCGACACGTTTTTAGGCGTTCCGCGTTCAAACTCTACTCGCTTGTCATAGGTAACCATTGTTGGGCTGGATGCAAACACGTTTACAAACATAAAAAAAAGAATGCATAGACTGATTTTTTTCATTCAAGACCTCTTTAAAATTGATATTTTCTCGCCGCGTTGTTTTTCTCATCCTCCGGAGCTTTGGCTTGCTGCGGTTTTTTCACTTTTATTGGCAGACGTTTGATGCCGTTGACAACATAATCCATTTCTACTACTTTTTCCGCTACAGCTTGATCGCGCAACCTGTCGACCGATCCGCTTGTGGCACGGGTGCTCATGGCATGCATAACCGACGGCGGCATGGACATCATGGGTTTCCCGTTCAATACAATGCTGTTTTCTCGGCCTCGTAGCTGAATGTACAACTTTTGCGATTTATTGCGGTTTTCCAGAATCGTGATCAGACCATCGAACGAATGAGGAACAAACAATGCCCGGTTAACCTGCATCTCATATTGCGTCAACAATGAGCCGCCGGAGATAAGAATAGCAGCGGAACGTGAACGTAAGTTTTCAGGGACATTGATGTTTTTAGTAATGGTGTGCTGCCTGTCATCCTGGTCCTGAAGCGTGACCGTCAGGCGGATCGTATCGCCCGGTGCTACCTCAGTTTTGTTAGCCCACACCGAACGGATGGTTGCTTTACGCTGACCGGGAATGGTTTCGGAACAAATATCAACAGAGGCAACCTCGGGCCCGTCAAAATCATTGACCATCAGCGCGCCCAGCACAGAAGCCACCAGACTCGATGCCTGATTAAAATCAGTTCCTGATGCCGCGTATCCCAATTGCTTGGAAGATGAAAACAGGTCGTCAAATTCAAGTTGGCGGCCGTCTGCCAACTCGACCGCTCCGGTTAAATGCACTGAAGACGTTCCGCCAGCAAGCCGTGAAACGTTCATTGCCTGAATGAGCGCAATCTGCAGATAAAAAGGCAGCAAGTTATTCAGCGCCCGGTCATTGGCCATGTTGAGATGATATGTTTTGGGCTCATGAAAAGGTGATTTATTGGTCACACTGACAGGCACCAGGGAAGGCTGGATGGATAAATCGCCAAACGAACCGGCCATACGGTCCTGGCGAAATGTTCCCGCCAGCTCGAGCGGTACGGTCATTTTTGAAGACGCCATGTAGCTTGGAATAGTCCACACCACTCTGGAGTGGGCGAGCGGCAAGCTAATCGGTCCGAGATTAAAGACCTGGTGACCGAATGCCAAAAGGGCGTCTCCGGACACTGCAGTCACGGTTCCGGTAGCCGCAATACTGGCATCGCCGGAAATGAGCATCGCCGATACCGGCGAACCGGGTTCGAACGGCTTGGGTTCGCTGTGTCCTGCCCGGCCGCTGCCGCCGGTCATAACGTGAAATCCATGCTTTACCAGCGGATCTTTCAGTGCCTGGACGGTTTCTCCGGAAAAACCGGAAAAAACCAGCGGGGTTGGGATCAATTGCAAGCTTTTGCCGGACTCTTGCAGGGGCAGATGCCGCTCGAGAACTCGACTCCAGAAATGTTCTTTCGCCCCGCACAGCGCAGTGTTGAGGTAGCCCAGAGAATCACCCTGGCTGCGCCAGGCCAATTCTTCGTCGTGATATTGATCCCGTGCCGCGACATCCATCATGTATTCAATCGGCACAACACCGGCGATGGGTTCTTTTTGGAATTGACCAAAACGGTAAGCAATGGCGCCAATCAATTTGCCGTCAATATACACCGGACTGCCGCTCATACCGCTCACCACGCCGTTTTTCTCGGCTTTATCGCCGCTGAGCCGCACCAGAATCACGTCAAAATCCGGGTAATGATCAGTGATAATATCCAGCACCTCGACATCGAATTCTTCTACATCGGTGCCATAAAAAACAGTACGTCCCGTGCCTGTCATGCCGGGCTCAACTTTATCAACTGGCATAATCTCAAAATCCCACGACGCGCTGGAACTCACACACACGGTGAATAGAATGAACAACATAAAAAAGTATTTTAATTTTATCATAAAACAAACTCTTGTGAAATGAAAAAAGGCAGCATGCAAAAATGGCACCGCTGCCTGACGGGTTTTTTTAAATCTATTAATATATTTATTTAATATACACGAATCAAGAAATATATCGGACAGGAAGTAAAAGCTCACTGATGGGAGAAAATTTTTGCAGCATTACAAAAGTGGGCTAAAGCCCGTTATGTTGAGAGGTCATCTTTAACCCCGAGCTAAAGCTCGGGGCAATATTATAGCCCCGACTTTCAAGTCGGGGTTATTATTGAGATTCTTTAATAGGCATTTTAGTGCCCAAATATTAAAGCTTTCACCCAAGATAACAATAATATTCACCTCGTCACTAAGAAATTGAAAATGACAGAATTTTCATCGAGTTTTAACTGGGCAATAGAATGATAGTTCATTGACTT
>CAZSMC010000049.1:11941-31641 GCA_964607755.1 uncultured Cytophagia bacterium | reverse complement strand
CTCTATCAAAGCCCCTTAAAGTAATGAATTCTTTATCCATTGTCAATGGTTTTGTGAAGCAGGGGCTCTAAAATTCATCTTTTGAACAATTATTAATATAAATAATATTTAACTGAATTGCAACAATAATTTTACGATTTTACTAAAATATGATAATGCTTTTTCTTGCCAAGTCTGATTGAAATCTTGCCATCTTTTATCGCTTCTTCATTAATGGTAGCATCTATATTAACAATGCGTTCTCCATTGACATAAACTCCGCCTTGTTTTATTAATCTTCGAGCTTCACTTTTGGATTTCACCAGTTTGTACTCGCCTAATAATTCAACGATCGTGGGTTGTTCTTTAGAAAGTACTGTTCTTTCAACAGAGACGCTCGGTATTTCGGTTTCACTCAAATTTTGAACGCCTCTCGGAATACGACTCGACGACAAAAAATGAGCCGGTATTTCCCTGGCACCAAATGCGGCTGCGGCAGATTGCATGGCGCTCTTTGCTGCTTCTTCTCCATGCGTTAAGGCAGTTGCCTCAAACGCTAACACTGTTTTTGCTATATTATATTCTGCTCCTGTTAGATCAGAGATCGCGTCAATCTCATCCACTGGCAACACAGTGAAATAATGCAAATACTTAAAAACATCCCGGTCATCAAGATTTATCCAATATTGATAATAATCATAAGGGGATGTTTTATTCTCATCCAACCATAAAGCACCGGATTCTGTTTTGCCCATTTTCGCGCCAGATGCAGTGGTGAGCAACGGGAAAGTGTATCCATAAGCTTCCACACCTGCCAATCTTCGAATCAAATCGGTGCCAGCAAGAATATTCGCCCACTGGTCATCGCCGCCCATTTGAAGCCGGCATCCATATCTTTTAAACAGCATATAAAAATCATATGCCTGGAGGAGCTGGTAATTAAATTCTAAAAAAGATAATCCCGAATCCAAACGCCTTTTATATGTTTCGAATGACAGCATTCGGTTGACACTAAAATGCCGGCCAATGTCTCGCAGAAATTGAATATAATTTAAACTTCCAAGCCATTCCCAGTTGTCCACCATGATGGCTTTATCCGGTGCAAAATCGATGTACCGGGAAAGTTGTTCTTTAATTTTTTGAGTATTGGACTCTATTTTTTCCCGGGTCATCATTTTCCGCATTTCAGTTTTACCACTCGGGTCTCCAATCATTGCCGTGCCGCCGCCGACTATGGCTATCGGACGATGCCCATGACGCTGCATATGCAACATTGCCATAATGCCCATTAAATGACCGACATGCAAGCTGTCTGCTGTAGGGTCAAAACCGATGTAGAAATGAACTGGCTCCCTGGCAAGCAATTCGTACATCGAATCCTTGTTTGTTATCTGCTGAACAAATCCTCTTCTTTCTAATTCCTTTGCTGCTCCTTCAGGCTCCACAGTACATTCTCCAAAAGCTATAATTTCACCCGAAACTTGTGTTTAAGTTCCCGTTGTGCATCCCGGTCCATATCCCGTCTGGCGATATCCTTGCGCTTGTCATGGATGTGTTTTCCTCGAGCCAGGGCAATCTCTATTTTAGCCAATCCTTCTTTAAAATATACCTTTGTTGGAACCAAAGTTAAACCCCGCTCTTCAATTTTACCGCGGATGCGTTTTATTTCACGTTTGTGTAAAAGCAATTTTCTATTCCGGTCCGGTTCGTGATTATAGATAGTACCATTCTCATAGGGACTGATATGAAAACCGATGAGCCACAGTTCGCCTTCAAGAACACGGCCATAACTATCCTTAAAGCTCGCCCGTCCCTCTCGAAGAGATTTTACTTCAGTGCCCTTTAGCGCAACACCAGCTTCCATTTTTTCTATAATTTCATAGTTATGAAACGCCTTGCGGTTTTTTAATATTTGCGGCTTTTTTTCACTCACTTTTAATCACTCGCCTCTAAAACATACATTTTTATAACTCCCGGACATCCTGGTCCAAATCGAAAAGTTTTAAAATCTATTTAAAAGTTTAGAAAAATCCAAAGGATTTGTTCAATAAAAAGTCCCTGAAGATAACAGGGACTTTTTATTTTATGATTTATGGAGGAATCATGAAAAGAGTTACTAATATAACGTATATTCTGATTTGTTGTTCCAGGCAAATCAACTTTTACAATAACTTTTGGATAATTTTCTCAAATGTCTCCTTGTCATTATAACCAACCAGCTTTTGGTGGATATTGCCGTTTTTGTCAATAATAAAAGTTGTCGGGATAGCGCGGATACCGCCAAATCCTTCAACAATTTCCTTGGTGGCAAAAGCGTTGGTATAATTTACATTATAATCCTTGACAAACTTTTCAACAGCTTGACGTCCTTCACGACCAAAAGCCACACCTAAAATCTCCAGACCATCATCGTTGTATTCATTATAAAGCTCGACAAAATGTGGAATTTCAGCCTTACATGGCGGGCACCAGGTATCCCACATATCAAGGATCAGTACGCTTCCATTGTAATCGCCCAGTGTTACTTTTTTGCCCTCTAATGTTTCGAGTTCAAAGTCATAAGCAGGCTGTTCACCCGTTGCAGCCTGGGCTTGCTGGCTTTGTGATTCACTGGGTTGGTTCTTCGCCGAATCGCCACTTTCACTTGTACAAGTTGCCGTAATTCCCAAAAGAATTAACATTGAAAGAACAAACAGGATATTTGTTTTTTTAATCATTTCTTTTCTCCAAATAAATATTCTTGCCATTTTTATCAAAGGTCTCATTAATTAATTTATTAACGTAATCTCTTAAAGCATTATTGATCATTGTGCTATAGCAACCTATCGATAACTCGGAACACATTCTATCTCGCAACAATTCCGCAACTTCCCGGGATCGGCATGCTTTTATTCGTTCCGGCACATTTCCACAATATTTTTTTATAATGATTTCACTTTCCATAACAATCACCTACAAACTTTTGATGCAGGGTTTATGGAAAGGTTTCATAATTATCTATTTATATAGTCGTCTATAGTATTTTTGGTGAAATTTTGTGCTTTCTTGTTTTCGTGCCAAGAAAAAGGACAGCCACTAAAGCACTAAAAGTACACTCAATGATAACAACTTGCACGCTATTTTGGCAAGGCTATGTCATACATTTTGACATAATGGCATTGGTATATATTTTTTCTGGCAGATTTTTTTAGCAGTTATCTTTGGCATTAATATTATTTAATTAATTGATAATATTCATTTTATAGGTACTCTGCTTTTATGGCACGCAGTTTGTTAATAAACAGAACGAATACAAAAAATAATAAAGCATAAAAAATAAAAAAAGGAGGAGATTATGTATCTCGTCAGACGCCAAAATAGAAATTTGTTTCCATATTATGTGAACAAAATGATGAATGATATGTTGACCGATTACACAGAAAATTATGAAAACAATAATACATGGAAACCACCGGTTGACATGGCTGAGACTGAAAACAATTATGAATTTTGGATCGACCTCCCCGGCGTGAACAAAAAAGACATCAACATTTCAATACAGAATAATGAACTGATAATCGAAGGTGAACGAAAATTTGATGAAATTCAAAAAGATGAACGATGCTGTGTCAATGAGCGTACATATGGCCAGTTCAGCCGTTCGTTCACATTGCCGGAAAAAGTCAACCAAAAAGACATCAAAGCTGTTTATAACGACGGTGTTTTGAAAATCACCTTGAAAAAAGCAGAAGAAACCAAAGCAAAAGAAATTAAAGTCATGTAAACAGCGGCAAGCCCCCTTAACGGGGGCTTTGTTTTTGCAGGGGATAAACCGGAAAACCACGCCGGAAAACATACGATTTGCCGTTATCAAAAACAAATTCAAATGAAGTGAGAACAAGGTCGGCTACTGGCTGATTGTTTTCATTATAAGGATCTAAAGATACTCCAACGCGAATGGAGCGGCTTTCACCTCTTTTCAAAGACAGCCGGGTCTCATATCGATCACCCATTTCCTCCCGCGTCAGTTCCCGAAGCCGTTTTGGATTTTCTTTAATTTCAGAAATGGAATATGAAGAGACAAAAGCTTTGGCGTTCAAATTTTTACTCAAAACTTTGCCTTCTTTTACCGGCACGATAAAACCCGATCCTTCCTGAGATTTTTGAATGCGGTTTAATTTGACATCCGGGCCAGAAATATTGGTTACATCGATTTCATAAATCGTAACAAAACCATATTGCTGGCTTGCCTGGTCCAAAACAGGTGTGCTTAATGCATCGCGTTCTTCGATCACAATTTCCGAGAGGGCAAGATCTCTTACTTTATTTAAATTGATAATTGCGACGATGGATAAAACGAGTGCTGCCAGAGAGATAACAAATACAACGATAAGAAGAGGTGTTCTGTTCATAGTTTTCCTTTCTTGAAATTTTAAAAATGTAATATAATGTGTTGTCGAAATCAAGATAATTATGATTTCGTTCCTACGTTATGAGACCTAAATCGCATCGAATTCTCTTGCATCTCGGCTTTGGGTTTGCTATTATAAGAAAAAATAGATGCATTATGTCCTATTATTTTGATCGATTAAAATCACGTTCCAAAGAACTCGGCAAGCATTATCAAAAATATATCCTTTTATTGGAAAGGGATTTGGATGCGCTCGTTCGCCGACTGGAAGAGAAAGGCTTGCACGAGAGCGTTCACCTCTGGACTCCTGCCACTGATTTCCATGAAGAAATGACTCTTATCTCCAAATTAGGAGAAACAGTTCGTGAAAATCGCGTTTACTTGGGTTGCTTTTTTGCGCTTCAGTTGCTGCATCTCAACTTGAGCGCGCTCGATGCTTTGCAACTTGAGGTCATGAGCTCTTTAGAAAGGCTATCGGTTTATAAAACATTTATGTTGCGCGTGGGACACGATTTGCGCCAGTTGACACGCGCTTATATGCAGCACATTCTGAGTTTGTATCTTTCAAAAGAAACATTCGACTCTTTTGTTTTTCTTGGCGTGGGAACCCGTTCTGACCAGGACGATATCGATATTGGCGTGGTGGATGACGGTTCGCAAAAACGCGACGAAATCAATAAAGCAATCAGCCGGTTAAACGCGGACATGTTGAAAAAAGCGATCAGTTTGCATTTTCACCTTTCCGAGCATGTTGGCAGCGATACGTCATATTCGGCTTCCATCGATGAATATTGCGCACTCCTGGACAAAGAAATCCACGATTTTGTGATCATAACCGAAATGCTGGGAGCAGCGCGTATTTTTGGCAGTTTGAGCCTTCGCAAACGCTTTAATCGCGAGGTCGTGAATCGTTATTATTATAATTCAAAATCAACTAATACAAGATTTCATGAGGGTTATTTGCGCGGTATTATTGGTGAGGCCCGCTCCTTCCTGCTCCGGGTACCTGCTTTTGACCGGCTCAATCCAAAAGATGATGGTCTTCGAATGATCAAGACATCCTTGTTTGCCGCTAAAACAATCTCTGGACTTCGCCAGGTGAATGCCTGGTCAATGATACATTCTTTAAAAAGACTGGATAAAACCCGGCGCCAAAATTATGAAAAGTTAGAAGCTTCGCTAACTTTTTTGGAGATTTTTCGTTATCTCTATCAATTGCTCATTGTCCAGGAAGAAGATATTTTTATCAACGAAAAAGGAGCCACCGCAAACTTGAAACGGGTGGCCGGGGTGATGGGCTATAAACGTATCGGTGCGGAAACGGCAGAGCACTTTCTGCTCACCGATTATTATTATTATATCGACCAGGCAAAAAACATTATTGAAGAATTACTGCCCAGAGCCGTTCGGCATCTCAAATCTATAAGCGTTTTTGGTAAACTTTTACGCCACAAAAAAGCCACCGGCGCAGGACAAAAACGCATCGGAAACCTGGCTGTACATTTCCAACAGGAAACACAATTTTTTCGGGGAACTCGATTCTGGGATGACATTATCTCGATCTTTGAGAGTAAAGACGCTAAATTACTGAAACGTTTGTTGAACGACTTTGCCTCTCTCCCACCTGATAAGAAAAAGACCGTCCAGGAAGGCTTTATCGAGTGGAGCCGATATTCTTTCATTGCCACCTTCCGGTTTGCTATCTTGCTTTACAAATACCGGAACACTCTTACGGAACGAGATTTTTTCAAATATTTCAATGATGATGTATTGACACGTGTTCGATACGAGACGGAACAAACACAACGCATCAGCGTGGTTTTTCTGCACTATCCGGATTTGATTATCAATTACATCAATACTTTATCCGAAGGTCAACGCCGAAAGTACCGTACATGGCTGGACCGCAATCTTTGGGGTCGGGAATTATTACAAGCGCACGATAGTATGCGCACTTTTTTAAACATATCGATTGTCGGCAGTGCTCATTTCCAGAGGCGAATGTTAAATGTCTTAAGCAAGAATCCCGATTATGTACATCATTTAAACAATCCGCGGCGATTAAGACTCATCGGCCGGGGCAGTCTGGCTGAAGCAGAACGCGCTCAGGTGTTGACTGAAAAAAAGGAAAATATTCTCGACTTTTTTGATTTCGAATTTTTTCGTGTTGGTCTGCAGTCGCTGTCTGGTTCTCCGGCACAACATGTGGCACGGCAATTCACCGATTTTTCCGACCATTTTTTAAGATTAGCCTTTGACTTTATAAAGCAAGAAACAGACATCAGCATTCAGGAAATGGTTAACACAGGTGATCTTTTTGGCGTTTTTGTTACTGGCGGGCAGGGTCAGGAGCAGGCTTTTTGCGATGACTATGACTTGCTTATTCTACTCAACTCGGATGACAAATCTATTCTTGATTATTGCACAAAAATGTGCGGCAAAGCCAACTCCTTTATCGCTAAAAGCGGCATCATTCCCCACTATAGTTTGCTGGAAAAATTTGGTTCATACGTCTTTACTTTTGGGCAATTAAAACAATTGATGCAACAAGGTCAGATCACTTTTATTGAAAAATCTCAGCTTTTGTGCGCAAGAATGGTTGTTGGCAGCAGTATTTTGCAAGAAGCCTTTGAACAGAACATTCTCGAACCTTTTGTTTTTCACGAGCCTTTTTCTTATGTCCAGGCCATGAGAATAGAAGTCGACAACCGCCAAAAAGAAGCTGAAAAGAGAACAAAGATTCACGATAGTGTCAATATTAAAGAAGACCCGGGAGGGTTGCGAGATATTGAAATGCTGCTCATGATGCTGCGCGTCGTTTATCCTGAAAATCGCGAATATTCAAATTATAGGTTTTTGCTTAATCTTGAAAATAATCCCGGTATCCATAACAATGTTGTCAGACGTTTGAGAGACGATTATGAGTTTCTTCGTAAAATTAGAAACATAACGCGATTAACTGTATTTTCCGGCGATCTCCTCGATCCGAATACCATAAAATACCAGGCAGAGGTTTATGCACCTTTTGCCGGAAAATTTTTTACCCCTGAAAAATTATACAAAAAAGTAAAGAGAAACATGAGCACGGCAAGAAAAGCATACAATGAAATCAATGCCACCGTTATCCAGCCTTGGTTTGACCGGAGAAAAGTTAGTGTGTAAACTGGGTGCGTTCGGAATACTCGGCTAATCTATCGCGTAAAAATAATCTGGCACGATGCAAGTTGGACTTTACCGCAGGCAAACTCATGCCCGTAATATCCACGATTTCTTTGAGAGACAATCCTTCAATATCTTTGAGAACAAAAACACTGCGAAACTTTGGCGAAAGCTCGTTAATGGCTTTGTCCATTTGTTCTTTTAATTCTTCATTTTCAAGTGCTTGCTGAGGATTGTTGCCTATGGAACTGTTGAAAAGCCGTAATGCATCTTTACTGACTTTATGTTCCACCTGATCCATATCGCTCATGTTTTTTTTATTGCCCCTTAACTTCATCAAAGCAAAATTTGTAGCGATGCGATAAATCCATGTGGATAACGATGAGTTGCCCTTAAATTGCGGCAAGGCTTCAAATACCTTTAAAAACGTTTCCTGCAGTACGCACTCGGCATCCTGTTTATTGCCGACTAGTTTTAAAGCTGTACTATAAACCAATTGCTCGTTATCAGTAACGATTTTTGAAAGCGCTTTTTTATTTCCATGGATGGCTTCCTGAACAAGCTCTGTTTCGGATAAATATGACTTTGAGACAGCTTTTTTATTCTTCACTATCGGAGATTACCTTGATTTTTTTGGGACTGAACGAAAATTGATAACTGAAAATATGAGTTTTCTGTGCATCGTTTAACGGTTCGTAAACTATCCAATATTTAAATTTAATTCATTGATCGTACTTTTGTTTCATGAATTGTCAAAACTTGTTAAAAAACGGTTTGCAAAATATCTCACATTCTAAATGAACCCGCTCGAGATTCGTTATTTTTGATTTAAAGGATCCGGTTTTCCACTCCTGAACAACTGACGCAGAACTGTGTGCAAAATGCCGCCGTTGCGATAATACTCGATTTCCACCGGCGAATCAAGCCGCAACTTGACTGAAAATGTGTTAACCTGTCCATCATCTTTAACAGCTTTCACAGCTATATCCTGGCCAACTGTAATGTTATTATCCAGTTGCAAAGAAAACAACTCTGTTCCGTCAAATTCGAGAATTTCGGCGTTTTCATTATCTTTGAACTGCAGCGGCAAAACGCCCATGCCGACAAGATTGCTTCGATGGATGCGTTCAAAGCTTTCTGCCAAAACCGCCCGGACGCCAAGCAATAGCGTGCCTTTGGCAGCCCAGTCACGCGAGCTGCCTGTCCCGTATTCCTTGCCGGCAATAACGATGAGCGGTGTGTTTTCATTTTTGTATCGCATGGCAGCATCATAAATCCACATGCGTTCGCCGTCCGGTAAGTGTTTTGTCACTCCGCCTTCGACCTCAGGTACAAGCAAATTATTCAACCGGATATTGCCAAACGTTCCCCGAACCATAACCCGGTCGTTGCCGCGCCTGGAGCCAAAGGTATTAAAGTCCTCTTCTTTAACTCCATGTTTGCGTAAATAGTCCGCAGCCGGACTGTCTTTGGGGATAGCGCCGGCCGGAGAGATGTGATCGGTAGTAACCGAATCGCCCAGCAAAACTAAAACGCGCGCATTTTCAACCGGCTGAATTGGCTGAACTTTAGGAGAAATATTTTGAAAGAACGGCGGTTCCTGCACATAGGTGGATTCTTTGCGCCATTCATAAAGATCACTTGCAAGTGTTTGAATCGAATTCCACGCCGGATTAAGAGAATTCACATCAGCATAGATGTCCCGATAAACGCCCGGCTCCGAACTCTTAGCCAACAGGTCCATAATTTCCCGAGTCGTCGGCCAGATATCTTTGAGAAACACGTCATTTCCGTGCTGATCTTTGCCCAGCGGTTCTGTAGTTAGATCGATGTCCATTCGACCGGCAATGGCAAAAGCCACAACAAGGGGCGGCGACGCCAAATAATTTGCTCTTGTCAACGGATTAACCCGGCCTTCAAAATTCCGGTTTCCGCTCAATATAGCCGCCGCAACAATGTCATTCTCTTCAATGGCATCAGCGACCGGTTCAGGCAGCGGCCCGCTATTGCCGATGCAGCTTGCACATCCGTACCCTACCGTCTGAAAGCCGAGCTTGTCAAGAAACAGTGTGAGGCCCGCTTTATCTAAATAATTCGTCACCGCGCCTGAGCCCGGAGCCAAACTCGTTTTCACGAAAGACGGCACGGCGAGTCCGCGCTCAACCGCTTTTTTAGCCAAAATGCCAGCACCAAGCATAACTGTTGGATTGGATGTATTTGTGCAACTCGTAATAGAAGCAATAGCAATGCTGCCATGACCAAACTCAAACGTTTCCCCATCCATTTTCAGGGATGCTGATTTTTGAATAGAAGTATCATCAAGTTCAAAACCGCGGTCTTTGATTGGCGCCTTTAATGATTTAAGAAAACTCTCTTTTATGTCCGGCAAATTGATGCGGTCTTGCGGTCGTTTTGGTCCAGCTAGCGATGCTTCAACCGTACTCAAATCAAGTTCCACGTGATCCGAATAATCCGGTTGTGGACCATCGTCTGTGCGATACAAGCCTTGCTCTTTGGCGTACCGTTCCACAAGCTGAACCTGATTTTTGGATCGACCGGTGCGGCGCAGGTAATTCAGGCTTTCATCATCCAGCGGGAAAAATCCCATAGTTGCGCCGTATTCCGGTGCCATGTTCGCAATTGTTGCCCGGTCCGGCAAGCTCATGGCGTCCACACCAGGTCCGTAAAATTCGACAAAAGCGCCAACCACACCTTTTTCACGAAGTTTTTGAACCACCGTCAATGCCACATCAGTCGCTGTAACGCCCTCTTGCATTTCACCGGTTAACTTGAAACCCACCACCGGCGGCGCCAGCATGTAAAGTGGCTGTCCCAACATGACAGCTTCCGCTTCGATGCCGCCGACGCCCCATCCGACAATGCCAAGTCCATTAATCATCACAGTATGAGAATCCGTTCCAACCAGACTATCCGGATAAACCACATTTTCTTTATCCACAAAAACACCCTGGGCAAAATATTCCAGGTTCACCTGATGAATGATACCCACCCCTGGCGGAATAACTCTGAACTGTTGAAAGGCTTGTTGTCCCCACTTTAGAAATTCATAGCGTTCCTGATTCCGCTGAAATTCCATGCGCATGTTTTTCTGAACCGCATCGGAGGTGCCGTAAAAATCGGTTTGCACAGAGTGATCGATCACCAGATCACACGGAATGAGCGGTTCAATTTTTTTAGGATCACCGCCGAGCCGTTTCATGGCAGAGCGCATGGCAGCCAGATCGACCACCGCCGGCACGCCGGTAAAATCCTGCAACAGCACTCTTGCCGGCTTGAACGGAATTTCCAATGTACCGGAATTTGTCGGATTCCAGTTCGCCAGATTGTTAACAATTTCCTCGGTTATTATCGAACCATCATAATTCCGGACCAACGACTCCAGCAACACTTTTATGCTAAAAGGCAAACGGGATACAGCGCCGATTCCTTGCTTTTCCAGATTTTCCAGTTTAAAAAGATAAGCCTTGTCGTTTCCTGTATTAAATTGTTGTTTGGTATCGTAAAAGGCCTTGTTCATTATTTCCACTCTCCGATAGTTATCCGTGAATTGTTATAATTTTGAGGAGCCTGGGAAAAAGTCAGGCGGTTTTAAACGAGATATATGAAACGACGTTTTTTAAACAAAGATCATTTCTCCAGCATATAGACCACAAAATGCCGCGGTCCATGTGCCCCCAAAAAGAGAATTTTTTCGATATCTGCTGTGCGGCTCGCTCCGGTCACCAGCACCATGTTTTTCGCTTCGTCAGGAGTGAGACGGTCGAAAAGCTCAAAATGATTGGCAATGAGTTGATCCGGCGTAATGACAGCAACCGTGCACTCTGGCAGCACAATGGGCAGATGACTTTTTATATTCTGAAACGGAATACACAATGTCGCTGTATCAGCAACAGCGTAGGTAGCATCGATGATAGCAGCGGGCACAGACGCTAATTTGTCTTTTCGTTCAGGATAGTCGAAATCTACAGCTTTTGAAAAAGAAAGAGCATTGTTTTTTTGAATGATCTGTTCAGCAATGCGCAATGGACGCTCATCACCACTGACCATAAACTGCGAATATTCTTTATTAGCAAACAATTTGGCAATGGAAGTGGCACATTCTTTTTCATTTTTAACAATATTGAATTCACCGGATATTTTTTCCAGTTCGAATTTGAATTGATCGCGCAATCCTTCATAAGAATCCGGGGTAATGTTTTTAAGTTGCCTGGCAATGCTGCTTTCCACATTCGGGTCATCCGGAATCTGCGACATTGTTTTTTTTGCTTCTCTTATTGCTGATAGAATTTTATCGCGACTTGACATGTTTGACCTTTACAAAAATTATTTTTTAGAATCCTGCATTTCCGAAAAACGTTTGCGGAAACCTTTTGAATCAAAGCGTCCCAATTGACGATGCTTTGTGTAACCCGGCGCCGGGAACGCCATTTTTTTGGGCAAGAGCTGCTGAAATTTACCCGGAAACCAGGTCAGAAAACGGTACAGTTTTGGATGGCGGCTCATAAAAGCGTGCATTTTTATGCCCGTGCGTTCAAGCCGACCCGTTTTCTTGTCGTCCACAATTTGATTCCTCAATTTGAGCAAATGATGCGGCAGGTTAATACGTACCGGACATTGCTGATAACATGCTCCACACAAACTGGACACAAAGGGAGAATAGCGTCCTTCGGAGTTGCCGAGATATTGTGAGATCAGCGTAGCACCGATCGGCCCCATGTACACCCAGCCGTAAGCATGTCCGCCAACTTGTTGGTAAATTGGACAAATGTTGAGGCACGCTCCACAGCGGATGCAAAACAGCGATTCCCGCAATTGCGGATCTGCCAAAATTTTTGAGCGGCCATTATCGAGAATGACGATGTGTACGTTTTCAGGTCCTTCACCCAATTGTTGACGTAATGCACCGCCAACTACATCAACATAAACAGATTGTTTTTGTCCTGTGGCACTTGATGGCAACAGTTTCAGAAACGTACCTAATTCTTTGAACGAGGGCAGCAATTTTTCCATGCCCATCACCGCGACGTGAACTTTGGGCAAGCCGACGGTCAATCTTGCATTCGCTTCATTCTCGACCACGCAAAAACAACCGGAATCCGCAATGCCAAAATTGACACCGGAGATGCCCATATCTGCCTTTAGAAATTTTTCCCGCAACGTATGGCGCGCGATGGCTAACAATTCGGACGGCTCTTCGGTATAATCAACGCCCAGTTTTTCGTGAAAAATGTTGCCGATGTCTTTTCGGTCCAGATGTAATGCCGGAGCCGTGAGATGGGACGGAATTTGGTCCATCAATTGAACGATGTATTCACCAAGATCGGTCTCCAACGTCTCGAATCCATTTTCAATTAAAAAGGAATTGAGGTAAATTTCTTCCGTGGTCAGGCTTTTGGACTTGACGATCGTCTCGACATCATTTTCTTTGGCAATATCGATGATAATTTGTCGGGCTTTCTCATCATCGGCAGCCCAATGAACATGGACGCCATTCTTTTGCGCGTTCGTCTCAAAAGCTTCCAGATAAATATCCAGATTCTCGATCACCTGACGCTTGATCGAATGCGCCCGGTGCCGAAGTTCTTCCCAGTACGGCACCTCTGCCACTTTTTCATCACGTTTTTGAACAGACGTCGCGGTCGCTCGATCCACTGCAGAACGCAGTCGCTCATTGTTGAGTGCGTCTTTAATGTAATGTTTCGTCAGTCGAGGTTGAAGTTCCATAGATGGTCCTCTTAAAGATTCAGGCTCTTTGCCAGCAAAGTGGCAATGTGCATGGTTTGAGCGTTCATTTTGTGCTTGCGCAAATAGCCGTTTATGTTCATCAGGCAGCTTTCATCAGCGCCAATGCAATACTCTGCGCCACTCTCTTCGATGTAGCGGCATTTGCGTTCCACCATTTTTATGGATAATTCCTTGAATTTGTAAGAAAACGTGCCGCCAAAACCACAGCAGGTATCGGAATGTGACATTTCTATAAAATCAATATCTGCGATATCTTGGATCAATTTTCTGGGCTGCTCGTACACGCCCAACTCACGATTGAGGTGGCAGGAATCATGATAAGTCACTTTGTGCGGAAACGAACCGCCGAGTTTGTCAACCTCCATCACATCGATAAGAAACTCTGTAAATTCGAATATTTTGCCAGCCAGTTCGTCGCGAGCGGGTTTGAGCTCGTCGCGGATATCAAGGTCATAATAGAATTTGCGCACCATCGCTGTGCACGAGCCGGAAGGTGCAACTACGCATTCCTTGTCGTGAAACATCTCGATAAAACGTTCCGCAACAGGCACAATTTCTTTTCGATAACCCGAATTAAATGCCGGCTGACCGCAACAGGTTTGTTCATCAACATACTCGATTTCGGCACCGACATGCTTTAGAACCTTGACCATATCCAAGGCAGATTGCGGGTAAAGATGCTCGGAAAGACACGGGATAAACAGGGCAACTTTCATTGGCATAACCATTGTTATTTATAGAGAAAAAATTTATTCAACAAAAAGATATAAAAAAAGTTGGAATTTACCAAGAGGGTTTTGGTTGGAGAAATTTTGTCATGCGTTACATCCCGTTTTCCCAGCAAGAGTCCAGGAACACTAATATCTTCATCCAATTCTTCCCAATGAATACCAGTGCCATTTCCGCTTAATACGTAATTTTCTCTTTCAGAAGGCTTGGCATTCAGGAGACGAGGAAAATATTCCAATGGAATAGACAATTGGTCTTCCATCCTTTAAACCAACCCACATATTGTATTCATCAAACCATACTTTTGAGGCAGATGCTTCAATCGCCAAAGTACTCATTCCATTTACTCCTGATTCTGGTGTCTGTTTCTACCTCAATTTAAGAACCGATTTTTCCAATTCCAACTGAAGCATGGCATATCCTTTCTATCCCCCCGCCAAAACCCCCTCTGCCGCGCGCATACCGCTCGCCCAGGCGGCTGTGATGCCACGGCTTGTTCCTGCCCCATCCCCAATAAGGTAAAGGTGCGGCGTTGCCTGAAAGTGCTCATCCATGAATGTGGGCCGGTTGGCATAGAGTTTTATTTCCGGATAATACATAATCGTGCCGGGATGCATGACACCGGGAACGATGGTATCCAGATACTTCATCGATTTCCAGATCGCACGTAAAATACGCGCCGGCATGGACAAACTAATATCGCCGGGCGTACACGCTTTGAGCGTCGGTTCAAAATCGAATAAATCATCATTAAATGATTCGGCCTTGGACCGTTTGCCAAGCCGGAAATCACCAACTCGCTGCATTAAAGGCTGACCGCCGCCCATGAGCATGGCCTGCTTTCCCAGCATTTCGGCATACTCTTGTCCGCTAGCAAGGGGTTTTGTCAGGGTCACTGTTTTCAGCATGGCAAAATTGACCAGCCCGTTAGCTTTGTGCGCTGTAGAAAAAGCATGCCCGTTAACGCTGTAATACGGTTCATTGTGCAAACCATTGTACTTTTCCCGCACCACAAACGCGGCGCCGCTGTTTGTGCAAAACGTTCGCACTCCACCGGGAAAGTAAAATTTGGGATCGTAATAATCATTGACAATAGAATAATGCTCGATACGGGTTTCGACGCGAATACCAATGTCAACCATGTTATCCAAAAATTCAATATTATTATTCGACATCACATTTTGTAAAAACCGGAATCCACTGCGTCCCGGGGCAACCACCGCATTTTTATATTCAAGCTCGCGTTTATCCGTTACAATAAGCCTTTTTGCAGCATTAATGTGGAGCACGTTTTCCTCCAGAGCGAATGTCACGCCCCGGGATTTCATTTCTGCGATCAGTTTTCGGATCAATTTTGCTCCGCCGTCGGTGCCCAAATGCGCCTGACGAATATCGAGCAGTGAGACGTTCAAGCGTTCAGCCCGGCGCTTGTACACTTGCAGCTTGTGACGTTCCATGATGTCAGGCGAGAGATAGTGTTCAACAGTCGGCAGCAAACGTTCGGCGTCTTCCTGGTTCCAGCTATCAGCCGGGAAACCGACCGGAAATGTAAAATTCATTTTGCAGTCATTGCGCAATCCGCCAGTACTGACTTTGGCTTTGTCAATCATTAAAATTTTCATATCAGGTTTTTGATCAGTTAGTTGAAATGCCGCGCCCAAGCCGGCCGGACCTGTGCCTACGATAACACAATCAAAAGTAGTCATAATTGATCCTCTGAAATGATCTCTTTTATTACTATTCATGTAAATCATAGCAAAACATCTTGAGATTGTCAACAAACTATTTTATTTATTTGGTACTTGCCTTTTATAAAAGTATTATTTACAATTAACTATTCAAAGTGACAATTTAAAATTCGCTGTTTGATTCACTTTCTATCAAATCTTTATAAATCTAAACTCTTGATACTTTAATTCAATAATCAACTCATTTGAAAGGAAAGCTAAATGAACGAACTGAAGCAGCATTTCGATTTAAGCAGAAAATGGATGGTTGCTCTTTGTGTCTGCATAGGATTGCTCACCTTTTGTGCTCAGGGTGAAAAGCAGGAAACAGAACCCGAATGGATCAGCTTGTTCAACGGGGAAAATCTGGAGGGCTGGACACCAAAGTTTGCCGGCTATGAAATAGGTGAAAACATTTTGAACACGTTTCGCGTGGAGGACAGTCTGCTCAAAGTGTCTTACGACCAGTACGATAAGTTCAATAACCGGTTTGGCCATCTGTTTTACAAGGACAAATTCTCCCACTATAAACTGCGTGCTGAATACCGGTTTGTTGGCGAACAAGTTCAGGGTGGAGAGGATTGGGCTTTTCGCAACAATGGCTTGATGATTCATTGCCAGTCGCCGGAAGCGTTGACAAAGGAACAGTCTTTCCCGGTCTCTATTGAAGTGCAGCTATTAGGCGGTGACGGTGAAAACGAGCGTCCAACGGCAAACCTGTGTACGCCGGGAACAAACGTGGTGATGAACGGTGAACTCGAAACCCAACACTGTATCAATTCATCGTCACCGACTTTTCATGGCGATCAATGGGTGACGGTCACTGTTGAAGTTTACGGTGACTCGACGATAAAACATTTTGTCAACGGAGAACTTGTAATGCAATATGACAAACCCCAGCTCGATCCTGAAGATGAAATGGCGCAGCCGTTTATTGAGGGAGATAATTTGTTGTGGGGGGAAGGTTATATTTCGCTGCAAGCAGAAAGTCATCCAGTGGAATTTAGAAAAGTAGAACTGCTTCCCTTGAAATAATCTTCACCTGAGGTGAAATAGTACTTGTTGCACTTGATCGCGGGCGGGGCAGATCCCCGCCCGGTTTATTTATTAAAATGCGTAACCCAGTTGAACAGTATACGCGTTATTGTAGATTGTCCGGCCGTCAATAACCTGAGCAAAGCCTTGTTGGTACCGTGCATCGAGTAATATTTTTGACGTCAGTGCTACACTCACACCGCCGATCACGCCATAGTCCATTTCTTCCGGAGTCAGATCAGCAACTTTATCTTCGTATTCTTCGATATCCGCCCAAATTTTTACATTCTGATCGGACGACAGATTATAGGCATAGTAAGGACCAGCAGCGATTGAGACGTTCGATTTGTTCCCGCCGAATAGGACATATTCCAATAAAAGCGGAACCTTTACATAGCTGTTCTTTTGTTTGACATTTGCCTGTTTAATTGCTTTAATACTACTTCCCTGGATAAAAGCATTGCCGACAAATTGTGTACCCTGAACATCATACAAGGCCTCCAACTGCACGCCCAGTTTAGAGAAAAGTTGATATTCTAAAAACACACCGGCAGAATAATTAAAATCACCGGTGTTTTCAAAACCACCAAAGCCGATAGCATAATTGGGGTATTCATAGTTTTTTGCGCCAAGCGTATAGTTCATCAGTTGCACATCATCGCCATTCCATTGAGAAAGATTAGCTCCTAATTTTACTCCAAAATTAATCCTGGCCTGAGCAAATGACACAAAGAGACAGAGAACAGAAATGATAACTGCTTTTTTCATTTTGAACCTCCTTTTTTAGGTGATAGGTTATGTGGTTCTCTTTACTTCAATGAAATTAAGCATTATTCGTATATAGGTAACATTTTGCCTCGTGGGTGCGCATGGATTCAATCATGTATAATTTAATTTTATAAAAGCTATTTGTTAATTTCAACGTTTTTTTTTATTTTGGCATTCCACGTCCGATCAGAAAAATGCCACAACCTAATTTTGCCAACCAGCAGTATCTGACCGTTTCGTTAAACCGCGTGGTATCCTTGGCCATTTTTATTTGATTTGGATTAACAAATTATGAAAAAGCATCGTGATCAAAAATTTAAATTTGCCATTTGTATCATTGATTCCAATCCAGATTTGGAATGTTACAAGATTTACCAGGTCTTACCAGATAATTCCGCAGAAAAAGATAATTATATCAGAATTATTGATGAATCTGGCGAAGATTATTTATATCCATCAAGTTATTTTACCTTTATTGACATTCCGGAAGAATCAAAAAGTTCTCTCCTGGTGGAATATTGGATTTTAAAACGCTAATGACCGGTGGATAGATGATATCATTTGCAAGATCAGGGAAATTATATCCGCTCGGTTTAATAGTATTTTCTCGTTGGAGCGATATAATTTCACTTTTTCTTCTTTTTCGTGTTTGTCCACTTCCACGCTCCATTCTCATAAAATGCTTGCCAACCCGTTGCCTTGCCATCTTTTTCAGAAGCTAAAAATTGTTTCCGCTCTTTGCGCTTCCATTTAATAATCGCCTTGTTGCCTTCAGGATCCGTTTGCGGTGCATCAGCCAGATAATAGAGTTTTGGATCGAGTTCATTGCGATGCCGTGCCAAATCTTCGACCAACGGACTTTTCGTTTCCCGAGATTTCGGAAACGTGCTGGCGGCTAAAAAAACGCCAGCCAGTCCTTCCCGCAAAATAAAATAGGCATCAGATTTCTCGCACTTTAACTCCGGCATGGGAACCGGATCGGCCATCGGTGGTGCAGGCTGGCCATTGCGCATCAGCTTTCGGGTGTTTTTACATTCCTTGCTGGTACAGGCGAAAAATTTGCCAAAACGGCCGGTTTTTAGCTGCATGTCTGCCCCGCACTTGTCGCATTCTACGATTGGCCCCTCGTATCCTTTAATTCGAAATTCGCCTTTTTCAATAAGCGTACCCCCGCAATCGGGAGTATTTCCGCACACCCACAACCGCCGGTGTTCATCGATGAGCCAGCTATCCATGGCTGTGCCGCACACCGGGCAGCGTTTTTTGGCCAGCAGCGCTTTGGCTTCGCTGTCTTCGTCTTCGTCATTCACCTTTTCCACTCCTTCACCCGGAATGAGATTCATTGTCTCTCTGCAGCGCTCTTTTTCCGGTTTGTTATATCCGGTGCAGCTCAAAAAATTGCCGGTGCGCGCAGTCCTCAGCACCATGGGCAAACCACACGAGGGACAATTCACGTCGACTTTTACCGGCTCGTTCGGCCGCATGTTGTCGTCAGCTCGTTCGAGTTTCTTTTTAAAATCAGCATAAAACGCGTCCAGTTCGGCTCGCCAATCAGCGTTTCCCTGGGCAACCTCATCCAACTGATCTTCCATCTTGGCGGTAAAATCGTAATCCATAAGATCATCAAAATTTTCCATCAAACGTTCGGTAACAATATCGCCAATTTTTTGAGCGTAAAAACGTTTATTAATGAGTTCAACATATCCGCGCTGTTGAATGGTGGAAATAATAGACGCATAAGTCGAGGGTCTGCCAATACCGCGTTTTTCCAGCTCTTTGACCAGGCTCGCCTCGGTGTATCGCGGCGGTGGTTTTGTAAAATGCTGTACCGGGTCCAGTTTGAGCAGGTTCAGTTTTTGTCCAACTTTGACTTCCGGCAGGATAGCATCCTCCTCTTTTGACTTGGCCGGGGGCAGAACCCGCATCCAGCCGTCGAACCGCATGATTCGTCCGGTGGCGCGAAGTTCATAGTCGTCAGCCTGAATAATGATCGTTGTTCGGTCAAACTCCGCCGGCGTCATCTGGCAGGCAACAAACTGACGCCAAATGAGATCGTAAAGCCTCGCCTCATCACGTTCCATGCCTTTAATTGAACCTGGTTGAGATTCGATGTTCGTCGGACGTATGGCTTCGTGCGCTTCCTGAGC
>CAZSMC010000049.1:0-11841 GCA_964607755.1 uncultured Cytophagia bacterium | reverse complement strand
AACCTGGTTGAGATTCGATGTTCGTCGGACGTATGGCTTCGTGCGCTTCCTGAGCGCTTTTACCGCTGGCATAATAGTTTGGTTTTTCAGGAAGATATTTTTTACCATAAGAACTGCCAATAAACTCGCGGCACGATTTGAGCGCCACAGGGCTGATATTGCGCGAGTCGGTTCGCATATAAGTGATACGTCCGGCCTGATAGAGCCGCTGAGCAAGGGTCATGGTTTTCTTTACGGAAAATCCAAGCCGGACGCTGGCTGCCTGCTGCAGTGTACTGGTAATGAATGGCGGATAAGGCCGCTGTTTGGTGGGCTTTACTTTGCGGTCGAGAACCGTGTAATCCGCCTTTTTCAGTTCCGGCAATGCCCTGTCAATGTCATTTCTACTTTTTGGCGCAAATTTCTTGCCTTTGTATTTTGTGACTTTGGCTCGAAATTGTTTGCCGTTTTTAAGATCAGCGAATAAATCCCAGTATTCTTCCGGCACAAACGCATGAATTTCGCGTTCGCGCTCAACGATCAACCGCACGGCCACTGACTGCACCCGGCCGGCAGAAAGTCCGCGAGCTATCTTTTTCCACAACAATGGCGAAATCATATAACCGACGACCCGGTCCAAAAACCGGCGTGTTTGCTGGGCGTTGACGCGCTGCATGTTCAACTGGCCCGGGTTGGCAAATGCCTCCTGAATGGCAGGTTTGGTGATTTCGCCAAACGTGACACGCTGAAATCGGCTGCGGTCCACGCCGATAGATTCCTGCAAATGCCAGGCAATGGCTTCGCCCTCACGGTCCAAATCCGTTGCCAGAAAAACAGTATCGGATTCTTCAGCCAATTGTTTGAGTTCTTTGAGGACTTTTTTCTTGCCCGGCAAAACGATATAATGAGGCTCCCAGCCGTTTTCCGGATCGATGCCCATGGTACGAACAAAGTTTTCGTAGGATCGCTGTTTCCGAATCTTTTCTTTCTCTTCTTTTGGCAGGTCTTTGGGAATGGGCGGTGATTTTTTTCTGGGCCCTAAATCTTTGGCAGAAGTCGGCAAATCCCGCACATGGCCCACACTGGACCTGACAATATATTTATCTCCAAGATATTTATTGATCGTTTTCGCTTTTGCCGGCGATTCGACAATGACTAGTGATTTTGCCATAAAGCCCTCTTGTTGTTATCTGATTTTCAGGAATGTTTCGTTCGACAGTAAAGGTATCAAATCCTCTGCACAGACGCAAGCCGAAATCGATTCTCTTTTTATCAAAAAATATGCACAAAACATTTTAAACTCTTGATAAATACAGATAAAATAATTACAATCTATGCATTATGGAAAGAATAACAAGAGTTAAAATAATGCAAAGACGCATAATGTGTCTCATTCTATTGGCGGCCACCAGTTTTTGCCTGGCGCAAAATCAGGTCGCCATTACTTCCGAAGAGTATTTCCACAGACAAGGTTTATCATTTCTAATTTTTCATAACCATTATACGCAAGGTCATCAGGGCGGACTTGAGATCATCCAGCACGGCGAACGCGTTGCCACCAACGGTGACATCCGGCTGCAAGCCACACCGGGTCAATTGGATCTGCTGCCCACCACCGGCGAACGCTCTGTCAATCAACGTGAACAAACGATCTCTGTTCCCGCCGAGTACACGGATCTCGATATCCTGTACAAGATAACCGTCCGGCCGGAAGGCGAGTCTTTTCTGATTACAGTGGATTTTGCACGTCCGCTGCCAAACCAGTGGATTGGCAAAGTGTGTTTTCAGATGGAATTTTTCCCGGGCAGCTATTTCAACAAGACATGGCAAACAGACCATCAGTGCGGCATTTTTCCACGCCAGGCTAATAGCCCGGTTAAACGGAATTCCAGCAATAAAATAATCCCTGTGCCAATAACTTCCGGTTCGTCCATTACCCTGGCGCCAGAAGACCGTTATCACCGCATCACGATTGAATCGTTAACCAGCGAACTGTCCCTTTACGATGCCCGCATCCCGGATAATAACGGCTGGTTCGCCATCAGTTCACCGGTTCCGGCAGGAGCGACAACCGGTGCTATTAAATGGCGGATTACTCCGAACGTCGTTCCGGATTGGCACCGTTCGCCGGTTATTTTGTACTCTCAGATTGGTTACCATCCGAACCAACCTAAAAAAGCAATTATCGAACTCGATGCGAATGTAACAGACATAAAAAATACCAAACTGATGCGGCTGAATAGAAACGAGTCCGAGGTAACTGTTCTTGAGGCACCGCCTGAGGAATGGGGCACATTTTTACGCTACAAATATGCGACGTTTAATTTCAGTGATGTTAATCAAACCGGCATGTACCGGATTGCTTACGGCGATACTTACAGTTCTTATTTTCCCATCGGTCGGGATGTTTATCAAAACAATGTGTGGCAGCCCACGCTGGAAACATTCTTTCCGGTGCAGATGTGCCACATGCACGTTCGGGACCGTTTGCGGGTGTGGCATGGTGCCTGTCACCTCGATGATGCCCTGCAAGCGCCGATATCCCATGATCATTTCGATGGTTATCGGCAGGGAGAGTCCACGCCCACCGATTTTGAACCGTATGAACATATAGATGGTTTGAACATTGGCGGCTGGCACGATGCCGGTGATTATGATCTGGCTGCCGGATCGCAGGCCAGTACAACACAGATGCTCTCACTGATTCACGAAACCTTTGACGTGTCCACCGATCAAACGACAATTATTCAGGAGGAACGGTACGTTGAACTGCACAAACCGGATGGCAAGCCCGACATCCTCCAGCAAATCGAGCACGGCGTACTGAATGTGCTCGGCGGTCATAACGCAGCCGGACACAGTTTTATCGGCATCATTTCCCCGACTTTGCAGCAATACACCCATTTGGGCGACGCGGCAACCATGACTGACAATGAGGTTTACGATGCATCGGACATTCCTATGCCGGTTGCTGAAAATCGTATTGGCAAAATGGACGATCGCTGGGCATTCACAAACAGAGACACCGGGCTGGAATATAAAGTTGCTGCCGCTCTCGCTGCTGCCAGCAGAGCTCTTGCTTTCCATAACGATTCGCTGGCACAGGTTTGTTTTGCGCAAGCAGAGAATATTTGGGAGTATGAAAATACACACGAACCGGTGCGATTCCGTGCAGCCTATGTTCCGAATAATCCGGATGTGCAACACATGCTGGCTGCTGTTGAATTGTGGCAGACGACAAGAAAACAGAAATACAGGACGTTCATCCTGAATAATTTTGACATCATTGATAATAACTTTACCGAGACAGGTTGGGCCGTTGCCCGAATTATCGATACACTGGACAATGCTTCTTTTACCGAACGCTTTTCCGAGGCTGCCCAGGAATACAAAACGTCTTTAGATGAAGAGATTGCACAAAATCCGTTTGCCATCCCGTATCATCCGCGTATCTGGGGTGTGGGCTGGAATATTCAATATTTTGCTGCGCGATATTTTTATCTGAGCAAATCGATGCCCGACCTGTTCGAACCAGACGTTCTGTTTAACGTGCTTGATTTTGTCCTCGGTCGCCATCCCGCTTCCAACACATCGTTTGTATCCGGAGTGGGAGCGCACTCTTTAACAACAGCATACGGCGTGAATCGGGCGGAGTGGTCGTATATTCCCGGCGGCAATGCGTCCGGTGTTGCGCTTATCCGGCCGGATTTTCCGGAACTGAAAGAGCCCTGGCCGTATCTGTGGCAACAGTCTGAATACGTCATTCACGGCGCAGCTACGTTTATGTTTTGCGTTTTGGCGGCGAATTATTTTTTGAATGAATGAATTGATAAAAAATTATGACAAATAAAACACCAATCTCAAAAGCCCACACTTTTCAAGAAATAGTCGCGTTTTGGGATGAACATGATGCCCCTGAATTCGGAAAACAAAAAGAAGTAGATTTCAATGTAAATATTAAATCACAGCGCAGATATTACCCATTAGATGGTTACCTGTCATTGAGGATCAGAGAGATAGTCGAAGAACACGGGATTAGTGAAGAAACTCTGCTCAATCTGTGGGTACAGGAAAAGATATATCAAGCCGATAGCAAACATAACGATTGAACTGTACTGATTTAGGAATGCCGTCAAAAGAATTTGGAACGAAAAAATTTTGGAACCCTATTTGTGCATGTTGGATTAAAAATTACAATTTGTCTTTCATCCGTGTCAATCAGTGGCTCATTTGAATTTACCGACTTGATCCATTCAAACAACTTTGGAGTAAAATAACGTGTCAAAAAAACAACGCTACTCATTTCCAAAACACGGCATCATTGGCATTATTCTTATTGCCATTTTTTGGGCATTAAACTGGGGACTCGACGGCGTGCGAACACATGTGTTGTTTTTCCCGCTATGGCTGGGCTATGCCCTGACAGTGGACGCACTTGTCTTCCGGCGTAAAGGGACCTCTTTGCTGACACGGTCATTGAAACGATATATCGGACTTTTTTTGATATCTGCGCCGTCATGGTGGCTGTTTGAACTGATTAATCTGCGAACCCAAAACTGGTTTTACATGGGCAAACAAAGTTTCACCTCTCTGGAATATGTCATCTTTGCTTCCTTTAGTTTCAGCACCGTCATCCCCGCCGTTTTTGGCACAGCGGAGCTGGCTGGCACGTTCAAATGGATCCGCAGTTTAAAATCCTGCTGCCGCATTGGCACAAAAAACAGTCACATCACTTTTGTTTTTATTTTGGGATGGCTTGTACTCGCTGCCATGCTGATGTGGCCGCGATACTTTTATCCGCTTGTCTGGCTGTCTGTGGTGTTTATCATCGAGCCCCTCAATGTCTGGCTCGGACACCGCAGTTTGTTTGATCACTTGAAAAACGGCAACTGGAAGCCGGTGCTGGCATTATGGATTGGCTGTCTCATCTGCGGATTCTTTTGGGAAATGTGGAATTATTACGCCTATCCCAAATGGATTTACGAAGTGCCGTACGTGGATTTTTTACACATTTTTGAAATGCCGATTGTAGGTTATCTTGGCTATATCCCGTTTTCCATGGAACTTTTTGCGCTCTATCATTTTGTGACCAGCATCATCGGTCACCGTGATGATAGTTACATCCAATTAACATGAGTTTGACTTTATATGGCACGTCGTTCATGGCACATTGATCCGGAGCTGAAAATTAAACTGGCACTTGTGGAATGCACCGGCCCCAAAGTGACGCACAGCCAGTCTGCTTTCAAGCAACTGCAAAAATGTGCCCGGGATTATCAAGACAGGTTTTACGGAAAAAACATCGGCGATATTGACGGTGTGCAGCAGGCCCGTCAGTTTTTCCGGGCCATCGGTATCGATCCCACCCGGCGGCGTCCGGCGTCCGAAGCGCTTTTGAACCGGGCATTAAAAGACAAACCACTCCCGACTATCAACACACTTGTGGATGTCGGCAACTGGTGTGCCCTCGACTTTTTGCTCCCCACGTGCGTTTACGACAGCGATAAAATAAACGGGCACATTTCTGTGCGACAGGGCAATGCTGGCGATAGCTACGAGGCGCTAAATGGTCGGACAATTCATTTTGAAAACCGCTATGTTCTCGCCGATGCTACCGGACCATTCGGCTCGCCCATGACCGACTCGAGGCGAACCGCTGTCACCACCTCAACCCAAAACGCTGCGCTCGGCATCTGGACGCCCAACACGATGGACAATGACCGCCTCGTCCAGCATGCCCAACTCTTTGGAGAACGCGTCGTTTTGATGTGCGGCGGTAGAGTGGTTGAGATTTTTATTCTACCTGACCTTAAAGAGTAGCTTGGCCTTAATTATTCAAAGTGCACAAAGATACTAGCTTGATTAAAATCTATACTTTCAAAATTTCGATGTGTTACAGGATTCATAATTTAAAAGTTCGCCAGGCACGCAGATTATTCGCAAAGAAAAATGTTGCCTGTTTAATTGTCAATATCATTATCGATCTTGATATTGACCTCTGTATTCCGAATAACTGCACACCTAAATCTTGTTGTTAATATGAAATTTGATTAATTTTTGCATATCACAAAATAACCAGAATCGTTTTGAGGTTATCATGAAAACAAGTACAGAAATATTTTTCTCTGCGCATGTTTGCGACCTCGGCGATCTCGGCGGTGAAATAAAATTCGAGATGTTGAGTTATTTACAATGATGTTTATGAAGAATCTCTCACTACCACATATCCGAATCCTCTGTTTGTTGATATTTTTTGTATTTTTCCTTGGCTGTGACCGTCAATCGCAGTTGATCTCAAAATGGCAGGAACTTGATAGACTTCCGGGACAGCTTTCCATTGTTTATCCTCAGGATAATACCCTGTTCCCGCCGGAAATTGCCGCTCCCACAATGCGCTGGCAAGATCATTCCGAAGCGACCGAGTGGCTGGTCATCGCCGCGCGTGCTCAAAAACAACCTCTTTTGTCAACAATCGTTTCGAAAAACCACTGGCTACCGGATTCATCGGATTGGCAGTATATTAAAAAAGCCGCTTTGAAAGAAACAATAAGCCTTACGGTTCTCGGTACAAAAGGCCGGCATTTTGTTAGCGGCGAACGTATCCACATTCGAACGTCACAGGACAGCGTTTCTGCCTCGCTATTTTACCGGGCAGTGCCGCTTCCGTTCATCGACGCCGTGCACAATCTGGATCAGATTCGCTGGCACCTCGGCGACATCTCATCCCGCAAACCAGCTCCGGCGCTGCTGGAGAATCTTCCATTGTGCGGCAATTGTCACACGTTTACCGCCGATGGCAATACCCTGGCCATGGACGTCGATTATGCCAACGATAAAGGTTCGTATGTGGTGACCGAGATTGAACAAGAAACTGTTCTTACACCGGAAAAAATTATCACCTGGAGTGATTATCGACGTGAAGACGGCGAAAACACGTTTGGCTTGCTGTCGCAGATTTCGCCGGACGGCCGCTATGTTGCCAGCACGGTCAAAGACCGTTCCATTTTTGTCGCGACTGAAGGTCTGGCTTACTCTCAGCTCTTTTTTCCCATCAAGGGCATCATTGCCATCTATGACCGCAAGACCGGCGAATTTTACGCCCTGCCCGGCGCTGACAACCCAAACTTTGTGCAGAGCAATCCCAATTGGAGTCCGGATGGAAAAACCATTTACTTTGCCCGGGCACCGGTTTATCATTCCAAAGCGGCCGAGCAATCTTCTCAGGTCCTCCTCCCCACTGAAATGGCATCTGAATTTATCGAGGGCACACGTGATTTCAAATACTCCATTTATCGCATTCCGTTCAATGATGGCAAAGGCGGCACCCCAAAGCCCGTGCCCGGCGCTTCGCATAACGGCGTAAGTAATTACTTTCCGCGCATTTCTCCGGACGGGAAATGGATGGTATTTTGTCAGGCGGACAATTTCATGCTGCTGCAGCCGGACAGTAAATTAAAAATCATGCCCACAAACGGTGGTACAGTGCGCGAACTGGCCTGTAACACCGATTCGATGAACTCCTGGCACTCGTGGTCACCTAACGGACGTTGGCTCGTTTTTGCCTCCAAAATGCGTTCACCCTATACCGATATGCTGCTCACGCATATCGATGAAAACGGGCGCTCATCGCCGCCAATCGTTTTGGATCATCTGTCATTTGAAAACTATGCCATCAACATCCCGGAATTTGTTAACCTGAATGGCAGACCATGGGATAAAATTGTGGATGCCTTTTCCGACCAGGCGCATTATTATTTTACCATTGGTCGCAGCAAAATGGGTGAAAAGAAACTGAAAGAAGCGATGGTTGCTTTTCAAAAATCCATTGAACTGGATTCCACTTATGCAAAATCATATGTATTCAAAGGTCATCTCGAGTTTGCTAATGAACTGTATGAACAGGCATTGGCTTCCTATGAAAATGCTGTTCGCTACATTCAGGATGACGCCACCTTGTATCAGAATCTTGGCACGACATATTACAAACTGCGTCAGCACGCAGAGGCTATTGCCGCATTCAACAAATCATTGAAGCTTGATTCTCACAATATCGACGCCTACATCGGCCGGGCCATGGTTCGCGCAAAGCGCGGTAGTTATGACAATGCCATCCGCGATCTGAGTCGGGCTATTCAATTGGACGCTCAAACTGCCAAAGCCTATCACGAACGCGGTGTGTGTTATGGGTTGCTGGAACAGTGGGACAGAGCAGCACAGGATCTGGAAAAAGCTGCCGAGCTCGATCCCCAAAATGATCAAACCTGGGAAAAGCTAGGAGTCGCTTATCATAGACTGGCAGAATACAAACGCGCCATCCGGGCGTTTGACAGGTCGATCAATCTCAAGGAAAACAGTGCGCGTCTATACCAGTTACGCGGTGACAGCAAATACAAGATGAAAAATTTCCAGGCTGCGCTCTCTGATTACAGTGCTGCTATTGAAAACAATCCTAATTATGGCGCCGCTTACTACAGACGCGGATTAGTATATATCGTTCTCAAAAACCAAAAACTCGCCTGCCAGGACCTCCTCAGGGCTCATGAATTGGGTGTCAGAGAGGCAGCAGGATTGCTGCAAAGATATTGTCAATAGCGGTTCATTTTAGAAAGAAATTAACAAAACAGGGAGAAGAAAAATGTTCAAAATGCAAAAATGTTCCGTCGGTATTTTTATCTTGCTATTATCGGTTTTTAGTTTCGCTCAGGATAAAACCAAAGTTGCCTGTGTCGGTAACAGCATTACGTACGGTTCAGGCATCTCAGACCGGGAGAATGACAGCTATCCCGCGCAACTGCAAAAACTACTGGGCAACGATTACCATGTTGAGAATTTCGGCAACTCGGGTCGAACGATGCTAAAAAACGGAGACCATCCGCTATGGATCGAACAAGAGTTCAAGTCAGCCATCGAAATGGTTCCCGATATTGTCATCATCTTGCTTGGCACTAATGACAGCAAACCACAGAACTGGAAATTCAAAGAAGAGTTCGTACCGGATTATATTGCCATGATCGATACGTTTCGCGCTATAAATCCGGATGCCCAAATTTATGCCTGTCTTCCGCCGCCGGCATTTTCCGTTCAGTGGGGGATCCGCGACTCTGTGATCACAACAGATATCATTCCCATGATTCGACAGATTGTCGATTCAACCAACGTCGACGCTATTGATTTTTACACGCCGTTCGTCGATAAAAATCACTTGTTCCCCGACGATATCCACCCGAATGCAGAAGGCGCCTGGGAAATGGCAAAGGTCGTTTATACAAAACTAACCGGTAAAAAAGTCATGACCATTCAGGATGTGAATGTCGCCTACAAGAAATCAGTGACCGTTCAGGGAAACGTATCTGACACCGAATCATTAGTAGACGGTAATTTAATGACGGTTTGGCAAGGCACTGGCGATGAAATAATCGTCAGTCTCGATGACACGGAAACGATTGACATGTTTGCCACGATTTTCACGGATGATATGGCATTACAGGTGCCGAAATACCTAATCTATACTTCTGTAGATTCAGCCGATTGGCAGCTCGTTGTCGATCAATCCGGCCGCTCTGATTCGTCAGGTGCGGCTATTGATCACATCGACCAAACTGACGCGCAATTTGTCAAACTCGTTTTGACCGGCGCTGCCAATAAAACCTCGGACACATACTCGATCGCGGATTTTCGCATTTACCGGGCAGCGCAAATTCACGCCCCACTTTTATATTTCGGCAATATCGATTTTAGAAAAATTTATACCAGATATTGGGTCTATGCGCTGCCAACCTTTCACAAGGGATATATGACACTCTTGAATTCGAATGATCTTAAAGATCCCTTCAGCGCGGCAAAGGGCTATCGACCTGTTTCTATCCTGGAAAAAAGATCAACGCTTCGTCCGGATTATGTGCACCGATATGTGAGTAAAGCCTATTACGACGGTGTTGAAGTGATTTCATCAGACACATTAACTGTGGACTGGTCCATAACACGTGTTGAAGACAATGCATCCGATACTCCCGAACAATATGGTCTTGCGCAGAACTATCCAAATCCGTTCAATTCGTCAACCCGAATCAGCTTTCATTTGAAAGAAGCTGCGGTAATAAAACTGAACGTGTTTGATGGAACCGGCCGGTCTGTGCGCATACTACGAAATGAAATAATGCGTGCAGGCAGGCATAACGTCGTGTGGAATGGTAAAAATAAAAGGGGAATGGATGTGGCTTCTGGCGTTTATTTTTATCGACTGGCTGCGAACAATTCGTTTTTTGATGTGAAAAAATGCTTTTGTTGCGCTAATGAGAAAATCAATTTCTATCCCGTAGTTGCTTGATTATTCTGTCGGCATCCTTTTTTGAGATTATTCTCAAAACGAAAATGTTATTTTTATCAATAGCATAAAACAAGCGATAAGAATCTGATGACGCATCAATTCTTAAGCGATAACACGGAAATTTAACACCTTTTATTTTTTTAATTTTATTTTTAAAAGGGAACGGTTTGGTTTCCAGTATTAATGATTCTTTCAATAATTGCCGTTGCTCATTCTTTGGTATTTTCTTCAAATCTTTAACTGCGCGGCTCGTAAATTCAATCTTAAATTTTGCAGAATCATTCATTATCTAATTCTTTCAAAAGATCCCGCACATTAACGTTTTCATCTTTTTGATGTGCTTTTTGAGCCAATCTGAACTCATGGCTCAGATTCAGGTTTTTGGCAAGGATATAATCTTCAAGCTCATCATCATTAATTCGCTGCAGGATAGCATAAGGATGGCCATTTCGAGTAACAATCACATCATCTTTTTCATTTGCCATTTTAACATATTTTGATGTTGAGTGACTTAATTCTCGGATATTAATAAATTTCATTTTTTTGTCTCCTCTAAAATTGTAACTATTTTTGTAAGAACAATATAGATATTATTTCTTTATGATTCAAATATAATTTTAATGGTATTTTCTTCGTCCTTCTAACAACAGTCCATTATTTTAACAGTCGAACTTTTATTTAAGCTTTTCTGCCTCGGAATCCGAGTGAGGAGTCGTATGATCAATGCTCGTCTTGGCATCCTGAACAGAGCGCTCCCGAGCTGGTATGCTGTTAACCGGCGTGACAGCCCCTGTTGTGGGGCCTATAGCCGGCCAGGTAAACAGAGGTGAAAGAAAATCCGGTCTTGACGAATAATAAAGCCTGTTTCATTTGTGCATCTTTTATAATTGATAATTTGTTATTTAGGATCTAAACATTTCATTATGTCGGTATAGTTTAAGGGGTTTGGTTTTATAGTCATTCCTCTTTAATTTAATATTTATTCAATTTGATTCTTTATAAAATCAATTGGAAATTGAAAACTGCCACCATGTATTTTTAAATATAAGAACTTTTTTAGTGTGTCTACAAGAGTGGGGCCAGTCTATGCCGTTTAGTCCTATTGAACACTAACATGAGCCCTTCGTTACTTTAGATACATACGATAAAAGGTGGGCTCCTTCGCTCTCGACAAGTTATGTTGCCTACCGGTATTGTCTCCGAGGCTTCGCCAAACAGGTTGCACCGCTTGACGCCCAAATGGCTTGCCCAAGTAGGATTTATGGGGGCTCTTATCTCAAAGAACAAGACTATTAGAGCTTTGCAGCCCGCTCATGTTAAAAAGCAGCATTATCCCAAAATCCTGTTCGTGCGCCAAGGCACACGCTACAAACTGAGTAAATATTAAATATTTTTAATATTATTTTAATCTCTGTTTAATAATCATTTCTTATATTAAAGTCGTAATTAAAGCCTCAATTGACTTGCGAGACAAGTTATGTGCATATTCCGATGAAACCTGCCACTGAATCCGGCTGAAAGTTTACCACTTGATT
>CAZSMC010000048.1:15019-32112 GCA_964607755.1 uncultured Cytophagia bacterium | reverse complement strand
AGCGATTCGGAAAACGGCAACAATACCTATGATTTTGGCCAGATGGAGTACTGGTATTCGTTCCACTATATTCTGGATGACGAGCCCGGCTGGAAAAAAATTGCGCTGCCCCTGTCGGACATCCGCGAAGACCCCAATGGCAATGGTTTTGAGCGAACCGGCTGGTACGGCATTGAAGGCAATGATATGCTCGATCTGGATATGATCAAAGGCTTTCAATTTGAATTTTCTATCACCTCCTCCGAAGGAGATGTGGCAATGGGTTCGATTCTTTTCGATCATATGGTGCTCTATTCGGAAGATATGACGCAAGTTGAAACTATACCCTTGAGCAATCCGGAACACTTTCATTTGGCGCAAAATTATCCGAATCCTTTCAATCCGACAACACACATTAAATTTACATTACCTTTTCAATCAAATGTGAAATTGCAAATTTATGATCATCTGGGCCGAGAAGTAGCGACATTGATGAATGAAAATTGTTTACCTGGAGAATACAACGTACCATTTGATGCTTCCGGACTTTCCAGCGGTATCTACTATTATCGTCTTCAAGCTGGAAATTTCGTACAGACGAAAAAGCTGACTTTGTTGAAATAAGCCTCATCTGTTAGTTTATAGTTTTGAACGCCGGCATTGCATATAGACCAAAGTTCTTATTTGATATCCAATGCCGGCGATTTATTTTCTGGCGGCGCCCAATGTTCGATTCATTTGTTGCTTACCCCCCATTCAAGCTAGTCGCAATCAATTGAATATCGTGTGCTGTTCATAACTTTGAATTTTCGTATAAACAATTTATATTGGTTCGTTTTATGATAATATAAAACCATCTGATAAAAAATTGACAACCATCAGGATTTTTTGAGGCACACTATGAAAGCCAAAAAATGTGCAGTGTTGTTTTCTCTCTTTTGTTTATCGTTCCTGATCAGTCACTCTACAGTTCATTCCCAAACGTTAAAAGAAGCATTGCAAAACAACTTTCTTATCGGTGCAGCGATTGGCAGCCATCAGATTGATGGCAATGATTCACTCGCGCTGCAGCTCGTTGCAAAACACTACAACACGATCACGGCAGAAAATGCCATGAAATTTGGCTCAATCCATCCACAACCTGACACCTATCAGTTTGATACCGCAGACCGATTTGTGGAATTTGGCATGGCACACGACATGTTTATTGTTGGTCATACGCTGGTATGGCATCAACAAACCAGTCGCTGGGTGTTTCGAGAAGAGGACCACGATGTGAATCGCAAAACACTGGTAAAGCGAATGGAGGATCACATCGCCACCGTGGTGGGGCGTTACAAAGACCGCGTGCACGGCTGGGATGTGGTCAATGAAGCCTTGAACGAAGACGGCTCTTTACGGCAAACACCATGGCTGAACATAATAGGCGAGGACTATCTGCAAAAAGCATTCGAATGTGCGCATGCCGCTGATCCCGAGGCCGAACTTTATTACAACGATTACAATTTGTACAAGCCGGAAAAACGCGACGGCGCTGTACGCCTGGTGAAGCGCTTGCTGGATAAAGGTGTTCAAGTCGACGGCATTGGTATGCAAGGTCATTGGGGACTCGATTATCCCTCTATTGAAGAAGCGAAAGCCAGCATTTTGGCGTTTGCCGATCTTGGTGTCAAGGTAATGATCACTGAACTGGACATTACCGTGCTGCCCGATCCCGAACAATGGCGCGGCGCCGACATCTCGCTGAATGTGGAAGCGCAACAGGCCATCAATCCCTACACCGAGGGCCTGCCGGATTCCGTTCAGCACCGGTTGACGGATCGATATGCGGAGCTTTTCCAGCTCTTTATGAGTCACAGCGACAACATCAGTCGCGTCACATTTTGGGGTACACACGACGGCCACTCCTGGAAAAACAACTGGCCGGTGCGAGGCAGAACCGATTATCCCTTGCTATTTGACCGGGACTATCAGCCCAAACCGGCGTTTTTTGAAATATTAAATCTAGTAAAATGAACCAGAATCATGAGGTCGATATGAAAAAACACATTCTTATTCTATTTGTAGTGTTGGGCTTTTGTCATGTATCCGGACAGAATAACATTCATTTGAATTCGGTCGGTTACTTGCCGGACGCCCCGAAAAAAGCAACCATTTCCACTCAATGTTCGGAATTTACTGTCAAGACCCCGGACGGCGAAACTGTCTTTTCGGGTAAAACCTCTGGTCCGCTGCATCAGGACGATGTGGAGCAGGATGTGTGGATTGCTGATTTTTCGGATCTGAACAAAACTGGCGCCTTTGTGCTGGAGGTTCCGGACGTCGGCACCTCGGCTGAATTTCAGATCGCCGGGGATGTTTACAATTTCCCGTTCTACACCAGCATGCGCGCCATGTATCTGTGGCGCTGCGGTACTGCGGTAAAGGGTGAATTCAAGGGCGATGTGTTTGAACACGAGGCCTGCCATCTGAATGATGCGTACATGGATTACATCGGCGAGGAGGGTGTGATTCGCGACGGCACCGGCGGTTGGCACGATGCCGGAGATTACGGCAAGTATACGGTCAACGCCGGCATCACCGTCGCTGCAATGTTTTATGCCTGGGATCATTTTAAGGATAAATTAAAGAATTACGATTTTGATCTGCCCGAAACCGCTCCTGGTTACCCTGATTTTCTCAAAGAAATGAAATGGGAAATCGACTGGCTGTTAAAAATGCCGTTCCCGGACGGTTCCGGCCGCGTGTCGCATAAACTGACCCGCACCAATTTTTCCGGATTTGTTATGCCGGAGGAGGACGACGCCAAGCGCTATTTCACCGATTGGAGCTCGGCAGCCACAGCCGGCTTTGTCGCCATGATGGCCATGGCGGCGCGCTACTTCCAGCCTTACGATGCCGACTATGCGCAAACCTGTCTCGATGCCGCACAGCTCAGCTACGAGTATCTGCAAGCGCATCCCGAGGACAAACGCTGGCAGCAAGGCGATTTTCAAACCGGCGCCTATGGCACCTCGGACCCTGACGACCGCATGTGGGCAGCAGCCGAAATGTGGGAAACCACGGGCGATGAAAAGTATCTGCAAGAGCTGGAAACCCGTATCCGCGACTACCAGCCGCGCCGTCGCCGGGGTGAAGCTGCACCGTCTGCTGCTGCAAAAGCCGATGCCGATTGGGACTGGGGCAATGTGCGCAATCTCGCCGTGTTCACCTATGTGTTGTCCGGACACGATGGCCGTGACCCGGAATTGCTCGCCGAGGTCAAAAAAGACATTATCGCCATTGCCGACCAGATTGTTGAACAGGCGCAAAACGATGTCTATGGCCGGCCGCTGCAGCGCTATTACTGGGGCTGCAACGGTACTATTGCCCGACAGGTTATCAATCTGCAGGTTGCCAACCGGATTGAACCCAAACAGGAATACATCGACACAGCACTGGATGCGATCAACCACATTTTTGGACGGAACATTTATAACCGCTCCTACGTTACCGGGCTCGGCATCAATCCGCCGATGCATCCGCATGACCGGCGTTCCGGTGCCGACGATATTGAAGCGCCCTGGCCCGGGTACATTGTCGGCGGCGGCCATTCTGCCACAGACTGGGTGGATGAACAGGCCAGTTATGCCACCAACGAAATCGCTATAAACTGGCAAGGCGCCTTAATTTATGCGCTGGCTGGTTTTGTTAATCCGTAATCGCGTCGGAGCTGTCGAAAAAATAAATAACCGTCCCCATCAAGGGGTCGTTTAAGGATTTGAATGATATCTTAAATCTTAGATTAACTTCGAATTACGCAATTTTATTAGTATTTCAAGAAACGACCCCTTGTTGAGACTGACGTTTCGTTTTTCGACAAGCTAGACAAGGTACCTTTTTCAGCAACTTGAATACATTTTAATAATTTGGAGACTCTCTATGATCCGCTACACTATAGTTATTTCACTATTATTTGCAATTCTATCTATTTCCCACGGTAAAAGTTATCAAAATTTCAACGCCGCCATTTACACCCGCGTTTACGAAGTGCAGAAAATGGACGATCTGCAATGGCTGGAAGAGAATTTCAACATTATCCAAAAGCATATAAAAATCGACAAAATTTATCTGGAAACCCACCGCGATATGGTGGTGGCAAAGCAATCGACTCTGGACAAGGTAAAAAAGTTTTTTCACGACCGCGGCATTAAAACCTCGGGCGGCATCACCATTACCGTGGATGAGAGCAATCGATTTGAAACCTATTGTTACACCAATCCGGAGCACCGGCAAAAACTCAAAGAGGTGGTAGAACTCACTGCCCGCAATTTTGACGAGATGATTCTGGATGATTTTTTCTTTACCAGTTGCAAATGTGAAAAATGCATTGCCGCCAAAGGCGACCGCAGTTGGACCGAGTTCCGGCTACAGTTGCTCACTGATGCGGCAAAAGAGTTAATCCTGGCGCCGGCCCGCCGCGTCAATCCGGATGTCAAAGTTGTTATCAAATATCCGAACTGGTACGAACATTTTCAGGGACTCGGGTTCAATCTGGAAACCGGCCCTCAACTTTTCGACGGCGTGTACACCGGTACCGAAACCCGCGATCCGTCCAGCAACCAGCATTTACAGGCGTATCTCGGCTATCTTTTATTTCGATATCTTGAAAATCTCAAACCCGGCGGCAATGGCGGCGGCTGGGTCGACAGCGGTGGCATGCGCTATGCAGACCGCTATGCCGAGCAGTTGTGGCTAACCCTGTTCGCCAAAGCGCCGGAGCAGACGTTCTTTGATTTCCGCCAACTTGTTCGGCCGATTGATTACCGCCTGCGCGCCGATTGGCAGCATCTCGACACCAGCTTCAATTTTGATGACATGATCGCCCCGGCTCGTCGCGACAACGGCAGTCTCACTCGCGAAGCGCGGCTGTCGCTACTGGGCGGGTATGCGCTGGAGCAGGTCGATCCGTTTCTGGGCGAGCTGGGTACACCGGTGGGCATCAAAAGCTACAAACCATACCATTCCGTGGGCGAGGATTTTTTGCAGACCTATTTCGGCATGATAGGTATTCCCATGGACCTGGTGCCGGAATTTCCGACCGGCGAGTCCATGGTGATTCTCACCGAGCAAGCCGCATACGATCCGGCTATCGTCGACAAGATGAAGCAGCACCTTGTCGACGGTAACGACGTGCTCATCACCTCGGGCTTACTGCAGGCGTTGGAAGACAAGGGCCTGCACGACATTGCCGAGCTGCGCTACACCGATCGCAAGGCTGTGGTTAAAAAATTTCGCGCTGGCTGGGGCCAGTTTGTCGAAGCGGATGCAGAAATGCTGATCCCGCAAATTCAGTATCTGACCAACGATTCATGGGAAGAAATTTCTGGGTTTGATGAAACCAATGGCTGGCCGCTTTTGCATTCGGCAGGATACGCCAACGGCAGGTTGTACGTGCTCGCCATCCCGGAAAATTTCCTCGATCTGTACAACCTTCCCGTACCGGTTCTCAATCACATCCGGCAATTTGTGTCGGCAGACATGCCGGTTCGCTTCGAGGGACCGGGCGAGATCAGTTTATTCGTTTATGATAACAATACCTTTATCGTTGAATCCTTTCTGGATGAAACCGCGGATATCGGCATTGTCACTGGCGATGAGGTAAAAGCGCTGAACGAATTGACCACGGACGAAAAATTCACCGGCACAGCAATTCGCGGATTCCGCGGACGCGATACCGGTGAAAAACGATTCGAAATGCACATCAAGCCACATTCTTTCAAGGTGTTTCAAATGAAATAACAGGAGGTTCACATGGAAAGCACATGCAGGTTTTATTGCGGCGCTGCCGCGTTGCTGTTATCAGTTTTTATATGTCTAATTGGGAATGCTAATGCCCAGTTTCAGCGCGAGCTAACTCCCGGCGATACGCTGACTTCGCCCAAAGTGCTGGAGGATGGCCGCGTCGTATTCAGCATCTATGCACCGAATGCCGACACAGTACGGCTCGGAGGAACGGACATACCTGGCATGGGTGGAGGCCAGGGAAAAGTGATGAGCAAGCGCGAGAACGATGTATGGGAAATCACCATGGGCCCGTTGCAGCCTGGTGCCTATCGCTACAATTTCAACGCAGATGGCATCTCGGTGGTCGATCCGCGCAGTCCGGTGGTGAGCGAATCGAACCAAAACGTCTGGAGCCTCGTTGTGGTGCCCGGGTCAGAATGGATGGACACGAAACAGGTGCCGCACGGCGCTATTGCGGAAGTGACGTATTATTCATCGTCGCTGCAGAAATTCCGCCGCATGCACGTTTACACCCCGCCAGGATACGAAACAAACGACGCCACCTATCCTGCCTTTTATCTTTTACACGGCGCTTTTGATTGCGATGATTCCTGGTCCACCGTGGGCCGTGCCGGATTTATTCTGGACAACCTCATCGCTGCGAACAAGGTAAAGCCGATGGTCGTGATCATGCCGGATGGGCATACCAGACCGTTTCGCTTTGGCGGTTCCAGTCTCGACGAGGCGGTTGATGAGTTTATCAATGATTTTCGCAAGGACATTGTGCCGTACACGGAATCGCATTACCGCATCAAAACGGGTTTTGGTAATCGTGCTATTGCCGGCCTTTCCATGGGCGGTGCCCAGACGCTGAACTTGATGGAGTCGTTCGCCTACGTTGGTGTGTTCAGCTCTGGTATTTTCGATCTGGTGCAGCGCGGTGACCAGCAACCGGAAGGCCCCACATGGGTGGAACAAAACCAGGACCTGTTGTCGAATTCCGAATACAAGGAAAATCTCAAGCTGTTGTGGTTTGCTACTGGTGCTGATGATTTTCTGATCGAAACATCACGGGCAACTGTTGATCTTTTCAAACAAAATGACTTTGACGTCGCTTATAAAGAAACAGAGGGTGGCCATACCTGGTTGAACTGGCGCGATTATTTGATCGAGTTTGCGCCGTTGCTATTTCAGGATTAATATAATATATTGCGTGAATGGGAGTTGATGGCCGGTTTGTAAAAATCTGCCACATTCTCATTCCCCATTTTATCTTTATTTGAGATAAATACGTATGAACTGGTCAAAGATAATATCACGATTAAGTGTTTGCTTTTTAATAATTATTGTCCTTCTGAGCCTTGCATGTCAAAAAACAACTCAGGCTGCGAGTATCGATCGCAAAGCGCTGGTCCACCGCCATCTGCCAACACTCGATGCGATTGACCCGTTATCGCCATTCACAGTCGGGAATGGCGAGTTTGCGTTTACAACCGATGTGACGGGATTGCAAACACTGCCAGAAGAGTATGAACAAGGAATCCCGCTTGTCACCCAATCGCAATGGGGATGGCACAGCGTGCCCAACGATACCAATGTTCAGTTCGAGGAAACTGTACGATATTTTGACACCTATGGCCGCAGCGTTCCTTATGCATCGATCATGGATTCAAAATCAGCGCATTATTTTCGCGCCAATCCGCACCGGCTGCATCTCGGACGCATCGGATTAAAGTATGACAACGGCGATGACATCGCAGTATCGGACATTTCCGGTGTTCAGCAAAAACTCGATATGTGGCAGGGCATTCTCCAAAGTTCGTTTCGATTGCGTGGGAAAAAAATGGTGGTGGAGACGTGTGCCCACCCAACGCTCGATCAAATTGCGGTGACAATTGAATCGCAGCATTTGGACACATTGAAACTCGGCGTGGCATTCGAGTTTCCATACGCATCGCTCGAATGGGGGAATGCGGCTGCTGACTGGCACAGCCCGAATCGTCACACCTCCACCATTGTAGAAAAAGACCAAAGTTCGGCTATTATTAAGCGCCAGATGGATTCGACTTGCTATTATGTTAGAGTGCAGTGGCAAGGAAACGCCGAGTTGCGCCAGAATGCAGCGCATGTGTTTGTGCTGTCAATCAACAGCCCGGAGCAGTTTGCATTCACATGCCATTTTTCCTCCCGCAAAGCTGCCGCAAAAGATGATGCAAGGATCACGTTAAAAAAATCAAGAATCCACTGGCAAGAATTTTGGCAAACCGGCGGCGCTGTGGATTTGTCTGCAAGCACCGATCCCAGGGCGATGAAACTCGAACGCCGTATCGTGCTATCACAGTATTTAACCGCCATCCAGTGCAGCGGTTCATTGCCGCCGCAGGAAACAGGACTGACTGCCAATAGCTGGTACGGAAAGTTTCATCTGGAAATGCACTGGTGGCATGCGGTTCATTTTGTATTATGGGGCAGGCCCGGCCTGCTGGAAAAAAGTCTGCCCTGGTATAAAACAATTTTGCCGGCAGCTCGCGAAAAGGCAAAATGGCAAGGTTACGATGGCGTCCGCTGGCCGAAAATGACAGGGCCAGATGGTGTGAGCAGCCCATCCGGTGTCGGCGAATTTCTCATCTGGCAGCAGCCACATCCGATTTATTACGCTGAACTATTGTACCGTTATTATCAACATGATGCCATTCTGCAAAAGTACAAAAATATTGTTTTTCAGACAGCCGATTTCATGGCATCGTACGCGCATTGGGACGAAGAACAAGCGCGTTATCTTCTTGGCCCGCCGCTCATTCCGGCGCAGGAGATTTACCCGCCAGATTCGACCGTGAATCCAGCCTTTGAATTGTCATATTGGAAATACGGTTTGCAAACTGCGCAACAGTGGCGTAGACGTTTGGCAATGGCGCCGGATTCATCGTGGCAGCATGTTATTGATCATCTTTCCGCGTTGCCGGAAAATAATGGTTTTTATCAGAATGCAGAAAACGCTTTGCATACTTTTCAGGATGCCCGGCATCGGAATGATCATCCCACTGTGCTGGGTGCCTTCGGCATGTTGCCGAATGAATCGGTTGACATGGATAAAATGCGCCGCACACTGGAACACGTCATGGCGTCCTGGAACTGGCAGCGAACCTGGGGCTGGGATTATCCGTTGGTCGCTATGACGGCTACGCGGGTTGGCATGCCGGACATTGCCATCGACGCACTGCTGATGGATATGCCAAAAAATACGTTTTTGAACAATGGACATAATTATCAATCCGAGCGCCTGCCGCTCTATCTGCCAGGAAACGGCGGGTTATTAACCGCCGTCGCCATGATGGCTGCCGGCTGGGATGGCGCCCCGGATATTCACGCACCCGGATTTCCCGGCAATGGCAGGTGGATTGTAAAATACAAAGGTCTTGAACGACTGCCATAGCCGGCATGACAAAATAACCAAAGGTGAGGAGCGATGACGGAAAAAGTTCAATTGTTAAACCATATTGATTTTGTTATAACGACAGGGAACCTCTGATGCGCGGTTATCATTTATTGTTTCTTTTCCTTTTAACAAGCGCATTGATTCCCCTGCACTCGCAGACAGTGCGCATCAACGAATTTATGGCTGTTAATTCAACAACTCTGGCTGATAAAGACGGTGGCTTTTCCGATTGGATCGAGTTGTACAATCCAACCTCGTCGTCCGTTAATTTACGAGGCTGGTCGCTCACTGATGACGTTGCCAGTCCGCGCAAATGGATTTTCCCGGATGTCAATCTCAAAGCACAAAGTTACCTCCTGTTGTTTGCTTCGAATAAAGATGTCATCGATCCTGAAGAGTTGCACACAAATTTTAAACTGGATGGAGACGGTGAATATTTGGCATTCTTTGACAAAGCCGGAACCGTGCAGAGTGAGTTTGCTCCGGGTTTTCCCGAGCAAGATGATGATGTGTCGTATGCATGGCTGGATGGCGATTTTATTGCTTCAACGTCGCCAACACCGGGTTCGGAGAATCGCTTCGGTTCACAGACAACACTGAATCCGCCAACCTTTAGTCACCAGCGTGGATTCTATGAAACACCGTTTACGGTTGAACTTTCGTCCCCGCTCCATAACGCTGACATTTATTTCACTCTTGACGGCAGCGAGCCGTCAAGGCAAACAGGCACTCGATATAACAACCCGGTCCCGCTCGAGACAACGACTGTGCTTCGTGCCATTGTCGCTACGGAAAATCTGACCAGCGCATCTGTGACCCACACCTATCTTTTTCTCAACGATGTCATCACACAGTCAAACAATCCGCCCGGCTATCCGGCAGAGTGGGGACCTTATACAGCCATATCGGGCACAGCAATCGCGGATTATGAGATGGACCCGGACATTACCGGTGATCCACGATATTCACCCTATCTTGAAAAAGCGTTCCTGTCGATCCCGACCATATCGCTGGTGACGAAAAAAGGAAACCTGTTCTCCACAAGTACAAACCCGGACACTGGCGGCATTTATATTTATACCGGTCCTCCCGAGTCCGGGGATGTTCCGGGACTCGGTGACGATTGGGAACGGCCCGCCTCCATCGAGTTTTTTACACCGGATGGTTCGGAGAAATTTCAACTTAACTGCGGCGTTCGAATTCAGGGTGGCCATTCCCGCCGTCCTGAAAAGTCTCCAAAACATTCGTTCCGGCTCGTTTTTAAAAACGAGTATGGACCGAAACGGTTAAAGTATCCGCTTTTTGGTGAGGATGCCGCGAGCAGTTTTAACACCATTACACTTCGAGCCGGATTTGGCAATACATGGATACACTGGCGCCATGCGGAACGCCGGCGCGGCCAGTACGTGCGCGATGTGTGGGCTAAAGACACGCAGCGTGCTATGGGACATCCGGCAGGACATGGCCGGTATGTGCATCTCTATGTGAATGGTTTGTACTGGGGACTTTATAATCCAACGGAACGGCTTGACCGGGAGTTTGCCGAATCGTATCTTGGCGGTGACGAGTCCGAGTACGATGTGATCAAAGATTACACCAGTGTGGTGGATGGCAATATCCGGGCGTGGAACCGGATGATGGTATTAGCCAACCGGGATCTCGCTCGTACAGACAATTATCAGCGTATTCAGGGAAATAACCCTGATGGATCACCAAATCCGCATTACCAACCGTATGTCGATGTCGTCAGTCTCATCGATTATATGCTGCTCAATTTTTACGGCGGGAATACGGACTGGGATCATCATAACTGGGTGGCTATTCGGAATCGCCTATCACCTGGAAAAGGATTTCAGTTTTTCAGTTGGGATGCGGAACATGTCCTCAAAAGCGTGCATGAGAACGTCACCAATGAAAATAATAAAAATTGTCCGAGCGAGCTATTCCAGCGTCTGGCTAAAAATGCTGATTTCCGCCGACTCGTTGCGGACCGGGCGCAAAAGCACTGCTTTAACGGCGACGCTTTGACACCCGAGGCTGTCAAAGCACGCTGGATGAAACGCGCAGCCCAAATCGAATTGGCTGTCATTGCAGAATCGGCGCGCTGGGGCGATTACCGTCGCGATGTGCATCCTTTTCAACCGCAAGGACCATTCGATCTTTATGATAAACAATATTGGCTGGACGAACAGGCATACCTGGTCGACGACTATTTTCCTAACCGAACAAAAACACTGCTCCACCAGCTCCGCGCGGCAGGGATGTTTCCTGATGTACAGGCGCCGGCTTTTCAACTGAACAATCAACCGCTCGAAGGAACCGTAATTGAAGCGGGTGATAGTCTCAGCATGTTTGCAACGGGCCCGATCTATTATACAACCGACGGCTCTGATCCACGGCTGTCATCTGTTTCAGCAACACATTCAGATTTTGATGATAACGATGAAAAACGGGCGAGTGAGCAGAGCAGCACAGGCAGCGTCTCTGCGAATGCCATTCTCTACACTGAACCGATCAAATTGACACAAAGCACTCACATCAAAGCACGGACAGTTTTGGGCGGAGAATGGAGCGCCCTGAACGAAGTGATGCTTGTGCTGCCTTTTGACCAGTACAACCTTCGTTTTACTGAAATTCATTATCACCCATTGGTTGAGGACACGATCCAAAATCAAAACTACGAGTTTATTGAAATTAAAAATGTCGGCACAGCGCCCATCGATATGAGCGGATTCGAGTTTTCCCAGGGAATCAGTTATGCTTTTCCGGGGAACACGATTCTCAATCCAGAGAACTTTATTGTTCTGGCGTCAAATCCGGAATACTTTATTCAACGGTATGGGTTTGCGCCATTCGATCGTTACGAAAAGTCCCTGGCCAACAATGGCGAGGAAGTTGCTGTGACAAGTGCCTCGCACGATACGCTTCTTTATGTCGAGTATGATGATAACCACCCCTGGCCTGAATTGGCAGACGGCGCCGGCTTTTCACTCGTGCCGCTAAAATTCAATCCAGATGCGGATCAAAATAATTCGAACTTGTGGAGGCCGTCATTTGCCATTCACGGATCTCCCGGCCGTGATGATACACCGGAAACCGGCGTTGAAGAACGCGCTGCCAATGTCCCAGAACAAATTCAACTTGAGAATTATCCGAATCCATTCAATCCGGTAACGACAATCTCGTACACCATTCCGAAACGCGCTTTTGTTTCACTAATCATTTATGACATTTTGGGACGAAAAGTTGTGACTCTGATCGATAAGATTCAAGAAGCTAATCGCTATAACGTGCGTTTTGACGCAAGCCGTTTGCCAAGCGGTGTTTATATATCTCATCTCCGGGTGGGACATGATTTTAGAAAAAAGCGCAAAATGTTGCTCATTCATTGAGACGTGAAAAAGGCCGGTTATCTGAGTTCACCGGAGAATATGTATCGTGCAATATTAAGATTAAATTATTTTCAAAAAACCAAAGTATCGAATAAACCGGAGTATCCTCTATGTATCAAAAATATCTATATGTCCTCCTTCTTTTGCTATGCCTAAAAATCGATGTGTTGTTGGCACAATATCAAATGGAACATCTGGATCGCAGTGTTGTTGCCATTGAGCGTGACGATGGATCAGTCTATATCGGCTGGCGGTTGCTGCAAACTGATCCCGAGAATATTGGATTTCATGTTTATCGAGATGGAGTAGAAATCAATGAAGATCCAATCGATTCCTCAACTAATTTGATTGATGAAAACGGCACAACAACCAGCGTATACACAGTCACACCGGTTATAGATGGTCAGGAAGGGAAACTGTCCGCGCCTGCCACTGTAATGACAAAAAATTACCACGCTATTCCGCTGCAAACGGATCTGCACTATGGCGGCAATCACGTCGGGGTTGGCGATTTGGATGGTGACGGCGACTATGACTTTGTTGTCAAACGCGGCTCCCAGGATATTGATCCCTCGCAGGGAACCGTGGCAAGGAACACTTTCAAACTCGAGGGTTATACAAACGATGGCACTTTTATGTGGCGGGTGGATTTGGGCTGGAACATCCGCCAGGGTATCTGGTACTCGCCGGTGCTGGTTTATGACCTTGATGGCGATGGCAAAGCCGAGGTTATTGCGAAAATCGGTGAAGTGGATGAAGACCTGAACGGCGACGGCAGGATCGATTATAGAACCGGACCTGAAAAGCGAATCCTGTCAGGGCCGGAATATGTTGTCATTATTAACGGCGAAACCGGCGAGATTATGGCCCGAGAAGACTGGATCGAACGCGGTTCAGTCAGCTCATGGGGCGACGATTACGGCAATCGCGTCAATCGCAACATGATGTGCGTGGCCTATCTCGATGGTGAACGTCCGAGTTTGATCATTCTTCGCGGCACCTATACAAAAATGTACGCCGATGCCTGGAACTGGCGCGACGGACAGTTGACCAAACTGTGGCGGTGGTACAAGCCGTCCGGTGGCGGTGGATTTCATAATCTTCGCACCGGCGATATTGATGATGACGGCAAAGATGAAATTATTAACGGCAGCATTGCTATCGATGATGACGGCACTCAACTGTGGGAGACCGGCGAGGGCCACGGCGACCGCATGCACATGACCGATATCGATCCCTCCCGCCCGGGCCTGGAAATTTGGTATGTGCAGGAAGCGCCTGCAGGCAATGGCATTCATTTGACCGATGCACGAACCGGTGATGCCATTTGGGGCATATCAAAGTCTGTTGTTTCCGGCGATATTGGCCGCGGTCTGGCCGCCGATATTGATCCGGAGTACAAGGGCCTCGAATGCTGGGCCTCGCAAGGCAAGCTCTATAATTGCAAAGGCTATCCCATTGGTTCCCGCCCCTCCCAATGCAACATGGCTATCTGGTGGGATGGCGATGTGTTGCGTGAATTGCTCGACGGCACTTTTATTCAAAAATTTGGCGGCAATCGTTTGCTCACAGCCAGCGGTTCGACCGGGTCGCGCAACGCGCCGATGGGCTATGGAGATATTTTTGGCGATTGGAGAGAGGAAGTCTGGTACATTGCGAATAATAATGAACTTCGAATTTATTCGACCACGATTCCAACGGATCGTCGATTTGTCACTTTTATGCACGACAAAGATTACCGAATCAGCGTAGCCTGCGAGATGGTCGGCTATATGCAGGCAACGCAGCCGAGCTTTTACTTTGGCGCTGAGATGGATCAGTCACCTAAAGACACACCGCCGTTTGAACCGGTCGGCCTGAAAGGTAGTGCTGGCCAGGGTTATGTTCAACTTGAGTGGAAGGAAAATGCCGAAACAGACTTGGCTGGGTATCATGTCTATCGATCCGAAACCGCAGGTGGTCCCTATGCCAAAGTGAATTCATCTCTCGTCATTCAGACCTCATTTATGGACAGTTCAGTCGCTAATGAAATCACCTATTATTATGTTGTCAGCGCTGTGGATGTGGACAATAACGAATCGCGTTATTCTGCTGAAATTAGCGTAACGCCAACGAGTATTCCTGAGACTCCGTTCGGATTATCGGCTGGCATAGAAACTGACATGGTCCGATTATTCTGGCACTCCAATAGCGAAAAGGATGTTGTTGGTTATCATGTTTATCGTTCTGTGGAGTTGGATTCTGCCGGTACAAAAATCAATACCGATATCATCAAAGACACAACCTTTACCGATAATGATGTAACCATGGGAAAGACCTATTATTACAGTATTACAGCGATCGACGATGTAAACAATGAATCACCGGCATCGAAATCATTTACAGCCATTCCAGATATCCCTATTGTTTTGCAGGCCGAAGATGCCACGTTTATTAGCGGGTGCCGGTTTCGCAATTATGCCTTTGGCTATAAAGGTACAGGATTTGTCGATTTTATTGATGAAACCGGCGAACTTTTATTTTCTCATATCAACGGCCGTGAGGGCGGTGAGCATACATTGTTCATGCGCTATTTTCAGCGTACGAGTGGAGATAAACTGATCGGGATTCTGCTTGTCAATGATCAGCGAATGATTATTCGCACTTATGATAGCGGTGCGTCCCGGCGGTGGCGTACCGATTCGTTAACCATCAATTTAAAAAGCGGCATGCAAAATACTCTCACATTTCAAAGCCCTCATGGCGATCTTGGCAATCTCGATGAAATTACAATTGTTCCTGAACATTATACCTTTATTGGAATACAGGAATCGTCTATCTCGACGCACAATGCATTGTATCAAAATTATCCAAATCCTTTTAATAGCGCAACACGCATCGAATATGAGGTGAAAGAAAAGTGTCATATCTTGTTGACCGTTCATAACAGTCTTGGTCAGCATATATCCACACTTGTCAATAACAATCAGAACGCCGGAAAATATGTTCTTCACTGGCAAGGCACAGACGATCGCGGGCAAACTGTTCCCAGCGGCGTTTATTTTTACAGCATGAAATCGAATACACATTTTTCTGCCAGGCAAAAAATGCTGTTATTGAGATAGCGTCTTTTTGACAGCGTGATGCCAGCCGTTCAGCCGTTTAAGACGGTTCGGCTGGCGCATGTGCGGTTCGAATTGTCGGCCCACCTGACGTACGCCGGCAATCTCCTCCGGAGACGTCCAAAAGTCCACAGCCAGACCTGCCAGAAACGCAGCGCCCATAGCCGTGGTTTCGATCTGTGCCGGACGTTCAACATTGATATTTAAAATATCCGATTGAAATTGCATGAGAAAATTATTCTCGCAGGCGCCGCCGTCCACGCGCAGTTCCTTCATTTCCAGTCCCGAATCTTTTTTCATGGCATCGATAACGTCAGCGCTCTGGTAGGCGATCGCTTCCAGAGCCGCGCGTACAATATGAGCGCGCCCTGAACCGCGGGTCAATCCGACGATGGTACCCCGTGCATTCTGATCCCAGTACGGCGCCCCCAAACCGACGAATGCCGGCACAATGTAAACGCCGCCCGTATCTGGCACGGAAGCGGCCAGCTTATCGGTATGAGACGCCTGCTCGATAAGATTCAATTCATCCCTAAGCCACTGCACAACCGCCCCGGCAATAAACACCGCCCCTTCCAGCGCATAGCACGGCTGACCGTGAGCATCGCAGGCAATGGTGGTTAACAATCTATTTTTTGAGATCAAATCGTCCTGGCCGGTATTCATGAGGATGAAGCAGCCCGTACCATAGGTATTTTTAACCATGCCCGGTTCCCAGCAATTTTGGCCGTACAATGCCGCCTGCTGGTCTCCGGCAATGCCGGCTATGGGCACCGGATGGTCGAACAAATCGCAATCTGTTTCTCCGTAAATGTGCAAAGAGGGGTGCACCTCTGGCAGCATCTCTGCCGGAACATCAAAAATGTCGAGCAGTTCTTCATCCCATTTTTTCTCATGAATATTGAACAGCAGTGTGCGCGAAGCATTGGTCATATCCGTAATGTGCACCTTGCCGCCGGTCAGATTCCAGACCAGCCAGGAATCCATGGTGCCGAAAAGCAGTTCGCCCCGCCGGGCGCGCTCGCGGGCCCCCGGGACATGATCGAGCAGCCATTTAATTTTTGTGCCAGAGAAATAAGCATCCAACACAAGACCGGTACGTTCCTGAAAGAGCGGTTCCAGGCCGTCTTTTTTCAACCGGTCGCACATGTCGCCGGTTCTCCGGCACTGCCAGACAATGGCATTGTGAATGGGCTGGCCGGTTTCTTTATCCCAGATCAATGTGGTCTCCCGCTGATTGGTGATGCCGATCGCAGCAATGTTTTTGTCTTTCACACCGGCTTTTTGACGAGCCTCGCGTACCACATTGACCGTGGACTGCCAGATTTCTTCCGCGTCGTGCTCTACCCAACCGGCTTTAGGATAAATTTGCTTGAATTCAGAATACGCGCTGCTTTGAATCGAGCCGTCTTTGTTGAT
>CAZSMC010000048.1:12431-14919 GCA_964607755.1 uncultured Cytophagia bacterium | reverse complement strand
CGATATGTATCGTCAGGTCGCAGCACAACAGACGGGAACTGTGGGTTATTCGGCGAATCCGGATAGTGCTGGGTTTCCAGACAAAACGCCGCCCGTTTGTTATAGACAGTTCCATTGCGGCCTTTTAATCCGGATAAAAAGTTGCCGGTATAAAACTGCACACCAGGCTCGGTTGTCGAAACGGTCATTGTACGACCGGTTGAGGGTTCATACACCTTAATCAACTCATCCAGTGAACCGGTCTCGTGATTGAGCACAAAGTTATGATCGTAACCGCCACCGTTTTCGATCTGTGGATGATCCGCATCGATGCGAGCGCCAATCGGGATGGCTTTTCTGAAATCGAAAGGCGTGTCTTCCACAGGTGCAATCTCTCCGGTGGGAATCAGTTCGTCATCCACTGGCAAATACTGATCCGCATCTATCTTAAGCTCGTGATCCAGAATGTTCGTTTTTCCGGCATCTTTTAAATTGAAATAAGTGTGATTGGTCAGATTGACAATGGTCGGTTTGTCAGTTGTCGCTTCATAGTCGAGGCGAACAGCGTTATCGCGAGTCAGGGTATAGGTGACCATAGCCTGCAGCGTACCGGGATAGCCTTCTTCCCCATCCGGACTGGTATAGGAAAATTGCACGCTGCTGTCGCTGAGCACCTCGGCCTGCCAGAGCTGTTTGTCAAATCCCTTTTTACCGCCGTGCAGATGATTGTCATTATCGTTCACAGTCAACGAATACTCGACGCCATCCAGGGTAAAGCGCGCATCGCCAATGCGGTTGCCATAACGTCCGACAACCGTGCCAAAATACGGTGAACGCTCGAGATAGCTTGTCAGACTGTCAAAGCCCAACGTGACTTCCGAGATGGTGCCGTTTTTGTCCGGCACTTTTATGGATACGATGGTTGCGCCGTCATCCATCACCTGCAGTTCCGCGTTGTTGGTATTGGTCATCGTGTAAAGCGTCACAGGCGAACCATCCGGCATGGTGCCGAAATTCGATTGACTCATTTGAAACTGGGCTTTTTGACATCCAGCAAGTAATAACGCGCACAAACCGATAAAAATTACATTTCGCATAACAGATTCCTCCAAAATTATTTTTGTCATTTTGTCCGTTTTCTGATGACATACAATTTATCATGTCGTCTGATTTTTTCATCGACAGGTATGGTGATATGCTCGTTCTTTGTCGCTCGTTGCGCCGGTCGATCATTGACGAAAATGCTGCTCGCCGGACCTTCCACATAACCGGTTGTCGGCCCAATGACCGCTATGGTTTCACCTTGTTCGAGCGTGTCGTTTTCCACAACAAATTCGCCGATTCCTGGCTTTTGAAAATAATTGATAGCATACCCCACGTACGTTTTTTGATGTGTTGCTTTGGAACCGTAAGCGCCACTCCACTCGCCCAGCTTGTGCCCGAGGTAATAGCCGCCATGCCAAAAGCCGCGATTGAACACGCGTTCAAGTTCCGCAGTCCAGTCGGCTATTTTTTCTGGCGTACAGGTTCCCTGAAGCACGCTGTCGATAGCCTGCCGGTACGCCCGGGTGGTATGGTACACATAATCGGGTGGGCGCCCCCTGCCCTCGATTTTAAACACTGTGGCGCCGGAACCGATGAGTTTATCCATGTAACCTATCGTGCACAAATCTTTTGGCGACATGACAAACTTGTTGTCCAGAACCAATTCGTTGCCATTGTCTTCGTCAATGACGCGAAATCGCCGACGGCAGGTTTGCAGGCAATCGCCGCGATTGGCAGAGTGATTGGTTATCGCCAGGCTCATATAACACTTGCCGGCAATCGAAACACACAAGGCGCCGTGAACGAACAATTCGATCCTCACCAATTTATTATCGGGTCCGCAAATGGTTTGATGCTCAATCTCGGCCGTGATGTGTTCGATTTGCGGCAAGGTCAATTCGCGCGCCAGCACAATAACGCTGGCAAAATTCGAATAAAATTTCACCGCGTCGATATTGGACACATTAGCCTGAGTTGAAAGGTGAACATTCAGACCAATACTTTTGGCATAGCCAAGCACAGCCGAGTCCATGGCAATGACCGCAGTGACACCGGCTACTTTGGCGGCATCGCATATCTCCCGCATGGCCGCCATGTCGCTGTCATACAAAACCGTGTTGAGCGCGAGATAGCTTTCCACGCCGGCGTTATGGCATTTTTGGGCAATGGTTGGCAGATCGCTCAGATGAAAGCTTTTCGACGAACGCGCCCGCATATTCAATTTTTCAACACCAAAGTAAACAGAATCTGCTCCGGCATCGAGCGCGGCGCTCAAACTCGCCCATGAGCCGGCCGGGGACATGAGGTTTGTTTTGTATGGTCTCTTGATATGTTCTTTTACCTCAGTTACATTTTCACTCGAGTTCTGCATGTTGAAGCTGATGGCAAAATGAATCCACTGTCTTGATGAAATTATCAATATCTACTTCATCAATAGGACAAGCGAACTCGATTCGTTTCTTAT
>CAZSMC010000048.1:0-12331 GCA_964607755.1 uncultured Cytophagia bacterium | reverse complement strand
TTTTTCTTTATCAACTTTGAATCACTATCATAAAATATAATCCTCTCAAGTATATTTTCCGGCGCATCCATTAAAGCAATTACTTTTCCAGGATGCTTTTTAAGAACATTCCAAAGAAAATTGATTTTTTGTATGGGAAACATTTCAATTCAGCCACTCTCACGCACGTTCAAAAAGCGGCGGTTCACCTTTGGCTCGTTCTTTTAGCCGCTCCACTTCTTCCGGCGTAACCGGTTTCAGATGCGATGCAATCCGGAAGGCGCGGTCCCAGAACACCGGCGATCCCGGCGGAATGGCCGCTGTTATGCCCTGAGAATATGTATAACGAAAAGCAATATCTGCGATTTCATCCTCATCTTCAGGAATAGGCACGTACCAGCATTTCGGATACTTTTTCTCCTCGCCTTCGCGGCGTTTGCGGAATGCCAGTCCCTTTAACGCCAAAATACCCTTGTCCGTTTTTTTGGCTTCTTCCAAAACCCGCGGACCAAAGTTGCCCTCAAACCAGCACACGAAATTGATCGGAAACAGAATGGTGTCAAAATCATAGCGTTGCATGGCCATGAGCGCAGCTTTTTCGGAATGAGCTGAAAAGCCAAGATAACGAACCACCCCATCTTTTTTAGCCTTGACAAACGTTTCCATGGCACCGCTTGGCGCAAAAGCCTGTTCAACGTCTTCTTCTGTGGTGATGTGATGCAATTGATAAAGATCGAAATAATCAGTGCGCAAGCGCTTTAGCGAGCTGTGCAGTTCTTCTTCGGCGCCTTTTTGATCCCGTTTGCCCGTTTTGCAAGCGAGGAAAGATTTTTTTCGATACGGCTCGAGCGCCGGTCCCAGAATTTGTTCGGCATTGCCATAAGTGGGCGCAACGTCGTAATAATCGATGCCATGGTCAAAAGCGCGGGCAACCATGTCATTGGCTTTTTCCTGTTCGACATCCATGACCAGAATGCCGCCAAAACCAAGTTGAGACAGCTTTTCGCCGGTTCGGCCCAAAACACGTTTGGGCATTGTCTTTTTATCACCAGTACAAACGGCTGAACCGGACAGCGTCAAAACCGCTCCGGCAGCTACGGATTTTTTCATAAAGTCACGGCGTTTCATAAAACCTCCAATTATTTTTAACCAACCATCTTGAGATGCATTTTATTAAACAAAGTGGCTTGTAGCATATTCCTGAATCAAAATGCTTGTGATGCGATCAAAATGTGTGAATTAACAAATTTTATCATACTCGTCATAAATTTTTACAGCCACTGATTTACACGGATTAGCACAGCTCCTGAAATTTTTTTTGGGAATCTTTACATGAAATTTCGCTCTGATAAAGTTTGGTTATCACAAAAACACATCCGTGAAAATCGGTGTTGATCCGTGGCCAATTTACAAATTATTAATATCATCGAACAAGTGATTTTAAAGTATGAAATTTTCTTTTAAACTGCCTGTATCTCTCAGTCTGTTCAACGGTTTCGGCAATCTTGCGCATCATGTCCACGCATTCGACCGGATATTTGCCGATCGAGGTCTCTCCGGAGAGCATGACCACATCGGTGCCGTCGTAGATGGCGTTTGCTGTGTCACTGACGTCAGCGCGACTGGGGTGTGGATTTTCGATCATCGATTCCAGCATTTGCGTGGCAGTGACCACCGGCTTGCCCGCACGATTGCACTTTTCGATCATTTCCTTTTGCAGTTCCGGTAATTTCCACGGTTCCAGTTCCACCCCCAAATCGCCGCGCGCGATCATAATGGCATCCGTTTCTTTGAGAATGTCATCGAAATTCTTAACCCCCTCAGGATTCTCGATCTTTGAAACGATGCGAATACCGGTCCCTTCCAGTCTGCCGCGCAGTTCTTTGACATCTTTATCATTCCGGGTAAAAGAATCGGCGATAAAATCGACGTTGTGCTGCCTGGCAAATTCTAATTTTGGTACATCGTAGGGCATAGTATACGGATAATCCACCACCGTGTCCGGGTGATTGAGTCCTTTGCGCGACCGAAGCTTGTCGCCGTAAAGCACCGTGCAGTAAATTTTTCCCGGCTCGACCTTGTTAACCCGCAATCCCACGTAACCATCATCGATATAAAGCCGGTGGCCGGGCTTGACGTATCTATCCAATTCGCCGTAACTGATGGGAATGCCTTGTTTAATATCTTCAGCCTGCGGTGTTTGGGGCATATCCGTGCGCAAAATAATGTTATCCTGCGCGCGCACGGAAACCGGTTTCGGGAGATCGCCCAAACGAATTTTTGGCCCCTGGATGTCAAAAAGGATATAGCCGTCCGGATTGGCAAGGCGTGAAGCTTGGATCATTTTTTTATATTCTTCAGTGCTGCCGTGAGAACTGTTGATGCGAATACCGGACAAACCTGTGTCATAAAGTTCCTGGACCTTGTTCATTGTCGCCGGTCCGATGGTGGCTAAAATTTCGGTATTCATTGGCTCTCCTGTTCAAGCGAAAACAACGAGCGGACTGGTTTTGAAAAGATAAACAGAATGTTTATTTTTAGCAAACGAAAAGATACGGCTGTAATATTTCCAAAATTAATAAATTTAATCAAAGATACTATATTCATCAAAACATAGAACACAGATCGAACGGACACGACGGATTGAAACGGATTTTGCCTATCCGCTAAATATACATTATTTGTAAACTAATATTGCTCTTTATAAAAAACTATTGTTTAAGAATTGTTGAAAGAACAGCAAAGAACTATAGAGTCAAAATCAAATATACCCGGATCATTTGTAAAGTTTTCAATTATTTAAAAAGATGGAGAATACATGCCAGATCGTGTCGATGTTCACACACATGCGTTCTCGCCAAAGATTGTCGAGCGGGTCGTGCAGCAGTTGCAGGATCATTATCACATTCAGCCGAAAGGATCTGGCACACTGGAGGACTTGCAGTCCCGCCTGAAATCCGCGGGCATTGACAGGGCTATTGTCCATTCTGCTGCCACCCGGGCAGCGCAGGTAATGCCGGCAAACAATTGGGCCATTCATGTTGAAAAGCATGCGGAACACTTCACAGCATTCGGAACCATTCATCCGGAGTTTGAGGACTGGGAACAAGAGCTAAATCGATTGCAAAAATATGGAATCCGCGGACTCAAACTTCATGCGGACATGCAGGGATTTCGATTGGATGATGAACGGTTGTGGCACATTTTTGAAGAAATCGAGCATCGGTTCATGGTCATGTTTCATGTTGGTGACCGGGTACCTCCGGAGAAAAATCCCTCCTCACCGCAAAAAGTCGCGCGCATAAAATATGACTTTCCCAATCTGACCATCATTGCAGCCCATTTCGGCGGCTTTCAACATTGGGAATATGTTGTTGACGCGTATAAAAATTCGGATATTTTCATTGATACGTCGAGTTCTTTGCAAGAGATCCCCCAAAATGTTCTCGAGCAGATCGTATCGGTGCTGCCCCGAGAACGTATTTTGTTCGGCAGCAATTATCCGCTTTTTGATCCGGGTGAAGAGATGAAACACCTGCAAAGGCGGCTCAACCTTTCGGACAGCGAACTTGATGAGCTCTTGTGCAACGGCAGCCATCTTTTGAATGCGTGATTATTTCTGGCTCTTTTTGCGAACGCGAGCGATTATCTTTTCATCGTTCAGTTCGCGCAATGCGTCCCGGGCCACCCAGTTTGCGCTTTGTGCGGAATAACCGGAAATCTCTTCCGCCAATGTCACGCAGTGTGAGTGCAAATTCATATTCCGCTCGCCGATTTGCCGGATTGCCCAGTTGACGGCTTTTTTTACAGCGTTGCGCTCGTCAGTTGCACCCTCACGGATGAACGGAAAAAAGTCCAGAAAAAGCTCGTCACCGGCTTTTTTATTGCTGACTGCCAGCCTTGCCATCATGACAAAACCGGCGCGTTTGACAAATTCTTCATCGCGTCGACACCATTCTTTTGCCTTGTCCACAGCAAAGGGCGTTTTCTCAAACAGGTTCATAATCATCTGGTCGCAGACTTCCCAGTCGTAAAAATCCGCCACCCACTGGTCCAGTTGTTCCTCAGTCACCTGTTTGGGATCGTCGATAATTCCAGCCAAAATCATGGTTTCGCGAATCTGGCCATCCCAAAGGTGTTGCGCCAGCTCGTGGTCTTTGCCGATCTTTTTTCCCAGCTCACGCAAATGCGGGACCTTTACGCCCATTGCCTTTTGGTCATCGATACCCACCCGCGACATCCCCGCGGTGCTCTCTGGCTGGGCAAGGCTTTTTAATTCTTGCAGGATCTGATCATAATTCATTTTCACGACCTCGTAAATAAACTGTTTTAAACAAAAACCACATATACAAATGCACTCATTCATGCAGGAGATACGAAAACTGGTAAAGAAATATTTGTATTCTTGTCCGAGTCATACTAACGTCGCTTCCCACATCCCGCGGACTGAATTCATTAGCCAGATACGGGAACATGCCCTCGCGTCATCACATGTTAATCGAGCCACTTTTAATTTCTTCTGTTCGAGCATAAACTGACGGTAAATCCCGGGCAACAATCCAGCCCTTACCGGAGGAGTGAATAACGTTCCTTTTATTTGCAGAGCAACATTGGCAATGCTGGATTCAGTTATCTCGCCTTTTTCATTCCAAAAGAGAATATCATCATATTCAGGAGTCTGATTGATAACATTTTCGTAGAATGTACGGCATGATGTTTTGTGATACAGAAACGGGTTGTTCGAATCTGATGGGGATGGAGCAAGCCGAATTTTATAGGGCTGAGGCAATGGTGAGAGGGGTTGAATATCAATCACAGGTTTCCCATGTGCCGGCACAGACAGGCGTACTTTATGAGGGTATTGGAATGTCTTTGCTTTTTTTAATAATCGTTGGCGTAATTCATGAATATCTACACGGCGTGAAAAATATTCAGCCGATTCTGCCAGACGGTTTAAATGCTTGTCAAGCAAAAAGAAACCATTTTCAGGTGTCCATAATATGGATTCAATTAAAAATTCGGGTTTTGTTTGATACAGTATTTTGGCTTTTACCCGACTTTCTTGTAATTCTTTTTTATCAGAAGAATCCCACACGATCCCGCCGCCCACGCCATATTCTGCAATTTTATTCTTTTTATCCAGCAAAAGTGTTCGAATCGCCACATTAAATTGTGCTGTTGAATCCGGAGAGAAAAAACCAATTGTGCCTGTATAAATGGCTCTGGGTGACCGCTCCAATTCCTTAATAATGCTCATCGTCTTTGCTTTGGGAGCCCCGGTAATCGAAGCGGCAGGAAAAAGTGCAGTCAAGATATCAGCCAATCCTGCCGAGGTTTGACATGTCACTGTACTTGTCATTTGCCATACAGTTGGGTACTTTTCTACGTCCCATAAATGAGTTACCTTGACACTGCCTGTTGTGGCGATTTTTCCCATGTCATTACGAACCATGTCCACAATCATGGTATTTTCGGCCCGATTCTTCTCCGACCGTTTTAGCCTTGCCGCTTGTCTTTGGTCTTGCAATTGCCATAGCCCTCTGGAGGCTGTTCCTTTCATCGGACGGGATTTCAACTCTTTGTTTCGCATGCAAAAGAACAATTCCGGAGAAGCCGAGCAAATCGCCCACCTAGGCGTATGAATAAAAGCACCATACCCGTAGCCCTGCGCATGGATCATATCAACAAAAAACGGCCATATCGGCTGATCGAATGGCGCGCAGAGCCGGTATGAATAATTGACCTGGTAGGTGTTGCCTCTTCGGATATGCTCTTTTATCGCCTTAATTGATGAATGATATTCGCACTCGGAGATGGAAGGCTGCCAGGCCGGACGAGTTGAACAAGATGAAACAGACTCGGGGAAAGATATTTTTTCAGGCGATTGATAAAGTCCGAACCATACGAGAGGACATGATGCGGGAGCATTGACTTTTAATGCGCTATCGAATGCAGGCGCCGCTTCATACGAGACAAATCCAACCGCCCATAAATTTCGTTGCTTGACATCCGTTTCGATCGATTTCAAGACATCCAGAATGTCATGTTGACAATGGGTTTCATAAATTGTCACCGGCCGATGAAACCTCCACCATTGACGGTTGGACGCATCATACAAAATGGCACTATTGTTCGGTTTATTTTTAGTAGGTGAATGTCCTGGCATTATTGTGAATGGCGGAGATATGAAATGAGAAAAACTATGAAATTTCAAATGTTCTGATTCTCTGCTATTATGCAAATTATGTGGCTCACTCGCGGCAGGCTAGATTTGTACGAACTTTTCAGAATGAAAGCGGTTTTTTCAAAAACTGCAGTCCTCGCCGTCAAGTACAGACAATTGTTTAGCGATAAATTTATTTCTTCAATCGTTTGATTTCTGCAAGTATCTCATCAATTACTTCCGGGTTCATTATTATTTTCTTATCCCCAGATTTTGAAGAATAAATATAAAATACCTTTCCACCATATTTTTTTGTGAATTTTTCATGGGCTTTTTTCTGAAATTCTTTTTCTTTATATATCTGAGAAAGTTGAATACCCTGATTGACAGGTTTAATCTGTATTCCGATATACTTGTCTTTGACTTTTATATAAAAGTCAACATTATAAAGCCTATCCCATTCGTCGGGCGCGGGTTCTATTTTTAATCCAAGCTTTTTTTCAAGGTGTCCATAAATTGTCTTAATTTCAGTCATGTATCCATCAAAAGTTCGGTCAATGACAAGTTTAAGCATATAATCAATACAATCCTGCTCTGTTATTCCTTCTACTTCAGCCTGTATAACTTCTGTGATTTTTATGTAAAGTTTTTTACCAAGGCTTTCGATATGATCTTTTGATCTAACATTTTTAAAGTAATATTCACGCCATTCTTCAATTTTCTTAGGAGCAAAGTCGAATACTCTCAGAAATTGGACCTACATTTCGTTTAAAATTTAGCTGAAACCTGTTCATTGCGCTGTTCAATATCCATTCTTTAGCCATGACGTTGTTCTCCAATACTTAAAAATTTATTTTTATATTTAAAATCCATAGTGGTATCAACTTCTGCCAGTCCTTTTTTTAGCAGATGGGCATTTATAAATGTTTTATTTTTTAAATACAAATAACAGAGTAATCTGTTTTGGTTATCGTATTTTTTGTTGTCAAATTTGATAAAGACTTTTTGACCTTTTATCCTTTGTCTCAAGAATTCCATCGCTTTATCATTAACGATTTGTTTATCTTTTAAGCCAATCAATCTAATAACTAGATCGTTATTCAGTTTTAGCAGCACAGGGTTGATAATTTCTTTTACAGTATAATATTCCTGGCGCTCTGAACTATTTTGATCAATTCGGGAACCAAACTGTAATTTCTTTGGATCTGTTTTTTTGTCTAGTTTATGTGGATCTTTAAAAACATAGGGTAACTTTTCTATTTCTTTCTTCAGACTGGTCTTAACCCTATCCGTTAAAAATACATATTCAGTCCCTTCAAGATCGGATTGTTTTACATTCAGTTTTTCTTTAATTCTAGAAATAAATTCAGTGTTAATTTCATAACCTACTGAGTTTCTGCCTAGATTTCGTGCCGCAAGTGAAGTAGTTCCACTGCCAAGAAATGGATCTAATATTGTGTCTCCCACAAAAGAAAACATTTTTATCAATCTTGCAGGCAATTCTTCTGGGAACATGGCAAGATGCCCGTTTTGTTTTACACCTGAAAATTTCCAGTGACCTGAGAAATATTCATTCCATTCATCTTTAGTCATAGCAGATGATTTTTTTTGTTCAACAGTTGGTTTAGGAGGATTGCCTAATTTTTTAAAAATTAAAATAAACTCATAATCGATCTTTAAGATACCATTCCTTGGATAAGGAAAACTTCCCATTATCGTAGCCCCGCCTGTTGTATTTGTTGTCGTGACTTTCTGCCAAATAATCGCACCCATATAATCAAATCCGACAGTCTCGCAGAATTTGATTATTTCTGTTCTGATGGGAATGACTTTATATCGCCCATAATAAACAGAACGGGCAAATTGATCGCCAATATTAATACAAAGCCGGCACCCCGGATTTAATACCCTATAGCACTCTTTCCACACGAGATTTAAATTGTTAATATAGCTTTCATAAGATTCGTTGAAGCCAATCTGTTCGTTTGAGCCATAATCTTTGAGTTGCCAATACGGTGGAGAAGTGATGATGAGGTGAACAGATTTATCAGGCAAAATGTTCATCTCTCTACTATCGCCATTTATTATTCTATGAAAAGTTTTCAAAATCATAACTCCATATTTTGGTTTTTTTATATTGCCTAACGAGTGGGTCCTTACTTTTTTAAGTCATCATTCGATAATCACAAATTTTTCGCAAGTGTACGCACATGTCTGCCCTTGACATCCATTGGATGGAGACATTTGACGGCGTTTCCAATGTGTAGGAAAAAGTTGTCGTTGGATTGTACGGATTGTTAAAATTTTAGTCGTAAATCCTGAGGTGCTTTCCGCTCAGCTACATTCAAATAATTAGCAGGTTTATTCTGTACAAAAAACAATGGCAACAGATGCGGATAATATTTTCCTGAGCTGTCCCGACAGAGAAAAAAGCCAGCATAATTATGACGCATCTTTTCATAATCATTATAGAATTCCTTTCATGAATCCGGATTCGGGAATATTTTTATTAGTTCCGTTACTCGGGCAGGACGTTTTTATAACCGGCATGCAGCATATTTGCCAGTTTTTTTACCAACTCGGCATTTTCCGGACGCTCGGCAATATTCACATTTTCCTGTGGATCATTAACGTGATCGTACAGCATACGCGCAGTCACATTGCCCTCGTTGTCCGTCCATTCTGTATATAAATATCGATCGGTCCTTATGGACTCACCTTTATGAAAACGGCTGAAAACAGCTTTCTTCCATTCTCGCTCCGGGTTGTTCATCAACGGCACAAAACTGCTGCCCTGACAGTGCTCTAGAACAGGCAATCCTGCCAGTTCACACAATGATGGATAGATATCGACAAATTCCAGCAGACTGGAGGTTCGCGCAGGTTTGTAATTTGGGGCGGCAACAATCAACGGTGCTCGCAATGATGTCTGGAAATTGCAGTGCTTGCACCACAAACCGTGTTCACGCAGATTCCAGCCGTGGTCACCCCACAACACAATTATTGTATTGTCGCTGAGGCCAAGTTTGTCCAGGGTGTCAAGAACGCGACCGACCTGTGCATCGGTATAAGAAACGCACGCATGATAGCCGTGAACAAGGGTGCGCGCGTACTCGTCGGTCAAAGGACCTGTTTCAGGAATGCTATAATAATTTCTCAACTCGCCCCAATTGTGCATGGCAGCGTCAGGTGCATTTTCCGGCCGATAATTGTTATCAGCCATGGGCAGTTCGTCCCGGTCGTACAGATCCCAGTATTTTTTCGGTGCGTTGAACGGCAAATGTGGTTTTAAGAAACCGGTCGCCAGGAAAAACGGTTGATCCATATTGGACAGCATGCGCAAGTCTTCGATTGTCTTGTCCGCAATTTTGCCGTCATGGTAGGCGTTATCCGGGACATCTGCCACTTCATAAGGTAAAGCTCTGCCATCGTGTTCGGCAGCGATTTCCTGGTTCTTTTCCGTCACATAATTACGCCAGTTATCGCCTTTTGGTCGCCATGGTTCTTCGCTCCAGCTCTCCTCGCAATCCGTGCGATGATGAAAAACCTTGCCGTTGGAAATAGTATAATAACCGTTTTGTTTGAAATACTGGGGCAAAGGTAAATTGTCGGGAAGGTCTTTTTCTGCCCAGGTGTGATAGGTCACAAATCGATCGCGGGTCGGCCGGACTCCGGTCAGCAGACTGGCGCGGGAGGCGCCGCACACCGGCACATTGCAAAAACACCGCTCTGCAACAAATCCTTCTCGTGCCAGCGAATCAATGTTCGGAGAAATGACATGAGACTTGCCATAGCTTCCCAATTGGGGGCGTAAATCATCAACAGCAATGAACAAAACATTCGGCTTTTTTTGTCGGGCACATTTCATAAATGTGGAACATACAGTTGCACCTGCAACAGCTTTTAAAAAGGTGCGCCGGGTTGGTCGGTATTGAAAATCCATAAAAAGACTCCCTTTATTTTTGCAGATAAAAATTCGTATTTAATATTCACACTGTATTTTATGCTTGACTATGTTGTAAAAATGTATCAAGACATTCTAAATAAAGTCGTTTATCCTCTTTTGGATGCATCAAGTATCGTCATGCCCACAAGTTTTTTATTGCGGTATTTATATAAAATACCGTCGTCTGATATTTCAGATTCCATAGATTTTTATGTTAAAAAAAACAAGGATTAATTGCAAGCGGAAAGATCACAGTCCGATGTTAAAAAAGAAAGAGATGCGATCGCGGTGAAAGTCCATATTTTTTTGATAGACCAGATAGAAATAAAAATCATGCGTATTTTTCAAAATACCCAGACTGTTTACCGTCGCCCACTTGCTGCGGGAATTGACGCCCACCAGTCGCCATTTGTTTGCGATTTCAACGTAAACGCCACGCTGGTCACGGCTGTCTTTGGTCCGGTAGAAAAAAATGAGATTGGGTTTGTTCAGATAAAGAGCGTAATAATTGTCGCCTATACCAGTGGTGCGATAGCGGAGCCTGGAATTGAGTTCCGGAATGCGGTAATACAAATTCAAACCGCTCAATGTCGGATAAACAAATCCCAGATCATGACGGGAAAGAAAATGCCGGCTATATTTCATGAATTCCTTTGCCACACCCCCGCCAAAAGCATACAAAAGCATTTGTGTTTTTATGTTATTTGGATATTGATTGATTTTGAAAAACATAAATTCGGTGGAATTAAAATAATTGAGATATTCCCCTTGCGTGAGCAATACGAGTCTGATGAGATTATATTTTAGACGACGCTCAGATTCGATGAGCTCAATTTTCTTTTGCTTTGTCGTTGAATAACGCGCATCCAAGACACTGTCCCGTTTGGCCAACAAAGTCGAGTCAGCGACGTCATGAGTATCCAGCGGTTGTGCCTTTAAAATGTCAAGGATGGCTAAAATTATAATTGTAAGGACTACACTCTTCATTTCCAGTGCCTCCTTGAATCGTAATTTTATTAACAAAGCAATACTGAAAATGTTTCCATTGTTTTTATTATATTTTTCTTGACTCTTGGTTGCCAAATATTTAAATTTAAAGATAATTTTGCCGAGGTGGTGAAACTGGTAGACGCACTGGACTCAAAATCCAGCGGACATTTTTGTCCATGCGGGTTCGATTCCCGCCCTCGGCACGAGTGCTAGCCCCTTTAATGGGGCTTTTTTATTTGGGCTAAAGCTCAGGGGAGTGGGGGCTATCTGATCCACGCGCTAAAGCACAATGAATTCTTGAGAACGGGTGAGAGCCCGAGAATTATGATCTGAAGCCATGGGGTAAAGCACGTTGCGATGAAATGGTTTTTCTGCTCATCAGCATATTTCGCCCCTTTCGTTCAGCCGCTTTTGAGGCGGAATTCTCGTTCCGTCGCTCCTCCTGCGGCGGATTGCAGTTCGGTCGCTTGTGCATCCGGGCGAATGATCGGCTGCTACCAAGAATAGCAAAAGCAAACGGGTAACAGGCCTGGATTTTTCGAAACTGGAGGGCAGGTTACAAGGGCTAAAGCCCGGAAGTGGGGCGCTATCCGATCCACGCGCTAAAGCGCGTGGCAATGAATAGTTGCAAGAATACAGAGAAATAGAATTGGCAAAAACTTTTCATCTCTCTACAAGGCTTCAGTGTGCTTTCCCAGATGACTACCAAACAAGAGATATAGACCGGGAAAATGTCGGGCAAAATGTCAGAGTTGTTAAAACACATGAACTAAAAAGCTAAAATGACCTACTGTAAAGAAATTTCGATCTTGAAATAGATAATGCGTTCAAAACTATTGTACTCTGGGATTTAAAATCAATGTGCTTTAGCTCTTGAGCAAAGATTAAAACTTTTTAATCTCCCTCGACCCTGGAACGGATGAAAACGAAGAGCTTGTAAAACACATCAGAGAAACTGAAATGATCCTTTAAAAGAGGGATTCCACTTATTAGTTAATGCTTTTATACCCTCCCTGGTGTCTGTGCTTTCATAGCTCTGCCTGATGTATGCATTCTCAGCCACATCTGGTATAATGCATTCATAGCCAGGCTCTGTTGCATTCTTTCATAACCACGCTCGATGTATGAATTCATAGCCACGTCTGGGTGTATATTTTCATAGCTACGCATGGTGTAATGCATTTAGTCATGCTCGGAATATGAATTCGTAGCTACGCTTTAGTGTATGTTTTCATAGCCACGCGCTTCAGCGC
>CAZSMC010000047.1:2597-32187 GCA_964607755.1 uncultured Cytophagia bacterium | reverse complement strand
ATGCTCTATCTAAATTAAACAATGGGTCACAACTCTTGGCTGCATCAATGTTGTATCATTCTATAAATTTGGAAATAATAATATGCTATTTACTCGTTTTGTGATCCATTGTTGGCATTGTAACGGAGGTATTTAAATACGCCTCACTGAAAAATGTGCTCTTTAAACTGGAAAGAATAGGATACGATCTGATTACTCCCAGGTCGATGAGGCATAGAGCACGACAATATTTTCCGCATATAAAAACTGATGGACGTAATTTATGTCTTTTTATGAATTTAATAATAGATAATAACAAATTGGAGACGACTATTTTATGAATGAAATACTATTCACTTCCGAGTCAGTAACCGAAGGACATCCGGACAAAATTGCCGATCAGATTTCAGATGCCGTACTTGATGGTGTATTCACCGATGACCCCAATGGACGCGTGGCTTGCGAAACATTCGTAACGACCGGAATGGCGCTTGTTGGTGGCGAGATTACGACCTCTACCTATGTAGACATTCCCACCATAGTCCGCGAAACCATTCGCGATATTGGCTATGTTGATGCAAATTACGGTTTTGATTACCAAACGTGCGCGATATTAACGAGCATTGACCAGCAATCCAGTGATATTGCTCTTGGCGTGGACAAAGACGGAGCCGGTGATCAGGGTATGATGTTCGGTTTTGCTTGTGATGAAACACCGGAACTTATGCCGTTGCCCATTATGCTCGCTCATAAATTAACACAAAGATTGGCCACTGTGCGTAAAAGTGGAGAACTGGATTACCTACTGCCTGATGGCAAATCTCAGGTTACTGTTAAATATGTTGACAATCAACCAAAAGAAGTCGATACAGTGGTTGTTTCAACACAACATACTCCTGAGGTCTCTCAGGAAAAAATTCGCCGGGGTGTTATTGAACACATCATTCTCCCCGTTATTCCTGAACATCTGTTGCCAAAATCCGGTCCTACTTATCATGTCAATCCAACTGGCCGTTTTGTAACTGGCGGTCCGCAGGGAGATGCCGGTTTAACCGGCCGTAAAATCATTGTCGATACCTATGGCGGCTATGCGAGACACGGAGGCGGTGCTTTCTCTGGCAAGGACCCAACCAAAGTCGACCGTTCTGCCACTTATGCCGCCCGATATATTGCTAAAAATATTGTTGCAGCAGGATTGGCAAAAAAATGCGAAATTCAACTGGCCTATGCCATTGGCGTTGCCGAGCCTGTCTCTGTTTTTGTGGAAAGCTTTGGTACAAATCAGATTCCTGAAGAGGAAATTGCCAAACTTGTGCGGGAAAACTTTCAATTGACTCCCAGAGGCATTATCGAAATGCTTAAACTAAGACGACCGATTTACAAACAAACGGCAGCTTATGGCCATTTTGGCCGAACCGGAAATGCGTTTACCTGGGAAAAAACAGATAAAGTTGACGTCTTGAAACGGTAAGATCATGAAAATATGAATACATGGAGGATATGTGAACTACGATATTAAAGACATAAACCTGGCCGAGGATGGCCACGTCCGCATTGAATGGGCTGACAATGATATGCCTGTATTGAATTTAGTGCGGCAACGTTTTGCAAAAGAAAAACCGTTAAAGGGCCGAAAAATGTCAGCCTGTTTACATGTGACGGCTGAAACGGCAAATCTGGTGCGCACTCTAAAAGCAGGCGGAGCGGATATTGTGCTCTGCGCCTCAAATCCCTTATCCACCCAGGACGATGTCGCGGCATCGTTAGTCAAGGATTTCGGCATTCCCGTGTTTGCCATCAAAGGTGAAGACCACGACACCTATTATTCGCACATTCGCGCTGCTATCAAACATCAGCCAGCCGTGACCATGGATGACGGCGCTGATCTGGTCTCTAACATTCATAGCGATTATCCCGAGATGGTACCCAATGTCATCGGCAGCATGGAAGAAACCACAACAGGTGTCATCCGGTTGCGCGCCATGGCCAAGGACGGCGCGCTCAAATTTCCGGTGATTTCGGTTAATGATGCGATGACGAAAAATCTGTTCGACAACCGTTACGGAACCGGCCAATCAACAGTAGACGGCATTATCCGTGCAACCGATATTCTTCTTGCCGGCAAAAACGTGGTGGTTGTCGGATACGGCTGGTGCGGCCGGGGATTTGCCATGCGCAGCCGGGGCATGGGAGCCAATGTCATTGTCACTGAAGTCGATCCTATTCGTGCCCTGGAGGCAGCCATGGACGGCTTTCGAGTGATGCCGATGATGGAAGCTGCCAAGATCGGTGACTTGTTTTGCACACTAACCGGTGACATCAGTGTCATTCGCCCGGAGCACATGGAAGTGATGAAAAACGGTGCCATCATTGCCAATTCCGGTCACTTTAACGTTGAAATCGATATTGAAGGGCTGAAAAGCCTGGCAGTAGATGGTCCGAAAAAAGTGCGCCAATTTGTTGATCAGTACACCCTCCCGACCGGCAACAAAGTCAATCTGCTGGCAGAAGGCCGGCTCATCAACCTGGCCGCGGCAGAAGGCCACCCGGCATCGGTCATGGATATGAGTTTTGCCACCCAGGCGCTGGCCACAGAATGGGTTGTGGAAAGCGAAGGTAAACTCGATGTTCGGGTTCACAATGTTCCAGTTGAAATTGAAGACTGGGTTTCGCGACTGAAACTCAAAAGCATGAATATAGAGATCGACGAGTTGACGGAGGAGCAAAAAGAATACCTGTCATCGTGGACGATGGGGACGTAGAATAAAAAGCGGGATGTAATCCCGCTTTTTTGTTGTATCGAATTGAACTATGTTTATAAGTTTTAGCTGTTTTTCATTATTAAAAACAAGTACTGCTTCCTGTCGAATCTTTTTTCACTTTTCCAACTTTAATAGAGTTGATTTTTTGTGTACAGTGTTTTATCTTTTGAAAAATAGAGGAGGTCTCAAATGAATAAAGAATTAACAATGATTTATTGGAAAAGTGATAAATTTTGGCTGGGGAAATTAAAAGAGTATCCAGAAATTATGACACAAGGTGAGACCCTTTCAGAACTGGAAGAAAATCTCAAAGATGCTTATAACATGATGATCATGGAAGATGTACCAGACGATTATCATGTAAAAGCGATCGCAGTATGAAACGAAAGCATCTTATCAAAATACTCAGAAAACATGGATGCAGATTATCACGATCCGGGTCAAGACATGATATTTATATTAATCCTCACACCGGGCAGAAACAACCTGTTCCTCGGCACACAGAGATAGATGAAGCACTTGCAAAACATATTAAAAAATATCTTGGAATTTTAGAGTAAATGATAAAAAATTCCCCATGATTTTTAAAATAAATTAAGACTCCCCCGTCCGCCGATAAACACAATCCCACCTGTCACAAAACTCACACGGATAGTCCAACTCTTCCACATCATGCCCTATACCGACAATGCCACTCACCGATTTAATCGGCACCATAAGGGAAGATTCCTTGAGATGAATATCACAAAATCCATCCGGAAAAAAGGAAAACAAATATTGCTGATCTGAAACGTGCCAGTCACAATAGCCCGGACTAAAACGATTGGTGATTCGCAAATTGCGATTTTGACATTCTTTTCGAATATCCTCTTGAATCACATGAACAGCCGCTTCTACGGTAGCAGAGGCGACCGCATCAATAATATAGCTGGAAAGGAAATCCGCATCTTTCATCATTTGTTTGGACCATTTTTCCAGGCCGTCTCCTATAGTACAGATAAAAATTGCAACCGATTCTGATCCTTTTAACTGGCGGCCAACTATTTTGCCTATGGTAAGATTAGTCCCGTTAATTTTTAAAATTGTCATATCCGGCTGAACGATATTATCTAAAAACCGGACGCCTCCGCGAATGTTACAAAGCTCAGGGGCTTGCTTGAATACATCTTCCAGCATTCCCTGAGTGTTTTCAGGAAGGTCGCCTTCGGGATAACCCAAAACTTTATGAATTCTCCGGCGATCCACATCGAGTTCTGAAAAAGAAAGCGTGTATTGATATAACTCGTTGTTATTATCGACTCGTTCCCGCTGCATATTTTACCGTCTTTCTTTTACCACTTGAGCTATGGCGGTGATGTGTTCCGGTGTGGTGCCGCAGCACCCCCCTACTATGGTTGCACCTGCATCAATGACTGCGTTTACATAGGAAGCGGTTTCATGCGGCGTTTCCGGGAATACAGTCTTGCCGTCTTTGATAACAGGACTTCCGGCATTTGCGTGCACCAGAATCAACACTTCTGGTGCTGCTGCGCGTTGCTCTTTGACAATATCAACCATCCGGGCCATGCCATTGCCGCAGTTTGTCCCGATAACCGAAACACCAGCGGATAATACGGCCTCTGCCATTTGAGTCGGTGAAACACCCATCATAGTTCGATAGGTGTTATCAGAGGTGCGCTCAAAAGTGAACGTACAAATGACCGGCAAGGCTGTGTTTTCCTTTGCCGCTTTGATGGCCAGATTTGCTTCGTCAAGTGCGGACATGGTTTCCACTAAAATGGCATCGACACCGCCCTTTGCAAGAGCGGCAGTCTGTATGGCAAAGGCCTGATACAACTCGTCTTCGCTAACATCGCCCATCATTAAAATTTTACCGGTCGGGCCCACAGAACCGAGAACATATTTTTCTGATCCTGCGGCCTGACGGGCCAGAACTGCCGCTTTTTCATTCAATTCGGCTGCCCGGTCATCCAGTTGGTAGTGTTTTAACTTGATGGCATTGCCGCCAAAACTGTTGGTCAAAATAATGTCCGCGCCGGCATCGATATAGGCGCGGCCAATGTCAACAATATCGTCCGGATGGGAGTCGTTCCACAATTCAGGGCATTCCCCGGTTTTCAAACCCTTGTTCTGCAAAAAAGTCCCCCATGCGCCATCGGAAACCAGGACAGCGCCAGAGTTAATGTGTTCTAAAAAGGTCATTCTTTTCTCCTCTTTCATCTCAATCGTTCAAGCCGTATAAGAAAACACACTGTGACCCTTAAGTATAACAATGTTTTTCAGCAAGCAAAAAGTTCCCATCATAATTTCTGGTTTAAAAACGCCATAGCGCCCTGAGGGTCAGGAGAGTAGGCATCAGCACCGATTCTGTTGGCAAATTCCTTGGTTAAAGGAGCGCCGCCAACAATGACGTTGACATCAGGATATTTTTCCTTTATCGCTTTCACCGTTCCTTCCATATTGGTCATGGTCGTGGTCAAAAGCGCACTAAGACCCACCACACACTTTTGATGTTCGGCAATAGTATCGAGAAACTGTTCCGTCGACACATCAGTTCCAAGGTCTATTACTTCATAACCGCCGCCTTCAACCACCATGGCAACCAGATTTTTGCCGATATCGTGCAAATCGCCGGCAACGGTTCCAATGACGAACAATCCTTTACGTTTAACTTCTCCGGATTGGAAATAAGGTTTCAGGTGAACCATAGCAGCATTCATCGCTTTGGCAGCCATCAAAAGTTCGGGCACAAACGCTTTGTTTTGGCTGAATTTTTCACCAATCCGGTCCATGCCGATTATACATCCCTCTAAAATTTGATCCGGCTTGACACCATTATCAAGAGCCTGTCGAGCTATTTCGTCAGCGCCGTCCTGATCTTTAAAGTCAGGAGGATAGGGCGAAGTTTTGTTCACTTTGCCGCGTTCAACGCAGATTGCCAGTTTCTCAACAACATCACTCATATCTTTTCCTTTTCATTTAGTGAAAATAACTTGTACAATAAAATTAGTTATCGATTGCAAATTCTTTTAAAGCTTGCGTTTGAGCCAAAATATTTTCGTGTGGTGTTTTATCCGGAATTTCACATCCGGCCCCGCTAAAACTTTTCGAACCGCCAACTGTTGCGCAGTGAATGACAGCTTTTTTCACGCGTTCCGGAGTGCCATTAAGCATCACGTCCACAGGATCGAAATTTCCACATAATGCCGGGCTGTTTTCATACAGTTCAGCCGCTTGTGCAAAATCGACCATCCAGTCGAGGTCGACAATATCGGCGCCACTTTCTGCCATTTGTTGTAAAATCAGCGTGGTATCACCACAAATGTGCAGACGAGCCAAAGCGCCAAATTCATGGACGGCTTTAAAGATACGTTTTTCATATGGCAGGGCATATTGCTCGTACATGTCCGGGGAAATCTGTGAAGCCACAGCATCTCCGAGGCCAATGATATCCGCTCCGGCCAGAACTTGCGCTCTGGCAAATTCGATTTCTATCTCTACACAAAATTGCAAAAGTTCTGCCACCCATTCGGGATTTTCAAAGAAATCCATCAAAAGTTGACTGACACCCCGAAGGTCAGCGGCTTCAGCCAGAGCACCTTCCACCCATCCCATAACAGGGGTTGTACCGCCGACGCGATCACGAAATAGCTGAACAGCCTGCAAGCGATCGTGCATTCGCCGGCCCTGTTCCGGTTTGAGCAGGCGCAGTTTATGAAAATCAGCATGGTCTTTTAGCAACGGTTCTTTGGCAACCGGCATGGCATCGTGCGGGAACTCAACAGACAAACCGAGATCCGCTGCTTCCCGGTAGGGATCGGAAATAGCCTGGACGATATCGAGATCATAAGCCTCGAGAACAGCACAGTTGGCATCGCACAGCACCTTGTAATCCTGATAATAAGCAGAAAGGGGCTGATTGATAAAATGGGCAGCATAGGTCATAAATATATCGAAATTCGGCGGCCGGTCTACTGACAAACCTTGCAGACGTCTTTGTGTTCGCTCGAGTGAATTCATTTTTTACTGACTTTTAACCGGTTTAAAATATCCGGAACTCGATTCGGTGTCACTTTGCTGTAAACTCTCCCATTAATCATCACGACTGGCGCAAGTGAACAGACACCCAGGCACCTGGAGCTCTCAAGGGTGAACAGTTGATCTGACGTCGTTTCACCCATTTCCACACCTAATTCATATTTGAATGAATCCAGCACCTGTTCCCCGCCTTTGACAAAGCAGGCGGTTCCCATGCAAACAGAAATATGGAACGTGCCTTTTGGCTGCAGGCGGAAAAAGTGGTAAAATGTCGCCACACCGCTTACTGTGGAGGTCGGGACTTGCAAGAGCTGCGCGACCTGATCCATATTTTCTGTAGAAAGATACCCAAACTCTTTTTGAATTTTATGCAGAATAGCAATGAGATAACTGTCAGGATACGGTTTTTCTTTGCATTCCTCGATATAATCGACAATATCTTGAGGCATTGTTATTTCTATCATATTATCGTTCATTTGATTCCTCGCGGTTGACGTGGTCGGTACGTTGTGTGCAATAGCTGACGGGCTTTATCACTGCCCGGTTCGCCGAGAAAATCTTTATATAATTTTTTTATAGACGGATTTTCATGCGATTTGCGAACTTTTTTCTCTTCATCAATGGTGTACAAGGTTTTGGCACGCTTTTTAAGAACTTCTTTGTCAAGAACATAATGTCCTTCAGTCGGATAGGGCTGGCCGCCGCCTCCGATACATCCGCCGGGACATGCCATCAACTCGACAATGTGGTACTGCTTTTTGCCTTCCTTGATTTTGTCCAGGATCGTTTTGGCATTGTTTAAACCATTGGCCACAGCAACATTCAACGTTTTATCTCCGATTTTAATGCTGGCTTCTTTGAGGCCTTCCGCATTGCGAACCTGGATGAAATTGAGTTCTTTATGTGAACCGCCAGTTAGTTTATCTGCTGCCGTTCGCAAAGCTGCTTCCATAACACCACCTGTGGTTCCGAACAAGTCACCCGCTCCGGTAGAAAAACCCAGCGGATCATCGAATTCGCTGTCCGGCAGGTTGTTGAAATCGATTCCAAAAGCTTTAATCATCCATACAAGTTCGCGCGTGGTGATCACGGCGTCAGTGTAAGGGATACCTTCTTCTGTTCTATGCTCGGGCCGTTCCGCCTCGAATTTTTTCGCTACACAAGGCATCACCGTCGTTACATAAATATCTTTCCAGTCAATACCTTTCTGTTCCGCATAATATGTTTTCAGCAACGTCGAATTCATTTGCATGGGTGATTTGCAGGATGATGCGAAAGGTATCAGCTCCGGATAAAAATGTTCCATAAACTTGATCCACCCCGGAGAGCAAGAAGTGAGCAAAGGTAACTTTTCATTTTTCTGCAAACGATTGGCAAATTCGTGCGCTTCTTCAACAATTGTCAGGTCAGCGCCAAAATCCGTATCGAACACAGCTTCAAATCCCAATCGCCGCAGAGCTGTGACGGTTTTGCCGGCAACAGGCGTGCCGATGGGTAAACCAAAGCCTTCGCCCATAGCGGCGCGTATGGCCGGAGCGATATGCACGACCATATTTTTTTTCGGATCCGATAATGCATTCCAAACTTTATCGGTTGAATCTTTTTCTAAAAAAGCAGCTACCGGACACACATTAATGCATTGGCCGCAGGCAATACAAACCGATTCGTCCATGGGGCCTTCATAGGCAGGAGCCACGACCGTATTAAAACCACGGTGCAATTGACTGAGGTTGTGAATCCCCTGGATCTCGGAACACACGCGTACACATCTGCGGCAGAGGATGCACTTTTCCGCATCGCGGATAACGGCAGGGCTGGATTCTTCACGCTCGTGCCGTTTTCGTTTGCCCTCGAACAGCCGCTCCCGGACGCCCAGCCGGTAAGCCAAATTCTGTAATTCGCAGTTTCCGTCGCGTTCGCAAAGCTGGCATTCTCTGGGATGATTATCAAGAATTAACTCTACAATATCCCGGCGCGCCTGGCGGATTTCCGGAGAGTAGGTTTTAATGACCATGCCCTCGGAAACGTTGTTCGCGCAGGCTGTGACGTATTTATTAGCGCCCTCAACCTGAACAATACAAACACGGCAGGCTCCTTCGACGGAAAGATCGGGATGATAACACAGCCTGGGAATCTTGATCCCCAATTGCTCTGCAGCTTGCATAATCGTCGAGTCTTCCGGTACTTTTATCTGGGAACCATCTATTGTCACATTGACATTTTTCATATACATATCCTGTTGTGGGTAAAGATTTCTGTCATTGAGAAAAAGTTACTGAATCGTGTTATATTTTTTTCACGGCATCGAATTTACAGACGTTATAGCATTCTCCGCACTTGATACATTGGCTCTGATCGATAACATGGACTTTTTTACGCTCGCCGTCAATACATGGAACCGGGCACCGCCGGGCACATAGTGTACAGCCTGTGCACTTGTCCGGATCGATTTCATAGCGAATCAACTGGGCACATTTTTGTGTGGGACAGCGTTTTTCTGTCACATGGATTTCGAACTCTTGCCGGAAATTTCTCAAAGCGCTGAGCACCGGATTCGGTGCGGTCATTCCCAGGCCGCATAACGAGCTGTTTTGGATGAGCTGGCCGAGCCGTTCCAATTTATCCAGGTCTTCCGGTTCCGCTTTGCCGTTGGAAATTCGCTCCAGAATCTCAAGCATTCGCAGCGTGCCTTCCCGGCAGGGCACGCACTTGCCGCAAGATTCGGTTTGGGTGAAATCGAGGAAAAATTTGGCTGTCGCGACCATACAATCGGTGTCGTCCAAAACAATCATTCCGCCAGATCCCATAATAGACCCCATTTTCGCCAGACGGTCATAATCCACTGGTGTTTCAATTTTGTCCGCCGGAATACATCCGCCAGACGGTCCGCCTGTTTGAACAGCCTTTAATTTTTTCCCGTCCGGAATACCCCCGCCAATATCATAAATAATTTCACGTAACGTGGTCCCCATAGGCACTTCCACCAGGCCGGTGTTGTTCACCTTGCCGGCCAGGGCAAAGACTTTGGTGCCTTTGCTCGTCTTCGTACCGATGCGCGAAAACCAGTCCGCACCATACAATAAAATAGTCGGAACGTTGGCAAAAGTTTCCACATTATTGATAACCGTCGGATGCCCCCACAATCCGTATTCCGTTGGATAAGGCGGACGAATGCGGGGCTGGCCGCGTTTTCCCTGAATCGACAGCATAAGTGCGGTTTCTTCGCCGCAGACAAACGCTCCGGCACCCAGCCGAATTTCGATATCAAAACTGAACCCAGAGTTCATAATATTTTTGCCCAGCAGATTGTTTTCATGGGCTGTATCGATGGCATGCTGCAGCCGTTCAATAGCCAGAGGATACTCGGCACGTACATAGATGTAACCCTTTTGCGCGCCAATTGCATAACCGCCAATAGTCATGCCTTCGATGATGATGAACGGATCGCCTTCCAGAGCACTCCGGTCCATAAATGCCCCGGGGTCGCCTTCATCGGCATTGCAGATAATGTATTTTTCCGGGTCTTTGGCTGTGGCGCCAAAGGTCCATTTTTTTCCGGTCGGATAACCTCCACCACCGCGACCTCGCAAACCAGATGCGCTAATCTGATCAACGACATATTGGGGTGAGCCTTTTTCCAATACTTTTGCCAACGCTTCATACCCCTTATTGGACACGTAATCCTGCAAGCTCTCCGGATCGATGAGGCCGCTATTTCTCAAGGTAAGCCGGGTTTGGCGATTGAAAAACGCCACATCACCGTACATGGAAAAAAATTGTTGAGTAATAAAATTGGTTTCAACTTTATAGTCATCAGCAGTTTGTTTTTTATTAATATGCTGATCCAGAATCGTTTTCAACTCGTCATGATTTTTAAAAGCATACATGACCTTTTCAGGAAAGACCATCATGACATTTCTTTTACCTATATCTTTGTCTTCACAAAGACCAAAGCAACCCCCTCTGAAAAGACGCACAGTGCCTTCAGAAACACCGATTTCATTCAGGGCCGTTTCAATCTCGGCGACTGGATCTTTTCCCTGTCCGTTACAGCGATGTGAAGAACATGTGGTAATAACATAAGAATATAGTTTTTGGGTTTGTTTGTCGAGCACCATTTCAGGGATTGTTTCGCCGCCCATAATATGCTCGTTAAAAATTTGATGCACTTTTTCAGGGCTAACTTCTTCGTATTTGATAGGAATTTCACCAGGCACAAACACACCAACGATGGGTTCGCGGGCACAACGCCCGGTACAACCGGTCTTTTTAAGAACAATGTCATCGCGGCCAGTAACCCGAATAAGTTTGTTGAATTCCTTCCAGACCTCGTCCGCGCCTGCTGCTTGTTCGCAAGTAGCAGAACCTACCTGGATTAAGATATTGTCCTCGAGTCCGCTCTGCTTTTTGCGTTCCGCCATATATTGTTGTAATGCATTATAAAATTCAACAGCGTTGCCCATAGTGTCCTCTTTGTTGGTGGTTTTTCGCTTGACTATCCGAAAAGGATAATAATTGATGTGAAAAGAAAAATTTATTCATTTTGCTCGAAAAGACTCGACCCATAAATTAAAACAATAAGAATCTTTTTCCAAGGAATTTATTGGGAATGAGTTTTTACAAGCCAAATCAAAATGATCAGACCTTGTGCCATATTTTGCTTATCTATATATTAACCTGATTTTGATCGCGCAGATTTTAATCGTTACGATGTCTTTTTAAAAAGGTAAATCTGTTCTTCTGACAAAAAAACGATAAAACAGGGAATAACTTTTGTTAAGGATTTTAAATCAGTAAATTGACATGCAACTATTATAATCAGTAAATCGTAACATATATAATTGAATCAATTTTGCTGAACTAAATTCACAATTTACTCCTATTAGCAAAAGTAGTGTAAACAGTTCATTATTGTTAAACGTCATAAGCATATAAAATTAAGAAACCTGGACATTGATGAATCCCGGTCAACAAGCAGACCTGAAACTCGTACACAAAGCCAAAGCGGGAAACAAAAATGCATTTGGCCTTTTGGTAAATAAATATCAACAAAAAGTATTTTATCTGGCGTACGATCTTGTTGGTGATTATGATGATGCAAAAGATATAGCTCAAAACGCTTTTATCCGCGCCTACGAACGGTTGTCTATGTTTCAAGAACGAGCAAAATTTTCGACCTGGCTTTACCGAATTACCGTCAATATGGCGATGGATGAACACCGGCGGCGAAAGCGTCATCCGCATGACACGTTGGAAACTCACATACGAACAATAGAACAGGATGCTGCAGAGAAAAATGATACCGAGCCAGACCCGGACAAAGAGAATCGCCAGAAATTACGCCATATTTTAATCAATAATGCATTGGATAAAATATCTAAAAATCAAAGAACCGCTGTGGTGTTAAAATATTTTCACCAAAAATCTTCCAAAGAAATCGGCGAGATTCTGGGATGCTCTGAAAGTACAGCACGTATTCATATTTTCCGAGGATTAAAAAACCTGCAGCGTTCTTTTAAATTCAGCGACGATTTATTATGACGAATTGTAAAAACATCAATCACATCATTTCCTATCTGACAGGCGAACTTGCACCCGATCAACAGCGCAATTTCAAAGAACATCTTCAGAATTGTGCCGTATGCCGGACGCAGGTTCAGCAATGCCGGCAGGCTCACGACATTTTAAAGCAACATCACCGTGTAGAACCGCCACAAGAATTGTATACTGCTTACACAGACGAGTTATGCAGCATGTTTCCCGCGCCTTCCCGCTGGCGGCGAACTAGACACCTGGTGAGCCAAATGACCACACCCTTGACCTCTATAAAACCTGCTTTTCGGATAGCCCGGGCTTTGGCCTTTGTGATTATCGGTATGTTGATTGGACGTCTTTTGTTTATCAACCCGGAAAATGATGATATTACCCTTCCCTATAATGTTCAAAGTTACACTGACATTTCCGAATCCGACATTGAGTTTATTTCCGCTTTTTTTGTGCGTACGGAACTTTTACTATTGTCAATACAAAATACCACGCCAAGCCAGGCCGATCCTGTCAATTTGCAATTAAACCAGACACTGGCGCATGAGTTATTGCAGCAAGCAACACAAATTCATCGCAAAGCCGGCTATCTTGAAGATGAATCTCTTTTTATGTTTTTGGATCAACTCGAAGTTATTTTGCTGGACATTTCCAACAGGGATGATGCCGAAATCCGGACTACTTTTCAGAATCTGAAAAAGCTTATCAAAGACGCTCAGCTTGTGCGGCATGCCCAGGAATGGCAAAAACAATTGCAACAGGTATCAAGCTCGATTTAAAAACATGCGGAGTTTAATGAATAAATTCGTGACCTTTATTGTCATTGGTTTTTTAACAATCAGCATTGTCATTGCCGGTCCTGCCCAGACCGCCCTCAATGAAATATATTTACAGGCCAAAAAGCAGAGTTTTGAACGAAAGTGGCAGGAATCGGCTGATCTGTATAAAAAATTGGTTGATATTCCCGGAAACCAATATCACGAGGAAGCCTCTTTTTGGGTGGGTTATTGTCTGGAAAAAACTGGCGAAAATGAAAAAGCATTTGAAGCGTTCCAGAAATTGCAGGACAGTTACCCAAAAAGCTTGTGGCTGGACGATGCCCTTCAACATCAAATCAATGTGGCAGAAAAACTGGCAACTGACCCTGATGACCGGTACGTTCTTTTCCTTCGCGAACATCTGGACAATGAAAACGTCACCATCCGGTTGGAAGCTGCCAAAGCTCTGGCTCGTCTGGGAGATGCCAAAGCTTTGCCGGTTTTGAAATCTCTCAGTGATGTCAGTTCATTCGATGAAGAAGCGGAACAGCTTGTCGAAAAACTGGAATCACAAACTGGCAAAAAATTCCGGCTGGGACTTCAGCCCACTACTCGCAAACAAAAAACCCGTTTTATCAACAGGAGCAATAAAAATGGTTCTTCCGGAAACAGAGAAGTCAATATTTTTTCCCAGCAACGGTTTGAGCAATACCAAAGTCTGACCCAAACCAGCGATGACTGGACACAAGAAGAACTCTACACATTCGGATTGTGGCATATTTTGCCGACGAGTGAATTTGACGAGTATCAGGCAAAATCATCTGAGGATAGAGAAAAATATCTAGGGATATTATGGAAAAGGATGGATCCAACGCCGACAACGGAAAAAAACGAGGCTAAAATAGAGTTCGAAAACCGGGTAAAACGGGCACACGAAAAGTATTCCTATTTTGATAATCTGAAAAATTTCCATTACGCACCGTGGGATGCACGAGGTGAAATGCTCATCAAATTTGGATCGCCCGATGTCATTAAAGAAAATCAAAACGGTGAATACTGGACATTTAAAGAACTCGACAATCTCACGTTTTTCATTCGAAAAAATGTGACCAATATTTTTGGCCGCGCCATTTTTATTTCAGCTTATGGAAATGTCGACGCCTATAAACCAATGTCTGCGTTGCAATGGCGAGCATTGCGGGAACACCACAATAAATATATTTTCACACCGTGTTTTTATTTCTCGACCGATGACTTGTTCGATTATGTTGCAGACTTTGATGTTATGGAAATTGAAAAAAAACCTTTTGGCATTGTCCTGCGTTACCAGTTGCCGGTGAACGAATGCAGTTTGCAGGAAAAGGATAATCTTTACTGTTTAAATTATATTGAACGGTATGTGGTTTTTGATGAAAACATGAATCTTACTTTGCAGCACGAAGCAAACCGGAGCATCACAAAGCCAACGCGCCGCGATTTTGACAAAATGCGTTATCTTTCCCAGGACATTTCCCTCAATTTACAGCCCGGACGTTATATGGCAGGCGTGCGGGTAGAAGATAGCATTTCTCATAAAGTGGGGATAAAAAAGGTGCACTTTGAAATCGGCGCCGATTAATTCCCATCTTCCCGTTTATAAAAAAAGTGGCCCGGACGGAAGCTGAATATTCAAGTTTCGGTTTTGAGAATAAAACGTTTTGAATCCGATGATTTTATAAATGAGCCGGGCAACAGCAAAAGATGAGTTGCGATCATCTTCTGCCGGGGCGAGTTCAACGACATCGAATCCGATCACATTTTTGCGCTGAAATATCTTTTCCAACATTTGTAAAGCTTCATACCAAGTAAAACCGCCGGGCTCCGGCGTACCGGTTGCAGAAACGACACTAAAATCAAATGCATCGACATCAAAAGTGAGAAAAACAGGATCAGGGAGTTTTTCCAAAGCCGCATCAAGATTGAATTGTCCGGACCGGAAGGCCTGCATCGTGAAAACAGGTATATTTTCTTTTTTTGCAAGCTCTGCCTCTTCACGACACATGCTCCTTATACCAATGTGCAATGTATGCGATGTCATTTCCCGGATCCGCGCCATCACAGAGGCGTGACTGAAAATGCTCTCCTCGTAAGAATGACGCAAATCAGCATGGGCGTCGATGTGAATCGCAGACAGGCTTCCGGCATATTCCTTTAGTGCTCGAAACGTTCCGCTGCTAATGGAATGATCGCCGCCAATAACACCCACCCATTTTTTGTGCTGAAGTAAGGTGTAAACGGCGCGGTACACTCTTTCGATAACCCGATCCGGTTTTTCAGGAATTTCCGGCTCGGCCATCGTGGATATGCCGACCCGGTACGGTTCAAAGTTCAACAGTTCATCGTACAGCTCGACCTGTTGAGAGGCGTTTACAATTGCCCTGGGCGCGTTTTTGCTACCGGTTCCGTAAGAAACTCCGCCCTGATATGCCACGGGTAAAAGCGCTACAGCAGATTTGGTAAAACCAGAAAACGGTTCTTCTATTCCCAGGAACGGCGGCTCATACAGCTTCATTGTGCATCCTCCAACCGTTTTGTGAAATCTTGCATGTGTTCAACAATTTTTTTGGATTCTCGTTTCTCGCATCGATCTAACACAAAAGCTGCGAGCAGCGGAAAAATCACGCTGTATTCACCCCATATTTGCACCAGGCGAGCTTCATCTGCAGAGCGATATTTTCCCCAGGTCACTGCTTCGCCAAAAGTGCAGCCCGAGAGGCTCCCTTCCCGTTCCATGGCCGTACCGATTTGCAAACCACGGTCAGCGCCTTCAAAGTCGATATTCAGTATCTGACTGATCGTCGGGCCGGTTTGCTGAATGAAATTTTTTGGCCCGCCGCCACCGAGTTCAACAAAGCCTGTTTCTTTTGAGGAATAGGTTATGGCAGCAGAGTCAATAATATCGCGCTGTGCCGACAGATGAATAGGATACCCCTCGCGGTCAGTGCGCGCGAGGTTCATAGCAATGGAATGATTGGATAGCGAATCCCAAAAAATTGGTACGTCCAAGGTCGCAGCGACAATGGTGAAACTGCGCTCCGGGTAAACCGCTTTTTGCGCCGCCCAAAGTCCCAGTTGATAATTAAACTCCCAACTGGATAACGGCCCGTTGGAAAGCAGATCGTACCGTTGGCGAATAAATTGGCGGATAATTTCGTCCTGGGCTTCCAGCGTTTCTTTTTCGCGGATACCAATGTCATAAATTCTCGTATCGCCGTGACGGCGCAGGACATTATCATCCGTGTTATGGTGAATAGCCTTGACGGGCAGATCAAAGGCAAAGTGCAGATCATGGTAAACCTGCGCACCGGTGGAGCAGATCACGTCGATAAAACCGGATTTTAGCAGGGAAATAATCATTCCTCCCATACCGCCGGCAACACCCGCACCGGCAATGCCCAGCCAAATCGTGTCGTTATCTCGGATCATCCGGCGGAAAAGCTGGGCTCCGCGATACACATGTCGTGCTTCAAACGACGTTTTTCCCATTGCCTCCAGCAATTGAGGAATATTCATGCCCCGTTCCAGCGTGACAGGGATAATGTCAGGGGCATGTTCGAACAATGTTTTTTTTGGACTCATAACATTCCTTTACTCTAATAACATCACTGCCATAGCGACCACTGTAGAATAAAGCCCTTCAGGATGACCACGAGTCGCCTGGCAAATACTTTTGCTCTCAAGAATATGTTTTGCATCGATCTTGTACACTTTTTTCCGTTCATCCCACGCCAAATCAAGATCAACATCAATCCCGAGTGTAGAGCCCAGCATGGTCGCTGCCAGGTCTTCGGCAAAATCACCGCTCTGCCTGGAGGTTTCACCAAAAGCGTGATGCTCGCTTATGTAGCCATACTGCTGTTTGTTTTTAGGACGCGCTAATCCGATAGCTGCTGATACCAGGCGATTCGGTTCATTGGTGGTTTCCCTGGCCATGACAGAGAAGGTAATTTGCCCCGGTATCAGAGAGTTTATACCCTCTTTTTTGGTAATTAGCTTACAGTCCGGCGGAAAAATACTCGAAACACTGACCAAATTACACTTTTCCACACCAGCGTCTCGAAGCGCCAGTTCAAAGCTTTCAAGTTTGTTTTTGTGATATCCTACGCCTTTGGTAAAAAACATACGTTTTGGTACTAATGGTATCACGATGCATCTCCTTTAACAATAATCAATGTGTTGTCAATGAATCGATATGAATTCGTTTTTTCAATAGTTGAAAAATAACAAACGCTAAAATGCCGCCAAAAAGTGCGGTAATAAACTGGGGAAGTGCCATCATCACCACTACCGGTTCTGGCAATTCTTTTCCGAAAAACAGGGGCACCAGAAACACGGCTGACATATAAAGCCAAAGAAATTTGACGACCGAACCGGCTAAAAGTCCGATCCAGCAGCCGGGATTTATTAACAGATTTTCTTTTCCAAATTGTTTGCACAAAATGCTTGCAACCAAAGCAAAGATGCTGACCAGAAGAGCATTACTCACAATGATAAATGGCACCATGGGAATTAAGAGCGGCGGCAGTTGTCCGCGAAAAGCCGCTACAACCGGTGTTATAGCGCCGAGAGCCATGCCGCTAAGCGGGCCTAAAATAAGCGTTGTTAGAAGCAACATCATGTTAATCAACGGTCCAGTAACAGGCTGCGGCAAACCCAATGCCTGAATGATTAAAGTGATAGCGATGAAGAAAACGATTCGAGTTAATTTCTGTGTTTGGAGTGGCATGTCCATTTACCTTTAATTTTAAATAACGAATTTTGGAAAATCATTATTCAAAATCAATCAATTTTTGTTTAAATTGAACAAATTTCAAAATAAAATAAATAGGAAAAGCCATGGCAACTGAACAGGAAGTATCCGAGCTTAAAAGACGCACCCACAAAAAGCTGATGAAAAAAGCCAATGTTATTGGCATGGGTGTGGGATTTAAAGAAACGTCAGGAGTCAAAACAGATGAACTGTCATTGACACTTTTGGTCAGAGACAAACAGCCTGTATCTGCATTATCGGCCAAAGACCGTGTACCTGCAGTTATGGACGACATCAAGACAGATGTCATTCGCGTCGGTCGAGTTGTCGCCCATCAAAGCCGCCGGGACCGGCACCGGCCCGCCACCGGCGGAGTGAGTATTGGCCACTTTGCTATCACCGAAGGAACGCTTGGACTGGTTGTTCGGGACAACAATACCAGCGAGCAATTCATTCTTTCCAACAACCACGTGCTGGCAAATTCCAATGATGCGCGGGCGGGCGATGGAATTTTGCAGCCAGGTCCAGGCGACGGCGGGAAAATGCCAGCCGATAAAATTGCTGAATTGGTCCGTTTCATTCCTCTAAAATACAAGGGAACCAACCAGGGCGGCGGCAGTTCGTCGGATTGCCCGCTGGCACAATTTCTTTCATCGATGGCAAACGTTTTTACCGCCATGTCAGGTTCAAAAACCCGCTTTACCGCTATCCAGGCTGATCCGGTAAATCTCGTAGATGCTGCTGTTGCACGACCGGATGAGGCTTCACTTGTTTCGGAAGAAATTAAAGGGATCGGCACTGTCAACGGAACCGCTCAGGCTACGGTGGGAATGCCAGTTAAAAAAAGCGGCAGGACGACCGGAGTCACAGAAAGTGACATTCGCTTGATTGACACATCAATCACTGTTGGATACGGCAGCCAGGAGGCTTATTTTGATCACCAGTTGATGACCCGCGCCATGTCCAATCCCGGAGATTCCGGTGCTGTGCTGGTCGATAACAACAACCGTGTGGTAGGTTTACTGTTCTCCGGATCGGATGAGGTTACATTTTTTAATCCCATAGACAGCGTTTTAACGGCTCTGAATATTTCGATTTAAAACAAAAGATACTGAATGAAAAAAATTTAGCGCTCATTGAGAGAACAAGCTGCCCGGGAAAAGAAATCTTTCATTATCCTGCACGATTGAAAAGGAACGGTAAATTGACCGTGACAGAACCACTATTAATGCGTGCAAAGTTCAGCCGGCGCAGGATACTCAAAATATCGTTGATGAAATTTTGATTATCAATAGAAGATTCCACCACCTTGACCCGTGTCACCCGCCCCGAAGCGGCAATGGTTAAGTCAATACTTATTTTGCCACGCAACGACGGATCTTGTCGCAGGTACTTGTTGTACGTGTACATAATGCGGCCATAATGAGCGTTGATCACGTCCATGACGCTCTGTGCTGTTCGTTCTCCGCGAGCTTGCTCCGAGCCCTGGATGTTTTGCGGCTGCTGAATATTGACCTGGCCTTTTTTCTCCAGAGCGACGCGTTCCACACCATTATTGCCGGAGACGGATTCGTCTAAATTTCCCAAACCGCCCTGCAATCCTGCTTGTAAAAGCCGGTCGAGTTCGTCATCAGCATCTTCTGAACCTGATCCGCTTCCGGATCGGCCATTGCCTGTTCTTAACGCACCTGCATTCATAGCTTCATCCAACTCTTTGACCAGTCCCTGATCTATGAGAAAATCAGCAGCCTGACTGGCATACCGCGATTGACCGGAACCGCTAATCAAGCCCAGCAAGCCGGCAGACTCGACAGATTGGTTCCCGGGTCCGCCTCCGGTACGGCGCCGCCGTTGACTCTGTTGAGAGTCTCCTCCCGCTGCTTCGGCCTCTTCCGTTTCTGAGGCGTCTTGTTTTGTTGGAGCTTGCACGGCAACCCCCATCTGCTCACGAGTCTCTGGCTTTCTGATGACAAAACGGGCAAATCTGTCTTTGACTTTTTCAGCCTCTGGGGGTTGTTGTGGCGGCAATTCCACTGACTTTAAAAAGAAACCCCAGTAAATCTCCGCACCAAGAAAGATCAAAACAAGCGCTTTAAAAAGCGCATCTTTGAAAATTGATCTTTTTGCTGCTCTCTTCCACGTATAATTCGGCGGATGAGACGTTTGCGGTGATGCGCCGTTAAATTTAAACAGCACATCTTTATCTCCTACATGAATGATACCTGTTTGTCCGGGCGAAAACTGTAGCGTACGGAATTCGCCGTTTTGCGGCAAAATATTCTGAACCAACAAGTCCTGAAAACGCAGCCGGGAGTCGTGATAACGGATTTCACCGGTCATGCTATCCGTCAAGAAAAGTCTGCCCGAGTTGTTCTTGCATTCCAAGAGTGTTTGCTTTTTGGCAAAGCTATCATCATAAACGACGATATCGTTATCCAGAGCCCGGCCAACAGACAGACGTTCGTTGGTGTGCAGCGTCTTTTCGTACTCGGTGTGAGCGTCTTTGATCTTTAATGCAAGAAACGGTTTTTTATTTTTACGAGACATCTTTATAATTGACTTTTCTATTCTTCCTGCAGTACCGCAAGGTGCATGTTATTATAGCCTACCTGTCCGCAAGTCAGCATGATTCGTTTTAACACATTGAATGTCATATCGCGGTCGCCCTGGATAGCGATATCGCCGCGAAATCCACCCATATCCCGGGATAATTGGCCAATATCTTCGCTCATGCGGCGCAGTTTTAAGAGTTCCTGTTTCAGCGGGGAGATGACCAGAGAGTCTCCGGCTGCAATGTTATCGAGGCGTTCGACGGGCCGGCCATCAACCAGAATCCATTCTCGAGTTATCGCAACCACGGATGTGGTTTTTGGCGCAATTTTGGACGTCGATTCCGGCAAACGCAAATCATTAGCAATAGACATGATCTGTCCCTCAGCGCTGTAACTTTTCAGCAAAAAGATTAATAAAATGGTAAACATATCAATCAAAGACGTTAAACGAAGCGTAAACGTGCCGCGTTTTGTGCGTTTGGTTCCGCGTTCAAATTTCAAAGTTCGTTGTTCTTCGATTTTCATCATTTTATGTCACCTCACCCGGAAACTGAAATATTCGGGAAACCGGATTCCCGGCATTGATCCATGACCGAGATGATGGTATCGTAGCGGATTGAATTGTCCGGCGCGATAATGATATCATCAACATCCGGATATTTTTCCTTAACCTGTTCGAGCTGGCTGCGTAACTGCTGCCAGGGATATCCTTGCTGCGTCCTCGCCAGCGGCTCGAAATCCATATTCGGACTCTTGAGTTCAAATCCGTTTTCCTGGATTTTGAGAATATTCAAAATGGAGGATGCATCCGGCTGCGATTGCATGCTTTGGCTTTCATAGCGCTCGCGCGACGGCAGCCAGAGTTCCAGAACGGCAATGCGCACAAAAGTGGCAGTCAACAACAGAAAAGGGATTAGAATCAGGAAAATATTCATGACTGCTGTTAAATTGAGATCTGTTGACCCGCTGCGGCTGCGAAGCCGGCGGTTCAACGAATCCTTTAAATTCATACTGGCCTCGATGTCATGAACGAGTACAATCGTGCCACTTTTTCATTAATTTCATCAATCAACTCGTTTGTTTTTTCCAGAATATAAGTGTAACCGATCAAACAGGGAATCGCTGTAATAATGCCGAATGCCGTGGTGTTCATCGCCACCGAAATACCGGCTGTCAGTAACGCGGCCTTGTCTGCTGCGTCAGCATGGGCAACGGCTGCAAAAGCGTCAATAAGTCCGAGAATGGTTCCTAAAAGTCCCAGCAAGGTTGCTACATTGGCGATCATTGACAGATAGTGCGTCCGTTTCTCAAGTTTGGGAATCTCGACCATTGCCGATACTTCCATGGCATTTTGAATATCCTTATCAGACCTTTGGATTTCAATCAATCCGGATTTAGTGATATTGGGCAATGCAGCGTCCGATTGATCGCAATAAGCGATGGCGCCTTTAATATCTCCGCGTCTTAAAAGTTCGATTATTTTATTGACAAACATGTCCGAATCAATCCGGTTTTTGAAACGGATATGGATAAACCGTTCAATGATCACAGCAATGCCCACCAGCAGGGCAAACAGGATGATAAACATCACAGGGCCGCCCTGTGTGAAAAATCGAATAATCGTGTCCAACTCTCCTCCAGAATTAAATTTGCAAAATCATTTTCTCTACCATTCAATCACATCTTTACGGTAATATATGCCATCGTCCGGTGAATACTTTGTTTCAACAGTATGCCGTTTTTCCACCGGCCGGAAAAGTTCCTTAAAAAAAGACCGGTTAATCTGAATGTCATCGATGTCCGGCGTTTGTCCGGGCAGCACAAAAACGGCCTGCGGTTTTTCCAGTTCGCCGCGGATTTCGATTTTATCGATAAACAAATTCACGTCATTTTTATCAAGATCAGGATTCGTAGCCGCTTGCGGCGTTTTTATGTGCATACTGTCTTTTGCCGTCGAATCCCTCGGCACCTCCCGGGCACATATCAAAGGTGTCCAGATCACTAAAAATAGAAATACATTAAAACGCATCGTTTTCCTCTGCTGTTTTTTCCAAAGTCGTAATGCTCATATCACTTTGTTCAAGTTCTTCACTCAATTTCAGCATGCGTTGCCGGCTTTTCTCGATCCAGGAATTCTGAATGTTTTGAGCTTTAGCTTGTTGCACATTTTTTGAATAGGTTTCCAGAGCTTTCTTTTTGTAAGGAATCGCCGATTCTTTCAACTTTTGTTGATACACTTTTTTCTGCTCTGGTGTCAGATGGTCTGGCGGTGGTGATTCTTCAAACGCTCGAACGAATTCTTCAAAAGCCATGCCAATTCGGTGAGAGCTGGCAGTCGACCACTCTGCTACCTGATAGCGAATCGTCTGAGTAAAAGCCTGCACTACTTGCTTGAATGACGCCGTTTTTCGCTCCAGATTGGCTTTCAGCGGCGGTTTTAGCTCCAGTCTTTCATAGCGTGAGAACAAAATCTCACCGATCATAAACTGCGCCCGGGCGACAAAATACACATCGACCTGGTTTTCAGAATCATTCAATCCGTTGTGAGTATACACAGTTTTCCTGAAAAGAGTTAGAGCATCATCCGGTCTGCCATCTTTGAGAGCCATTTCACCGCTTTTATACAGATACTGCAAAACATCATCAGTGTCGTTGGGAAACGCGCGGGCGCAACGTTTATACACTTTTTCGGCCGCAAGCCAGTTTCCGGACAGTTCGTAACACAATGCTGCTTTTGGCAGCGCGCGGCGAGCGAACGGGGATTCAGGATAAAAATCTGCGAGTCTGAGAAAATCAGAGGCAGCGTGCATCAATTCACTGCGTTCCTCCCACAGCGTTGCCGCTTGCATTAAACTCTTGTCCGTCAGTTCAGATTTCGGATACTCTAATGCCAGACGTTCGAACGTGCGAGCTGCCCGAGATATTCGTCCGGCTTTTTGAAACTGCACTGCCGAATTAAAAAGAGCTTGTTCACGGAACGTGCTATCCAGGACTGACTTTGCCACATCAGTCAATAATTGCGCAGAGTCGCTGAATTTTCCGTTACGGCTAAGTTGAGAAGAAATTTTCAAGTTAGCTGACGCCGCCATCTTGTTGGCGTTCTCGATACGCTGTGTCGAATCCGGAAACTCTTCTGCTATGCTGTTAAATAACGTTTCCGCTTTTTTATACTCTTTTGCGCTATAATAACAATGCGCAGCATTCATGGCAGCAGCCAGACGATAGCGACTATTTTTCATATCAAAAACATTTCTGTAGACCCGCACCGCCATATTATATTCTTCCAGATCGCCCAACATCTCGCCAAATTTCATGTACACCTGGTCTTTCCATTCACTTTTGGGAAACAGGCGAATGAAATCGTTACAAGCGCGCAAAACGTTAGCCTGGGATTTATGTTGAACAGACACAGAGACCGTATCTGAAGAACCGGCAAAATGGGCAAGCTTGACAGTGACTTGCTCTTTTTTTTCATCAGATAGATAGACCTGTAACCAGGCGAGAATGCGGTTAAACGCGGCCTCCTCGCGATAACCGGAATTGTGATAACGTTCCACAATGTCATCATACGTGTTGCCTGCCTTTTGATACACGCCAAGCTGTTCGTAGCAATCGGCAAGATAATAATGCATGGTGTCGGTATCTGCTTCGCCAGGAAATTCCTGGATATAACGTTTGTATTTTTGAATAGCTGTCCGGTAGAAAGACTGATCGCCATTTTCTGCTGCTTTGGCCTGATAATAAAGTCCGAGATGTTTCAGGTGCCGGCGAGCGCTTTGCAAACCAGCCTCGGCAATGCTATCCTGCGTGGAATAGTGAGCTGTCCATGTGCCGTTCGGCCCAAAATAGTTGACAGCCGTTTCCCGGACCTCGTTAGCTTTTTCGACTCGTTCCGCAAGCTCATAGTCACGGATAATACGCTCATAGACTGACGGAGCTTTTTCAGAGAACGGATAAAAATCCAAAATAATATGAAAAGTAGAAATCGCTTCAGCATAGATATTGCGGGACTCGTACAGCTCTGCCATTTTCATCAAGATGGGCCGGGTAAATTCCTTGTCTATCAGCGGCTCGAGGAAATCACGTGCCGTTGAGGGACCGCCGTATTCAGTAAAAGCGCTGGCGATATAATGAATCGCCTCAGAGCGCAAATCTGCCCACGACAAATCCAGTTTTTGGGATTCGACGCGGTTAAGCAAATTAAGGTCTTTTATTAAATAGAGAAAGGTACTGATTGCATCGCTGTATTTTTCAATGTTATAATAAGACCATCCCAGCTTGTAAAGTGACATGTCGAAATAAGGATTATTCCAGTGCTTGAGAAGCTTTTTGTAATGAGAAATCGCCTGAGCAAACTTACGTTCCCCAAAATAATATTCGCCGATGCGAAAGTGCGCTTCCAGCGCTAAAGCCGTGCCCGGATATTCAGCCACAAGCCGCTCAAAGGTCTCTTTTGCACGACCGGCTTGCCCTTCATCAAGATAAGCCAAAGCGAGTTTGTACAAAACCCGGTCGCGGAAAGAAAGATCGGGATAATTCTGAATTAATTGATTGCAGTAATAAATCGTTTTGCTCTTGTCTTGTGCGGGAAGTTCCGGTTCCGTGTCAATGCCACCATTTTCATATCGATCGAGCTGGTGTTCATATTTTTCCATTTTCTGAGAATAAAGTATGTCAGACCGCTGGGAATGCAATTCAGCCAACTGAAACATCACGGTCGGAGCAAACTCGTTGTGAGGGTATTTCTTTAACAGGTGTTCGTGTTCATCAATAATCTTATTCAAATGCTCAACGTTTCCCGAAGCCTCTTGAATCATGGCACTGACGACTGAGCTTTGTTGTGCCACAGCAGATGCAACAGTAGAGATGAATAAAATCAAAACTAAAAAATATGTTTTCTGTACAGCCATCAATTTCTTTCCTGCTGACGTTTGAGAAAAAGTGCCCGGGTTCGTCCATATTCCGCGTAAGCCTGCCAATTTCGGTTTTCCCCTCTCACTCGAAATTGGTTTTCTAACCGGGCAATATTTTTTTCCAGCCTGCTCAATTCTTTTCGCTCATTTTGAATTTTTTCCCAAAGGCTCGATTGCTCGGGTGATAATTTGATATTACCGTTTAAATAATCGTTTAGAGTTTTTTCATTATTATGAATCGAGTGAACCAACTGGCTCTCCAATGTCAACAAATGCATATTGCCTTTTTCGAGCTCTTTTTGTTGTTGCGTCAATTTAGCGTTCAAAGAATCTGACTGTGGTGAACTATCAAGATTTTGATGACCGCTCATCATGTGATCATAAATTTTGACAGCGCTGTCATATTTTTGCATTTTCAGATAACAGCGGCCGAGCAAAAACATGCCCTCAAAGGTGACGTCGTTTTTATCATAAACCGATACCAGTTCAGTCAATGGAATGACAGCCTGTCTCCACTTTTCCTGTTTTGCTGCAGCCCAACCGGCACCCAAAAGAGCGTTCTGGTACTGTTCGCTGCTGGGAGAGACGGCATAAAAATGTGAAATTGCATCCTGATAGTATCCCATTTCATAGTAAACATAACCCAGGGTTAAATGGGTTTCATCCACCACATGGCGCCGCTCCTCTGTGGTAATGGGCAATGTGCAGAGTTTTTGCAAATAATCCAGCGCTTCGTCGATGTTTTTCATGCGCAGCAATGACATGGCGCGCATGTAAAGACAATAGTCATAATAAGGACTTTTGGATGATGCCAGTGCTAGTGACTGATTGGCCGAAGGATAATCATCCAGTTTGTAAAATGCCATGCCTGCGTAATAACATGCCAGGTTAACAATGTGCTGTTCAGGATTGCAGCGCATGAGCTGCTTGTAGTAATCAACTGTTTTTTGATAATTTCCGCGCTCATAAGCCAAACGCTCAAGTCCAACAATGGCTTCGGGCAACCGTGAACTGCGAACATGGTTGCGAAGCAAATGCTTGTACATTTTTTCAGCACTGGCGTAAAGACCGGATTCGTAAAGACAATTAGCGAACATAAAAACCGCTTCATCTGTTCGGGAAAAGTCAGGATGGAAATCCAGTAAAAAAATCAGTTCCCGGGAGCAGGCCCAGTAATCGTCGTTTTTATAATGCTGCTGGGCTCTCGAAAATATCCTGTCAGACACACTGGCTACTTTTTTATCACCATTCTTGCCTGATTGGGCACCGGCAGGTATGGAAAAGAACAAAAACAGCAAAGCAAATATCGATGAAATATTTCTGTATTTTCTCACACTCATTGATTATTAAAACGGTATATCGTCTTTCTTTTCTTCTTCCAGTCTCTTTTTATAACGCTCCAGTTCGTCGAGCACGTCTTTACGTTTCTGCTGAATGGTATCTTTTTTCTGCTCTTCTCGCTGCTGTTGTTTTTCAGCCTGTCGAACGCTTTTGTCCCATTTGCGAAAGAGAGTCCATCGATAAGTGGCACCGGCCATGATTTGCCAGTCTGCATAATCTTCCCAATATCGGGGCTTTACTTTTTTTTGTGCATCAATAGGTGTATAATTGGCCAGCTCGATGTCAGCGGCAATATCAAAAACAATATTCGAGAATCCAAGGAATTTCACACCTTGAGTGATTCGTAACGAGTTTTGTGAGAACGATACATCAGGCTGATTGACGAACACTTCGCCAGTCAATTCAGTATACAAAATAGAAGATCGAATGGGAAATTTGAAACCGAATCCCGCTAAAAGCTGATCTGTTTCACTCGCAAAATTAAAGTCATGATCTTTCCAGCCTAAATTGAAAGTCACTTTTAACGGAAAAGCCGCTGCAGTTTTCTTAAAATTATAGGAAAAAGCACCGGTCATTGCCCAGCCCAGAGCATCCGAGCTAAAGGGTGCATAAGGTATGGGATGCTTTTGTCCTGTGGGGATATCTGCATAAGCGACAAATGCGAATTGCGCCGGTCGTGAGTAATGAATCATCGAACATTTCAGGCCCAACCTGGAATCACCAGGCGGACCCCAGATGTGCTGCTGGTCGTCCTGGTAGGGAACGACATGCGTAAAGATTTCAAAAGCGCGAGACAAGCCCAGCGTTAATCCCGCATTCAGCGTATAAAACTCTGCCAGAGAATGTTTTACTCCGTCCACAGGAGTGACATAGGCTTGAAAAAGACTATTGGCATAGAAATTTCCGGGAGTAATAGTATCTGCTTCATAAAGACGCAGCATGCCTTTGCCACCGCTGAGCGTCACTTGTGAGACAGTGGGGATCATGGTAAAACAAAAAAGTGTTAAAAATATGATAAAAAAGATTCTAATCATAAACGGTTTCTTTGTTCCAACTATAAAGTAAATTTAAATTTAGACATTCAAAATATAACTTGCAAAATGTTTTTAGTTTGGAAATAGTCAGGAATTCAGAAATCTAAAAAAGTGCAAAAATCAGGCCTTTATCTATGAGCATTTAAGGCGGACACTTTACAAAATTTTCCAGAAACTTAAACTTTCGACAGGATAACGGTCGTTATTTGAGCAAAAGTTGAACTGTTTGCGGCTTGTGATCTGTACCACTAAATGGTAAAACATGTGCATTTTTAATTTTGAATTGACGAGAACAAAAAATATGATCGATACGCAGCACATCAAAAATGAGAAATGACAGTTTGTACGGCGCACTTTGCTTTAAACTATATTCGCCGTATGTGGTTCCCAATCCCCATCCGGCGGTTGCAAATCCGTTTTGTAATTTTTCATTAAAAAGTTTATACACCCAACTGTTTGGTGTGTCATTAAAATCACCAGTCAGGATAACTGGTCTATCTACGGGGAAAATTTTGGCTGCCAACCGGGCCGCCTCATCCCGATGCCGCATGTAACCTATTTGCGCTTTGCGAATATAGAAATCAATTTTTTTACCGTCGTAAATCCGTTCGAGAATGTAATTGGCACTGTGATAGAGATGGCAATTGAAAATATCAACTTTTTTGCCCTCGTGCAAAATCACAGAACGGGTAATCGTGGCCGGTTTTTTTTCAAAGTATAGCGACGTGATGTGTATGACCTCTTTATGTTCGAACGGAATCCGTGACAGGATTGCTCCTCCGCCGTAATCTGTTTTCGTATCGGACCAATTTTGATAAGGATAAACCTCTTTTAATGCATTGTACAGATACTGCCTTTGTTCGGTACTGAATTCCTGAATACAAACGATATCGGGTTTTTGTCCCTTTAACAATTGAGCAAATTTTTTATGACTGTCGCCTGGCAGGTCCCATCCGATATTGCAGCTCATCACTGTTAATTCATTTTTTAAATTCCTGTCGAGTAATTGTAATCGCGGTACGAGCTGTGAGTTGTAATGAATCACAACGGTTAAGAGCACGACAATAAAAGCTGCGTGATGAAAGGAAAATTTTCCGCTCCTGATGAAAAGCAAGATACCAATGACAAAAAGAAAAATCAAAACAAACAGATACCGGAAAAAGACTAAAAGATGAGTGATTCCAAAAAGCAGCGTAACGACAGCAAGGACGGTTATGAGAATTTTTCCTGCCTTGCCAGCCACTGTAGAAAAACCTGCCGCCAAATAAGCGGGCAATGCCAGCGCAACCGGGATCCAGATTAAATCGTTCAGAAAACTGGCTGCCATATCGACGACCGCATTGACGCTGAAAAATCCGGTTCGAACCGTGTTATTCCACACACAAAGCTGAAAAATAAAATAGCAGGTCCAAAAAAGGGATAGAATTATGGCACTATTTTTTTTCACATTCATCAAAATGTTTGCAAAATTTTTAAGAAAATGTACGATCTAAAAACGAGTTGTGCAAATTAAACTTTGAAAAGCTAAAATTGGGATGTTGAGAATAAAGCAAAAGGTGTGCCTGTCATCGTATACAGTTTGGTTGCGCCGCTACTTGCGGTGCAACTAATTTACCGATCAAACCCCGCTAAATTGTACATCGTCAAATTGCATTGTCGGAATTCGGTAAGAAGAATAAATATAAGGATCATTTCCAACTTTTGACAGCCTGTTCCAAAAGTCAACCGCATTGCCGGAAATATTCATCTCGTTCACTGGTCTGGCAATTTGTCCTTTTTCGATTAATTGTCCGGTAATGCCAAATGAAAAATCACCAGTGGTTGAATTAGAATTGCCGCCAATAAAACCGGTCACCCAAATGCCGTAATCGACATCTTTA
>CAZSMC010000047.1:0-2497 GCA_964607755.1 uncultured Cytophagia bacterium | reverse complement strand
GCCGGATTCGATTTTGTCCTGGCCGATTTTCATGACAGCGCCTTTGACTGCTTCCTTGCCAACCTTTGATGGCTCCGGTAACGCATCAAAATACCGGGTTCTGGCGCTGTACCTGCTCTCGGGACGACCGCCGCCCGGATCCTTCACCGTAGCTTCAGCACTTGATGAAAATACCGTGCCTTGCATTTGGCCGAAAAAACCATTGCTGTGAACTTTGATCCGTTCAAAGTGAACATCACCGTAGCTGGCTGTAGTTGAAATGATACGGTCGTCCGTATCCAAAGCGGCCTCTTCGACCATCTTTGCCAGCTCGATGCGTTTTTCAGAATACACAGATTTGTATGCCGGATCCAGAATCTCCAAATCACGGTTCAGTTCTTCCGGATAATATTTCGGATCCGGCAATGCCCGGTATTCATCTTTGGCTAAATATTTTGTACCAGCTACTGATTCCTCGATAAAAGATTTTAATTGCTCTTTCCTCAAATCATTTGTTGAAGAACCTGAGTAGCGCTGGTTTATATAAATATTTATGGATAGAGAGTTTTGCGTGGATTCTTTAAGTTTTTCGAGCTTTCTATCGCGATATTCAATATCCACGTCCCGTCGGTTTACAATATTGACAGCAACCTCATCTGCGCCGATTTTTTGGGCGTACTCTACTGCCCATTGTGCTAATTCCAATTTATTTTTCATAATATCCTCATTTTGCGTTTAACTATTTGTTCCGCCAACTGTAATACCGGACACTTTGACCGTTGGCAATCCCTGACTTACCGGCACACCCTGACCACCTTTACCGCATGTCCAGGTGCCTTTGTCAATTTTCAGATCATCCGCAACCATGGTAATTTTGCTCAACACATCCGGCCCGTTGCCAATGATATTCACATCTTTGACCGGTTCCGTGATTTTGCCGTCCTGGATGAGAAAACCGGTTTTGACATAAAAAGTAAAATCACCCGCGCCAATAAACACCTCGCCATTGGTGAAACTTTCAGCATATAAACCTTTTTTCACGCTGGCGATAATTTCTTCTTTTTTATGCGGACCGGGCAGCATATACGTATTGCGCATGCGTGGCTGCGGCGCATAGCGGAATGACTGACGGCGTCCGTTGCCTGTTGGTTTGACACCGTAATGTTCCGCGCTGATGCGGTCGTGTAAATAGCTTCGCAAAATACCATTTTCTACCAGAACCGTATTTTCTGTATCATTCGCTTCGTCATCAACGTTCAACGAGCCACGGACATTTTTCTGCGTGGCATCATCAACAATTGTGACATATTCGTTAGCGACTCTCTTGTTCATCTTGTCGGAGAAAATGGAGACTTTTTTACGATTGAAATCAGCTTCCATGCCGTGACCGATGGCTTCGTGGAGCAGGATACCGGAACCGCCTGCTGCAAGGACGACTGGCATTTCACCGGCACCGGGTTTCACCGCATCAAAAAGTAAAACCGTCCGACTGACCGCCTCGTTCGCTAATTTATCCAAGGTTTCATCTGTAATCATTTCATAGCCGTGACGGTAAGAGAGGCTGTAACCGTTTTGTTCGCGCCGGCTGTTTTGTTCAGCGATGCAGTTGGTAGCCAGAAATCCCATGGGACGATAATCGTACACCATTCGTCCGTCCGATGTGATCATGAGCACATAAGATGTTTCATTTCCGAACCAGATGCTCGATTTGATCACCCGGTTATCCAGGCTGAACATCTTTTCATTGATTTTTTGCAAGGCAGGAATTTTTTGATCGATGGAAACATCCTCCCAGGGGATTTTCACCGGATAGTAAGACGGCACATCATGCGGTTTGAGTTCAACCTCGTTAAAAGTCTTTTTTGAATCGGCAATATTCGCAGCCGTAGCAGCAGCCCGCTTCATGGCCTCTGGCGTGATTTCCTCGGTAAAAGAATAACCGGTTTGGTCACCTTTGAGCACGCGAATACCGACGCCAAGATCTATATTAGTGTGGGCGCGATTAACCGCGTTATCTTCCAGGCCGATGTAAGTAGCAATATTGTGTTGAAAGTAGAGATCGCAATAATCGCCCCCTTTGGAGAGCGCTTTTGCCATCACTTGTTTTACGGTGGATCGATCCACCTGAAAATGGTCGAAATACTCGTTCAATGTCCACTCCTCCGCGGCCGGAGCGACGGCAGCGTGTAGAGAAATTCCGTTAGCAAAAAAAGACAATGCTGCCGCTGCGGCCAGACTTTTAGACGATGCTCCTAAAAAAGATCGCCGTGACATGTGTTTTTTCATTGATTACCCTCGTGGTTTATTGCAAAATGGATTGTGCCAGTTTTAACGAGGTTGTAATTTTTATTTTACAAATTAATTTGCAACAAGTCAAGCGGGTTTCATTATAATTGCCCGGCCTGATATACTTGTTCCTGTCATCTTTTTAATCGATAAAAAATGTTCCCCAGAGATTTATGCGCCCCATGACAATACCATAAGCTATTGAACGATTGGCAAATCGTACAGTTGTCAT
>CAZSMC010000046.1:15875-33588 GCA_964607755.1 uncultured Cytophagia bacterium | reverse complement strand
AGGGAAGTAAATTGGAAATCGCCATGAAATGTGCGATTGAACTCGTAGCACACCTTGAAGGTGTACCACGAGGAGTTGGCCTGGCCTTCTGCCGTGTATTTTTAAATGTGCGTGCTTTAGCGCGTGGGATTCAAACGCTTGATAGTTTTATTTGTGTGTTTTCATAGCCCCGCGCTTCAGGGCGGGGGAGGAGAAAATAATCTTCTAAAGGGCTTTAGCCCCTGAATGCCTGCCTTTGAGCGGGGGCTAAAGCCCCTGGTTTTTTGGATCTGATCGGTATCCACGAGCTAAAGCTCGTGGCAATGAAAGGGGACATACTGTTACCGGCTCAGAGTTCCGAATTTATGAAAAAAAAGCTCGGTGAATCCCGAGGATATTTTCTCAGAACCAATCTATCGATATTTTTTTCAGTATATTCTTTCATAGCCCCGCGCTTCAGGGCGGGGGAGGAGAAAATAATCTTCTAAAGGGCTTTAGCCCCTGAATGCCTGCCTTTGAGCGGGGGCTAAAGCCCCTGGTTTTTTGGATCTGATCGGTATCCACGAGCTAAAGCTCGTGGCTATGAAAATCTGAAAGCTCGTGGTAATAAAAACTAGTAGTACCTAAAAGGTGTACTAGGAGGAGTATTTGTCGTACACCTCCCCAGGTGTGCGACAAATGGCATGGGAGTCTTTTTTACTCGTAGCACACCTGGAAGGTGTACTACGAGGCGGTATAATAAAAACTAAATCTCCATTTTTCTGCTTGCATATTAAAAATCGTTCCTTTATATTTACATTCAATTTTAGGAGAAAAAAATGATGAACAAACGTTACACAACAACTCAACAAAACTGGTGGTGGTGGACCTTTTCCCGGGTGCACCACGAATAGGAGTGTTGTGTAATTAGATCAAAATATCAACGCCGTGGATGCACCTTGCATTCACGGCGTTTCTTTTAAAGGGCGCTGTGAACCGAAAAGTAACAGCGCCCTTTTTTTATGTATGCCAGAGTTTTTAAAGACTCCACGGCTCGAAAAAAAATCCTATACTCGAATTAATGAATTCAACAAAAGGAAAAAGCACGTGATAAAAACCACATGTTCCGAATTCGATCGCATGGCAAAACAACATCCTTTGGTACCGGTTGCTGCGGAGATTTTAGGCGATCTGGACACGCCCGTCTCGACGTTTTTAAAAATAGCCCGGGGCAGCTACCGGTTTTTGCTGGAGAGCGTCGAGGGCGCCACGCAGCGGGGCCGGTTTTCGATTATCGGCGATACGCCCTATCTCATTTTTAAAAGCAAAGACCGCAACGTCACGGTGCGCAATGTCGAGGAAAATACCGGATTTACAGTCGAGAGCAATCCTTTGGATGTGTTGCAGAGCCTGATTCGCAAGTACGCCGGAACCGGACTGGAGCAGATTCCTTTTTCGTCCAACGGATTTTTCGGCTATCTCGGCTACGACACGGTCCGGCACATTGAAAAATTACCGGACGAATCTGTGGATGACGTGAATGTGCCCGATATTCACATGTTCATTCCGCAACGGGTTATTGTGTTTGACAACCTGCTCAACACCATGACGTTGATACTTTTTGTCTGTCCGGGAAACACGATAGTCGAAAGCTATGAAAAAGCCGTCTCGCGCATCAATCAGATGATCGACACGATCCGCGCCGGAGTCACTTTACAAATGCCATCTAATCGCAACACCTCGTCCGAACCTGAGGCGAATTTATCTCAGAACGAATACGAAGGCATGGTCATGCAGGCGAAAAAGCACATCAAGCGCGGCGACATTTTTCAGATTGTGCTTGCCCAGCGTTTGAAAATGCCAACCTCCGTGTCGCCGTTTCAGATTTATCGCGGATTGCGGCTCGTCAATCCGTCACCGTACATGTTTTTCATGCATCTGGATGACGTTGAGGTACTGGGCTCGTCGCCGGAAACGTTGGTCAAGCTCAAGGATGATACGGTTTTTGTCAAGCCTATTGCCGGCACCTGCCGCCGCGGCAGCAATGACGACGAGGACGAACGGCTGGTCAAGGATTTATTAAACGATCCCAAAGAACGCGCCGAGCATAACATGCTCGTCGATCTGGGCCGCAATGACATTGGCAGAATTGCGGCCTATGGTTCTGTCAAAGTGACCGATTCCATGGCTATTGAAAAATATTCTCACGTCATGCACATCGTCTCCACGGTGCAGGCCAAACTGGCTAACAACATGGATGCGGTGGATGTGTTCAAAGCGTGTTTTCCGGCAGGTACATTGACTGGCGCTCCAAAGGTCAAGGCCATGGAGCTCATCGACCGGCTCGAACCGAACCGGCGCGGCATTTACGGCGGCGCGGTCGGTTACATGACGTTTAACGGCGACATGGACGTGTGCATTGCCATTCGCACGATTTATGTGAAAAATAAAATAGCTTATCTGCAGGCCGGTGCCGGTATTGTGGCGGATTCGATTCCTGAACGCGAGTACCAGGAAACGCTCAACAAAGCCCATGCGCTGCAGCGGGCGCTGTCTTTTGCCGAAGGAGGTTTGCGATGATTCTGGTTATCGATAATTACGATTCATTTACCTACAATTTAGTGCAATATGTCGGAGCACTGGGAGAAGAGATCATTGTCCGGCGAAACGATCAAACCACCATTGCTGACATCGAACGTTTAAAACCGCAACGGATCATCATTTCACCCGGGCCGGGCTATCCTGATGAGGCGGGTATTTCGTGTGAGGTGATCGAGCATTTTAAAGATAAATGTCCCATTTTGGGCGTGTGCCTCGGGCATCAGGCGGTAGGCCAGGTTTTTGGCGGCCGGGTGATGCAAGCCGGTGAGCTGGTGCACGGCAAGTCAGCCAGAATCCACCACGACAACAGTCCGACTTTTCACGGCGTACCGAATCCGTTCGATGCCGGGCGATATCATTCACTGGTGGTAGATCCGGATTCAGTACCGGATTGCCTGACTGTCACAGCGCGTACCGGCGATGAGATGATAATGGGGCTTCGGCATAAATCATATCCGGTTGAAGGTGTGCAGTTTCACCCGGAATCTGTTTTGACAAAATATGGTATGAAAATAATAGAAAATTTTTTACGGAGGACATCATGATACGCGAAACTCTCGAATATGTCAGTCATGGCCTGGATCTCAGTGAAGATCATGCGCTCAAAGTCATGACAGACATTATGAACGGCGAATGGACAGCCTCGCAAATCGCCGGATTTTTAATGGGATTGAAAATAAAAGGTGAAACCGTCAGCGAGATTTCTGGTTTTGTGACAGCTATGCGCGACAAAGCGGTCACCATAAAGTCACCGGAATATGTTACCGATACCTGCGGGACCGGCGGTGACGGGCACCACACGTTCAACATCTCGACGGCCTCTGCGTTTGTTACAGCAGCGGCCGGGGTGCCAGTCGCCAAGCACGGTAACCGCTCGGTTTCCAGCAAATGCGGCAGCGCTGACGTGCTGGCTGAACTTGGCGTCAAAATCGATATGCTGCCGGATGATGCGGAAAAATGTCTTGACGATGTGGGCATGGCGTTTCTTTTTGCGCCGGTCTATCATGCGTCGATGAAGCACGCGGTGACACCGCGCCGTGAAATGGGTGTGCGCACGGTTTTTAATATGCTGGGTCCCATGTCCAATCCGGCGTCTACTAAACGGCAGGTCGTCGGTACATTCAACATGGAAGCGGCGGACAAAATGGCCAAAGTTTTGGCCAAAACCGGTAGCGAACATGTTATGGTCGTGCATAGCGCAGATGGCATGGACGAGATTTCAATCAGTGATGAGACGCACGTTAATGAAGTGGTCAATGGTCAGATCACATCGTACACTGTGTCGCCGGAGATATTTGGTATGAACATGGCACCCTTGAGTTCGGTAAAAGGCGGCACCGCAGTTGACAATGCCGATATTTTGCAGCGCATTTTCAATGGCGAGCCTGGTCCTTTTACAGACATTACCGTGTTGAACGCCGGCGCAGCCATTTACGTATCCGGGCGAACAGACTCATTTGCAGAGGGCGTCAAGCTGGCGCGTGAGCTGATTCGATCGGGAAAAGCAAAGCAAAAGTTGGCTGATCTGATCGAGTATTCCCAAAGCTTAGAAAAATTGACAGAAAGAATAGTTGGTGTTTCATGAATATTTTAGACAAAATTATCAATAACACACGCGAGGACCTTGAACGCAAGAAATCGCAGCAATCGCTGTCTGAAATTCGCAAGTTAGCAGAGTTGCAAACAGCTAAACGGCTGTCTTTTGCTAAAGCGCTTCAGCGACAGGAAACCAATATCATTGCCGAGGTGAAAAAAGCATCGCCGAGCAAGGGCGTGATCTGCCAATCGTTCGAGCCGGTTGCCATTGCCCGCGAGTATCAACAAGGCGGTGCCGCTGCCATTTCGGTGCTCACAAATGAACGATTTTTTCAGGGCAGCATACAGTTTTTAGATGATATCGCAAAAGCCGTTTCTTTACCGCTGCTGAGGAAAGATTTTATTATTGACGCGTACCAGATCTACAGTGCCAAAGCGCATTCGGCCAGCGCGATTTTGCTTTTGGTGGTGGCTTTGAATTACAGCCAGTTGTGCGATTATCTGGCTCTGGCACACGAGCTTGGCATGGATGCACTGGTCGAGGTGCACAATCAGGATGAGCTGGAAACGGCGGTTGTTTCCGGCGCGAATATCATTGGCGTTAACAACCGTGATTTGACTACGTTTGAAACGAGCCTGGAGACCAGTCTTCAACTTGTGAGGCACATACCATCGAATTGCATTTGCGTGAGTGAAAGCGGACTGCGCTCGCGGAAAGATATCGAGCAACTGGAAAAAGCGGGATTCCACGCTTTTTTGATTGGCGAGACGTTGATGCGTCAAAAAGATCGTCCCGGATATTTGAAAAAATTGCGAGGCGTGTGATGTGGATAAAAATTTGCGGTATGACTCAACGACAGGATGTTGAACGCGCTTTTGAACTGGGAGCAAATGCGGTCGGATTTATCCTGGCACCCAGTCCGCGACAGGTGACACCTGATCAGGTGATTCAACTGACAGACGGGATGTGCGGATTTAAAGTTGGCGTCTTTGTCAACGAGTCCATCGCACGTGTCAGGACCATCCGCAGTCAATGCAAGCTGGACATTGTTCAACTGCACGGTGATGAAAGCCCGGAATATTGCCGTCAGCTTGGCGGGAGAATGATAAAAGCAGTGCGAGTGAATGACAGTGAATCGTTGCAGATCATTAAAGCTTATCCCAAAAACATACCGGTTCTGCTGGATGCATTTGCACCGGATCAGCGCGGCGGCACTGGTAAACGTATCGCCACAGAGTTGCTCGATCTGGTACCGGACATGTCACGCATTATTTTGGCCGGTGGATTGTCGCCGGAGAACGTGCCCGAACTGGTCCGGCGCTATCAACCTTACGGCATCGATATCAATTCCGGAATCGAGACGGCTCCGGGTGTGAAAGATCATGAAAAAATGGAAAGGTTATTTGAAAAATCAAGTCAGTTTCTGGAATAAAAAGTTGGTATCATTACATGTTTTAAGAAATGGAAAACACAAAGACCACGGAGAAATTTTAAAATATTTTTGTGATCTCTGTAATCTTTTACCTGTTTGATTAACTTTCATAAAAGTTACAAGAAAAAAGGAGAATGAAAAAATGCGACACCGGGGTTATTTCGGCGCTTTTGGCGGACAGTTTGTTCCGGAATTACTAATGCCGGCGCTCATGGAGCTGGAACGCGGTTATCAGGACATTGCCAAAACGCAGGAATTTCAATATAAACTTGATGATTTACTAAAAAATTACGCCGGACGTCCCACACCGCTTTATTTTGCCCGGCGATTGACAGAGCGCATTGGCGGAGCTCGTCTTTTATTAAAACGCGAAGATTTGAATCACACCGGTTCACATAAACTGAACAATTGTCTGGGTCAGGCACTGCTGGCTAAAGAAATGGGCAAGCCCAAAATTATTGCTGAAACCGGCGCGGGACAGCACGGCGTGGCTACGGCAACGGTCGGGGCGTTGCTCGGACTCGAGTGCAAGGTTTATATGGGCGAAGAAGATATGCAGCGCCAGGAATTGAATGTTTTTCGCATGCGGTTACTCGGCGCCGAGGTCGTACCGGTAACGTCCGGTAGCCGCACACTCAAGGACGCCACCACCGAAGCCATGCGTGCCTGGATTACCTCGGTCAAAGATACCCAGTACATTTTGGGCAGCGTAGTGGGGCCGCACCCGTTCCCGACGATTGTCCGCGATTTCCAGTCGGTCATCGGCGAGGAAGCGCGACAACAGATTGGTGATTACGGAATCGAAGCACCGGATGTGATTGTAGCGTGTGTCGGCGGTGGCAGCAATGCCATGGGCATTTTTCATCCGTTTCGCGATACCTCGTCCCAGCTTATCGGCGTGGAAGCCGGTGGCCTGGGACATGAACTCGGCCAACACGCAGCCTCCATTTGCTTTGGCGAACCCGGTATTTTTCACGGCAAAAAGAGTCTGTTCCTGCAAGATGAATACGGTCAGATCGTACCGGCTCATTCCATTGCCGCCGGGCTCGATTACCCGGGTGTCGGGCCAGAGCACGCTCACTATGCGGCAACCGGGCGCGCTCAATATGTCACGGTTTCAGATAAAGAAGCCACGAATGCGTTCAAATTGTTGTCTCGAACCGAAGGCATTATTCCGGCGCTGGAAAGTTCACATGCCATTGCTTACGCTGTAAAGCTTGCCGCAGAGATGCCAAAGGATAAAACAATTTTGATCAACTTGTCCGGTCGCGGTGACAAGGATACGAAAACGTTGCAAAAAGAGGAGCGCCAGCATGAATAGACTGCAGAAACGATTTTGGGAGCTGAAACAGAGGAACGAAAAAGCCGCTATTTTTTTTATCACCGCCGGTGATCCCACAATCGAAGAAACACAACAGATCATGACCGCTCTGAGTGAAAATCACGCGGATGTGATCGAGCTGGGCATGCCGTTTTCCGATCCCATGGCTGATGGACCAGTGATTCAGCAGTCGACGGCCCGGGCGCTGCAGCACAATCTGCATCTGGATGATATTTTTAAAACCGTCAAATCATTTCGAGCTCAGCATGAAACCCCGGTGGTTTTGATGGGCTATTTCAACCCAATTCTGCGTTACGGCCCGGAGGCGTTTGCCCGCGATGCCGCAACACATGGTGTGGACGGATTCATCATTGCCGATGTGCCGTTTGAAGAAGGCGAAGAATTTGAACAGACATGCCGGCAGCACGACGTCAGTCTAGTTTACCTGCTGGCACCGGATATTGATCCGCAGCGCACCGCGTCAATTTTAAAAGCCTCGGATGGATTTGTCTACGTTGTAGCGCAATACAGCACAACTGGTGCTTCTTCGAACGGGACGGTTCTCCCGGAAACCATCGCCTCGTTGCGTCGAATGACAGATTTACCAGTGTGCGTGGGCTTTGGTATTTCGTCAGCGGAAAAAGCGCGCGATTATAGCCAACACGCAGACGGTGTGATAATCGGCAGTTGGCTGATTCGTGAGCTGGAAAGGTCAGAAAACAAAGCCGAAGCAGCCGGACGAATGGCCCGGCAGGTGAAACAGGCAATTCAGGCAAAATGATTTTACTCGAGGGCTAGGCAGACCAAAAACCGGGAGTTGTATTGTGCTCCCGGTTTTCTTTTTTATTATTCATAGCCATGCGCTTTAGCGCGTGGATTCAGATCAGCTTCCAACTCTCGGGGCTTTAGCCCCGCATTTATTCTCGTACCCATTGCTGTGCATCATTTGTCCAGTTGATTCAAGAGAATTCGAATATTTTTCAGCAAATCACCAGGAGAACATATTTGTATCTTTACCGAAGAATTTGTGTGATAATGTCTGAGATTAAAGGTTACCAGATAATCCGCATTCGCCTGAAGAGCTGCTGCTAAAATTGGTACATCTTTACAATCGGCCAATTTCTTTGCTTCCTCCAGCCATTTTCTTGAAGGATCATCAACAACAGATAGTGAAACAGCAACAATTCGATTGAAGGCAGGAAGCGAATTTGGCAACTTTTTCTGCAAGTTTCTTTGAGATTCTTCGATTACTTGCTGGCAAGTGAATCCTTTTAAAAGTCCCAATTCACAGAGTTGAAGCAAAATGAACGACGCTCTTGTCCGTGAGGCAGACCCGGCAATTAACGCATCGGCATCGAAAAAAATGGAAACAAGCATAGACTATTCATCTCGTTGTTCAGCTACACCTTTTATCAACTCTTCGAGAGACACCTGATACTTTTCGCGAAGGTTCTCAATGTCACCGACAAGTTTGGGGAGCACGGATCTTTTTGGGCTGAGAAAAATACCTTCACCTATATCAATAAGAGTAATTGGATCGTTTTCATCAAGTTGATAGCGTTTACGCAGTTTGCTCGGGATCGTTATTGATCCCCGTTTACGCATCTGAATGATTGTTGGCATTTTTACACCTTTTTGAGGTTAAATTTAAAACTCTGTAATTCTGAATTTCAGTATTTCAATTTACATAATCCCCTGGCAACAGTCAATTTATATTTTTATTTTGTTTCGGCACATTGAAGGAACACCTTCCCGGGGCGCTACTGTGTTTTGTTCCGGAACTGTGCTCCGTGCCATTTTCCTACTCGTTCCCCCAGTCCTCTGGGGGAACGCACGCCTGGGACGCTCCTGCGTCCCATACCGGGACTATGCGCTATGTTGAATTTCTGTAAAATTCCGGCATGCTGCTAGCTTAATTTTTGCTGTTCCTGGCACCCGTCGATCATTTACCCGGACGCTGGAGCGTCCGGCCTGCGTTCCGCCGCAGGAGCGGCGGAACGAGATGGGGTGAGCAGCGGAACGAGAGAATGTGAGGCGGTGAATGATAGATTCAGCGGGCATTCCCAGCCAGAGGCTGGGGACGAGAGATTGAAGAGGCTAAGAACGATATTGAAGAGGCTGGGTACGAGATTGAGCTTCTTTGCCACACGCTTCTTTGCCACACGCTTCTTTGCCACGCGCTTCTTTGCCACGCGCTTCTTTGCCACGCGCTTCTTTGCCACGCGCTTCTTTGCCACGCGCTTTAGCGCGTGGATTAGATCAGCCCATTAACTCCCCGGGGCTTTAGCCCCGCAAGGCGATAGGAATGGGAGGTGATCATTGACAAATTGATCAAACTCCCCTATTCTTCCGCAAAAACACCACCGCCACCGCACCACTCAGCAGGAAAATCGTTCCGGCGACAAAGAGAGCGTGGCGGATGGTATAAATGTCTTTGATGTAACCGACAACCGGTCCGACAAGGGTGAACAGCAGCCGGCTAATCATATTTTTCACTGACAGTACAGTCGCGCGCCGGTCAGAGCTGGTCAGGCGGTTGACATAGTCCTTGAGCACGGGACCATGCACGCCGCGGACAAAATAAAACAAAAACAACGCCGGAATAGCCCATAGGGATTGTACAGCACCGGTGATTATATATCCGGTAAAAGAGATTGGAATAAGCATGAGCAGTGTCACCCGGCGGCCCAGGAATCTTTCGATCCGGTACGCGGAGAGTGAAAACACGCCAACCGAAAAGTTCAGCGCTGCCCATAGCACACCGAAATACGCCAGTGGCAAGCCGCTTTCTAAAAGATACGGTTGAATAAACCACACCATCGTCAGCGTAGACGAGCCTACTGCAGCCGAGTAAAAAATCAGCCATTTGATTTCGAGCTGTTCGCGCAGGGCAAAACGAACGATGCGCAAAATACTGCGCCAGCTTCCCTGGGATTTGTCCCAGCGGTGACGCTCCGGTTCAACCAGGGTCAGGGCAATGGGAATGGTCAGCGCTGTTACTGCGGTTTCCACATAAAATGGTGTCCTCAGACTGATCGTTGCCAGCACCCCGCCCAGAATCGAGGCTGCGGTCTCGGAAAAATTGCACACCGATGTGCGGCGTCCTTCGATTTTCGGATACTCGTGCTCGCGTCCCAACTCGATGAGGGTATCGTAAAGAATTGCTGAATCAGTGCCGGAAATAAAACTGGCTCCCAGGCCCAGCAAGAGTTCGGCGGCAAGAAATCCCCAAAAACCGTACGAGATGCTGTATATTGCCAGGCCGATCGTCCCGGTAATGCATCCGAGCACAATGGTGGTTTTGCGGCCCATGACATCCGAAAAATACCCGGAAGGGATTTCAAACACCACAATAGCGACAGAGAACAGTGACTGTAGCAGCATCACCTCAGTTTGGTCGAGACCGTTATTGTAAAAAAACACCACGATAATCGGAATAATGAACATCAGCCAGCGCAGTGCTACCATCACGTAAAGTTTTGGAATGTTGTATCGGATGTGATGCATTCAATCCCTCAATGAATGTTGCGGCTTTTTAAATGCGGTCCGAACATCTGTTAAATTTTAATCTCTTCACCCTCCGGAGGATAATGAACGCTCGAATATCCTTTTTCTCGCAAGAAATCACAAAAAGACAGAGATTGCGATTCTTCGCCATGGACAATAAAGATATGCTTTAATCTCTCGGGCGACATAAATTCCATGTATTCAAATAACTCGTCACGATCAGCGTGGCCGCTGAAATGGTCCATGGTTACAACCTGGGAACGGACAGTGTACTCGTCGCCAAAGATACGCACTTTTTCCCAGCCGTCCATGAGCTTGCGGGCAAGGGTGTGTTGCGCGGCATAGCCGACAAGCAGAATCAGGTTTTTGGGATCATGAATATTATTTTTCAAGTGATGCAGAATACGTCCGGCTTCGCACATGCCGGACGCAGAAATGATGATATGCGGTGTCTGCAGCTTATTAAGGCTTTTGGACTCTTCAACATCGCGAATGTATTTCAATCGACCGAATCCAAACGGATCGTCGTGATTGCGCAGAAACAGCCGGTACGTTTCCCGGTCAAAACATTCGGGATGCTGACGAAAGATTTCAGTCACATTGGTTGCTAATGGACTGTCAACATAAATGGGAAGGTCCGGGATGCGGTTTTGGTCGAAAAGTTTATGCAGCATATAAACCAGCGTTTGAGTGCGGCCCACGGCAAACGACGGGATAATTATTTTTCCTCCTCTTGAAACCGTATTATTGATGATGTCAGATAATTCTCCGGCCACGTTTTCAACCGGTGCGTGTTTGCGGTTTCCGTAGGTACTTTCGGTGATTAAAATGTCCAGGTCACGCATTTTATTGGGATCACGCAAAATCGGCATTTCATGGCGACCGAGATCACCGGAGAATCCGAATCGATACGCGTGATTGTTCTCGGATATTTCAAGCACCGTACTTGCTGAACCGAGGATGTGTCCGGCATCGCGAAATGTCAGTTTTACACCCGGCAATATTTCCACTGCGCGATCGTACTGAAATCCGATAAACTGTGGCAAAGCCTTTTCAGCGTCGTCCATGGTATACAGCGGTTCGACTGGCGGTTCATTTTTGCGGGCGCGACGTTTGTTGACATACTCGGCGTCTTTTTCGTGAATGTGCGCAGAATCCAAGAGCATAACCTGACAAAGGGCTGCTGTCGCTAACGTCGCATAGATTGGCCCGTTAAATCCGTGCTTGACCAGGTTCGGAATATTTCCGCTGTGATCGATGTGGGAGTGGGAAAGAATCATGGCGTCAATTTCTGCGGGATCGTAATGAAAAGATGTGTTCTTTTGATAGGTATCTTTCCGGCGGCCTTGAAACAATCCACAATCAATGAGTAACTTTTTACCGTTAATAGTGAGAAGATGCTGCGAACCTGTGACGTTCTGTGCCGCACCACAAAATTTGATTTTCATAACAACCTCATTTTTATTCGGATTAGAATCCAATTCATGGTTTATGGCCTTTACTTAAATTATGTCAACTGTTATCTTTGATACTGCTGGCGGCCCTGGAGAAAGATATTGCCGCCGTGGAAGTCCTGCGCAACAAGCGCCGGAAAGTCCTTGACAACCAATTCGCGCACGGCTTCTGGGCCGAGGTCTTTGTAAGCAACGATCCGGCTTTTTTGAACGGATTTGGCAATCCAAGCAGCTGCCCCGCCAACGCTGACAAAATAGACTGCGGTGTATTGCTGCAGTGCCTGTTCCACACCGGGTCCCATCTCTCCCTTGCCGATCATGCCCTTCAGGCCGAGTTTTAAGAGAGAGGGGGCGTAATCATTCATACGGGCGCTGGTGGTGGGACCAGCAGCGCCGATAGGCAGTCCGGGTCTGGCAGGTGTGGGGCCGACGTAATAAATGAGTTGGCCGCTCAAGTCAACTGGCAAGGACTCGCCGCGATGCAGGCAATCAAGGAACCGTTTGTGCGCCGCATCCCGGGCGGTGTAAAGCCGACCCGTAATGAACACAGATTGTCCGGCGTGCAATGCTTTTACTACATCATCTGAAACCGGTGTGGAAAGTGAGATGCATTGATTCATAACAGTTTTCCGCATTTACAATTCAAAGTATGATCTGTTTATGTCGCGCTGAATGACATTGAATATTGACTGCTACCGGCAAACTGGCAATGTGGCACGGAAAAGTTTCAATGTGCACGGCCAGGGCGGTCGTTCGTCCGCCCAGTCCCATAGGACCAATGCCGAGATCATTTATGCGTTTTAAAAGCTGCATTTCCATCCTGGCGTAAAATGTATCGTTGTGATGCTTACCGGCAGGCCGTAGCAACGCTTTTTTCGCCAGCCAGGCACACTTTTCAAACGTGCCGCCAATTCCGACACCGATAATCAGCGGGGGACACGGTTTTCCGCCGGCGCGGTCAATGACGTTTACCACAAAATCAATAACGCCTTGCTGTCCCTGCGAGGGAGTTAACATAATGAGAGCGCTCATATTCTCACTGCCTCCGCCTTTTGGCGCCAGGGTGATTTTTAATTGATCTCCGGGAACCGTTTCGAGCCAGATAACAGGCGGTGTATTATCACCGGTATTTTCCCGACGCAGCGGATCGGAAACCAATGAAAAGCGCAAATAGCCTTTTATGTAACCATCGTGTACGCCTTTCGTGATGGCCTCATAGATCGTGCCTGGCTCGACACTCACATCCTGGCCTTGTTCAACGAAAAACACCGCTATGCCCGTATCCTGGCATAACGGATAAGTACCTTCAGATGCGATCTCTGCATTATCTATTATGTTTTGCAAAACCTTCTGTGCGACGGCAGACTCTTCTTCTTTCAAAGCTTTTTTAATAAGAATTAAAGTTTTTTCAGGAAGATGATAATTGGCATTAATACAAAGCTCGGTTACCGCCTTTGTGATTTCATCTGCAGTAATTATCTTTTTCAAAGCCTCTGTCTCCAAAAAAATGAAATATAAACGAAACAAATTCCGTTTTAAAGCGTCAAATTGCATTTAAAAATTAAAGAGATAATAGTATAAAGATATTCCAGAAACATGACATTTTGTCAAAGACCGGGAGTTTTTGTACCATGGAAAAATGTAACAAGATGAGAAAATATTTCACAATCCGACAGTTTGTCATGATAAAAACGTATGTCCCGTAAACCAGAAAGGATAACGTTAAAAGTTAATTATATTACTAAATTTTTGTTAATTAAGCAATTAATTCACAATTTTATTTTAAAAAAACGAAATAGTGACATTAAATTTTATGGCACAAAAATTGTAATTTACAGGGCGAACTGCATACAAGAAAAAGTTAGGTGATATTTGTGATGAAAAAGATGCTAAAAATAAAAGAACTGATCATTTTCATGGTTGTATTTTTGATAGGCACGTTATATTTTGTTTATGGAACTGAATATAATCAAACTGCCACAGAACTCTACTCTTTAAAAAAAGCAATTTCCGCACAACAGAAAATAACAAAAATTGCACAGGAACGACAGTCAAGTATTAATAAAATAGTTGATATTATTTCCCGTTATAATAGATATATGCCGGATTCGCTAAAATATGATATCGCTACTGAGATTTATCTCATGAGCCGGAAATACACAAACTTGAACGTGGACTTGATTGCTGCCACGATTACTCACGAGAGTGCCTTGACCTGGGATCCGAAAATAACATCCAGTGTCGGGGCAATGGGCTTGATGCAGGTTATGCCTTCAACTGGAGCTTTCCTGGCAAATGAAGAAGGAATAGAATGGACATCTGCTGAGGATGTACTTTACGATCCGATTAGCAATATCCGTCTCGGATGTCGTTATCTGAACGAATTGATTGGCATGTATGACAAGGACGGGGGCCTGGCAGCATATAATGGCGGTCCAAAACGCGCTGAAATGTGGATCGTTGGCAACCGTGATTACAAAATTCTATGGGAAGAAACCCAGAAATACGTGCCGGCTGTTATGGAATTATACGACCGGTTTCGATCAGAAGAAGTGCTCTAGTACGATTTATAAAGATGTCTCTTGATTCTTCTCCTTATTACTTAAACATCCCTGTTGCCGTTTGGTGGCAGGGATGTTTTTTTATAATATCTCGCCTTTGATCTCCAATTCTTGATAAATCTGAAGACATTTCATAAAAAGTTTTCAATGTCTCATTGTTTGATCCTGATTTAAAATGAAGCAGGATATCGCGTTTACGTTTTAAAGCTAAAAAAAAATACCCCAAATATGGCCGCCGATAAAAATCGGTTGGATATTTCGGTAAAATTTTTTAAAATTTAATTATTCTCAATTTTTACTTTATTCAGGATATAATTGGTGAAAAATAAAAAAATAACTTGCAATAAAAATCCAGGGCAGCTAAAACGCTGCCTTTAAATTATGGAGATATGATAATGGGGACAATTATTGGTGAAGGATATACATTTGACGATCTTTTGTTAATCCCAAACAAATCTCATGTGCTGCCTAAAGAAGTAGATGTTACCACCTGTTTGACGCGTAATTTATCACTCAATGTGCCGGTTGTAAGCGCAGCTATGGATACGGTAACTGAAGGTGAATTGGCGATTGCTGTTGCGCGCGCTGGCGGCATCGGGATTGTGCATAAAAATTGTTCAATCGACCGGCAGGTTGCTGAAATTGACAAGGTGAAACGCTCGGAAAGCGGCATGATCTACGATCCGATCACCATGTCTTCGGACCGGCCAATCAGCGAAGCGCTCGAAATTATGCAGCGCTATCGCATTTCTGGCATTCCCATCGTGGACGGTGAAAAACTTGTCGGCATCCTCACAAACCGCGATTTGCGCTTCGAAACAGATACATCAAAACTGGTCAGAGATTTGATGACCAGCGAGAATCTCATTACCGTTCCTGAAGGCACATCTCTGGACGAAGCTGAAAAAATATTGCACCGGCATCGCAAGGAAAAAGTCCTGGTTGTAGATGAAAAACAAAACTTGAAAGGCTTGATCACAGTCAAGGATATCAAGAGCCGGCAACGGTATCCGAATGCAAACAAGGATAAGCACGGTCGGTTACGCGTAGGAGCTGCTGTTGGCGTGGCACAAGATACAAAAGAGCGTGCCGCCGCACTTGTCGAACGCGGGGTTGATGTGTTGGTTGTAGATACGGCACACGGGCATTCCTTAGGGGTGATGAATACAGTTGATCTGCTGAAAAACGAACATTCTGATGTGGATATTATTGCTGGAAATATCGCCACAAAAGAGGCGGCTGAAGATTTAATCGCCGCAGGTGTGGATGCGATCAAAGTTGGTATAGGGCCGGGTTCCATTTGCACAACCCGTGTCATCGCCGGCACCGGTGTGCCTCAGCTTACAGCCATAATGGACTGCTATGATGTGGCAAAGAGGCATGGCATACCTGTTATTGCTGATGGCGGCATCAAACAGACCGGGGATGTAGCCAAAGCCATTGGCGCCGGCGCAGACAGTGTAATGCTCGGAAACATGCTTGCCGGTACTGATGAAAGTCCGGGCGAAGTGATTTTTTACCAAGGCCGTAGCTTTAAAGTGTATCGAGCTATGGGTTCGATCAGCGCAATGCGCGGCGGCCGCGGTGACCGGTATTTTCAGGAAGGTGAACGCGATCTGAAAAAACTAGTCCCTGAGGGCATCGAAGGCAGAATTCCTCACCGCGGCAAAGTCAGTGATGTGATTTATCAGCTTGTTGGTGGATTGCGCGCAGCTATGGGTTACTGCGGTTCAGCAAATATTGAAGACTTGAAAAAGAAAGCACGTTTTATCCGAATCACACCGGCCGGGCTGCAGGAAAGTCATCCCCATGACATCACGATTACACATGAATCGCCAAACTATTTATTGAAAAGAAAATAAATTTTGAACATCAAAAAAAAGCCGGGACAAAAGCCCGGCTCGCATTTGAACAAATATATCTTATTCAAGATTTTGCACATGTTTGGCAAGCTTTGACTTTTTATTGGCGGCAGTATTTCTGTGGATAATGCCTTTGACCACTAATTTGTCCAATAGCGATTCTGTCTGGCGAAAAAGTCTTTGGCCTTCTTCCTTGTTTTCTGCCGCTCGCACTTTTTTGATCTGATTTTTAATTCGCGTTTTATACATTTTGTTCCGTGCGTGATTACGTTCGTTTGTTTTAATTCTTTTAATTGCAGATTTATGATGCGCCATAATATTCTAAACCTTTCCTTTTTATATTAATTTTAAACATAAAAGTTATAAATTCATTTGATAAAAATCAATAAAAATTTGCAGTTTTAAAAGTGAATTTTGTTTAAAGGAGATCTGATATGGCTCTCGAGATTCGGCCTGTAAAGCAAAAGAATGAACTTAGACAATTTATCACTTTTCCATGGAAAATTTATGCTCACGATCCGAACTGGGTGCCGCCGCTCATCAGTGACCAGATGAAAATGCTGAATCCTCAAAAGGGCGTTTTTTACAGTTTTGGCAGGGCAAAATTATTTATCGCATACGATGGAAAAGAGCCAGTTGGCCGCATCAGTGCCCATGTAAATCATCAATACGAGAAATATCAGGATAATAAGACCGGTTTTTTTGGTTTTTTTGAATGCGTGGATGACCAGCAGGTTGCTAATGCACTTTTTGAGCGGGCAGAGCACTGGCTGCAAAAACAGAAAAAGTCTGTCGTGTGCGGGCCGTTCAGCTTTACGCTTTACGATGCCAGCGGTATGCTCTACCAGGGATTTGATTCACCGCCGGTTATTCTGACAAATTATAATCCGTTTTATTATAACAATCTCCTTCAAAATGCAGGATATGGCAAGGCAATCGATTGGTACGCTTTTATGGTGTGCCGGGATATCAAGATTAAGCCCATCTTTTACAAGATTCGTGAGCGAGTTTACAAACAGGGCATAAAAATAAAACACCTGAATATGCGAAAACTGGACGAGGCTGTTCATTACATCGGTGAAACCTTTAATCAGGAATGGAGCGAAAACTGGGGCCACGTGCCGCTAACCGATGGTCAGCTCGAAGAGTTTAAGAACGAACTGAAATATGTCGTCGAACCGAAACTGACTTTTCTGGCTTTTCTCGATGACAAGTGTATCGGTTTTTCACTGAGTGTCAAAGATGCAAATCCGGCTTTGAAACTGGCAAACGGCCGGTTGTTCCCGCTCGGATTGTTCAGAGTTTTGCGCGGAATGAAAAAAGTTAACCGGTTGCGTACTTTTGCCATGGGAGTGAAAAAAGAATTCCGGCACAAAGGTTTGGATATTTTATTTTACCTGAACACCATAGAAGAGGGTGTCAAAATGGGTTATTCCGAATCCGAGTGTTCTCTTATCGTTGAAACGAATCACCGTATGAT
>CAZSMC010000046.1:0-15775 GCA_964607755.1 uncultured Cytophagia bacterium | reverse complement strand
TGGGTTATTCCGAATCCGAGTGTTCTCTTATCGTTGAAACGAATCACCGTATGATTGACGCACTTAAGGACCTGGATGCGAAATGCTATCGCACCTATCGCTTTTATCAAAAACAATGTATCTAAAATGAATTCGAATCAAAAGGACTTTTGATTGCGTCTCATCAGAAAAACATTTATTTTTAAAACGATAAAAATATACAAGTTTTACTATTTTACAAGAGGATTTTATGACTGATATGACCAATGACAGAAAATTGGAGCATATCGATATTATTTTGAACGATGCCAATGTTGACCGGCAAAAAAAGCACTGGGATGCTATCTCTTTAAAAAACCGGGCATTGCCAGAGATAGATTTTGCAGATGTCGATACGACCGTCCATTTCCTGGGGAAAAAATGCAGGCTGCCGCTCATTATTTCGTCAATGACTGGTGGCGATCACAACGTGGTCAATCGTATAAACCGTAATCTTGCTCGTGCTGCAGAGGAAACCGGCGTGGCCATGGCTGTGGGATCTCAACGTGTATTGTTCACTTCTGTAAAAGCCAGATCGAGTTTTGAACTTCGGCCGCTGGCTCCACGTGTTCCGTTGATTGCCAATCTGGGCGGCGTTCAGCTCAATTACGGATTTAGCCGCGACGACTGCCAAGAAGCGGTCGATGTGCTCGATGCGGATGGATTGTACTTTCATCTTAATCCGCTGCAAGAGGTTGTCCAGCCGGAAGGGGATACCAATTTTTCCGACCTGGCACGTCAAATGGGTGAAATCGCTGGTCAGCTTTCTGTGCCCGTCATCCTGAAAGAAGTCGGCGCCGGATTCTCCGAGGCTGATGCCGAGCTTGTTGTCAAAAATGGCATCCGCTACATCGATGTAGCCGGACAGGGTGGAACTTCATGGAGCCGTATCGAGAATGCCAGGCATCAAAACAGCGCCACCGGATTAGAGTTTCAGGATTGGGGCATTCCCACGCCAGTTGCTTTACGCTTGCTGAAACCATTTCAAAACGATCTTTATATCATTGCTTCCGGAGGAATACGCAGCGGCATCGATATGGCCAAAGCTGTTATTTTGGGCGCAAACATGTGCGGGATTGCGGGTCCATTCCTGCCCCGGGCCATGGAATCGTCAGACCAGGTCGTGGATTACATCCACCGCTTGCAACGCGAGTTGTCTGTGGCTATGTTTCTTCTTGGCGTCACAACGATCAACGAACTGAGTAATCGTGATGATCTTATTTTGAACCAACAATTTCCATCCGCCCCATCAAAACAATCATGACATTTGTAACTGATAATGAAACCGTTTCCGCAATTATTCCTGCGTTTAATCGGGCAGACCTGGTTGCTGACGCAATTGATTCTGTGCTGTATCAGACCGAACCACCTGACGAAATTATTGTGGTTGATGACGGCTCAACCGACAACACATTGCAAAAGCTCGATGATTACAGACCCAAAATATCAATCATCACTCAGGAAAACAAGGGTGTGGCTGCAGCACGAAACATCGGGATAAAAGCGGCAACGTGTGAATGGCTGGCATTCCTGGATTCGGATGATCTCTGGATGCCGCAGAAATTGCAACGCCAAAAGTCTGTTCTATCTGAAAAACCGGATTTTCGGATTTGCTATACCGGCGAGGTCTGGCAGCGGTCCGGCGAACCTGTCAATTCGAAAAAGCAACCGCAGCGATTTTCCGGCTGGATTTACAAACATTGTCTGCCTCGCTGCATCATCGCCGCCTCTTCCGTTATGCTGCATAGATCTGTTTTGGACCATGTGGGTTATTTTGATGAAACGCTTCCGGCTTGTGAAGATTATGATTTGTGGCTGCGAATCTCGCACAACTATCCGGTTTTGTTCATTCCGGACAAGCTGATAATAAAACGGACCGGATCGTGGCGTTGTTTGTCCGAACAAATCGGTCTGGACAAATACCGGATTCTTGCACTTAAAAAAATGTTAACACGAAATGATTTGAGTAAAAATCAAAGAGAACTCACACGCCGCACTCTGTACAGAAAATGCTCGATTTACGCCAAAGGATGCCGAAAGCACGGCAAAATAAAAGAAGCTCAATGGGCTGAGCAGATCATGCAAGACGACTTTTAAACCAGCGCATTTTCATAACCGGAATCCCGGACAAAAAGACAGGACGATTTTGTGGCATCAACGGACTGTCTCATAGCATCAAAATCCAGTTGATCGCCAATGCCGAAAATATTCACATCTGCACGCGGCGCAGTTTCCAGGGATTTTTCGAACGATCCGTCGAGCACATACAATTCAGTCATCGACGGCATTCTGGCGCGATCGCTTAATCGCTCGAGCATGTTCGACAACCGGGAGACATCTTTTTCATCTTTGGCCACTGTGACCAGATTAATTTTCCCGTTCCAATTTAATTGAATATGGAGAGCTACAAGCATGGCCAAATGCCAATTCGGACTTTTGTCACGCAACCACAAGTTGATATCCTCTTGCATGCCAAATGCCATGCGCTGGTGTTGACGTAAAATGATCATGCCAAGTTCATATTTTTTAGCATGCTGTGCCAACTCTTCGATGATGTAATCTTTTTTACTTTCATGGCCCAACGTCAGAAAAAGCGTGTTGGGTTTGAACATGCCGGCATGCAGTGTTTGGATCACAATCCGGGCTCCGTGCAAAAAGTCTACATCATCAATAACCGTGCTGTTCACCAAAATACCTTCTTTTTTAAGCGGTGACAGCAAGTCTTCCAAACTTTTTTGAGTTTCCTGATGGTCTGTTTCCTTGACTGTAAAACCAAAAATACTACCGGAAGGATATGTAATATTTTTAATGAATAACAGCGGTCCTGCCCAAATGTCAGGATCATCGATAGGCACCAAGAGATCGGGCTTCCAGGTGATTTGATGTCGTGGAAATCTCATTGACATGCGTGAAGCCCGCTCGGCCAGTGCCAAAAAGAGTCCGCCGCGAATATCTCCCCAACGGGCGCGCAATCCCTGCCGTTCAAGGTAAAAATAAATGCCCATGATTATCACAATGGCAATGACGCTGAACACCGGATTGATGAGAAACATGATAAAAATACAACCCAATGCGCCCAGCAAGGGCACGAATTTCGGAATTTTGAATGTAGGCCGGAAACTGATGATTTTCATACTTTGCTGCACAAACACCACCAGATTGAGCATGCCGTACGTAATCAGAAAAAACATGGTAATCAGAGAGGCCAGGAAATCGAGGTTGCCGAATGCCAATGCCGTGACGATGATCGCACCAGACAGCAGTGTGGCATTCCGGGGTTCGTTTTTCTTTGTTTTTTGCGAAAATATTTTGGCAAAAGGAACCGTGTTTTGAGCGGACAATGCCTGCAAAATCCGGGGTGCGCCAACCATGCTGCCCAGCGCCGAACTAAGAGTGGCTCCCATAATGCCGGCGAGTACAGCCGGTTCCCAAATGGCCTTGTCTACCATAATCATTTGATTGTTGCGCAGGTTGGAGGGAGTCGATATTTTGGAGAGAAAATAAGCCAGTCCGATATAGATCACCATGGTAACCAGGATGGCGGAAAGTGTGCCTCTCGGAATCGCTTTACGCGGATTTTTAAGATCACCGGACATATTAGCGCCAGCCATAATGCCGGTTACAGCCGGGAAAAATATCGCAAATACGCCCCAAAAATTTGCGTCCTCAAAGGAGCCAATCAAAACCGGAGTCGCATCCGGTTCAGCAGGTGTGAACAGGAACGAAATCAACGACAGACCAATCAGGGTCATGATCAGATACTGCACCTTGATTGCCAGATGTGCGCTGATTAGCGAAATAATCAGCAGAATAAACCAGGCAGAAAACGCAACCACCAGGTACGTATGCGACGGAAAAACGCGCAACCAGCTCTCGGTAAAACCAATGATGTACAAGGCTGCGGAAAGCGTTTGCGCAATGTACAGCGGAATGCCAATGCTGCCGCCGGCCTCCAGTCCGAGTGACTTGGCAATAATCGAAAAAGCACCACCGGCTCCGATGCGAATATTCGTGGTGATCGAAGCCATGGACAAACCTGTGAATAATGTAATCGATTTTGCCAGCAGGATAATGATCACCGCACCCAGAAATCCGGCGTTACCTACCACCCAGCCCAAACGCAGATACATGATAACGCCGAGAATGGTCAGAACGTCGGGAGTAAACACGCCGCCAAATGTGGAGAACTTTTTTGGTCGAGACGATTTTGCCGCGGTTTGTTTTGCCATGGCGACCTTTCAGATCTTGTCAGTTTAATATGAAAAAGAATTGTTTTCTAATAACAGCGCGAAATGTAAAAAAAATTAATTTTATTTCAAACACAACAATTTCTTGAAATACAAATTTCAGGATCAGGGAAATAATATCTCCGTGCTTTTTTTTGTTCTAACATAAAACCGCTATTAAAGTCATCCGATTTCTTTAAAAACAATTTTGAAAACACTGTTTTTATTGCTAATATCGCCTACACTTTAAAAATAAAAAGAAAGGACATCATGTTGAAAAGGTTTGCAATTTTCTTTTTGCTTCTTTTGATCGTTTTTTTTTCGTTACAATGTAACGAGTCGCAGCAGGGACGCGTCACTCTTTTACACACCAATGACATGCATTCCCAGTATGTGCCGTTAAAAGCCACCTGGTTGGAACAGGAGCCAAAACCGCTGATTGGCGGCATGGTCGCTCTGGATTATTACATTCGGCAGCAACGTGAATCGTATCCTCATTCGCTGCTTTTGGATGCCGGCGATTTTTGCACCGGCACACCGCTTTCGAAAATCGAATACAAAGGTGCACAGAACGGTGGCTTTGTGGAGATGATGAACCTCATCGGCTATGATGCCGTCACCATCGGAAATCACGAATTTGACGAAGGCCAGAAAAATCTCCGAAAGCTCCTGGCGCTTTTAAATTGCGATGTGTTGTCATCCAATCTATTTGTTAATGAAAAAATGTTTGCCGATCAGTCCTTTAAAATTTACAAAGCAGGTGATCTGCGAATCGGTGTCATCGGTGTCATGCTGAAAAATTTGGCCGGGATGGCTGCTCGGAAAAATCTTGGCGGCATTACGGTCAAAGATCCGGCGCCGGTCGTTCAATCCATTATCGACAAGATCGATTCGAAAACTGACCTGATTATTGTGCTTACGCATCAGGGACGTGATGAGGATGTCTCGCTGGCTGAGCAGCTCGGGCGCGCAGATGTCATCGTGGGCGGGCACAGTCACACCCGCATTAACGAGGCCATGGAAATAAACAGCATGCTCATTGTGCAAGCCGGGTCAAAAACGCATTATCTGGGACGGTTGACCATGGATGTGGCCGGAGATACGGTTGCCAATTATGAATATGAATTGATTCCGACCTGGGTAAAAAATGTTGAAAAACCAGATCCACACATCAAGGCGCTGGTGGATACCTTTCAGCAGCGCATCGACGCTGAATATAATGAGCACATTGGCACGCTTGCTGTTGACTGGCACAACCATAATTTTCAGGAAACAGGTCCTGGCAATTTTATCTGCGATGCCATGCGCGCTATCACCGGGACAGACATCGCCATCCTGAACAGCGGGGGCATTCGAAAAAGTCTCTCTGCCGGACCTATTACAAAACTGGATGTGGTTGAAATATTACCATTCACTAATTATGTTGTAACATTTGATTTAACAGGTGAGCAGCTACTGCGGCTGATCAGGGATAACATTCACGCCGCAATGTCGCATGATTATAGTATTGTGCAGATTTCCGGATTCAGTTATGCTTATCGTGTTAATAACAGCAGCGGAGATCTGGTTTTTGCGCGGGTTAATGATGAACCACTGCAGCCGGGAAAGACATATTCATGTACATCAGTGGATTATCTTTACGACCAACTCACTGAACGCTATGATTATTCCTTTACTAATTTCAATCAGGAAGCAACGATCATTGCTGATTTGGTGATCGATTACATCAAAGCTCATCCTGATATTACAACATCTGTCGAGGGAAGAATACAAAAGGTCAAAGAATAAACCAGAAAGGGGCATTTATGAAAAGAAAGATGAAATTTCTGCTTTTTGCCGGATTATTTATTAGCCTGGCGATTTTCATTGCATGTGCAGTGAATCCGGTGACTGGTGAAAAACAACTCATGCTGCTTTCGGAAAGCGATGCCCAACAACTCGGCAAGCAAACCGATGCTCAGATCACTCAGCAATATGGACTTTATGAGGAGAGTGATCTGAACAGGTACATTGATGAAATTGGCCAGGACATGGCCAGGCTAACGCATCGGCCGAATCTCGATTATCACTTTAAAATTTTAGACACGCCAACAGTCAATGCGTTTGCTGTCCCTGGTGGTTATGTTTATTTCACCCGTGGCATTCTCAGTTATTTTAATAATGAAGCCGAGCTTGCAGGAGTGATGGGGCACGAGCTGGGTCATGTAAACGCTCGCCATTCTGCTTCGCGTTACAGTCAGCAAATGCTGGCTCAAATCGGTGTCCAGCTTGGCGCCATTATTTCCGAGGATTTTGCTGAATGGGCGCCGGTTGCTCTTGTTGGCGTCAAAGTCCTCTTTTTAAAATTCTCGCGCGACGATGAGCGACAGGCCGATGATCTGGGCGTTCGCTATTCAACCCTGGCAGGTTATGATGCCAATTCCATGGCAACTTTTTTTAGCACATTGCAACGCTTGCATCCACAGCAGAGTTTGTTGCCTGACTGGTTTTCCACTCATCCCAGTCCGGCAGACAGAGTTGCTGCTGTGAGGCAACACGCCACAGATATGCAGAATCAAGACGAAAGGTATGTGACGCGTCGTAAAGATTATTTAACTCGGATCGATGGTATGATAATCGGTGATGATCCGCGCCATGGTTACGTTTCCGGACAGGCTTTTTATCATCCCGCCATGACATTCACTTTCCCGGTTCCCCCGCAATGGGACGTGACGAATGGCCCAAAACAAGTGCAAATCTTATCCAGCGATGACAGGGCGGCATTGCTTTTTTCGATGGCGCCAGGGCAATCTCCACTCGATGCCTCGCGGAAATTTATTGCAGACAACGAGGCTATAGTGGTCAGTTCATCTTCTGAACGTGTCAACAACTTTGCTACCCAGATAATGACCAGCGACATTCAGAGCCAGAGTGGTGTGCTTCGGCTTTTATCGTATTTTTATGAAAAAGATGCCAATATCTTTGTCTTTCACGGTATTGCTTCAAAGGAGGCGTTTCCGAATTACCGCGCCGAGTTTGAGAATACGATGAACCACTTTAACCGGTTAACAGATCAAAGCAAAATCAATGTTGAGCCAAACAGGTTGATTGTGAGAGAAGCGACGAACAGCGGAACATTGCGTTCTGTGCTCAGGCAACTTGATACGCCTGCAGACAAATTGGAAGACGTTGCTGTTCTCAATGGCATGCACCTCGATGATCAGATTCAGCAAGGAACTCTGGTTAAAACCATATCCCCATAAAAAAAGCAGCGAGTTTGCTTTGTGCAGACCCGCTGCTCAATCATTTTTTAAATCACCAGATTAATTTTCAGTTTTGACTCGAAATGCTTCCGGATACCACATATCATCCGGTTCCAGGTTACACTCTTTGATCATCTCCAAACAATATTCCAGGTGACCAAAATCCGGGCCAGTATTGTTGGTTCCGAATGTGAATTTTACACCAGCCGCTTTAGCCTGTTTGATTATTTTAGCAGAAGGCAATTTGTAACGCGCATTGATTTCTAGAGCGATATTGTTTTCAGCCAGCGCCTTAACCACGCGGTCGATGCGCTCTTGCGTCCACAACTCGTCGTAACGGTCGGCAATTTCTTTGGGCAAAAAAGTGGGATTCACATAAATGTCAATGGGTTCGGTCATAATTTTTTCGATACGGTCGACCAGCATATCCATAAAATGCTGGGGATCACCAACCTCGACCTCATCCTCAATCCACAAACGCATGCGCTTTCCGTCGTCGTTCGTCCAGGTCATGGCGTCTGTGAAAACGTAATCGAATTTTTCAATTGATTCTTTGGAGAACAAAACCACCCATTCGCGTCCTTCTGCCTGCATGCCAAAAAACGTCTGCGGCGGTTGTACATAGCTGTCGATAAACTGCTGCAGCGATTCATCATCGGAAATCGGAAAGTTTAGTCCGCAATTCACAGCAATGCCGTATGTAATGCCATACTCTCGGGAATGTGCCAATGCCTGCTCCATGGTGAGCCCACCTTTGAGGTGGATATGATAATCAATCAACGGAAAATTTTGGGAATGCAGCCGGGTGATTCTGGCATCCAGTTCCGCATTCTCTACGGGTACCCCGGGTGTTTCAATATCATCTGGCAATGGTTTCACCTTGATGTTCTTGAAATAAACCCGGCTTTCAGGATCATGACATTGCAGGGCAAAGGTTCCGGATGAGAGTTCACGGCCTTTGAGATTTTCCGGGCGGGTCATGCCGTCATCCTCGGTATAATCCACCATGAGCTGATCGTTAATTTTGATGCGAATGGTTCGGCCTTTGACAATAATGTAATAATTGAACCACTCGTTCGCTCTGACCGGCGATTTGTACAGGTTGCGGATCCCGTACAGACTGCCGGTTTTCTTTCGCTCGATGTAGCCGTTATCTGCCATAAATTTGCCGCAAACCTGAGCTTCGTACCCCTTGGACGGCCATCCCTCTTTCTGATATTCGGTGTGAAAATAAATCCCTGAATTGGCGTTTTCTTTAAACATGACATCTGCCTTGAATTCAAAATTCTTGAACCGGGCACTGTCTCCTCCCATATAAAACAGATGCGAGCGTTCTCCGTCACAAACGATAGCATCATCCTCAATCCGAAACGCATACGGATGTTCGCTGGCTTTCCAGCCGTTCAAGGTTTCACCGTCAAAGAGTGACACCCATCCTTTGTCAGCTTGAGTACAAGCTGAGCTCAAAACAACAACCGCTGCCAATACCACAAAAAGCGCACGACGAATCATAATTCTTCTCCTTGTTATTTAAATCGTATTGTCTTTACATTGTAACATTTTTTACTAAAAAACCAAGTGATTATTTTATGTGTTACCTAATCCTGTTTTCATTTTTTGGGGAAATAATGCGACTGTTTTTGTGTTTTTTTCTAAAAGATTAATATATGAAAAGGAGAAAACTAATGAAACGCACAGCAAGAGCAGTATGGAAAGGAAAAGGAACCGATGGCAGCGGCGAACTAACAACTCAAAGTAATGCGTTGTCAGCTCAACCTTTTAGTTTTAAAACGCGGTTTAAAAACGAGGATGGAAAAGAGGGAACAAATCCCGAAGAATTGATTGCAGCAGCACATGCCGGCTGTTTTGCCATGGCCCTTGGTGTTGAAATGGAAGGAAAAGGATTTATACCGGATACTCTCGATGTTCAGGGCAAGGTGACCATTGAAAAACAAGGTGATGAATTTACGATTAAAAAAGCTCATCTCGATTTAAAAGCCAGGGTACCCGGTCTGGACATGATAATGTTTCAAGACCTGGCAAATGCAGCAAAAGATAATTGCCCGGTGTCAAAAGCGCTGGCATGCGATATCTCAATGACGGCGTACCTGGAGCAGTAGGCACTAAAACGCTCTGAAGTCTGCGAGCCGGTCTCCGAAAGAACGTGCGTACCTGGAGCAGTAGGCACTAAAACACCGGCTTGTTATTGACCAAGCCGGTGTGAATAAAACTATTTCAAGAGCGTTCTTACTTTTTTAACCACATTTCCAACTGAAAATCCAAAATGAGGCAGCACCTCTTTGTAAGGTCCGCTTGCGCCAAATGTGTGCATGCCAATCACGTCACCTTTATCACCAACCCATTCGCACCATCCCTGTGCAGTGGCCGCTTCGACTGCTAAACGTTTTTTAACTTTTGGATCGAGTACACTTTCTTTGTACGTTTTGTCCTGTTTGCGAAAGAGTTCCCAGCTTGGCATACTGACAACGCGTGCATCGATGCCGTCTTTTGCAAGTTCCTCTTTAGCCTCGAGTAAAAGATGCACCTCAGACCCGCTGCCGATCAGAATGATATCTGCCTGGTCACCTTTTTCTTTAGACAGAATATATGCGCCTTGCGCTACACCTTTTGCTGAGGCAACTTTACTGCGGTCGAAAATCGGTAATTTTTGTCGCGTCATGACCAGCATGCACGGACCGTCGGTGTGCTGCATGGCGACACGCCAGGCTTCGGTCACTTCATTGGCATCTGCAGGGCGGATTGCTGTCAAGTTCGGCATGGCACGGAATGATGTCAGGTGCTCAACAGGTTGGTGAGTCGGACCGTCTTCACCTACAGCAATCGAGTCGTGCGTCATTACATAGATGACCGGTAATTTCATAAGAGCTGCCATGCGGATGGCAGGACGGGCGTAATCCGTGAATACGTAAAACGTGCTTGCAAACGGGCGCAGCCCACCGTGAAGCGCAAGCCCGGAAGAAGCGCCGGCCATGATAAATTCCCGCACACCCCATGGTATGTTTTTATTTTGATAAGCATCGGCGGCAAAGTAACCACTGTTTTTTAAAAATGTTTTTGTAGACGGATTCAAGTCCGCGGCGCCGCCGATCACATACGGCACTTTGGCTGAAATGGCATTCAACACCTCGCCACCAATAGAGCGTGTAGCCTGTGCACCTTTGTCCGGGGAATATGTAGGCAGGTCGCTGTCCCAGTCTTTGGGTAATCGTCCGGCAATAGATGACTCGAGTTGCTCCGCAAGTTGAGGATATTTTTCTTTATAGGAAGCAAACATGTTCTGCCATTTATCTTCTGATTTTTTGCCTTTTTTGATTATGTCAGACATGTGGTCCTTGACCCCATCCGGTACCAGAAAATGCTCGTCTTCGGGCCAGCCGTAAAATTTTTTTGTCGCTTTTATTTCATCTTCGCCCAACGGTGCACCGTGAGCTGTATTCGTATCCTGCAAGTTTGGCGCGCCATAACCAATGTGAGATCGAACGATAATTAACGACGGTCGTTCCGTTTCGGCCCTGGCTTCATCAACTGCCTTTTGGATCGCATCCAGGTCATCCGCTTTTTCACCCAAATCAATGACGTGCCAGTGATAAGCTTCAACGCGTTTGAGTACGTTATCAGAATAGGTCAATTCAGTTTGTCCTTCAATGGAAATATGATTATCATCATAAAACCAAATGAGTTTGCCCAACTTGAAATGACCGGCAATTGAAGCGGCTTCATGAGATACACCTTCCATGAAATCACCGTCGCTGCACAGCGCAAAAGTGTAGTGATCGATGATGTTAAAGTCATCACGGTTATAGGTAGCGGCTAAATGAGCTTCTGCGATAGCCATACCGACCGAGTTGGAAATGCCCTGGCCCAGGGGGCCGGTTGTGGTTTCCACGCCGGGCGTTTCAGCGAATTCCGGATGCCCCGGCGTAGTACTGCCAAGTTGACGAAACTTTTTAAGGTCGTCCAGGGATACATCGTAACCGCTTAAATGCAGAATCGAATAAAGCAGCATGGAAGCATGACCAGCGGATAGAATGAACCGATCCCGGTTAAACCATTCTGGATTTTTTGGATTGTGTTGCAAAACATTTTTATAAAGCAGATAAGCCAAAGGAGCCAGAGCCATTGGCGTGCCTGGGTGGCCTGAATTGGCTTTTTGAACGGCATCCATGGATAACGTCCGGATGGTATTTATGGTCATCTCTTCAATCGTCATGTTGTCCAGATTTTTCATTTTTACCCTCTGTTTTTTTTAGTTCGTCCTCTATGTCTTTTGCTCTTACTTATATCGGCTGGAATTTTCATTCATTTTAATTTTATATATTATAAAAAATTTAAAGCAAAGACGCAATACATTTGAACCGGTTTAGAAAACCTCGATAAAAAACAAAAATATAGAAATTTACGCTTTTATTATGACGTTAAAATCTTTAAATTATATGATTCGTTTTATATAATTTGTATCATAAAACCAGATCGTTCTTGTTATAAAAGCCAGCATAACGGAACTTTGGTAATAATAACAAGATATTTTAAAAGGAAATCGAACATTTTAATAGAAAAGAGGAAACTATGGCTTTGGAATTAAAGAAACTTGATGTTTTCCAGGGACGTCCAGGACCGCTGCTGCTTATCATCATGGATGGTGTTGGTTTGGGAAAAGAATATGACGGCAACGCTGTTTATAAAGCGAACATGCCGGTTTTTAAAAATCTATTAAAGGGTGATTTGGTTACCACGCTCAAGGCGCACGGACCGGCGGTGGGCCTGCCTTCGGACAGTGACATGGGCAACAGCGAAGTCGGGCATAACGCTATTGGCGCCGGACGCGTTTTTGCCCAGGGCGCCAAACTTGTAGATATCTCTATCGAGTCCGGAGATATTTTCAGGAGCAAAGCCTGGCAAACCATGATGGATCGCTGCGAACAGGGAGGAGCGCTTCATTTTATCGGCTTGCTGTCCGACGGCAATGTGCACTCACATATCAGTCATTTGTTCGCGCTGATCCGTAAAGCAGCCGAAAATGGCGTTAAAAAAGTTCGGGTTCACGCCTTGTTGGATGGCCGTGATGTAGGTGAAAAATCTGCATTGCAGTACATCAACTCGACCCAGGAACTTTTGGACAATATTTCCAAGGAAAAAGGCTATGATTATGTCATTGCATCCGGCGGCGGGCGCATGGTGACGACCATGGACCGCTATGAAGCCGATTGGGATGTGGTGCAGCGCGGTTGGGAAGCGCATGTGCATGGCAATGGCAGAAAATTTAAATCCGCTGCCGAGGCCGTGCAAACCATGTACGATGAAGACCCGAAAATCACTGACCAGTATCTCCACCCGTTTGTGATTGTTGATGAAAACGACGAGCCGGTGGGAAAAATAGAGGACGGCGACAGCGTGCTCAATTACAATTTCCGTGGCGACCGGGCGGTGGAAATTTCCCGGGCCTTTGATGAAAAAGATTTTAAGGAATTTGATCGCGGACAGGTACCGGATGTGTTCTATGCCGGCATGATGGAGTACGACGGCGATTTGCATGTGCCGTCAAATTTTGTCATCGAGCCGCCGCGAATCGACCGCACGGTGTCGCAGTATCTTGTTACTGCCGGTGTGACACAGTTTGCCATTTCGGAAACACAAAAATTCGGGCATGTGACTTATTTCTGGAACGGCAATCGCTCCGGTTATATTGACAAGTCGCTTGAAAACTATGTCAAAATTCCATCGGATAAAATTGAATTCGATAAAAAACCCAAAATGAAAGCGTATGAAATTGCAGACGAGACGGTCAAAATGCTAAAGAGTAGCGATTACCGTTTCGGACGCGTCAACTTTGCCAATGGCGATATGGTCGGTCATACCGGCAAACTGGAAGCGGCAATCGTTGCTATGGAAACTGTGGATGAATGCGTGGGCCGCCTGATTGAAACAGTCAAAGAGCTCAACGGCATTGCTATCGTCACGGCGGATCATGGCAATTCAGAAGAAATGTATACCGAAATAGACGGCAAAAAAGTCCCAAAGACCGCGCATACGCTGAATCCGGTGCCGTTTATCATTGTGGATCCGAATTATCATGGGGAATATAAAATGGCAGATTTGAAAGAGCGTGGTCTCAGCAATATCGCCTCGACGATCATGAATCTTTTGGGTTTTGAAAAAGTGGAGGATTATGATCCGTCGTTGATCGAATTTACTGCCGCAGCAAAATGATCGCTTCTAATCACAATTGAAATAATAACGTACTAAAATCAGAGCAGGCCGGTTCCGGCCGGTCTGTATTTTAACAGTCAAAAAGCACAATAAAAGGACTTGTTTATGCGTCGAAACATTGTTCATGAAGGAGCCGAACAGCTCACTTATGAAATTCGCGAAATTGTCGCTATTGCTCACGAGATAAAAAATCTCGGTGTCGACATTACCTGGGAAAATATCGGTGATCCGATCCAGAAAGGTGAAAAGCTGCCGCATTGGATCAAAGAGATTATAGGAGATTTGGTAAAAAAAGATGAAACATACAGTTACGTTGATACCCGGGGCACCCCGGATACGCGGACTTTTTTAGCTCAAAAAGTCAATGAGCGCGGTGGTTGCCAGGTCAGCGATGACGATATTGTGTTTTTTAACGGCCTGGGAGATGCGGTAGCACGGCTTTTCGGATTAATGAAACGCGAAGCCCGGGTTATCGGCCCCTCGCCAGCTTACTCGACGCATTCGTCTGCCGAAGCATCGCATTCCGGATATGAACATCTGACGTATGAACTTGATCCGGGAAACGAATGGATGCCGGATTTGATTGATCTGGAAAATAAAGTAAAATACAACGACTCGATTGCCGGCATTTTGATGATCAATCCGGATAATCCGACCGGGGCTGTTTATCCCAGACAGATATTAGAAGATATTATTGACATTGCCAAACGTTACCGCGTGTTTGTCATGTGCGATGAAATTTACGCGCATATTGTTTACAATGGCGCACAAACCATGCATCTCAGTGAAGTCATAGACGATGTGCCCGGTATTGCCTTGCGCGGCATTTCCAAGGAATTGCCGTGGCCTGGTGCGCGCTGCGGCTGGATCGAAGTGTTTAATCAGGATAAATTTCCCATGTTTCAGCGCTATATCAAAAGCGTTATTAACGCCAAGATGCTGGAAGTGTGCTCGACCAGTTTGCCGCAACGGGCTATTCCCAGAATTATCGGTGATGAACGGTACCTCGAACACCTCGAGCGCCGCAAAAAGATGTTTAAAGCCCGGGCAAACGAAGCGTACGAGATTTTTAGCCAATGCGACGAGGTTATTGTCAATAGAACACGCGGCGCGTTCTATATGACGGTTTTGTTCAAACCCGGGATTCTCAATAACAACCAGACCTTACCCATCGATGATAGCAACGTTCGCGCGTTGGTGGAAAACAAGGCGCTTACTGTTGCACCGGACAAGCGGTTTGTGTATTACCTGCTCGGCGCTACCGGTATTTGCGTTGTGCCGCTCACTGGCTTTTGCTGCAACAAACCGGGATTCCGGATCACCCTGCTCGAAACTGACGACGAAAAACGCCGCTGGACGTGGGAGACGATTGTTAAGAGTATTCGGGAGTATGTGGGTGGGTGAAATAGAACGTACTTTAAATCACGATGTGTGGGAAACAGTTTGCTTTTTATTTTTATTAACCACAGAGGGCACAGAGATTTTCACAGAGATCACAAAGGATTTCTTTTGTGTCCTTTGTGCCACCTTTGAGAACTCGTATCTTATGGAAAGATGTTTTATTAAAGCCATATCAATATGAGGTGTATTTCATTCTTTTATTCAATTTATTTCAACGCCGAGACCGCCGAGGTCGCAAAGATGCGAAGAGGAAAATATTTCTGAACTTGCTTTCATGATAACGTCAAAACGATCCTGGTTATTTTGTGATGGGCAAAAATTATTCAGATTTAATATAAACAACAAGAAATAGGTGTGCAGTGATTCGGAATAAAGAGGTCAATATCAAAATGGATAATGATGTTGACAATTAAACAGGCCTGGTTTTTCTCTGCGAATACTCTGCGTGCTTGGCGAACTTTGCGTTAAATTATGAACCCTGTAACACATCGAAATTATGAAAGTATAGATTTTAATCAAGATAGTATCTTTGTGGTTAAATTCATGAATTAAGCAGGATAAATTTAAAAGGATTTAAATAACTATACCTTTGATGATATCGCTCGTTCCGCTATTTTTTTCATTTCACGTGCAGTCGGTTCTTCAACAGCCAGTAAAAAG
>CAZSMC010000045.1:19250-34471 GCA_964607755.1 uncultured Cytophagia bacterium | reverse complement strand
AAATGAATACAACAAATGGAGCGACCGGATTACGCCGTCGCATAACGTCACCCTGGCCTTTACGCGCATGCTGTGCGGTCCCATAGATTATACCCCGGGTGGATTTCGAAACAAAACACCGGAGACGTTTCGAGTCGTTGGCAGCGATGCGCCCGGACCGTTTGTGATGACAACACGGGCTCATCAGTTAGCGCAATTCGTCGTTTACGAGAGTCCGCTGCAAGTGGCTTGCGATTCACCTTATAATTACAGAACGAGTCCCGGCGGTCTGGAGTTTCTAAAAGTTGTACCGACCACCTGGGATGACACCAAAGTGATCGACGGTTTTCCCGGAGAATTTATCGTCATAGCCCGCCAGTCAGCAGACGTATGCTACCTGGGTGCACTGAACAATGAAAACGCGCGATCGATTACAGTGCCACTTTCCTTTTTAAAGCCGGGAAAATACTCAGCGCACATGTGGCTGGATCCGGATGAGGCTGAAGATTATCCCGACCGTGTAAAAACATCTCAGAAAACGGTTACGGCTCAGAATGTGCTGAAACTCGATCTGGCCGGAAGCGGCGGGGCAGCGATTCGATTTGTAAAAAAGTAAATCTGAAATGTGAATATTAAGGAACCGGTCTATTGTGATGAAATATCTACTCGTATTCTTTTGCTTGGTGTCAACTCTTTTTGCTGTTGAATTGCAATGGGAGCCTTTGTACGAACCTGGGTCCGGCGGACAGTTGAGCTCGGTTCAAGTGAGTCCACATAATTCCAATCATGTTCTGTTGGGTGGGGATATGCTCGGTATCGGCGTGAGCTGGGACCAGGGTGAAAGCTGGGAACCGACGTTCGGCTTAAAAAGCTGGGAAATCGCCGAGTTTACTTTTCATCCAACCGATCCCAATATTGTCTGGGCGGGTACAATGAGCGGACCCTATGTGTCCACAGATGGCGGAGTGAACTGGGAGGAGCGCCGCGAGGGCATGCCGGATGTGGCCGGTTATCATTATTCTGTTCCAATCGATAAAATCTTGTTCGATCCGAATGACAGCGACCATTTCATTGCGGTCAGCGGTTCACACCGACGCTGGAATTCACCCGGGGACCCGATGTGGGGAGCGGTGTGGGAGAGCACAGATGCCGGTGATTCGTGGACGCATATTTCCACGATACGCGATGACAACGGTAAAGGTCAGAATATTCTGGCAGCCGGCTTTGCCTCCGCTTCATCGGAGATTATTTATGCTGCTGTGAATAAACTGGGTGTGTATATTTCAGAAGATGGCGGTGAAACCTGGGAGCCGGCAAATGACGGTTTACCGCACACTCACGTTGAATGGGTTGAACCTCATCCACATGAAGCACACATCCTCTGGGCAGCACTTGGCAACGCTAAAACTGAAGAAGGTGACTTTATTCCGGGCGGTATTTACAAATCCAGAGATTACGGTCAAACGTGGACGCCACAAAACGATGGCTTGTCACAAAATATCGGATCGGATGAAAATCGAACGGCAAAGTATCGAGTTGTGGTCGCCTGTCAAAGCGATCCATCCATCTTGTTTACCAGCAACACTTCCTGGACTGGCGCCAATTTGTATATCAGTCGGGACGGCGGAGAAACGTGGGAGGTCACGGCAAAACGAATCGATAAAGCGTATCCTGCCGGAAAAAGTATGAAACTGGCCTGCTTTGATCCCAACAATTCGGATGTTATTTTTGCCGCCGGTGATTCCTATGTGCTGCGCACCACAAATGGAGGTGAGTCATGGATCGATGCTACATCCTATCACCCCGACGGTTCTGACAACTGGCGGGGACGCGGATATTCCGGACTGGTCTGCAAGGCTTTTTACTGGGATCCGAACGATCCGAGCCATGCCGTGCTCATGGCCATGGATGCCGGTAACTTTTGGCACAGTCAGGATTACCTTTATAGCTGGGAGAAACCAAACGGTGTACCCACCTGGGGAGGCGGCAATGATATGACGTTTTCCGGCACCTCCACCATGTACGCGGCTTTTGGACAGTATAACTTTCAAGGCATAGGTCGAACAACCGACGGCGGCAAGCGCTGGAAGACCATGACCGGAAGTTCGCATGGGCTGCCGGATAAATACGCTGGCACAAAGCCGACGTCAATTTATGCTCATCCCTTGGACTCGACAAAAGTGTGGGCAGTTATTGGCGGTGATTTGTATTTTTCAGGCAACATGGGTGATGTCTGGACCGTCATTTTTGATGACACGGATGTGCATTGGATTTCCAAAGAACAAAGCGAACCATTGCATTTTTATCTCGCCACCCAAAAAGGAGTTTATGAAACCTTTGATGGCCAAACATTTGAAGCGATTTCCGGCTCACCCAAACCGGCAACCAAAGTCAGTGTCGATCCAAACAATGATGATGTCATTTATGTGACGTCCTGGCGTGAACGGGGTGGTTTGTGGCGATATGATCATTCGAGTTGGGAAAAATTACATAGCGATGATCATATTAAAACCGTAGCAGTCAAGCCGGGGAACCCGGATTTCATTGCCTTTATCACAGATGATCATCCGTTTCACGATGTCAGCTATGCCACAGGTGTGTACGTCTCAGAAGATGCTGGTGAGACCTGGTCGCAGAAAAACAATGGACTTGCCTGTTTGCGCGGTTCAGTTCTAATATTTAATCCGCACAATCCCGAGCAGATTGTGGTGGGAACCGGTGGCCGCGGCTTTTTCATTCACGGTGCTCCTGAGGCTTCTGTTGACCAACGGTCCCAGACAGTCACACCGAAGAAATTCCGTATGCTGCCAAATTATCCGAATCCTTTTAATAACCAGACCCGGCTTTGTTTTGATTTAGCTCAACCTGCCAACGTGTCTATATCTATCTTTACTGTTTTGGGAAAACGAGTGGATGAGGTCAATTCCGGCTGGTTTGCTCCCGGCCGTTACGAAATTGACTGGCACGCCGCAGATGCTGATGACCGGGCTCTCACGAGCGGCGTTTATTTTGTCCGGTACGATGTTAACAATCGCGTCTTTCAACAAAAGCTTTTGTATGTGCGGTGAGAGGGCAAAGGTTAAAACAATTGGCCTATTAATTATGTCAAGAATGGGTCGAAGATTATTCACATAAAACTGAATTATGAGGAAAATGCCATGCTGAGACAATTATTAACATTGTGTGTTTGCCTGTTATTTGTGAGTCTTTCCTGTGCACAAAAACAGAATGAAGGTAACTTGCCTTTGCTATACACTGAAACATTCGACGATGGCACAGCGGAGAACTGGAATCCGCATCCCAAAGATAGCTGGCGGGCTGAGCAGAGAAACGATCGCTATGTTTATCATCTGGTAAAAACCAGCGAGCAAAGCGGCGGTATCCGCAAACCAACGACCTATTCGATCCTGTCGCCATACAATGTCGGCGATTTTGAATTGATCGTCGAGGCAAAGTGCCTTGAAGATTCCACCAATTCATACCGCGATTTGTGCCTGTTTTACGGTTTTCAGGATGATACGCATTTTTATTACACTCACTTTTCTGCCAGAAGCGACAATGTTCATAACATCATCGGACTGGTCAATAATGCTGACCGGGTCAAGATCAACGAAGAACCTCCGGGGTCATCGGCTGCGCGACTGGACGATTACAAGTGGCATCAATTACGGATTGTGCGCCGCATCAAAGACGGCACCATAAAAGCGTATATCGATGATTTTGAAACGCCGATCTTGACGGCACACGATACCACTTTTACACACGGCAAAATCGGTGTCGGCTCGTTTGACGACACCGGACTGTTTACCAACATTCGTCTGTACGGCAAAATTCACACAAGTGCTGTCGAGGAAAGTCAGCAAAAATCATTGGAATGCAACGTGCATGCAAATTATCCAAATCCGTTCAATGCATCCACATGCATTCCGTTTTCAGTGCATTCTCCGACAAAGCTGAGTCTTGCAATTTATAATACCTCCGGTCAACTGGTGCAACGGTTGGTTGATGGACATTATAATCCCGGATTTTACTCGATAAAATGGAATGCCAGCTATTTATCGAGTGGTTTATACCTGTGTGAACTAATGACGGCACATTCCAGAAACATCCAGACCATGATTTTACAGCGGTAATTGGTTCATATCTACTCTAAACCGGAGGATTTCAGGAAACTCACGTGGATCGTTTTTCTTCTTTTTGTGACAAGTTTTTCTGCCGGAGCCCAGGTCAATTGGCAAAGCGGTGGAGTTGATCTTGACTTTTTAAAAAAGTAAAACAAATGCTGACGAAACAGTTCTGCCCAAAAGGGATCATTTTTGTAAAGTGATCCCTTTTTCAATTTCTATTCCAACTGCGACCGGTACAACGTCACCTGATGAATCAGCTCATCCTGATTGTTGATCACCTTGGCAACTACTTTTGGGTCTTTAACCGTGGTATCGAATTCTAACAAGTAAAACATGCAGCGTTTGTTATATCCCAGAAATGCTCCTGGCATGAGTGCGTGCACGTGAATGTTGGTCAGGCGCGAGGTTTCAAATTCCCACAACGGATAATCGTTTTCGCGCTGGTGCTGCCAGGCATCGGCACGGTGACGGTCGGCTGCAAGCAAGAACACACCTTTTATTTCATTCTCTGTAAGAAAATCAAAAATTTCTTTACGTTCCTGCGGATAACCGCGCCAGGTATCGTACCGGCCTGCCATTTTACCTTTGGCTTCATCTGCCCAGGGCACGGAAGAGACGATGATCTTAAAGGTGGCATCGGAAGCCTTTAGCCGATTCTTGAGCCACTGTTTCTGAACCGGCCCGAGCATCGATGGATTTTCAGTCGTGGATGGCTCGCGGTAATAGCGGCAGTCGAGCATAAAAAAGTGCGCTTTGCCAATGATGAAATCAAACCATATCCCGGGTGTGTCCTTGCCATTTGCAAAAGAAGGATTTGCCCAGTTTTGTTGAAAGACCTCCAGAACCCCGGTCTTCCATGCCGGGTTGTATTTCTCCGGGCCGCCGTAATCGTCGTTGATGCCAAAGTCGTGATCATCCCAAATCGCCGCAACAGGAACAGTGGATAAAAGCCGTCGCCACGGCCGCGATGATTGCCGCTGGTAATAGCAAAACCGCTGAACCTCTCGTTCTTCTGGATGATCGATGTACACATTATCACCCATCATCAACAGGCAATTTGGCGCGTGATCTTTAATGACATTCCAGATATATTCTTTATGAGGATTATAGGCGGCACCGCCTCCAAATGCCACAGAAAACCGGGTATCAGTATTTTGTTGCGGCCAGGTGGTAAAAGAATATATTTTCGGATAGAGCTCGCCATTGAGTTTTAACTGGTAATAATATTTCGTGTTTGGCGACAGATAGAAAAGCGGAATTTTAGCGGTGTAATCGTTTTCAGAACGCGTGACTATTTTTCGGGACGTGACAGGCGACGTTATCTCGGAGGAAGTGCTTATCACCACTTGAACAGGAATCTCATGAAAAGTTCTTACCCACACTTTGGCAGAATGGTCGGTCACAGAGCCCAGCATTGGACCATGCAGCAGTTCAACAGGATTTTGTTTATAAATGTTCTGAAATTTTTCGGATTGAATCAGTGGTCCGAAATCGCTCCGCGGACCTGCTAAAAATCGTTCAATAGGTAATCCTTCATTTAAAGCAGCCTGGCAATATTGGAACGCTTTATCTACTTTATCTTTTTTCGAGAAAGCAAAAGCAAGCACAAACATGGCTTCAGCGTCAGAAGGATGAGATTTGAGATAGTGCTGCAATTTCTCGATGGCTTGCTCTGTTTGCCCTGTGACAATCATAGCCATTTCTTCGCGATGCTCTTTTTGCTGCCATTGCTGCACATCGTAATCAGGGCGAAGTTGAGAGTGCAATGGAACAGCAAGACACATTACAGCTACGATTCCTGATGACCATTTTAACATAGAACGCCTCTTTTAATTTAATCAAGCACGAAAATGATGATGAATAGTTATTTCAAAATCTCTATTTTTCGGAACAATTAAATATTTCTTCAGACAGGATCGTTTGTGGTTTAAAAATGTTTGTTACAAAATATTTTTTAATCATAGAAAAAATCTCTTTTAGAAATTGTCATAAATGCGGGAGATGTGAAAATCTTTAGTAATAGTCTTTATTTATCGCAAGATTATTTTTAATCTTAATCCTGGCAGCAGAGCTTTGGATGTGTTCGCGCATGGCGGTTTCAGCAAGACTTGCATTTCCGGATTCCATGGCACCTATAATACGGTCGTGTTCAGGCAGCGTTTCTTCAGGCGGCCGAACGAGACCAATCTGGCTGGCAATGAGATGGATATTACCCAGCATTTCGAGTCGTTTGATAATCTTGTTTTCGCTTAGAACGATGATCATAGAATGGAATTTATGATCCGCTGTTTCGTAGGTCGTTGGATCAATTGGGTGTTGATAGTGAAATGGTTCAAAAAGTCTGCCCAATTCTTTAATTTCATTTTTCTGAGCGCGTTCAGCAACCAGTTTTGCCGCCAGTCCCTCGATAGCAGCCCGGCATTCATAGACATCGACCATTTCCCGGGCTGACATTTTTTTAACGTACATGCCTCGTCTGGGAATACTTTCTACAAGCAATTCGTTTTCTAAACGAGCAAGGGCTTTGAGCAGGGGGGAGCGGCTGACACCAAGTTCAGCAGCTAATTTCTCCTGCACCAGTTTGTCGCCAGGACGTAATTGTCGGTTAAAAATCATGGATTTTAGTTGAGAATAAACGTGATCGGTAAGTTCCGTAAATTTCAGCTCCATAACCTGCCCTGTTTTTTGAATTTTGGATTCAGACATAATTTAATAATTTGTCGATTCCATGCAAGTTAAATATAAATTTAAGAAAAAATGCGAGATCATGGAGGGAGGAAGGCTTGCGACGTCAGGGTTGCAACTAGAAAAAAAATTTCTTGTATAATTAAAATTGAAAATGTAGTTTAAGATGTAACGGATCAATTATTTTTGTATTTATTTTTATAAAAGGTTATTATTTATGATTACCCGGGCTCAAAGAATTCGATTAGGCATATTTGTCCTTGTCGCTGTGCTTATTATAGTTGTGGGCATCGGTGTTGTTGTTGCCCCACAGTTTCTGGAAAAACGCGATAAATACAAAATCGCTTTTGAAAATGTATCTGTAACTGGTTTGCAGGAAGGCAGCGCAGTAAAATATCATGGGGTTCAGGTTGGCTTTGTCAGTGGTATTTCAATCGACAAACAGAATATCCAGCGTGTCATTGTCGAGGTAAGTCTGGAAGAAGGCATACCCGTGAAAGAAGATTCCAGGGCAGAGATAACAATGCTGGGCATTACCGGATTGAAAGTTATCGAAATACGGGGAGGCAGCAATCAAGCATCGCGATTAGCGCCCGGATCCTATATAGAAACCGGGCCGTCAGCTACTGAAAAAATTACCGGCCGTGCCGAAGCATTGGCTGCGCAAACAGAAGTTATCCTGAACAACATATCCGAAATGACCAGAGAAGAAAATGTGGAGCGTATTTTAGCTCTATCCGATAATGCATCTGAAGCGATTTCTTATTTGAATGATTTCATACGACAGAACAAAGGTGCTTTAAACAGTACTATCGAAAATACACAGCGTTTTTCAGGTAATCTTGACTCCTTAACCCTGCATACAAAAAGCATACTTGCCAGCATTGACAAATTTGCCAAGTCAGACACACTTCATCAAATTGTTGAAAATGTAGCTAATATCACCTCGGCTCTGGAGCAAGCCGAATTGGTGCGATTGTTTCAGGAAATCAATACTACCCTGGAACAGACAAACAACATGTTAAGAGATGTAGAAATCAGTTTTTCAAAAAGCCGGACCGATCTTGTTTATACCATAGAACGGTTAAAAGAAAGCGTTGACTATTTGAATCAGTTCTCCCGTATGATCAGTGAAAATCCGTCAGTGTTAATAAGAGGTGTCGAGGTTAAAAACGCACCTGATTTTAATCTGGAGAATTAATTATGAAAAAACGCCTCCTCATTCTATTTTTCATTGTCGTAATGTTGATCTCAGCTTGCAGCAAGAGGGACATAACGAGAAGATATTATACCATTGCGCTGGCAACACCAGCAGCGATGGATACACTTTTGGCAGACACAACATTCAACTATCGGGTTGATATTCGAGATTTTTTAGTGGCACGGGCATTTGAACAGACCCGCATTGCCGTGCGCACCGCGACTCATGAATTGAAATATTTTCACTATCATCATTGGGCTGTCAGACCCGCCTATGCTATAGCTGATATGCTTTATTATGTTTTCGATAAAAAACAAATGTTCAGATATATCTCAAGGGGATTATCCTACAATCCCGATTATATCATTACAGGTGAAGTAAAAAGTCTCGAAAGGGTATACACGAAATCCAAAGATCTCGTACATGTTTCTCTTGTTATACGATTAGAAAAAGACAGCAGCACGGGTCGGGTATTGGTTCGCCATGATGCTGATGTGACGCGCGTTATGCAAGATGATCAAAGTATGAATCGTTTTGCAGCCATTGTCAGCGATATTATTTATGAGACAAGCACTGAGTTTATGGCCAAGGTCGCTGAACAATTTCAACAATAATCATGAATCAATGGATTGTTACACGGCAAGTAACCCAAACAGATAAATGAAAATATATTTTACTGAAAATATTCTTTCTTTTCAGGGAGAATTGACTCTTCATTACGTCAGCTCTTCCTTAAAACAGGTTCGCAATATTATAAGACATGCACAGTATGATCAAATTATTGTCGATTTGGCTGACGTGTCCCGCATTGACAGCAGCGGTGTGGCGCTGTTAGATCATGTTAATGAGCTTGCCAAAGAACAACAAAAGTCAATAAGAATTGCCAATGCGTCCGGATCGGTTAGAGAATCATTGCAAACTTTTTCGTCGCTGCAATTGCCGCCAGAAGAGGTGCCACCTCACATCTCGTTAGTCGAAAATTTGGGCAAAAATGCATTCAGAATTTGGCAGGAATTTGTGAATGCGCTTTATCTCATTTCCGATTCCTTTTACTTTGCCATTGTCAATCTTATCAGCCGAAAAGGAACACGCAAAGGTGAGTTTATTAATCAGTGCATAATCATTGGCATGAACGCATTTTTTATCATCGCGCTTATTTCGTTTCTTATCGGTTTTATCCTGGCGCTGCAATCGGCAGCCCAGATGCGCCAGTTTGGCGCCAGTATTTATGTTGCCGATCTTGTGGCGATTTCGATGACCCGGGAAATGGGCCCGCTTATCACGGCTATTTTGTTCGCCGGACGAAGCGGTTCGTCGATCGCATCGGAAATTGCTACAATGGTCGTCACAGAAGAAACAGACGCACTCCGGGCTATGGGACTTAATCCGGTGCGTTATACTCTGGTGCCGAAAGTCCATGCGATTACTGTTATGATGCCACTGCTAACGGTCCTGTCAATGGTTATCGGTATCATTGGATCGTTTGTCATCGGTTATGGCTATCTTGGTATTGGTCTTCAGGCGTTCTATTCGCAAGCGGTCAATGCGCTTATTCTTAAAGATATTTTAACCGGCCTGGTAAAAAGCGTCGTTTTTGCCTGGATTATTGTGCTGGTAGGTGCATTTTATGGCTTTCGGGTAAAAGGCGGCGCAACCGATGTAGGGCGCGCGACGACGTCCTCGGTCGTAGCGGCAATTTTTATGGTTATTCTGGCAGATAGTATTCTTGGATTACTTTTTTATTTCAAGTGGTGAAAAGCAGACCATGAACCAACAGCAAGACTCAAATATCGTAAAAGTCAATTCAGTGAATGCTGGATATGAAGATACGTTGATACTTGATAACATTTCCATGGAAGCCAAACGTCATCACGTCACTGTAATTCTCGGGTCAAGCGGTTGTGGAAAAACTACATTGATGAAAAACATGATCCGTTTGTACAGTCCATGGTCCGGTTCGATTAAACTTTTTGGCAACGAGATTACTACAATGGATGAAAAAGATTTTAACGAGCTTTTGATGAAAATCGGTGTGCTATTCCAGAACGGTGCATTACTTAATTCCGTGACAGTTGGCGAAAACATTGCCATTCCTCTTGTTCAGCATACAGAACTACCCCAGGAGCTCGTTCACAGATTAATACGTGTGAAATTGAAATTAGTAGAACTGAACCGGGTTTTGCATAAACTTCCTTCTGAATTATCCGGTGGCATGCGCAAACGCGTAGCATTGGCGCGAGCTATTGCGCTGGACCCGCCGCTGCTCTTTTGTGATGAACCGTCAGCCGGTCTCGATCCGGTCACGTCCGAGGCGCTGGACCGGCTCATGCTTAAAATGCGCGACGAGTTGGGCATGACCGTGGTTATTGTCTCCCATGAACTCACCAGTATTCAGCGTATTGCTGATGATATCGTTTTCATGGATGACGGTAAAGTTCTTTTCTGCGGTCCGCTTGATGAAGCGAAAACTGCGGGTATCGAGCAAATTGATAACTTTTTTGCAAAAGGTTATTCAAAAATATAGAGTCAAAAACGGAGTTGACAATGAGAAGTGTTTTAATCTGTTGCCTTTTTGTTGCCAGCATTACACTGGCCCAACATTCGGAATATCCCATTCATGTTGATGGCGTTTTCCCCAATTTAACCGTACATGCTGACGGTGTCGGCAGTACAAGCGAAACCGGCATTGGTGCCCTGATCCCCTGGGCGAATAAATTATGGGCCATCGGATATGTGGCGCATATAAAAGGCTCGGGAATTGGTTTGTACGAAATAAGTGAAGACATGACCATGCGAAAACATCCGGCATCTGTGACCGGGACTTTTGCCAATCGCATGGTACACTGGGAGAGCGAGCACGTCATTATTGGTCCACACATCATTGATCCCGAAGGAAATGTCAGAACAGTTCCGGAGATGGCAAAACACCGCTTAGCTGCCACTATGCGTCATCTTGAACATCCCGATACCAAAGTGTATTTTCTCACCATGGAAGGTCTGTTTTTCGAGGTTGATCTGAAATCAATGCAATCAACGCAACTTTTCAATCTAGTGGAAGAGCTCGAATTTCCTGAAGGACAGGCACCGCATTTTAAATCCGGGCATACAGCCCAGGGCCGGGTCGTCGTAGCGGCAAACCGGTATTGGGAAGAAGACTTTCTCGGGGAGGTCAAAGGCGGACGGCTAGCCGAATGGGATGGTGAGGTATGGAATATTCTGGAACGCAATCCTTTTGTCGAGGTGTCCGGCAAGCAAAACCCAAGCACAGGTAAAGCATATGGAAACACACTCTATGCTACAGGCTGGACGCGGTCGTCAGTTGTTTTACGGGTTTTGCATGACAGGAAATGGAAACGATATCTGCTGCCAAAGGCAAGCCACTCGTTTGATCATGCCTGGAACACCGAATGGATGCGGATTCGGGAAGCACAAACAGAACGCTATTTAATGGACGTTCATGGCATGCTCTACGATCTTCCGGCTCTGGTTTACGACGGCTGGGTGTGGGGCATTCGGCCGATTTGTTCGCACCTGCGAATCATTCCCGACTTTTGTTACTGGCGAGGCATGCTGGTTTTAGCCGGCGATCAAACAGACAATGCCGTGGGCCAGCCGCAGTCCGGATTATGGTTTGGCAATATTGATGATCTGTGGAATTTCGGCAAACCAAAAGGATGGGGAGGACCCTGGTGGAAAACGGAAGTAAAAAAGAACCATTACAGCGATCCCTTTCTTATGACAGGATTTGACAAAAAAGTCCTCCATCTCGCTATCGAATCCGAACAATCCGTTACCTTTACACTCGAAATTGATTTTTTAGGCAACGGTTCGTGGGAACAGTACAAAACAATCACCGTCCCGGCCAACGGCTATAAACATCACGAATTCCCGGATGGGTATTCTGCGCACTGGGTAAGAATAAAAACAGATCGAGATTGTGTGGCTACCGGGTATTTTATGTATAACTGAATATTTTATCCGGCATGTATCGTCAATAAAGCCTGCTCCCCGGATTTATCCCGATGTGTAATCAAAGTGCAGTAATGCATGACAAAAATAAACTCTCTAAAACAGGCGCCGGTAACCCCTCGTCAGCCGCTGACACCCCATAGGCGGACTGACACCCGGCGCCTTTTTTTGTATCCACATTATAACTCTTTTTGCAGAATTCACTTGCAATTGTTACAAATGTTTTTATACTTATTTCAGCTTGTATTTCCACAAATAAAACATTAGCACAGGGGTCTGATTGCAAATATTTTTAGCATCTGTTTATTGATGCATAAATCGAACGGGGCATAAATGTTATACACTCAAAGTCTCGAAAGCATAACCTGGCAAACAATTGAAGAATTTTGTGAACAGAAAATATCCGAAAATTCTTATTTAGATTATAAAGAAGAATTTCCAAATAATTTGGAAAAGACCATTGCTGCTATGGCTAATACTCTTGGAGGCATTATTCTCATTGGTATTGAAGAAGATGATGAGAATAAACCGAAATTACCGATAGAAGGTGTACCTTTTGAACGCGGATTATCAGAACGGGTTACTAATATCATTCTTTCAAACATCACACCTCCTGTTTTCCCCGACATTCAGGTTTGTCCAAACTCTGATAAGAAAAAAGCAATTGTGTTAATCCGAATTCACCAAAGTCATCAGACACCACATGCCATTGCAAATAATACTAAAGTCTATTTGCGAACAGCCAACCGCAACAAACCCGAAGAACGTGCTAAAATAAATGATATTTTTTGGTTAGCCGAGCATAGACAAAAAGCCGTATCACTTCGTGAACAATTGTATAAAGAATCAGAAAATAATTTTAAAAAACGATATGCAAAGCTTACTATTAAAAATATATTTGATAATTGGTTTACGTTATCCATATGTCCACTTTATCCCAGAGAACCTTTTTTAGTACCCCCTGAGATATCGAAAATTATTAACGACATAAAAGTCAACAATTATTATGGGAATTGGAGTGAATTTCCGTTCTGGGGAGACCAAATCCGGGGCCGTATTTCACCCAATGGCACGATCATATTATTCCAAACAGATCATCATATTTATTTTATTGAGCTAAATTGTTTTGGATTGTTATCGTACAAACAAAATTTATTTTTCCAAGAGGATCCTAATCATAAACATGAAGATGATTATATCCCAACCGATATTATATACGCAAGACTGGATGAGTTTTATGATTCTTCTGTTAAATTTTATGATAGAATTGGCTATCAAGGCCCACTTGATTTTCGTATGCATTTTGAAAACGGTTCTCACCGTAGAATTATAGGTCCATATAATAAATTATTACTGACACTTGAAGATGAAATAAAATACAATTCTGTTGTAATGAAAAAATCTTTAGAAGACCCAATTGATAAATTTGATTTGGTATATTCTACCATGCAGCGGATCGCCTGGTCATATGGTTGGGATATTCAGAAAAATGAAATAAGCTCATTCTTTGACAGGCATAAACCAGAATAAGTATTATTCATTGCAAAATAAGAATAATATCTTCATTACGCTTTTAACTTCAGTTATTGCAACTTTTAATTTATATGATTACTCTATTAGCTCAGAAAAAACTTTTGGAGTGAATTCACTGTGTGAATTCATGACGGCAAAGCCGTCAAATACCATACTTTTTTCTGAATATGCTCGTTTAACTTGCGGGCTGAACGCCCGCAGTCGCCACGCAGAGGCGACACTCCAAATTAGGATCGATTTCAATTGGGTTTTGTGTAAAACAATAAAAATAAATAGTTTATTAATGGATTTTCTGATCAAATAAGCTATAATCCCAAAACTTGGTTGGATTATCAAAAAATTAAGCTGCCACATTGGAGAAGGCAGTTATTAACTGGTTTTTAAAATCAGGTTTTCGAATAATATTTTCCGGCAGGATTCGAACATGCGACATTTTCACTTCAAGATATACTAACTTTGATGGCATCTTGCCAATAACTGACAAAAGACCGGTTTCGTTCCGGCGCACACCCTCCAAAGTCCTGGCAGTAATATATCTCAAAAACCGCTTGACTTTTAGGCTTGCAATTCATAAAATCTAGAAATTAAAGCGAAAGCCGAAAGGGGCTGTAATGATGACAATGTTGAAGGCACGATAGAGCTGTTAACTGATGGCTTTGTTGTGCTTTTTTTAATCGTAATGAGATACCATTATGATGATACCTGTTCATCAAACCCGGACTCGTGATCTAAATTGGTATTGCATCTTGGTATAAAATGAATAAATACAGGAAAAATAAAACAAGAGCCCCTGAAAGAAAAATGGCTATATTTATGAAAATTGTTTTCATATATTCAAGCTGGAATTTTTTGGATAGATATAACCATTTTTTCCTCAATGTATAAAATTGTGATGTTAGTTGGATAGTACATTAATAATATTATGCCAATACAAATTGGAGGTAAAACATGAAAGCTGAATTCACAGCAATTATAGAGCCCACCCCTGAAGGTGGGTATTGGGCAATTTGTCCAGAAGTGCCTGGCGCAAATGGACAAGGAGAAACAATAGATGAGACGAAAGAGAATTTGCGGCAAGCCATTGAACTGATTCTGCAAGATCGAAGAGAAGATATTCTGCGTGGATTACCTAAAGATACAATCCAGGAAAAGGTCATCATTGCATGAAACGCATGGATTTAGAACGAAAGTTGCGAAGAGCGGGTTGTTATCTTAAAAGAGAAGGGGCTTCACACTCATTGTGGATTCATCCAAAGGACGGTGTTGTTGAAGCAGTTCCTCGTCACAAAGAAATCAAAGAACCCTTGGCAAGGAAGATTTTGAAAAACCTGAATGCTGGATAAATGGCAAAGTCACTGCACTGGATTCTTGCCACTCTGCGCTTCGCAAAATCCAATGAGTTCAAAAGTTATGTGCTAATAAAACGGCAAACTGACAACTGATCGATATAGTTCAATTAGCAACAGTTATTCCCATGACACTTCAAGGTGAATCCGACCAAATTAGTATCCTCATTCAAACACCACATTCCATGTTTTGGAACTTTGATGCCATCGGATATATATCTATGGGGTTGGCAATGCTATTCGCTCTTCCTGTTTTTGAGAAACAAGGATTTCAAAGATGGGTTAGAATTTCTTTTTTAGCCAATGCACTGGTGACACCTTTGATTGCGTTTGTATATTTCTATCCCGAGTTTTCAGAAAGATTACTATTATTAGGTATCC
>CAZSMC010000045.1:0-19150 GCA_964607755.1 uncultured Cytophagia bacterium | reverse complement strand
GCGTTTGTATATTTCTATCCCGAGTTTTCAGAAAGATTACTATTATTAGGTATCCCATGGACCATAACCGCTCCCCTGGCAATGCTATTGCTCGCAATCATGTTTAAAAAAATAACGTAATAGAAAATAATCCAAAAAACTGAAATCGAGAGTTGATATGTATATAGATATAAATGCAATAAACGTTTATAAAATAAAAACCCTTTCTCTCGTTCCCCCCAGTGCTGTGGGGGGAACGCTCTCCGGGACGCTCCTGCGTCCCGATGAAACTACAAGACGTATCTGACTTTAGACCTGCACGTTATTTTGCCATCTGGTTTTCTGCTCATCGCAACAGTGGATAATACACGCGGACGCTGGAGCGTCCGGCCTGCGTTCCGCCGGAGACCGGCGTAACGAGCAAAATCTGTTCAAGCAACGTTTTTTTACAACCGGCCACTTGCTTAATACAATTTTATCCAAATAAAAATCCTGAACATCCTTGAATCCAGTAAATCCAGATTCAGACGGTTGTTATCTTTTGCCTCGTTCCCCCAGCCACCTGGAGGAACGCCCTTCCTGACAACAGCGGAAAATGTACATGGGCGTGGGAGCGTCCGGTCTGCATTCCGCCGAAGATCTGCGGAAGGAGATGGAAGAGAGTGACGATATGAAAAATGAAGCAAAAGGAAATGGCAATGCGTATAAGAGGCTGATGTTTAAGAAAATAATTGTATCTTTTGGTGATAATGGTTAGCTTACAGTTTACTAAAATATGTCACATTTTCAATATGTGAGTTATCAAGTTTGAGAGTTGAAGATTTAGAAATAATATCAGGATACAACTATGCCAGATTTATTGGAAAGAGTTGAAAAAGAGCTAAATATTCCCCGAGAAAAGCTCATTGAAGAAGGATTGAAACCCGCCTGTGCAGGAACGGCAGGCAGGCATTTTCTCGAAGAAGAATTAATTGACCTATCCATTGAAATTAAGAAATTGGGGCAGAAACACGGTGTAGAATCCTTTGAGGAATTATGGAATAAACTAGAGTTAGGGAAAATTACCGAGACAGAATGTTATGATGACTTGAGTCGACTGGAATACCTTGAACTTGAAAAAGAAAAGATTGTGAATCTGTTGTCGCGCACCGGGAAATAATGCCTGAACAGGAAAAAATATATTTTCAACTCGAACAAATAGCTTTTACTGACTTTGCCGATATTGTAGAAGGGATAAAAAGTGTTGAAGGAAAACTGCGGCTTTTGCTTAAAGACCAGAGTTATATCGATATTTGGCTATCCATAAAGAAACAGGGAGTTTATGCCTACCATTGGGAAAGACGGCATATAGATGGAACGAACAATCTATCGCTATAACAACCTTCCTGATAAAGAAGCCAAGAAGCTTAAAACGTATCCACATCATTTTCACAATAAAACTGACCAGAATATTTCGGAAAGTAATTTAAGTGATAATCCCGGCAAAGCAATCAGGACTGTTTTGGAATTTGCCAGGGAAGTGATTAAAAAACAATAGTGCAACCCTTTTCTCTCACTCTCGTTCCCCCAGCCACCTGGAGGAACGCGCCCTGGGATGCTCCTGCGTCCCATGCTGAGACGACAAGATGTACTGGGCTTTAAGCAATGCATGTCATTTTGCCATCTTGTTTCCTGCTCATCGCAGCAGCGGATAACACACCCGGACGCCAGAGCGTCTGGTCTGCATTCCGTCGAAGACCGGCGGAACGAGAGGGGAAGCAGAATCTAAACCTCACGCAAAGACGCCGGTATTCCCTCCGTCACTTGCTTTGTCTGGCAGAGCAAGTGATCACTGGCGCCTTTTTTTTGAAATCAAAAAGAGTTTTTTTAATCAATTCTTTGCAAATTACATGTAAAATTTTAAATTGAACAATATCTCTCGTTCCCGGCACCACGTCGTGAACGAACATAAAATAAATTAATAGAATGGGATAAAATCTATGAATAACAAAAAGGCGATACCCCGCAAGAAAAAAATTCCCTATTACCGCAAGCCGGCAGAGCTCAGCATTGACGAATGGCAGGCAGGCCTGAGGCGGCAGTTTGCGGCTGAACAGGATTTTGAGATCCAAAATATCGGCAAACATCCGGTATTTTCAGATTTCAGCGTGTTTAATCCCGAATCAGGAAATACCTACAAAGTGTCTATCCGGGATAATGAGCACAGCCATAATTTTTGTTCGTGCCCGGATTTTAGAACAAATGGTTTGGGCACTTGCAAACATATCGAAAATGTCATTCTCACACTAAAAAAGACCAAAACCAACTGGACCTACTTTAATCATACCCAGCCGCAATCTTATTCATCGTTGAGTATCTTTTATGGTAAAGAAAGACGACTGCGGTTGAAACCCGGTCGTGAAAACGGTAACCAAATCCAACAGCTATTCCAGCCAATCATCGACAAGGAAGGTTTTATCTATCCTGAAAAACTGGATGAGATTGAAGAGTATCTGAAACGCGCATCATCTATAGACCCTGATTTCAGAGTATATCCGGATGCGTATGAATATATACAAGGATATAAAAAACAACTGGAGCGTCAGCGGCTGGCAGACAATCTTTTTCCCAAAGGAATTAAAAGTGATATCTTTGATGACCTTATAAGCACCACACTGTACCCTTACCAAAAAAAGGCGGTTATCAAAGCGTTCAAAGCAGGAAGAGTGCTGATCGCAGATGAGATGGGGCTCGGTAAAACCATACAGGCCCTGGCAACGGTCGAATTGTTTGCCCGCTATCTTGATGTGAAACGCGTTCTGATTATTTGTCCCACGTCATTAAAGTATCAATGGCAGAAGGAAATTGAAAAATTTACGGATAAAAGTTCCCAGGTCGTTGAAGGGCTCATTCACAAACGCAAAACGCTTTACAAACAGAAAGAGTTTTACAAGATCATCAGCTATGGTATCACCAGAAATGATCTGGACATGATCAATGCCATGTCGCCGGACCTGGTCATTCTGGATGAAGCCCAGAGAATCAAGAACTGGAAAACAAAAACTGCCAAAGCGGTAAAACAAATACAGTCCAAGTATACAATTGTTCTGACCGGCACCCCGCTGGAAAACCGGCTCCAGGAGCTGCATTCAATTGTCGAGTTTATTGATATGTACAGGCTCGGTCCGCTGTTCCGTTTTTTGCATAACCACGAAAGTACTGATGAATTTGGCAAGGTCATCGGTTACAAGAGATTAAAATCAATCAACAAAACGCTGGAACCGGTGTTAATTCGCCGAACCAAAAAAGAGATCATCGATCAGTTACCCGGTCGAATCGACAAAAATTTATTCGTCGATATGACAAAAGAACAACGGCGCGACCATAATTCTTACTATGAACTCGTGTGCAGGCTGGTGAACAAATGGAGGCGCCAGGGATTTTTGCTGGAAGAGGACCGGAAAAATTTACTTATCAATTTGTCTTGCATGCGAATGGTAGCAGATTCCACTTTTATTCTAAACAAGAATGAACGCAACGACACCAAGATTGATGAGCTGATGTGCCTGCTCGAAGAAATACTGGAAACGCCGGAAAACAAAGTGGTGATTTTTAGTGAATGGAAAAAGATGTTCGAACTTTTGATTCAAGAACTCGAAAAACGCGACATCGAGTACGTTTATTTACACGGCAGCCTGTCGACAAAAGCACGCAAACACATTATAAACCGGTTCCACAAGGAACCTGATTTGAAAATTTTTCTGTCGACTGATGCCGGTGGACTTGGGCTCAATTTGCAGTGTGCCAATATTGCTATTAATCTGGACCTGCCATGGAATCCGGCACGACTGGAACAGCGAATCGCACGGATATATCGGCTGGGACAAAATCAACACGCCTATATTTATAATTTCATTTCCCGAGATTCAATCGAACATCGAATCTATTATTTGCTCGGGTTTAAAAAATCCCTGTTTAGCGGCGCTTTGGATGGTGAAAAAGATACCGTCAAATTAGATGATAACCACCTGGGCAGTTTTATGGAAACTGTCGAGACCCTGACGCAACAAGACACGACAGACACAAAGCCGGCTGGCAAAAAGAAAAAGAAAAGCACCATATCCGGTGACAAGTTCAAAGACAACTTTAAAGTCAAGCCTCACAGCAACACACAAAGATATACAACCCCATCACAAGCGAAAAAAACGAGCCCACAAACAACGCCCCGGCAGACAAAAAATGTTTTTAAACGAATTGGTAAGTTTATGAAAAGGTTTCTTGAACGGTTTAATAAATAACGGTAAAAGGAGACCATTTTTTGAATTTTATTTCGGATATACACGGATATATGGCAATTTTGCCGAACTTTTTAATGACAACAATGTATAATGTAAAAAATTATATCGCCGGTTTAAATAAAAATTTTGGGAGAGTGATATGAGGTTTTCAAAACCTGTTCTAAAAAAAATAGGTATGATATTTGTTTTTTTATTATCAATCCTTTTTTTTATAGGTTGCGAAAAATATGACTGGTACCGAGCCACCCGCAAGAACACAATTCCTGCCTATGAATATTTTATGAAAAAACACAACGTTAGTCTCTTGCTGATGGAAGCGAGTGACAGGTTGAAAGAGTTATATTTTAAAAAGGCAAAAAGAGTCAACTTTATTTCTCCTGGATAAAGATGAAAAAATGCGACCGCATATCATACAGGCATTAGCTGACCTGGACGAGCCTGTTTCTGATATCCTCTATGCTAATCTGCTGGAAATCAACGAAAAGAGCATGGCAATCGCCAGGGTGCTGAGCCAGAAAAATGATACCAGGGTAATTCCATTCCTTAATAATGTCTTGCGCTCTGATCATCGTGATTTTCAAATGGAGGCAATGCAATTACTTCAAACCATGCCAGATACCAGTAGCATCACACCTCTGATTCATTTGACAAAACATCGGCGGGATAGAAAACGTTGCATTCGTGCAATTGAAACATTGGGTTATATTCAAAATCAGAAAAGCATGGAACATTTAACAGCTCTTTTGGAGGACCGCGACAAAGAGATTCGCAAAAGCGCTGTACTCGCCCTGGGTCACCAAAAGAGTCCAGCCGTGGTTAGCGCTTTAATTACAATGTTTGACGATGATGAACGCCTGGTTGCGAACCAGACCATGACGGCCTTGACTCAACTCGGTGATATTGCGGTTGATTCGTTGAGAAAAGCATTGCATAGTGATAAAGCAAGCACAGTGTGGCGAGCCATGGCGACTTTAGGCGAGCTAAAAGCTGACAGCGCAATTGATGATATTATTCCGCTGTTAAATCACCCGAATATTTTTACCAGAACGTAAAAAGCGCTCTGGCCAATATTGGTCAACCGGCATTCGAACCTGTGAAATCCCTTTTGCATTCTGACCTCGCAGATCAAAGGTGGAAAGCCATCGAGGTTATCTATGCCTTTAAAGAGCCTTCCATGACAAAACATTTCATAAACACTCTTGATGATAATGAGTGGAGAGTCAGGTTTGCGGCGTTAAAGTCGTTACAAAATATCTCCGGGAAAAAATATGGCATGAACACGAGAAAATGGCGCACATGGTATGAACAACGCAAAGATCGATGGAATATTTGATTGATCAAGTGCACTGACATCACGCTCATCTGGCTGCCATTTATACGGCAAAAAATGCGGATACGGACGCGGCAACAGTATCAGAGGGGCAGGGGTGAGTGAATCAAAAGGGATGGAAATTTCTTGCCAGTTTACTCCCGTTTTGAAACGCGTCCCCCATGCTGTACCGTCCGTTGTTACCAGAGCCAGCCGGATTTCCAGACCATGATTATTCTGGCAGATGATTATATGTTTGATGGATACTGACCGCAACTGCAAAATATAAGCAGGTGCAGGACTGGTTTGTCTATTTTAAAGAACTGTCATCAGAAAATATGCCTCGCGGTACGGAATAGCAGGACAATGTAAAATGAAATTGCCACATACCGCAAAAAGGAGCTTTTGTAGGAGAGGCAAACTTTTTCTTCATTTTTACCCACCTTTCGAAACATAATCCAGTTTTCTGTTGTTGAAAATATTAAGCTTTTGTATCATAAAAATAAACATCCATTTGTTAATTTATTTCGAGTAAACCTTTACATGGCTGTACAGCAGATAGAGAAATACAAGCAATCTTTTCTTTTTTTAATACTTTTTCTTTTTGCGCAGGCGCCGCCAGGAATGGCTCAGTTTTATTTCGGCAAAAACAAAATCAATTACGAAAAACTGAACTGGCATGTTCTTGAGAGTGAAAATCTGAATATCTATTATTACCAGGGTGAAGAAGAGATTGCCAGTCTGGCACGAGAAATTGCCGAGCAGGCCTATGACGAATATGAAGTCAAATTTAATCTTACCATCGATCGAAAGATTCCCCTCATTGTTTACAGCAATCCGATTTATTTCAGGCAAACAAACGTCATCAGCACGCTGCTGCCCGAAGGGGTGGGCGGTTTTTTCGAGTATCTAAAAGGCCGCGTGGTGTTGCCGTTTACAGGCGACCGGCGAGATTTTTATCACGTCGTTCGTCATGAACTGGTTCATGTTTTTACCAATTATAAAATATCCGAAACGGCAAGACGAGTCGGTCAGACCGAGGGCGCCGGTTTACCTCTTTGGTTTACCGAAGGGATTGCAGAATATTGGTCAGTCGGATTTGACTCTGAAGCAGAAATGTTTATCCGCGATGCGGTTTTGCACGACTATCTTTTGCCCCTCAATAGCAACGAACTTTATTTTTCCGGTTTTCTGCTTTACAAAGAAGGCCAGTCTTTTTTGCAATACTATGAAAAAAATTATGGCACTGAACGCATACGCATGCTGCTCACTGATTTTTGGAAATACAAATCCTTTGATCATGCTATCAGCGAGATTAGCGGCAAAAGCTTTTATGTGATCATGCAAGAGTGGCAGCTTTCGCTTAAAAAGCAATATGCCAGGCACATTCATCAAAAAAATATAAAAAATTTCGACATCCGCGATATGGCAGACCGAAACATTCAAGTAGCGCCGGCAATCTTTCGATCAGATTCGTCTGATAAATTGATTTACATGACGAACAAGTGGGGATTCGAAAATATTGTCGCCCAGGACAGGAAAAAGGGAAAAAATGAAATCCTGATACGCGGTAATAAAAAACCAAAATTCGAAAGTTTGTACCTTTTACGCACAAGAATTTCTGTGAATCCCCTGGGACTTTTAGCCTTTGTGGCAAAATCTGGGGGAAACGATGTTATATGGATCTATGATATCGAGAAAAAGGAAATCAATAAAACGGTCAAATCCAGTACATTGACAACAATACGTTCTCCAATGTGGAACAAAGACGGCACTCTGCTTACTTTTAGCGCCCAGGATACGGCCGGTCTGTCCGATATTTACATGTGGAAAAAAAATGATGATAACATCATTCGCTTAACGCGTGATCTATATGGCGATACATCACCGACATTTTCACCGGATAACCGGTTTATCGTGTTTTCCTCTGACAGAGGCGAGCAAGGACCCGATGCAAATAAAGATTTGTTTGCTTACGAACTGGAAACCGGCGATTTGACGCAGTTAACTTCAACTGCCTGCAACGAAGACAAGCCGTTCTGGCACCCTTTAAAAATGAATATGATTTATTATATTTCTGACCAGTCAGGTACGGATAATATCTGGTGTGCAGAGCTTGACGGCGAAGGAATCCGGGCAGGAACAACGGTCCGGCATCAACAATTGTCGGATTATTATTCCGGCGTGAATGACATCCATCCCATGACCTCTGATTCTCTGATACTGAGCACGTTCGGTCAATATAATTACCATCTCTGTAAATTCAAGGCGGATTCTGTAAAGACTTCTTTTGAACATCAGATTACAAAATTCAGGCCAGAAAAAAGAGAACCTGTTGTCGAATTTCCTTCCCGGGATAAAGTCAGTCCCTACCGGCTAAAATACAGCATCGATATCGCACAGTCTTCTGTAGCTTATGATCCGATTTTTGGCATGCTGGGCGGGGCACAGGTCAGCATTTCCGACATGCTCGGTAACCGGTATTATAATTTTTTATTAGCCAACACGGCCCGCACTTCTTCAGAGTTTATGAACCATTGGAATATTGCCGCAACCATGGTCGATTTGAAAAAGCGCGCCAACAGAGCTGTTAGTCTTTTTCATTTTGCCAATGATTATTACACGCCTTACGAAGGTTTTTTCTATGAACGTACTATCGGAGTTCGTGGTGCGATGAATTATCCGATTAACATTTTTAACCGGTTGGAATTCAGCACGTCTTTTTGGCATTCAAAAAAAGACCTGTATACGGACATTGAAAAAAAGTATCTCGTCGCTAATTTTATTTCTTTTGTGCATGATAATTCTATGTGGATTTACACCGGGCCGATTGACGGCTGGCGAATGCGGATTGCCGCTGGTCCCACTTTTAATATCCAAAGTTCGCAAATTAACAGTTACACGGTTTTGGGCGATTTCCGCTATTATTACCGCCTCAGCCGAAGCGTGTCCTTTGCCCACCGGACAATGGGCATGATAAATGAGGGCGAAAACATCAGGCGCTTTTATATTGGCGGAAGCTGGTTTCTGCGCGGCTATGATATTCGCGATGTGTATGGTAAAAAGTTTATTCTTTTCAACAACGAACTGCGGTTTCCAATTGCACAAAGCCTGATGATAAATTTTACCAAAAGTCGAATAGGTTTTGCACCGGTTCGCGGCGCGCTGTTTGTCGATGCTGGCAACGCCTGGGATTTCAAGTTTCCAGGTTTTATTGGAAGTTTTGGCCTGGGATTAAGAGGTACACTGATGCGCAGTATTGTACTCCGCCTCGATATCGGTAAAAGAACTGATTTTGATAAAGTGCAAAAGGATCTGTTTGTAAAATTCTTTTTCGGATGGAATTACTAAAAATGAAAAAATTGTTATGCCTTTTCGTTTTTATCCTGGCACTGTCATGCAGTAAAGGCCTGAAAATGAATTACAAGGTTCAGGAAGAGCCATTATTCAAGCTGCAACCCGCGGACTCGTTATACAAAAAATGGCAACAAAAAATTAAAGCTGATCTTGTTGATCTAAAAGTTTTGAACGATCAGTATATCCTCATCGCTGACAGCCGGGGCGGACTGACCGTGCTTTATCTGGAAACTGGCCAAAAAGAAGACAATTACTGGGATGAATACAAGACTCCGATTCAGCTATACGGCGTTATCGATGACAAGCTCTATTTTTCGGCGGAAGAAAAAATAAAAGTTGTTTGCTGGAATTTGCTGACCTCCAACCTCGTTTGGCAGAAAAACTTTAAACATGATTTTTATTCCATGGTCAATCACTCGGACACGCTTTATTTTCAGGCGAAAAATGCCCTTTCTGCGGTAAATGCGGCTACAGGCGATGTTATCCGTACCCGGAACATCAAAAAGCAATTGCGACCCGGACTATTGTTTTATGATAATAAACTCTTTGCAATCGATGTGCAAGGAACATTAAGAGTTTTTAACAAAAAACTAAAAATCGTAACAACGCACGATCTTGATGTATCTATGGCCAGAGCGCTCATTCCGGTAGGTAGTACACTGCTCGTTTACAATGCAGATGGAACGATTAAATTGTTTTCACTTTTGCAAAATCAGATCGTGTATTCCAGAGATTTTGAACGGCCACTTTATGCGAAACCATTGCTAATTGGCAATGTGATGGTGGTCCCGTTTGCTGATGGCGTGGTGCATGCTTATGATATGTCAAACAACGCTCTCCAGTGGACGTTCCGGCGAAAAGGACTGATGAATATTGATCCTGTCTATTTTGATGAAAAGCTAATTCTTTTTTATGCCCGGGGCGAAATCATCATCCTGGATTTGAAGAACCGGAACCAACAATGGCGTTATGATGCTGAGCAAAGCATTGACTGTGCCGCGCTAACGCCTCGCGGCATTCTTGTAAGTCACCATAAAAAATGCAGTTTGATTGGAGCCAAAAAGTGAATGCGATAAAAACAGTCATAGTTTTACTGCTTGTGACGGTTTCTCTGTCACACGGACAAATGTGGGAAAACGAGTCCACTTTGAAAATAGATACGTTGAAAATAGCCTATAAAGAAATTTTGAAAAACGAATCCTATCAGGCAGAAAAACTGAGCTGGAATAAAAAACGAATCATCGGAACGGCTTTGATGATTTCTTTTGGCGCTCTGGCTTTTTATTATCACAAAAAAGCAGACGATAGTTATTCTAAATATCTTGAATCCGGGCATATACCTACAATGAAAAACTATTTTAAAAACACTCAGAGATTTGATCGTTACAAAGGATACGCCTTTATTGGCATTGAAATAGGATTTGCTCTCAATGTGTGGTCTTTTTATAAATAAAAACTCACTCTTAAATTGTGCAGTTATTTGCCTTTTTGCGCTCATTCTTTTCTCCTGCTCAGAGCGGGAATATTTGAATCCTTTGGACCCGGATAACCCTGACACTCATGGGGCGCCGGAAAATGTTCGCGTGTATTCCAACAGGCAAACCGCGACGCTGACCTGGTCACCTTTCCGGCTGCCCTCTATGGAGAAGTATTATATTTATAAAAGCGTCAATGAACCTAATCTTGTTTTGTATGATTCTGTGAATGCGAACAGCACAAGGTACATGGACAGCGGCTTGTTGTATGATCAAAAGTATTATTACGCGGTTCAGGCCATTACAAAATTTGATAAAAGTAAAATCTCCAAATCTGTTGCCACTATTCCCGGCCGGTTCAATTTCATTCTAGCTGATTATTACGGTCAGAGTCTGATAAAGCTGACCTATGATGGCAATAGTACATTGCAGTTTATTAATTCAAACCCGACTGACGTGGAAGTGTTGGACGGGACTGTCTTTTATACAAACTTGTGGACAAACACTCTGGCTATTTTGGATAATGAGGGAAACATCGAAACAATCCAAATTGACGGCGCGCCCATTGCGATGACGAGTGACAAAGCAAGCAACAGACTGTTCATTCTCACCCGTGATAATGACCGGTTGTTAACACTAAGCAGTAACGGGCAATTGTTGGATATTCGCCAAATGCCTTACAATGTGCTTTTTGAAACGAACGTTGCTTTTGATAAATCCGGTCCCGGACTGTGGATGACCAGCAAGGATGACGATACCATTTATTATTATGATTTGAGAACCAACCGTTTTCAAACAGTCTCTTCAACAATTGATGGTCCTGATGAAATTATAATCGATCCCGACACAGGAGGCTGGATTGCCAGTTGGGACGGTTTGATTTTTGTCAACATTGGAACCGCCCCGGTTCGCTATTTATCCGACTATCGTTTTTATGATCTTTCATTAAATCCCTTATCCAATCACCTCTATTATACGGCCTATGCCAATACTGATAAAGAATGGTTAATTGGCAGATTTCATATTCAATCGTATGAGAATGAAATACTGTTTCGGGAGCATTATAATTTCATGACAAAGATAAAAGCTATTCCTAAAGATAATGGCGCTGGCTTGCTCCTGGTTCAGGGGAACACCGGCAAAGTGTTCAGAATCGATGAAAATGGTAATGAAATTGGACTGTATGAAGGCACCTACGGTATTGTCGATATTGAATTGCAGTGAATTTTCCTTGCTTTTTGTATTTCATTTTTTATATTATTTTAAATTGAATGGGGTTTAAAAAGAAGAAAAGGGGTTGTATATGAAAAATCGACCTCAGATGTATGCGATTCTGTTTTTTTGCTGTTGCATATTTTTTTATTTTTCATTCCCATTACTGGCGTTTCAACCGGGTTCTGATAAACTGCAAACATTGTCAACCGACACTACGGCAGCCGCTCAATCTCCCCAACAAACTTCAACTGTGTGGATGATTGTGTCCATTGTTTTTCTATTTGTCCTGGTTCTTGCACTGGGTTATTACATGCAAAGACTCCACAGGGATACGATGGATTTGGTCAGTCAGCACGGGACACTGAATACTTTTCTCAGCACACCGGTCGGTTTGCCCACTGGCACAGTGCGTGCGGTTATCACGTTTCTGACCATTATTTTCAGCCTGTACATTTTCCTTTTAGAAGCAATGAATTTAGCAGAATTTCCTGGCTCGCTCGGCACCATTTTAACAGCTATAATAGGCTTTTATTTTGGTCACCGCGCTGCACAAAAAGGCGAAGAGCGACTTGCCAAACAATACGATGACAAAGTAAAAGAAATTGAATCAAAACAGGTTGAAAAAGACAAAAGCGTTGCACAGGAATGGATCGGCAAGATTAAAAAGAATGTCAATTTAGTGCGTCAAGTTCTCGATTTTATTCCGCCGGATAAACGTAAAAAATTTGAACCGTTGTTAAACAAACTTGAAAGTGGGGTCCACACGGCTGACACGTTGCTGGAAAACGAGTCCGTGCAGGAATCGATCGACAAAGCCCGTGATTTGTACGAAAATTTTAAACGCGATAATCCGCTCAAAGATATTGTCAAACGGGCATCGACAACATTTGCTACGGTCGTATCCGGTATGTCACCTCTGGCCGTGATCGGTACACTGGTAGGCATTAGCGGCACTGTTGTTGGCATGACCTATCAGCGCTGGAAAGCGCGCATTATGGATTTGCCGTTTTCTCCGTCGGATTTGCCGCTAAAACTTGTGGACACAGACCGGTCATTTTTGTTGATTGCCAATTCGCCGTTATGCAAAGAAGCTTTTCAAAAGCAGCTCAAGGACCGGGACAGCGAATTTTTGGATAAAGTCAACAAAGATTTTTTGCGATTGGAAATTGAAGAATTGAAAGAGAAATACAAAAAGTATTTTGACACGGCCGAGAATGTGAAAAATGCCGTTAAAGAATACCGGCGCATTGTCGCGGAAACACAATTGGAGCAGGAAATCGATGCCTCTCTCTTTAGCGATGTTGGTGGCTACCGCCGTTTTCTGGGCATAGTCGATAGCATCCGCAAAAACCCGCAAGCTCACGCTGATTTTGATGAATTGATGGAAGTGATCGATGGCTTGAAACGCACCGATGAACCCATTATCTCTATTTTCAAAAAAATTAGAAACGAAGTGGAGGGCGAATGAAAACCTGTAAGAATATAATGCCGGATTGGCGTTACCGGATCATTGTTCTTTTTGTAATTTTTCTTTTGCTGTTCGTCAGTTGTGCACAGCACAAATTACTAAAAGAATTTAAACAGCATCACAAGGACGGTGAATTTGCCTGGATTGCCAATCAGACATTCGAATGTAATGACAACGCGGAAATCTGCCGACAATTCCACCTTATCAAAGGGGATGCGTGCTATAATATGGCAAAAACGACTGACAGTCTTGAATACTATGATTGTGCTGTATATCACCTGGAAAACGGAATAACCATGACATCCCAGTGGCAGAATGAAAACGAACGCGATCAGAATTATAAAAACCTGTGCGAGTCGTTGCGAAATGTGCAAGATCTGCAAAAAGGTGAAGATAGCAGGGCAACCCTGAAAAAGTTTGTCGAATGGTCGCAAAAGTATTTAGAGATAGCCGGACAGGAATACGAACCTGTATTTTTCTACGCAAAAGCCAAATTGCGTTCATTAGAGCCCTGGTTGCTGGATGTGGATGATAGCAATCGTGCGTCGTTTTGCGACAGTCTGCAAAATATAATGTCGCTTGTGCGGCATACAATAGAACGTGGCGAAACAGAGCCTGAAAAATGGAATGTTCATAAAGCTTACTTTAAAGAACTATCAACAGACCTCGAACTGATGAAAAAAGCAGCCGGATGTAATTTTGATCAATAGGAGGGGCGCATGCGTTTTAGACGATATCTTCGCTATCGCCTGCCGTTGTTAAGGGGGGAAGATGTTTTACACATTCAGCGAAAACTGTTAAATCTCGGATATTCATCTGTCGGAGAGGCGGACGGCAAATTCGGCCAGGCTACTCTCAGAGGAGTGCTGTCTTTTCAACAGGACCGGGATTTGCTCGTTGACGGCATTGTCGGACCACAGACCTGGCAAGCGTTGTTTGAAAATATCGATCCGGAAGAGCAGCTTTTGCGCGTTATTCCAGAGCTGAAAAAATATCATCGTTTTCGTGACGGAATTGAGTGGCGGCTGCAGAAAGAAGGTGTCTATTTGAGAAGAGAATCGCTGGCGCGAACTCCTGGTGAACCCGTTACAGTAACACGCGTTTGGCACGATTACGGCGATTCAATAAGCCACTGTGGAAACGAGTATCATGTGCCGTGTGAATTAATCCTGGCAACGATTTGCACCGAATCCATGGGAAAGTTACCAGCGACACGGACAGAACCGGGTTATATTTCGGACCAGGAAACACCTCACCGGGTTTCCATTGGACTCATGCAAACACTCATTTCTACCGCCCGGGACACGCTGCAAAATGACGATATTGACAGATCATGGTTGGAGGATCCGGATAATTCCATAAAAGCAGGCACAGCTTATATTGCTCAACAATTTGATCATACTGATTTTGATCCGCCAAAAGTGGCTTGTGCTTATAACGCCGGCGGGATTTATTATAATTCGGGTTCAGAAAATAAATGGAAGATGCGTCAATATCCGCTCGGTACATCGCGTCACGCAGACCGCTTTGTTGAGTGGTACAATGATTTTTGCGCAATTCAAAAAGAACTTCGAACAATTCCCCAATGCTCGTTTGCGAATTATCTTTAATAGCACCGTCATCCTAGTGAAAAGTTAACTCGAACCATCAGGTTTTCTGACAATATGCTCTAATTGACGGTCAATTTTTTGTTCCAGCTTGTCTTCTTTGGGCACCTTTTTCAATCCTTTTTCAATCCGGCTCGGACATGTTGCACGCATTTTTTCTGTCTTTCTAAAAATTCGTTCCTTGAGTGCAAACACAATGCGCGCTGTTTTAACAGACAAGCGACTGCGTTCATATTTTAGAAATTCATCAACAACCTGGGCGCATTCAGGGGTTTGCAGATATCCGTATACATTGTGCGCATTCGGCTCTCTTTCCCACTCGTACGCATTTTTTACCACTCTGTCTTCAGGCGAAACGCGTCTCGAATTTGGCGCAAAATCATCTTTTAATGCATAATTCATGGCTATTACATCATGAATATCCGATAAATTTACCCATCTTTGCACGCACTCCGGGGTACGTCCAGCAGTGTATGCCGAATCTTCTCCAGAGAGCTTATTTATAATGTTCGGTTGGCCAAGTGGAGAACCTGCGGTTAATAGCAGGTCGATGGTTTTATGATTCATTCTGCTCAAAGCATCATAAGCAATAATGCTTCCCATTGAATGTGCAATGATCATGATCTTTTTATGTCTATACCGATGCAAAAGTTGATAAAATCTATCCAGAATGACGTCACGTACGCTTTTATGCTTTGCATCATGAATCCCTGTTTCATTATGAAAATAGCGATACAAATCCTGAAACCGGTGGTGAATAAATTTATCAGAAATATCTGACAAATTCTGATGAAAAAGTTTTGATTGAAAAAATTTCTCTGACATTTTCTCGACACTGTCAAGAGTGAAGCGCCGAAAGGGTTCGTTATTGACATGAATAGCAGGAGGGACCTTTTTATAAGGATGGCGTACGAACAGTGGATTTTCAGGGTGATTAATCAGAGGATCCAATGGCCTGGGATAAAGCAAATCAGCCCAGTACAATAAATCAAAACGAAAATCAATGCAAGGCTGCCAGCTTTCTTTAAGACCTTGCAAAAGCGCAAGCTTCCACCATTTTTTTAAAATAGACAAAGAAGGTTTGTTGTTCAAACCATGTATGCCGATAATGATACGATCCATTGGTTCCTATTCGATTGGGAGACAATTTGATATTAACATAAAAAATTTTGAAAATAAATAAAAGTAGAAACTTGAGGAGAAAAAGTTTGTAACATTTGAATTTGTTTACGTAAAATGCACCAGAGATTGACGAAAGGTGGTCTCGAATAAACTTAAAACCTTTCAGATTATAAAACTCGTTACAGGAGGTTGTTATGAAGTTTAAAGGTGCTTTGATTTTGATGCTCTCACTGGTATTTGTCATTGGCGCAATGGCAAAGACATTGCCAAATGCTGAGCAGGCTCCATTGAATAAAAAAGAGCAAAAGCTCATTGAAAAGCTTTCTGCTGATAAAGCCGGAGAGCGCATGGAAGCGGCTCAGGAACTGGCAAAAAGAGATTGCAAGTTGGCAAAAGACCACCTCATCAAAATGATGAAAAATGACGACGCCTATCAAGCCAGAATCGTAGCGGCAATGGCTTTGATGAAAATGGAATGCAAAGATGCTCTACCGGATATTAAGAAACAAGCCGAAAAAGATCCCAGTAAAATTGTCCGAAACGCGCTGTCCGGTGTGGTTAAGGAAATGGAACAATCCTCATAAATATTATGCCTCCAAAGCCCCGGTTCATTGCCGGGGTTTTTTTTCGAATTATCTCCCCCACTTTCAAAACTTTAAAGAAAGCTTAAAATTAAGTGAAAAACATTCACATTCGTAAAAGCTTTACTTGTATAAAACTTTTATATTTACTAATTTTAGAGTTGTAAGAAAAAAGAGTTATCATGCAAATTAAAAAGCCAACTAGTGGAAATATTCTGATTCAAATGGCAGCCTTTGTGGTTGTTGTTGCTGGTTTGCGTGCAGCCGATACACTGGTGGTGCGCTTTCTTTTGGCTGTTTTTCTGTCTCTTATTTTTAGTCCGATTTTCTTTGCTCTGAAACGTCAAAAAGTGCACACCGGGTTGGCTATCGCTGTTGTCCTCATCATTGTTGTTGCTTTTTTTCTTCTCGTCGGCACACTTGTCGGCACCTCTCTGGCAAGTTTTACTCAGAAATGGCCTGGTTACCAGGAAAATCTGATGTCAATTGTCAATAACTTTGTTAACTGGCTTAATGAGCAGGGTCTAAATATTCCCGGGGATACTGTTCGGGAAATTTTGAATCCCGGCATTATTCTGGGGCTTATCGGTAATCTGTTTACAAGTCTGACAGGCATGTTTAGTGATACATTACTTATTCTTATTACCATAGTATTTCTTTTAATCGAAGCATCCAGCGTGCCGAAAAAGATAACTATTATTTGGGGCCAGAATTCACAAGCGCAAAAAGAAATGATAGGATTTAATAAAAACATGCAACATTACCTGGCGCTCAAATCAATTGTCAGTTTGATCACAGGGGTTCTGGTTGGCCTGGCTCTGTATTTTATTGGCGTCGATTATCCACTGTTATGGGGATTGATTGCTTTTCTTTTCAACTATGTTCCAACCATCGGTTCAATATTAGCCGCTATTGCACCTATCATTTTGGCTCTGGTACAATTGGGGTGGGTGCATGCTTTTATCACTTTTTTAGTTTATTTTACTATTAATATGGTGATCGGTAATTTTATCGATCCCCGGCTTTTGGGCAAAGGACTGGGAATTTCACCTCTGGTTGTTTTCATCTCTGTTATCTTTTGGGGATGGGTTCTCGGTCCAATCGGTTTTTTATTATCGGTTCCGTTAACAGTTTTTGTGAAACTCTTTTTGGAAAGCAAGGACAGCACCCGCTGGATTGCTATTTTGCTTGGCAATTTGAGCACCCGCCCGGGACAGCCAGAACCGCAAAAAGTCCGCGATGAAACTGTTAAAGATTCCTCTTTATAAAAATTCATTGTAAATATCTCGTTACATATTCATTCTCACATTTGTTCGAAAAATAACTTGCCTGGCAAACAAAAAGTTTTTATATTGGTGTACATAATGACACTATTTTAAAAACGATCCAGGTATCAGAATGCCGCGACAAATTATTCACATAGATGTCACTGATTTTCCGATTGCCGTGGAACGAGTATTGGAGCCTTGTTTGCGCGAACGTCCCGTAGCTGTGGCTGTAGAAACAGCATCACGTTCACTGATTGTCGCTGCTTCCGAAGAAGCCCGGCAAAACGGGATTTTTCGCGGCCTGCCCTTAAACCAGGCACGCCGGCGATGCAAGGATGTGTTCGTGTTACCGCCGAACGAAGACCTGTATCAGCGCGCCACTCGCGCCATGCTTGATATTATGAACCGCTTTACCCCGATTATCGAACCACTGCGTTTTGGGCACGCCTACCTGGATATGACCGGCGGCTCAAGGTTTTTTGGCAGCGTAAAAGATGTGGCGTATAAAGCACAACGAGACATTCGCGAGCAATTGCGACTCGATGCTGTTGCTGGCGTGGCGGCAAATAAACTGGTGAGTAAAGTCGCTTCTGACATTATTGTCAGGGCCAAAACGAACGAAAATCTATGCGATGTTCGGCGAGGCGATGAAGAACAGTTTTTAGCGCCTTTACAAATTAATTATCTGCCCGGAATTGACAAAAAAATCCGCACTGAATTACTGGACCTGAACGTGCGCCTCATCAAAGAACTTGCTGCAATACAGGTCGAGCATTTGCAGATGATCTTTGGCCGCAAAGGCGTGCTCTTGCACCAGCGGGCGCATGGCATTGATAACCGACCGGTCAAGCCGCCCCAACATGCGCCCGAAATTGCCGAGCGACTGAGGTTAGAGCAGGACAGCAATGATATGAATTTTCTACTCGCCGAACTGTATACATTGTTAGCGCAAGCAACCCAGCGTTTGCGTACGCAGCACTGGCAAACCCGGCGGGTCTTTATTAAAGTTATGTATTCGGATTATAAAGAGAACGTTGCCCAACAACGTATACCACCGCTAAACACAGAAACAGAATTAACGCCGGTAGTCCAGCAAGTATTTGAGCGCGCCTTAAACCGGCGCGTGCGCGTACGCTCGATAACTCTGCGACTGTGCGATCTGTGCCGAGCCTCCCGGCAATTATCGTTATTTTCCGCTAACCGTGATCCCCGAACCGAAGCGCTTGCAAGTGCTATGGAACGTATCCGCACTCGCTTTGGCAACCGCGCTGTTCGTTTTGGTCGCGCTGCTTAAATTTCATCGAATATCTATTAGAAACTGCTTGACATTTAAAATAAATTTGTTATATTATTAATTCACAATAACGCGGGGTGGAGCAGTCTGGTAGCTCGTTGGGCTCATAACCCAAAGGTCGCAGGTTCGAATCCTGCCCCCGCTACTTTTAAGTTCAATATTTTCAACATGAAAAGCCCTGTGAAGCAGGGCTTTTTT
>CAZSMC010000044.1:27990-34710 GCA_964607755.1 uncultured Cytophagia bacterium | reverse complement strand
AGAATTGAATGTAAAAATAACAGAGATATAATACAATGATATTTTAAAAACAGGAAATCAAATAAATTTTTCCCGTTTCTGCAAATTGAAAAGAGCGAATAATATAGAAACGAGAGTACCGATGACCAAATAAAGGCGATTTTTTGCAATTACAGTCGCCCACACTATATCGCTGAGTTCCCCCGGCGATTGAAATGGATTGAGAAAAATATTCCATTTGCTTTGTGACAGGGCTCCGCTCATAATCCAGAAAAACAATCCAATGATAACCATCACCACGGCTGTTCCGTAACCATTCCGGATAAGAGTAGATAACATAAAAGATACACACCCCAGGAAAAAAATCGGGAACATGAGCTGATACACCATGCTCAGGACATGAAATGGCGTCAATGCAAACGCTGTTAACAATGCCAAAACGGCCAGCAAAACAAAAACAACAATGTACATGACAACAAGCCGGACCAGCCAGACTTTGTAGCGGTAATTCGGAATACCGAACAGCAATTCCAGCATTCCGGAATCAACGTCGTTTTGAATGCCAAACACGGATGGATAAAACATGAGCAGTAATCCCGGAACCATCAGCCAGTAATAAGCCAGCGCCGGAGATGGATCGGATTCCTCACTGAAAAGATTGATCACTGTGATGAGTAAAAAGATAATCACACTCGCCAACAGAAAATAAACAAACCGGTTGGCAAAGATAATTTTTAAATTATACCGTACTGAATTAATGACAAATGTTGACGTTTTGTATAATGTGTTTTTCATAAGCTGTATTTTATTTTTGCTTTAACAACCAGAGATAAGAATCTTCCAATGTCGGCCGAACTTTAACTGCGTCTGCCGCAGGTGCCTGCTCTGCCAGACAGCGTACACGGATCTGGTTATCCCGTGTCCGCATGTGATGGATAATCGTATACTTTTGCTGTACATTGCCAAATTCCTCAGGCGAGACCATAAACTGCCACACTCGCCCTTCTGCCAGTTTAGCCATGTGTGCCGGTTCGCCAGTATAGCCGAGTTGACCTTTATGTAAAACAGCCACACGATGACACGAACTGGAGATATCCTCAATGATATGAGTCGAAAAAATCACAATCCGGTCCTGACTGAGATCGACGAGTAAGTTTCGGAAGCGAATCCGTTCTCTGGGATCGAGGCCGGCGGTGGGTTCGTCAACCACCAGAATTCGCGGCAGATGCAGCAAAGTCTGAGCAATGCCAATCCGCTGTTTCATTCCACCAGAAAAAGACTCAATTTTTTCATCCTGGTGTTCCTGCATGTGTACAGCCTGTAACACATAAGCGATCCGCTGTTTGCGATTTTGGGGATCGCTCATACCCTTGAGCATGGCCTGATAATCCAGAAACTCAAAAGCTGTCATATTTTCATACATACCGAATTCCTGGGGCAGATATCCGATTAAACCCTGGAACTCTTCCCGATATTGGCTGAGATCAAATCCATTGATACGGATTTTTCCGCGCGATTGCTCCAGGATGCCACAAATAGCGCGCATTAGCGTAGTTTTGCCGGCACCATTCGGACCGACCAGTCCAAACATGCCACTGCTGATTTCCAGGGACACGCCATCCAGTGCACGGAACGGAACTCTTTTCTTGCCAATTACCGGAATCAGTTTGACGAATGTGTAAAATTGACGTCGTATTCCGGCAAACCGCCCAGTAAGCCGTGCCAGATTCACCTGTTCTCGATGCAGGCGATTTGAGGTTGTGAACACGGCAAGTCCCAGATACCATAACACAACAAAGACAATTGTCCAGCCGATCGATTCCCATTTCATGAAAAAATAACAAAGCGCAAAAAGTGGAAATCCCCAAAACAGAATCCGGTGTGTATTTTTGTTTATGGATGCTTTGCCCAATTTCCAATTGATAAATTCTCCGACCGGCTGCCAGATATTGAGCATGGTAAAATAAAAGACCAAAGAAAACACCAGATACCAAAATCCACTTTTGAGATAGATGAAATTAAAATATCCCAAAAATATTAAAAGTGGAGTTTGCCAAATGAGCACATCAAAATCATTTAAAGAGCGCAACTTTTTGGTGATGCCGGACCGTTCACGAATAGCCAATCCCTTTCTCCATTCGCGGACAAAACGGCTCGGTTCTTCATATATCTTAACCAGACGTTGAATGGTAATGTGAAGCGGTTCATCCGATCGCACTCGTTGCGTTTGTGCACGCCGCAGTGAGGTCAAAACAAAATACGTGATGCCCGGCACCAGGATAGTTAAAAGAAATAAATTGATACCGCGCCAGAGAACGCTGTCAATATTTGAAAAAATCAGCACACAGCCAGGGATAAACATGGCAATCTGGATTAGCTTTATTGGCAACCTTAAGTGGCGGATCCAGTATATGGCATTTTCCAATCCGGTATAAAACGTGGGAATGAAAATGAGAGTGAAAACTGTGCTAAGTGCCAGGCCGCCAATAACTGTGATAGCAAAAGGAGCGCCGATTTGTTCCACATATTCGGCTTTGCCCAGCGCCAGAGGCAACATGGCAATGATCGTGGTGATGGCTGTTATTAAAATCGGCCGTACCCGGGTCTGGCCGGCTGTCATGAGCGCCCGGGACCTGGAAAAACCACGCTGACGCAAAATACGTGTGTAATCAATATAAATGATGCCGTTATTCACCACCACACCAAGTAAAATCAAAAAACCGATGAGTGTGTTAGCGTTGAATAATGAATTGCCGGTCAGGATGAGAGCCCACAGCGAGCCGATCGCCGCCAGCGGGATGGTGAACATCATCACCACCGGGGTGCTTAGCGATTCGAACACAGCGGCAAGAATCATAAAAATGAGAATGAACGCAGCGCCGATCAGAAAATAAAAATCCGAAAGATCGGTATCATCATGGACAACCTCGATAGCCATATCTGTTGGCACGTTAATGCTGGCAATCAGGTCGTCTACTTCAGCCCTGGCTGCCAGCAGTAAATCTTTCGAATCGGTAACCTCGGACTGGAAACGGTAGGTAACCTCGATCTGCTTTTCCTGGTTTTCACGATACAAACTCGATGTGCCACTTGTTAATACGATATCACTGATATCCACCAGATCGATCATTTCCCCGCTCTCACTCGGAATGCTTAATTTCTTCAGATCCCGTATTTTTTTTCCCTCCTCTTCCTCACCCTGTCTGCGGATAATAATATTGTACTCTTCAGTACCTTGCTTAAAGGTCAAATTGGTATTGTATTGCTGTTGAAAGGTGCTCAGTTCCTGAGCCACCTGCGGCAGGGTAACGCCGTAATTGCTCATAAGAATATGATCGAACAGCAAATGGACTTCAGGCCGGTCCGGGGCGACATTCAGGCGGGCGTTTGCTATAACATCCGAATTTTCGAGATAGGTTTGAATATCCTCAGCCAGATTTTGCATTCTCACAATATCCCGGCCTTTGATGATGACAGACTCCGAAGGCGTGCCAATCCCCAACATGCGTTGCAGGCCGGCGCCTGGATTCTGGCCGCCACCGCCACGAAATCGCTGGCTGGCCTGGGGCTGTTCAAAACTGATTTCACCGCCAGAAACGTTTTTAATACGTTCGTTAACTGCTTCTTTAATTTGAGATAACGAGTGCCCCTCTATTTTCTCGAATTCTTTTTGCAACTTGAGAGTGATAATTGCTTCTTCTTCATAAACCTTGCTGATAATTTCTTCTTTTTCTTTCACTGCCATCAACCGGTCTTCAACTTCTTTAACAACCTGGTCTGTCTGATCAAGAGTGGCACCGCTCCCCATAGTGACATACAAATCAAAAGTACGCGACTCTACTTCAGTCGGCACATTAATGCTCACAGCCAGGGCGATGAGCACACTGAGAAAAAAGAAAAACACAGCTCCGATAATCGTGCGTGCCGGGTAACGCATACACGATTTGAGAATCACGTTATAAATCTGCAAAAGACGGTTTTTGGTCGAGATAAACTGAAAGTCGAGTCCGACGGTTTTATGACGCCGGCCTAGGAGCACATGGGTGGTCATGGGAATGAATAAAAGTGCCACCACCAGGGACACTGCCAGCATGGAAATAATGGACACGCCGATATGCCGTCCCAGGATTCGCACCAGGAAATTCTCGGCAAAGACGAATGGCACAAACACCGTAATCGTTGTCAACGTGGCTGCCACGATAGAGCGCCACACCTCACTCGTTCCATGCATGACCGCGTCATCGCGATGCTTTCCGCGCGAGAGCAGCCGGTAAATATTTTCCATCACCACGACACTGTTATCCAGCAGCATGCCGACAGCCAGCGCCAAACCGACAAGAGTCAGACTGTTCAGCGAGATATCGCCGAGATAAAAAAAGTTAAACGCCGTGTAAATCGAAATCGGGATGGCCAGGGCAATGATAAGCACCCAGCGGATATTGCGCAAAAACACCCACAGCACAAAAACGGCAAACAGACCGCCCAAAAGAGCCAGATCGATAATCATGTCGATATTTTCTTCGATTTGCTCGGCAGAATCGCTCTGAATGACAATATCCACACCCAACGGAGCCACTTGTTTGTTTAGCAGATCAATCTGGTCTCTTACTTTGTGCGCGACCTCTATGAGGTTGGATTGCGAATCACGGCTCAATTGCACGGTCACCGCGTCTTTACTATTAACCCGGCTCAATGATTCGGGGTCTTTGACGCCAAAATAAACCTCCGAGATATCACCGAGCCTGACAGATGCATCGCGATCGACGATAATGTTCTCCAGTTGGCGAACGTCGGTATAATCCGCGACGAGATTGACAAAACGTTCTTTACCGCTTTTTAAAGCCCGGCCGACAAATGTTTTATATTGGCTATTCTGAGCGATGAGATTACGAATCTGGTAAACCGTAATATTGTAGGCCTCGGCGTTTTCATTTAAAATAATTTCAATCGATTTTTCCCTGCCGCCGAACACATCGACATTCGCAACACCATCGATGTTTTCCAGTTTGGGCGCGATTTTTTGATCGGCAATTTCGCGAACCCTGTCCAGCCCGCCTGTGCCGCGAACCTGCAATCCCATGAACATATTGGTCATTGACTGGGTATCGATCTTGAAAACATTGACAACAAAAGTATCATCGAGTGAAGAGGCTTGTTCGCGAATTTTTTCATCCAGGTGAAGGTAAGCGTATTTTATATCCACCCCTTTATCAAAATAAACAATAATTGTAGCTTGCTGGCGTTGCACATAAGATTCGATCTTGTCAATGCCGCGCAGCGACGATGCCGCGCCTTCCAGCGGCATGACCGCCTCTTGCTCCATATAGCCGGGGTCCAGGTCCTGCATGCTGTTTACCTGAATAACCAGAAACGGCAATTCAGCGTTTGGGTATAATTCCACTGGCAACTGATTGACCGAAACCACGCCGAGCAGAACCAATCCCACAAACAACATGCTGATGAGCACTTTACGATGTATAACAAACCGGATGAGATTCATGTTATTCCTGGATATACTTTTCTGCGATTTTGCAATGATTCAATTTCAGATTTCTATATTTTGTTCATTCACCAGCACTCGTCACAACCGGATTCTTTTTTCCAATACGATCCATCTGCATATAAACAGCGGGGATAAGGACTAATGTAAGCAACGTCGAGGTGACGAGACCGCCGATAACGGCAAACGCCATGGGCGCGCGCAACGCGGCACCTTCTCCGAACCCAAAAGTGAGCGGCAGCAGCGCCAGGATCGTTGTCAAGCTTGTCATAATGATCGGCCGGATTCGCCGCTGACCAGCTTGAACAATTGCTTCTGATGTGGATGCGCCGTCACGTTTGATCTGATTGATCGCATCAACTAAAATGATGGAATCGTTGACCGCAATGCCCACTAGCATGATCATACCAATGACAGCCATAATGTTTAGTGGCTCGCCAATAATCAAGAAAATAAACACCGAGCCAACAAGCGCTAACGGAATAGTCAACAGAATGGTAAAAGGATGAACCAGAGATTCAAACTGAGAAGCCAATACCATGTAAACCAGGATGATGGACAGCAACAAAGCGAACTGAAGATTTGCGAATGCCTCCTGTCTTTTTTTCTCTTCGCCTGTGATTTCATAGCGATAATCAGTCGGAAAGTTTATCGTCGCTAACTGATTGTCAATGGCGCGGATGACGTGATCGAACGGTTTATCGGTTTGAAGACCGGCGCTAACCAGTCCGGTGCGCACCTGATTTCTGCGGTGAATTTCCGAAGGCGCCCGGGTTAATTCTATATCCGCAATATCATCCAGCCGGATGCGTTGCGAACTGCTAAAAATTTCAATATTGCCAAGTTCACTTACTGACATCTTTGGAAGTTTTAGGGTGATATCCTGCATTTCACCTTTATATCTCCATTGGCCGGTTTGCACGCCGGACAAATGGTTCTGCAGTGCATCATTGACCGCCGCAATGTCCACACCCAGCAAACCGGCGCGCACGCGATCAACAACAACATTGACTTCCTCCCTGCCCTCATCGAAACTGCTTTCGACGTTCATGAGATCGTCATTGTTCTGCAATAACGTTTTCACCTGCTCTGTAAGCTGCTGGATAACTGATAATTCTTCGCCATGAATTTCCACGCTAATGGGCGCTTTATCGGTATCCAGGATGGTTTGCAAGGACGATTGCGATCGTTCGAATTGAAATTCAGCATCCCGGATATCCGCTAACGCCAGGTTGAGCCGG
>CAZSMC010000044.1:0-27890 GCA_964607755.1 uncultured Cytophagia bacterium | reverse complement strand
GCCAGCGCAATCAAGACCGCACCACCCAGCATGACCCGCCACGGATGTTGTAAAACTTTTTTCAGAAAAGATGGATACCAGGGAAATTGAATGGATTTTGGGAAATCCGTTTTTACCGGTTTTAGTATTTTGTGACTGAGCATGGGTATTACAAGGATTGCAACGACAAGTGAGGAAAACAATGAAAAAGCGACGGTCCAGGCCTGATCTTTGAACAATTCGCCTGCAGAGCCGTGAAGATAGACAATGGGCAGAAAAACAACAATGGTCGTAATCGTCGATGCAGTGATCGCTCCGCCGACCTGGGCGGTTCCCTGAATGGCAGAATGCTCCAGTGTAGCGCCGGATTCCAGATGACGGTATATGTTTTCCATCACTACAATGGCATTGTCAACCAGCATGCCGGCACCGAGCGCGAGCCCGCCAAGAGTCATGATGTTCAGCGTCAAGCCGTTGAAATACATTAAATTGAACGTGGCAATGATAGAGATGGGAATAGCCAGACTGATGATAAACGTCGTGCCAATGCGCCGCAAAAAGACAAAAAGCACAGCAACGGCTAAAAGAATACCAATGAGCGCGGTTTGTTCTACCTCATCAATCGCCGTCTGAATAAAATCGGCCTGATTTTGAATGATCTGCAGATCAAAAGCCGGCAACGCGCGTCTGATGTTATCAAATTCATCGTAAAAATTCTCCACCGCTTTCACTGTATTGTAAGCCGTTTCTTTATAAACCGCTATGGCGAGACAACGTTTTTGATCGAGGTAGGCGATGTTTTGCGGTTCCTTGTTGCGAAATTCGATTTCAGCCACATCGTCGAGAAAAACGGGCGTCTTTTCACCCGGGATAGGTTCACCGGATAGGTCCTGCGCCTGTTTGTAAGTGAGAATGATATTGCCAATATCTTTGATATCCTTAAACTCGGATACGCCTTTGATCACATATTTTTGCCCCATTTCTTCGATCGAGCCACCGGAAACGTTACGGTTGTAACTGGCGATTTGAGAAGAAATTTGCGACGGCGTAACGTTATAAGCTTTCATCAAATAGGCATCAGTGTGGACGACCACTTCTCTTTCTTCTTCGCCAATCAATTCAACTTCAGCAATGCCTTCAAGACGGACCAGCTCGTTGCGCAGATAATTTTCTGCGACCTGGCGGAGTTCATCCATATCGTTAATATCAGGATGGGAAAGCGTTAATGTAATAATGGGTGTGGCATTGGGATTGTGCTGAGAAATAGAAATGTCGTCGACCTCGACATTTTGAGAAAAGGACGTGACGGCTTTTTGTAAATCAAGAAAAGCTTCGTCCATGTCTGCATCCCAACTGTACTCGACAGTCACAAGGGCATCACCAACCCGGGACACGGAGGAGACATTGGTGACATTTTTCTGGCGGATGGCTAATGATTCGATATTTTCGACAAAGTTCTGCTCAATCTCTTCAGGCGGCCGCTCTCCGGCTTGAATCTCTACAAACAAACGCGGATTATTTAGATCCGGAAATAAATCGACACCCAATTTGCCAAAAGAAATCAATCCCAGCAGAATAACTGCCAGGATGAGCATCATCACAGAAACAGGATATTTAACTGAAAAACGGGTTAGCTTTTCCATGAAAAGTCCAATATTAGAAGAACAGGATTAATCTGGTTATCAAGATTTTTATACAGGACGTACAATTTGTGGGAATTGTTCCACAGAACGTGAATTTAATGAATATTACCGTAAATTTGTAGTACACCTTAAAAGTGTGCTACAAATTGAGTCTTCGAGGTATCGAGAAAGAGCTGATTTCGCTTCAATGAGAGTTGAATTTCAGAGTGCGCTCACTATGTGAGCGCATGCCGTCACACAGTGACGGCACTCCAAAACAGACTCCAAAACGCACTTAAAAGTACTCCAAAATACACTCCAAAATGATTTGGGTTGTCGTCAAAACAATACCTTCATTTCGCCTGCCATTTCAGCAGCACCTCTTCCACATCATCTCTGACTTCCGCTCGGGCATAGTGCCGGTCAAAGGACTGGGCAAGGATTCGATCGTAATCTGTTTCATTGTGGCGAATGTGAGCAGTGACGGCGAGATGAATCGCATCCTCGTCAAATACCTTGGCCGCTGCGCTACGGCCGACGCGGCCGCTGTATTTTCGGCAGGCGTGTTCGGCGATGACCTGCTCCCGGCCTTCGGGACAACCGGGGTACAGCTCACGAATGAGTTTGGCGAATTCGTTGACATACTGCTCGTCCAGTTCGGCGCGGCGTGCAGCCTCGCGTTCGCGGCGGCGGGCGCGCAAATCAGCATCGGCGAGGCATTCTTCTTCGGCTCTGTCGATGGCTTGTTCTTCCACCAGCAAGCCTTGCCGCTCGTAGCGTTTGCGGGTTCGGCTCCATTCCAGAACCACAGCCGACAAGGTGGAATATTTTCGTGCGCGACGTGTCAAAGCCGCATCGCCGCGGGGCAGGAACCAAAGATGATCTAAATCCGCGCATTCCAGGCAGAGGGCGCCTTTGTCGGGTTCGAGAAAAACACACGAGCCGTGCCAGAGTTCTTTGCCGCATTCCCCGCACTCGGTGTCTTTGCGAATCCAAAAGACTTTTAATTGTTCGAATTTTGGCATAACATACCTTGCAAGTTTTTAAGATTTTGTCTCTCTTGTGCGAAGAGTATTGATCTATCCGGTTTTCTCGTTCTCATAAAAACCCGGATTTTGTGTAAACCTGTTGAAGGTGTCCATTGTACATCAATGTTTTTATATGGTCTAAAAAAAGAAAATTTACAAAGGAAACCCAACAGAAAAATAAAAATGAGTCGATGTTGCGTACGTCAGGTTCCTGATTTTAAATACGAGTACAACCTGCAATCCGATTCTTTCAGGCTGGTTTTAAAGCCCTTTTTGGCAAAAATGATATATTGATATTGTTGCTGAAACTCCAGTGTCTCGGCTTTGCGCTTCATGTCCTGGTACACCTCGTAACCGACTTGCTGGTTTTGCCATTTGCATTCGATAAAGGCGACGTGCTCGTCGTTAAATGCGACCTGATCGATTTCCTCTTTGTTGTTCCACCAGCGGCCGATTTTTTCAGGGATAAATCCGAGATATTTTTGGGGATGATGGAGCAATAGTTCTTTGACATAGTCCTCGAATGCAAAGGAGACAAATTTTTGGTTAAAGGATTCATTTATTTGTTTAAGCACTGGATCAATATTTCGAATTTCCAGTTGCGAAAAGTTGCGATAAACATAGAAGAACCAAAAGGCAATGAATTTATCCTTTATCCTATATCGGCCCAATTTGCTTTTTGTTGTTTCTTTTTCAGTTACTGGAACATCTTTTTCCAAAATATCCAGCTCGCCTAGTCTGAGCAAATAACGGGTCAAATGCGAAGCATGAACTCCCATTTTTGCACCGATTTTGCCAATCTTTGTCTCACCGCCAGAGATGATATTTAAAATTTGAAAATATGTGTTCGGTGAAGCGATTTCCTCCTTGATTAAAAATTTGATCTCATTATACAGATAGCTTCCTTGTGATAATACATTATCTTTAATATTTTCTAAAAAAGATTTACGAGCTTTGTACAGTTCGAGATAGCGCGGTACAGTGCCGAATGATGCATATACTTTCATTAATTCTTCTTTGTTGACATTTATAAATTTATGTATTGTTTCGAACGGCATGGATTTCAGGTGGATGCTGCTGGTTCGCCTGCCATATAACGGTGAAGAATAGTCGAGCGTCTCACTGTGCATCATGGATATGATTGACCCGCACAATACGAGATGGATATTTTTTTCTTTGAGCTGCAGGTCCCATACTTTTTGCAAGACACTTGAAAAAGCTGGATCAGCTTTTACCAGATTTTGATACTCGTCGATAGCAACAACAATTTTTTCGTCTCCGAGTGATTCGGCAAGAAACTGGAATGCCTTTTCAAATGACGTAAATTTCGTGTCCTCCAGGGACGGTTTATTGAATGCTGTAGCCAATCGAATCGTAAACTGACTCAGTTGTTCCGAGATGGTTGATTCTGTTGCATAAAAATAAAGCGTCGGCTTGTTACGAATAAATTCGCGAATGAGCGCAGTTTTCCCGATCCGCCGCCGGCCATATATTACTGTAAATGAAGAACCTGCTGCATCATACTCACGGTTTAGATTTTCCAATTCATATATTCGATTTACAAACATGCTTTTCTCTTTATTATGTTTTTAAACATTATGTTTTATAACATAATAATTTATTTTATAATAAAATGCAAGTTATTATTTCAAATTATTCAAATACTTCTTGCCACTCGATCTCTGCATTCTCTTTTGAATCAATCGTCAGCACAAACAATCTATCTCCACCGGCAGCACCTCGGCGCTGTGGCTGAAATCTGGATCGGTTGAGAGCAATTCGTTTACCTGCCAGCCGGAAGCGCTGATGCGTTACGAGTTCTCGGCTTTGCTAGTAACCGAACAGGTGCCGTTTTCCAGATTAGTCCGAATGCTGACGGCTTTTTCAATACCGAAATAATCGCTGTTTTTCCAAGTGCGAACACCATCGTTCAATTGACAGCCGGTTTAAAAAATGTGTGAGTGTGAGGATCAGAATTCAAAGAATGCGCATGTTTGTTCTTTTGCACAATTTGTTAAAAAACGGGCGATGCCGCTCTCATTTTAGTATAATATCCCGCAGCGGCTGCCCGTAAGATGGGCAGCTAGAATCGCAGATTTTTCAAATACTCGCTACTCGACTCCAGACATGCCATGCCGTCCGGCACATTGTCGCGTTCGACAAAATAATGCTGAATGCCCTGACGGGTCGCTTCGGCAAAAATAGGACCGAAATCAATGATGCCGCTGCCTGGACAGGCGAAATCCTGTTCTTCGCCCGCTGCCATGTCTTTGACATGCAAGACCGGAATGCGTCCGGCGTATTGTTTCAGCACGTCCAGCGGATCGCCGCCGCCTTTTTTCACCCAATAAATGTCCATTTCGCACTGGACCAGATTCTCGTCCGTATTCGCCATCAGATAATCGAACGGCAAGCCTTCTTCCATTTCAATAAATTCTTTATCGTGATTGTGCCAGCAAAAAGTGAGGCCGTTCTCTCTAGCCAGGGCGCCGATCTGGTTCAGCACCTCGACGCTCTTTTTGCAGTCCTCAAGCGTAAACGGTCCGCCCGTGAACCAGGGCCAATATGAAATCGCATATTGCATTTCCAGTTCGTTAACGCGATCAAGACTTTTCTGTACCGCATCCATATCTTCAGAGAATTCAATGCCTCGTGCTACTGGTTTCAATCCAATGGAACGGCAATAGTTTAAAAAATCCTGCGGGGACTGGCCCTGGGATCCACCTTCGTACTCGCTAAATCCCAGCGCAACAGCTTGGTCTAATGCCGCCTTCCAATCGGCTTCCAGTTCTTTATGAATGATACCGCTGATAAAGCCAAATTTCTCCAGTTTATGGCCTTTTTCTCTGGCACAGGAAAATAGTGGTGCAGTGGCAGCAGCAGTGCCAACAGCCGCCATATCAGCTAAAAATTTTCTTCTGGTTTGCATTTTTATCTTCCTCAATTAAATGATCTTATCCAATTTTCGGTAACGTCCATGGGGCGCGATAGCGGGGAACGATATAACTGTTGGCTTTTTCCGAATTGGTAAAACGATTATTTTGATCGTCCCAAATCAGCAGCGGCTCGCCAGTGCGCGCCGAAATGTTCGAGATGTGCACGTGCAGCGCTGCAGCGCGTCCCACCTCCGGTGGACAGGCCGGGGTGCGGCGCGATTTGACGCAATCTAAAAAATTGCGCATGTGCTCGCTGTGCGATTCGTGCCCGGATTTTTCTTCTCTTGGCTCAACCATATCTTGTTCTTTTTCCTCATCCCATTCCGGGGTCAGTTTATAGCTGTGGCGATCAGCTTCGATGGTGCCTTTGTTGCCGATGAATTTAACGCCGTACATCTGTGGATACGGGCCCCGCTGCACACCGGCGGTCATTTCATAATTGATCACATAATCCTTTGTAGGATAAAGCGCGGTCTGGGTGTCAAACGTATCCTTTTTTTTCAAAGAGTTGCTGTTGTTGGCAGCAAACGTCATCACTTGCGTCGGCGCCTTGATCTGGTCTTTGACCCACAGGCCCATGTCGATGAGATGCACACCCCAGTCCGAGAACATGCCGCCGCCGTAATTCCAGAAATGGCGCCAGGAACCATGGAAATGAGCGCGGTTGAACGGCCGTTTTGGCGCCGGACCCAGCCACATGTCATAATCCACGCCATCGGGCACAGGACTGTCCGGTACTGGCGTAGCTCCCAGACCGTAATTGAAATTGGCCCACATGTTGACTTTGCGCAAGGCTCCAATAGTGCCCGATTTGACCAGTTCCATCACCTCGTTGAAAATCTTGTTGCTGCGCTGCTGCTGGCCGATCTGCACAACCCGGCCATAATAATTAGCTGCCTTGACCATGATGTTACATTCTGCAATGGTGTTGGCCATGGGTTTTTCGACGTACACGTCTTTGCCGGCTGCGACCGCATCGACCACTTGCAGGCAATGCCAGTGATCCGGCGTGCCGATGATCACCGCATCAAGGTCTTTCTGCTCCAGCAATTTGCGGTAATCTTTGTACAGTGTGGGTTTGTCGCCATAGTTCTCGCGTATTTCTGCGGCGCGTTCTTCGAGAAGGTTGGCATCCACATCGCACATCGCAACACAGTTGACGTCGTCGTATCCGAGCGCATTTTTCAGATTACCGAATCCCATGTTGCGACAACCGATGAGGGCAATGTTGACTGTGTCACTCGGTGACGCTTTGGCGCTGCCGACCATGGCCGGCAGAATGGTTGCAGCCGATGCAGCCAGCGCCGTGTTTTTGATGAAATCCCGGCGGTTGAGTTGATTCTCTTGCATAGCTCCTCCTTTTGGTATGGTGATTAGAAGACGATCAAACCTGCGCGACCAGCCGCTGCATTTTTTGCAGGCCGGTTTTGGCGATCGTCAATGCATCCTGTTTCCAATATTCTTGATTAAACAATTCCAGCGATAATACTTTTTCCCCGCCCATGTTTTTCAAATCTGTCAGAATCTGCGGCAGCGGGGCACTGCCGTCGCCGGGATACACCCGGTCGGCGTCGTTTTGTTGTTGTCGCGGTTTTTCTGCGGGATAATCGTTTAGATGAAAAACGTCGATCACGCCACCATCGAGCATTTTCAAGCCGTTGAACCCCGAGCCGCCACGGAACAGATGGAACACATCCGGCAGAATGCGGGAGTCGGCATCGTTAGCCGCGACAGCGATAGCCAGCACCTGACCGAGATGCCACAGCACAGACGAGGCGCCCCAGAATTCCAGTTGCGGCATGACGCCGGTTTGACGGCCCAGGTCTAATAGTTGGGCGTATTTTTCACCGGCCTGGAGCGCGTCCAATTTTGTACCTGCAGGTACGCCAGCCGGCGATGCTGCCACGCGATGGCAGCCAATGGCCGCCAGCATGTCCATGTCCCGGCGCATTTTCGCAAAGCCGTCCGCACCCGTGAGCCACGGCGCAAAGCCAATGGCGCTTTCCGCTTGGATACCATGATCCTCAATGTGTTGTTTCAGGGCTGCGGTCGTACCGCCGGACTCCAGGTATGCGCGAATATCCCGAACCCAGACTTCGATGCCATCATAGCCGGCATTGGCAGCGATCTCGATATATTTTTCAATGCCCAGCTTTTGACCGCTGATGGTGCTGGTGTTGAGACAAAAACGAAAGGGACTGTAATCTTTTTGGGGGTTGGCTTTTACCGCCCGCGGTAACATCACCGCGGCCGCGGCTAACGAGGAAACAAATTGTCGTCTGTTCATAGAATCTCTAATTCTGCCTGAACCTTATTAATTCATAAATTTAACCACAAAGAACACGAAGAACAACGGGTTATATGTACTAACGAGTTCAAACTAATAATTCTGATAAAAAATATTTATTTCTTCGAGACTTTTGTTTTTCCTAAACTTCGTGATTTTTGTGCACTTTGTGGTGAATAATTGAGGTTGAAAATTAATTCATCACAAAGGGCACAATTATTTTTTCTTTATCAAATGACCCATTTTTCATGTACCGGGCGATTTCTTTGTACTCTCGCGATGAAAATCTTTTCCGGTTTTTATTTGATAAAAATTACAATCAGTTGAGCTAATTATACAAAACAGAGTGTAAAAAATAAAGCAAAAAGTTTATTTTTAAAAAGGGTAATGCGATTCAGCTCTGAATCGGGCAGGAATTTTATCATCCCGTTCCATAGATGCTTTCGGGTTTATGTGGGATGGCAGAGGGTCTTCTTGTCGACAAGATGAAACGTGCCACAAAAGATAAAAGGGTCTCTCTGAATTATAGTTGCACTCGAAAAAACCGTTTAAACAAAAGACCTGTAACGATAGATGCGATGATGGAAAAAACCAGCCAATGAAATTTTATTCCGGCTGGATAAACATGCTGCTCCGGATAATTTATTTTAATCTCACGCATAAAACAGTTGGACTCAAGGGTTTGTTCAGCCGGATAAAGCAGAGCGGCAAGAGAATGAGCCTGGACGCGTTTTGCAGCTAAAATTTGCCGGTCATCCCCGACAATGAGCTTTTTCGTGACGGTATGGCCTGCGTAGCTAAATTTCAAGTTGTAACTTCCATTTTCAAGCGGACGTATTCGCCAACACGTTTCATTTTTCAGAGGAATACGAAGCGGCGTGTCCTCGACGTCTATCTCCGGTGGAGCGTCGAGAGATACGCGCCGCACATCAATATCTTTGGCTACAAAAGCATGCACCAAAATCGGCTGATTAATTTGAGCCGGCTTGTAGCCGTAATGGGCGCTCAATTGGACAACAAGCACCATAACCGGTACACACAAGACCAGCACCGGCTTTAGCGCAAATAGAAAATAACGTCCGTTTTCCTTGAAAATCGCTGCCAACGCACCGAGCAAAAGCACCGCATCATGTTTGTACAAGCGAGTGGCAAGGAGATGGGCTTTTATGCGATTTTTGGTTGCGACGATGCCGTCTTGATTTGACACTTTTTTAAATATCACCAACATTAAAAGTCCGGTAAGAACGGAAACGATGACCAGTCCCCACAACGCACTGCAAAAGTGTAAAGGATAAAACAATATCTTGAAAAAAAGAGTTGTAATTGTATTAAAAAAATCCATTCGCTTTGATTGAGTATAAATTTCGAAAATTTAGTAAAATTTACCACATGTCAAGATATATATCCCAGGCCGCGAAGCTTTTTTTCAATCTCTTTTGCAGAAGCATTTTCATCCTGGCTGGCAATTTCTTTTTCCACGATATGAGAAACGAATTCATCTATGGATGAATAACCGGCTCGTTTGGCACACTCTGTTGCTTTTCTATAAATATCCTGATCGAGTTTCACTTTTTTCTTTGCCATAAATTCACCTTTAAATAATTGCTTTTCCGTCCATTCCCGGAGGCGGCTCGATGCCAAATGCTTTGATAACTGTCGGCCCGATGTCCCATATTGCTGGACTGTGGTTTAGCGTTTCTCGATTGGTAAGCAAAACCCCGGGCACTACACTGGGGTCCATGCAATGATCCGCCGACCATTTATCGGTGCGGTCGCCAAATATTCCTTCCGGGAATTCACCCAGAGCCGCCTCGTCCGAGATTCGATAATCCTTTTGATAGCCTAAAACAATGTCCGGAGCCATGTCAAGGTGCTTGCCATGATAAATCTGCCGGGTGTCATAAGCTTGAACGACAACCCTTCGACCTGACTTTGGATCGCGCACCTGATTTAGCCTGGCGATCAAGTCGGCTTTGACGTTTTCAGCCTCGTCCGGAGAGACGGAGCCATATTTTTCCCGGCCCAGGAGATTGATATAAATGCTGTTAAGTCCCATAGCAAAAGCTTTTGTATTCGACCAATCCACGGCATCGTAAAAAGAACTCGTATGCATTTTGTCCCTGTCCGTTATCGCAGTAAAGCCATTTTCAACCAGCCAGGTGCTGAGATGAAATTCCCGCGTAAACGGTGCAAAACCGTGATCGGAAAGGATGATCAGAGTACTGTTGCTATCCATTTTAGCCAGGGTTTGCCGCAACACATCATCCATTTTTTTATAAAAATAATACACAGCCTCTTTCACCTCCTGGCTGGCATCCGGTTCATAAAGCGGATGTTCCGGGTACATGGTGCGCAGCATCGTGTGCGAATTTTGATCCAGACTCGAGAAATAAAAGAAGAACAGTCCGTCCGAAAAATGATTCAACTCATAATCAAAAGCCTTCAACCGTTCTTGCAACACATATTTTGATTGTCGTAAAAATTCCTCATCGGAAAAAACATTGTTGGACAAGGCTTTGGTATCTTCCGGAAACCCTTGAGTATAGAACCTGCCAATCGCCTCGGAAAGTTCGCGCGAATAACCGGCCGGATTTGAAATAGGCAGCTCGGCATCAGCCGGATCGATATTGATCGGCGACATATACAACCGAACATGCGGATGAATCTGCTGCGCATAAATCCGCACCATGCCATGCACACCGACAAAATGCGGCAGCAAGTCAAATGTCAGCGGAATCCATTCCGACCATTCGCCTTGCTTTAGCAGTATTTCCCGGTTCTGAATATCGATTTTAATAACAGATTCCCAGGGATCTCGATGAACTGTAAATGGCACGCTCACCGGCCTCTTGTCCTGACGCAATGTGTTTGGCGGACCTTCCAGTTCAGAATGAAAGGTATGATCGTGAATTTCCACCTTGACGACACGGCCGCCAGTAAAGTCATCAGCGTTCGGGATGTCCATATCGGTAAAAAACGTAAACGTGCCGAACGATCCAAGCAAGTCCGGCGTGCTCATACCGGACAGTGCGCGCGCCGATCCCTCTTTAACCGGAAAATTTACTGGTAATTTATAAAGCGTAACCGGGATACCTTTTTCCTCAAGCACTTTCCAGAACGCTGTTCCTTTGCGCATGAGCTCCACCCGGTCCTTGCTGAGCGGAATTCTCCAATTCCTGGCATGAATGGACTTTTCGGCTGTATATGTTCTGGTGGTGGACATGTAAGGTTCGAACGTTTTGGGATCGCGATGGACAAAATCATAAATGCCGTGCACTCCCGGATTGCTGCCGGTAATGAAACTTGACCAGGCTACCGGACTTTGAGGCGGCGTTGTCGTTTGCAACGAATGAAACGTATTGTTTTCCATAAATTTCTTAAACGCCGGCATGTCTCCGCGCGCCACAAATCTTTTTAGCAATTCAGGATCCATGCCGTCAATGCCCAGGACAAAGACTTTATCAGATAGCCGGCTATTTTTGATGTGTGGGGCAGGAAAAACATGCTTTCCTGCAGAAACCAGCGAAAAAGCCGCACAACTCTGTGCCATATTTTTGATAAACGATCGTCTATTCATAACCTCTTCACAATGTTCACTTGTTTGAATTCAAATTTGCAAAGACAAGTTCCTTGCCGTCCATATATGCCGGTTTGTCGATGCCAAACAGCGACAAAACAGTCGGCGCGATATCCATGATATGCGGATTGCCGGTTTCGATTTTATAATTGCTAAACAAAACGCCCGGTACTTGCTGCGGATCGATGCCGTGATCGCCACTCCAGGCTTTTGTATTGTCTTCAAAAATCGTATCTGTGGTCATTCCGACGGCTCCGTCCCAGGAAATGCGGTAACCAGGATTATAACCGACGATCAAATCCGGCGCTTCTGCCGCATACGGTCCCTTGTTTATTTTTTCGCTATCGTACACCGTATGAATGGCGATGTGATTCGTTTGTAAATCTGTCAAACCGGAAAGTTCACTGACAAGTTTGGTTTTCAGAGATTCAACCTCTATTGTTTCAACGATGCCTTGTCTTTCCCGTCCCTTGCGGTTGATGTAAATGCCGGCCAGGCCAAGCGCATAGGCTTTCGTTCGCGTCCAATCGACATTTTGCAGAAATTTGCACTGCTCGCTGTTCTCTTTTAACACCAGGTAACCGTGTTGCTGCAGCCAACTGTTGATGTTGATTCCACGCCGGAATGCTTTGAATCCATGATCCGACATGACCATAATCAACGTATCATCTGAAACGGATTCTCTTACTCGCCCTAAAACCTGATCTGCTTTTTGGTAAACATCGCGTATGGCGTTTTTACTCTGTTCTGGAGCATTTTTTAAAGCCGGATGGTGTTCATCCAGGTAACGAAAAAACGTATGTTGAATGCGGTCCGTGGCATCGAACACACACGCACATAAACCGCGCCTGGTTTTTTTCAAGCTGTGAAAAAGCTGCTCTTCCCGCTCATGTTGATATCGATAGACCTGATCCAGAAAAGCGCGGTCATCCAGGATGCCTTCATTGAGAGCCCAGGTATCTTCTGCCAATCCTGCGGTAGCGTACCGCCCGAAAAGTTTTGCCAGATAAATCGAATAATAATGAGGATTGGAAATCGGCATGGCTGGTCTTTCCGGATTGATGTGAATCGGGGACACGTAAAGCTGGACTGCCGGCGTTGTTGATTTTAGCAGCATTTGGCAGATGCCGGATATTTTGCCGCCCAAACCGGTTTTAAATGTGACGGGAATCCACGGCGACAGTCTGTTCATGGCAAGGGTGTATTTTTCACCATTTATTTTTAATTCAGCAGAGCCGTTTTGTACCTCGAGATAAAATTCACGAGTGAGATGTTGAGATTTTTTCTTGTAATTATTCTCGGGACCGACCAGTGTTCCTTTGTAGCTATGCCCGTTTTTTTTCAAAGGGAAACACGCGCCATTGGTAAAGGTCTTTTTGACGTCCTCTGCAGACGTGTAAAACGCAAACGACCCCTGGGTTCCCTGCACATCGGGCGTACACATGGCTGATAACATGTTGCCGTGAAACTTTTCCGGCGGAAAGGTGATCGGTACACGGATAATGTGGCTGAAAATTCCCTTTTTTCCCAAGACTTTCCAAAAAGACTGGCTTTTGCGTAAAAATTGCATCCTGGCTTTTCCGAGCGGAATTTGAACGTTGCCCAGTGACATCACCTTTTTGGACTGACTTTTTTTGCACGACGACAATTCCGGCAAATAGGTCGCTGGATTCCGGTGAAGAAAATCAAAAATCCGGTGCTTTGCTGGATTCACACCGGTGGCAAAACTGGACCACGCCACCGGGGATAATGACGGAAAGGTTGTCCGAAGCTCCTTAAACGTACCGTTTTTACTCAGTTCAGAAAAATTTGGCAGCAATCCCTGCTGCATGAATGTCCTGACAAGCTCCGGGTCCAGACCATCGAATCCGAGGATAACGACTCGTTTTACTTTGGCATTGGAATAGCCTTTTTCACTGCGCAAAAAAGATAAAAGAATTCGAAGTGGTAAAAGTAACAAGGAAAAGAATGCCACAACAAATGTAATGAATAGGGTAAACAGTGAGGAGATAAAAGCAAATCCGGCGCCGGGACCGATATAAGCTTGCGCCGGAGTGAGCAGAACGAAAAGCAGGACCACAAAAGTGATACTGAAAATTGACAGGCTGCGTTGTCCGGTTTTGTTACGAATCGAAAACATGTTACATAAATCCATCTAACGTCCCACTTGAATGCTGCAATTTTAATTCAAATCTCAATTTATGGGTAATTGGTGGCGTTTTTGTTTGTATCGATTGCCGGACTGGCAGGCAGTTTCGTGCCACGCGCGAGACGAGCTTTTTGACTGTGCGCAGGATCCAGAGCCACATCAATAAGACGTTGCGCATTGAATGGAACCGGCTTGACAATCAGTTCGGGCACTGAAAAGGCTCTGAACAATGTTTGATAATTTTCAGGATTTTTTTGGGGTAAAATAAACGGTTTGTGAGCCACGCCGTCCTCATCAATATAGCTGAAATACAATCGCGTATAAATTCCATTGTCCCGCTTACTGGTAAATACGATCCAACGGTTGTTGCTGGACCAGCAGTGATGCCCTTCAGGCGTATTGCTATTGGCTTTGATTCGGTGAAATTCGTTTGTCTCTGTTCGCAACAAATACAAGTCAGCGCTGTGCCGAAAGATTGGAAAGTTACCGTATTCTGCCATACAAAACAAGACATATTTTCCATCCGGCGAAACGCGAGGTTGTGCACAGCTCAAACCGGTTTCACCAGCAGAGACAACCGTATCCAATTCACCCCATTCTTTGGTTTCTGAATCATATTCGAGACGCATTAAATCGTATTTTATTGATTTGTACTCGTTTTCCAGGTTAAAATTCTCTTTTAACTGAGCCGTGCGGCAAAAATATAAAGACGTGCCATCAGGCGTCCAGTTTGGGTAGGTTTCCATAAATAAGGGACTGGAAATTTTATCATCGATGGAAACTGTATTTGTTTCTGGGTTATAAATAATCAAATCAGAACTCAGATCAATGACATCCCGGCTTTCTTGTGTCGCGTGGAAAAACTGGAATACTTTATTGACAGAAAAAGCGACTAATTTGCCATTCGGGTGCCAGGATGCATAAGCTCCGGGAGAGGAGGTAAACTTTGTTGACGTGTCAACTTTGCGGATGTTACCGTTCTGCGCGAAAAGTGTTCCGCTTGCCGGACCCCAGCGAATGTGCATCAGCATGTTTGACGGGTCGTTGTTACGAAATGAATGGCAATTGATGCATGCTGAAATCGTCTTTGTCGTCATGACGATAGAATCATTGTAACTCTGAAGATCTCTTTGCCTGATGTGCATTTCTTCCTGGACAGTATAATTGGGACGCAGAAACCGGTAGACAAGATATTGGTCAATCGGCTCTTTGGCAATTCGGTTTTTAATTCTTTTATATTTGACCCACTTGTCATTCTCTCTGTTCACAAAAATATCATAATAAATTTTTTTACCTTTATTTTGAGACAGCATATTTTGCCACGATTTCATTGGGATTTGAATGACAGGAGACGTGCTTTCGATACGGATAATATCATTGCTATCGGCAAAAATTTTGACCAGATACTTTTTCCCCTCTTCCTTGATAATAAAATTCATCGGCGCCATGTTTGGCGGTATAACAAGATCAGAATAATCCGGTTCCAGTTTTGGCCAAGTTGATACAGATTCATAATTTTCCACATGGAATGAATTTGAACACGAAAACAACAAAAAAGTAATGGTTAATAGTATCCACACGCTATTTAAAAACAATCGTTTTTTCATCTGCAAATTCCTGAAATAATACCTTACTGTTGTGATAACACCTTTTTCATTTCTGGATTATTGTACAAACTGTAAAACCAATACGTATCGCCGTATTTTTTTTCGAGTTCATCGTGCGCAGCAACTGCATCACCTTGATAGCGGCGGAGTATTTTAATAAAATCATTGAACCCAACCATGGTTTTCATACCAACACCTTTTCCCAGGGTTTGGCTGTTTTTCCATCTTGTATTCTGGAGATACACAACCAGAGCTTCCTGATAATGCCGGGGCAAATCAGCATCGTTTGTTTTGCCAGTGGTATTGAGAAAAGATGCCAGCACGTCCAGACGAAAGCCGAGCATGAAATTCGCCATCAGGTACTCGAATGCCATTTTATTTTCAGGATTCCGGGCGACAAGTGCAGATAGATCGTGTTCAGGCGCAGCCGTGCTGATAATAAAATCGTTTTCCACTTTATTTTTCGCATTCACAAACTCTGAATTATTTTCAACTAGCGAGGGATTATTGACATAAGTTCTGTACTCTTTGGCCCAATCGCGATATAAAATTGTTTTGTCCAGCGCATCCAGACACATTTCTGCGAGAGAATGATGACCTTTGAGGATAGCGATCGATGCCATCCGCTGCAGGTGCCAGGGACTGTTGTAAAAATTCGAGTGATCTTCCAGTACCCAATGTCTGGCTTCGTTCAACAAACCCAAATCCCAATACAGATCGCTGACCTGAATAGAGAAAAATTTTCGCGCTTTATTGGGCAAAAGAAGACCTTGTGGCCCCCAACTCTGATCGTAAGAAAACATATCCGAGGACAAGCGGCCAGTGTGGTAAAGCGCCCGATTTGTTTGAAAAACCACCAGCACATCATCCGAGGGATGTTTTTCTACATAATTTAGCAGTTGATCCCATTGCCTGTTATGAGCATAATAATCGACTTTGAGAACGGTGTGCATGGGCGCATCAAAAGAAATCAAAGCGGCTATGATGGTGACTATAAACAAAGATACAACAGCCGCTTTTCTCGAAACAGATGCTGCAAAATCTTTGATTTTCTCGAAAATACCAGTGCTGGCCAGAACAAAAATCAGCGGAAAATAAAGGTAAAAGAGATAAGGCGTGATTGCCGGTTGATAATCATAGACCGGCAGCAGTAAATAAAAATAGGCCCCTTTTGTAGTCTGGATAAAAAGATATAATTTTGCTAAATATGGGAGAGCAATAATTATAAAAAATAAAGCCAGACCAAGGGGCCAATTACGTTGAAAAAGAATTTCGAACAAAATTGACAGTATTCCAAAAAGCAACAAAAAACCGGCACTGGTAAAATAAAGAATAATCGCCAACATTGTAAAAATTGCAAAACGGGCAAGGACGGGCTTGAACCGGACTTTGAAATAAATCAGCATGAACACCAATGTCTGCAACCATGCCAAAGTGTAGGTTAATCGATGCTCGTATTCACTGGATAACATCAGCAACAGAATTGCAGGTATAAAAGCAAGAGGGTTTTTCAATCCGGGAAAAATAATTTTCATGAGGGCACGGGACAGTAAAAATGTTAATACCAGACTTGAAGTGATGATCATTCCCCCTGCCACGGGATAATAATAAAACTGCGAGAAAAGGTTGGAGAGATATTCGCTTATACCACCCGGAAAAGTTAAAAACCGCTGCCAAAATGTATCCTCCCACACAAAGGGCGGAATCTGACACTGGTAGTATAAAGCGGGCTCGAGTCTCCATAATATGTAAAAGAAACAGGCGGCAAAATAAACCAGAAGCAGCCAAAATGAGAATCCTGGTGATAGTAACCGGGTCTTGACGGTATTGGATATTGACAAGGGCAACGGTTTTTCCGAAATAATTAAAAATGAGAATTAAAAACAGGCAGACGTGCGAGTGCTCTTAAGGTTCTAAATTATTTCGGTTGTAAATGTTAACAATTGTAAAAACACAATATCCAACTCTCAAAAACGAAAAGTAAAATGACCAACCTGAGAAAAGACAGCAAGGCAAGAATTCCCCTATTTGTGTTTTTATTTAATATAACCCAATGTTTTTAATAATTTCAATGTTTCCGGGTCGTATCTCGTTTCATCTGTGGAATCAAGCTGCCCTTTAGAGACAGCATGTGTTGACTGTCTCATTTCTTTCAGTTTTTCCCATAATTCATTCACCCGTTGCGGCATGGCAGGTGTCAGGTTATTCTCTTCATCAGGGTCTTGCCGCAGGTCATACAGTTCGATCATATTGTTTCTGACAATCAGTTTATGAGCATTATCTGTTATCGCACTGACACCGGTATACTCGGAAATTGAATGGCCATGTTCACTGCTATCCGCAAGACCCACAATGTAGGGAAACAAGCTCTCACCATTCAAATCGACATCAGTTTTAATGCCCAATAAATCAACAATAGTTGGGAAAAAATCCACAGACTGGGTATTTATATTGAGCACTTTATTATGAATGAGGGACTGTAATTTTTCAGGGAATAAAATAAACAGCGGAACGCGAATTTCCGGATTGTAGAGTCGTTTGTTCCCATGTTCATACAAATTGTGCTCGCCGATCGATTCACCGTGGTCGGACGTCACGATAAAAACCGTATTGTCAAACAAATCTTTTTCTCTAAAATAAGAAAACAATTCTTCCATCTGTTGATCCAGATAGTTAATATTTTCTTTATAACAATAGGTCAAAAACTCGTCTTTTAACGATTTGTTCTCCAGACTATCAACTTTCTGCCACATTAGCATGATCTGCTGAAAAATGACCGAATCACTGACAGCAATATGTTCGAATCCGAGTTTATCATAAATATCCGGCATGTCTGTTTTTAACCTGTCGACCACCGCGGTTATCTTTTCCGGAGCCGGTGCCAGATAGGGAGTGTGCGGATCAAGATAGTTGATGAATAGATAAAACGGTTGCAAAGGCGGATTGCTTTCAATCGTTTTCTTGACAAATTCATTGACAACCTCGGCGGGTTCATAATTGAAATATCGGTATTCCCGATGTCCGAAAGGCTTTTTGTTGGTATATGCGGGCTTGTTTACGATCTTTTCCTGATAGGCATTGAAAAAGTTATCGATAATCTGAAACTTTTCAGAAAGCTCATAGTCTGCCATTAGCTTGACATTTCTCACGTGATTATCATCTTTCCACGCCTCGTAAAAATCCTCAACGCCTTTGCCAAATCCATTCACCAAACAAAAACGTCCGTTTGCTGAAACAACAATCGTATGATAACCGTGCGATCTCAGGACTTGCATTATTGTTGTTTCCGGAAAAGGACCGTGTTCCAGGCCCACATTTGAAGGATATTTGCCATAGTAAATTGCATTATGGGATGTTACTGTGTTATCGGATGAAGAATAGCTGTTCGGAAAATAAACGCCTTTATCTTTCAATGAGTGTAGAAACGGCATGTTTTCCTCGTTAAAAGATTTCATTCGCAGCGTATCCAGAATGATATGCACGACATTCAGGCGATTGTTTTTCGTGGCGCCGTAAAAATACATATTGCCAGCAACAGACAAAAGCAAAAGAGCAATTAAGCCGGTTTCAACCCATTTATGAACACCGGCAGTAATCAATTTTTTCAAAAGAATGAGCATCGTGGCAAAGAGGCCAAGGATAATGATAGCAAGGGCAACTTTGTAGAGCACTCCGGCAAAATAATGCAGCAGAAAAACCACACCTGGTAAAATGGCCATCGCAATGAGTAGTGTAAAAAATGTGAGATATCCCCCGCTATATTTTGAAATCCGAAATCTGATAAATAAAAGAGCACAAATAATCGAGGTCATTATTTTGATAACAATGTTGAGCGCATCAAAACCGAAAATCGTTTTCAAAACAGGTGACATTGTATCGCTGAGAAAATAAAAATAATACGAGAGCGTAAACGGTCCCGAGCCATAGTCAAAAAACAAGATATAAACAAGGACCAATGGCAGGAATAAATCATAAAAAAGGGTCAGGATATTTCTCACTTTTGCTGAAAGCGTTTTTTCTCTGGCGTCCTGAACCATCGAGATAATTTTGCTGACCAGAAAAGAGATCACCACAACCAACAGAAAGGCGCCCACGTATTGCAAACTCTTTATGAAATGCATGAACAAAATTGGCATAAAGTGAGGGAATAATTTATTCGGAAAAGACCCGAGGTATAACACTTTGAAAAGAACATTATTATATATCTCGATGATGCCAAAAAGCATAAATGATAGAACCAATACAGCGCTATATTTCAGGGCATTTTTGAGAAAGAAATGATCGTTTTTGTTTAGCATATTCTGGTTTGCCTTTATCTTTTTTTGTGAAATTTAAAAATTACGAGTCATTCCCAATTTTTTATGATATTAGACATTGAATATAAAAAATAAATTCTGCAATTGACAAAACAATTTATGGGGAGGCAATGGCGGCAACATTTGATCATTTATAGTTGCGGGTGTTTTTTACTGTGACCGCGAAATACGCTAAAAGACACGAGTTTTTACAATGATCAATGAACAATGATCAATGATCTGTGTCGCGGGTGAGAGCGGAACGAATCGCTTATATCGATACTGTTGTATCTCAGCATGTGAATTATGAAAAACGCTCAATAATTTGTGATATGTTGTGACGCAGAACGTCACGTTCTGTGGCCATGAGATAATTCTGGCTGATGTGGCATTCACAGCCAGAGGCTGGGAACGAGAGGTGAATGCCATGCAGCGTCCTGAAAAGTATCAAAATCTGATCGTGAGTGTGGGCGGCTTTGCCGAGCGCTCTGTCAATCTGCCGCCGGAAACACAGCGAGAGATATTAGCCCGAACGCTGTATTGATTGCCCGGTCAACGATGAAAACAGATCAGAAACAGCGATCGTTTTTTAGAAATTTTCAAAATAGCGGGCGTTTTTCAGAAACTGCGTGCATTTTTCATAATAATCCACTATTTTGTATAGAAAATAAAACTGGATTAACAGGGTAATCAATCGAAAGATGCACATCCCGGTAAGAACATCCTCTTTTCACGGCCGTACCCTCCCCGAATCGGGCACAATCGTGGGGTATGCCGCCATTGTTGACCGCCTTGAGTTGCCGGTTCCGCTGCCGCAGACGATATCTCTGATCAGTGATAAGCACAGATCATACCATCAAAACGGCTGGAATGTAAAGAGCTTACAATATCAGCCTAAAGAGTCACTGCATAAACATCTGGTTTTTGCCTTGAAATATGAAGGAATAAATCTCCTTTTCTTTAAAAAACTTTTCACTAAATTATCAGAACAGGAAGCACAGGAACTGGTGGGGACCGAGTCAACCGGACAATACAGCCGGAAACTCTGGTTTCTTTATGAATGGTTAGTAGACAAACAACTGCCTATCGCTGATGCCGATATCAATATCAAATATGTACCCTTAGTGAATGAAAAGCAGCAATACGCGCTTAAACAGGGGCTTCGCTCCAGCCGTCATCGTATTGTAAACAATCTTCCGGGAACCCGTGGTTTTTGTCCGCTTGTCTTTAAAACGGACAAACTGGAACATTATATCAATAAACATTTATCTGAACAACAAAGCAAAAACCTGAAAAACATACACAAGGATATCCTGCAGCGCACCTCTGCATTCTTGATGCTCAAAGATTCAAAGGCTTCCTTTACGATTGAAGGTGAAAGTCCCAAAAGCAAACGTGCGGCGCGCTGGGGAAGAGCGATTGGACAAGCCGGCAGCAGACCACTGAATCAGGAGGAACTGCTCAGACTGCAGCAGTTAGTGATTGAAGATACGAGATTTGTGAACATGGGCTTTCGCAAACAGGGCGGTTTTGTGGGAGAGCATGACCGTCTAACAGGCGAACCATTACCCGACCACATTTCAGCAAAATGGCAGGACCTGGAAACATTAATCTCAGGCCTTGTTGAAACGAGCAATATTTTGGGGAAATCCGATTTCAACGCGGTTATCGCGGCCGCCATGGTGTCATTCGGATTCGTCTTTATCCATCCGTTTGAGGACGGAAACGGCCGGCTGCATCGATACCTCATCCACCATATTCTGGCGCGCAAAGGCTTTACCCAACACGGTCTCATCTTCCCGGTTTCGGCATCTATTTTGGATCATATTGATCAATATCGAACTGTGTTGGAAAAATATTCACTGCCTCTGCTTGATTTTATCGAATGGGAAGTAACATCAAATAATAATGTCAATGTATTAAATGATACCATAGATTATTACCGCTATTTTGACGCAACGACGCAAGCTGAATTTCTCTATGATTGTGTATATGATACCATAGAAAACATTATACCAAAAGAAATACAATATCTGCAACAATACGATACGTTCAAAAATCTTGTAAATGAAGAATTTGACATGCCGGACAAAACCATAGCATTATTGGTGCGTTTTCTGGAACAGAATAATGGCAAGCTATCCAAACGAGCCCGAGAAAAAGAGTTTTCTGCCTTGTCTGCAGACGAAATGCAAAAAATTGAAGAATGGTATCAAAAATCCTTTGATTAATCCTCCTTTGTGGATCTTTTTCAATCTCGTTGCAAGCCTCCGCCTTGCAACGCCATTTACCAGCTACGTACTTCCCCCTCGTTCCGCCAGTCCTCTAGCGGAACGCCGATTGGACGTTTTGCGTTATGTTAGTGGTTCACGCAGGGTGTCACGTCTGCGCTACCCCTGGGACCATGGGAATGAGATGAATGTGAAAAAAGTTTTGCAATTCTGTCAAGATAGTTTAAATTTAGCTTATTATGAATATTTATATGGATTGTATATACCTCGATGAACAAAATCATAGTGCTGTATAATTTAATATCATAGAAAAATTAATACGGAAATGAGATTTGAGATATTGAATTGTTTAGTTAAATAAACAATGATTACAATAGTTTTTGATAAAATCTGCATGTTCAATCAAATCAATATTGTAAACAGTCATCCTCCTTTGGAACTATTCAGTCCGTTGGAGATTGCATAATAAAAAAAATTGTAGGTTTTACAATGAAAACAATGAAATTAAAAATCCCAGACTCTGTAAATGAAACTGATGTTAAAATGCAGTTAGCCGCACAATTGTTTGAGAGAGGAGTCATGTCATCGGGGCAGGCCGCTGATCTGGTTGGAATATCAAAAAAACAATTTCTCGAACGTGTTGGTGAGTACGGTGTGACAATATTTGGGGAAACCGCAAACGAAATAGAAAAACTTGTTGATGAATAAAATTGCTATCGTAGATACAAGTTGCCTGATTGCGCTCGAAAATGTTGAATTATTGGATGTTCTGAATCAATTATATCCTCGGATCATGATTACGGGGCAAGTTAAAGAGGAATTTGGCGAAACATTACCAGATTGGATTATTGTCAAAACAGTGCAAAAAAAGGCCAAAGTAGCTGAATTGGAATTTCAGTTAGATAAAGGCGAAGCAAGTTCTATTGCACTCGCCATCGAAACCAAGAATTCGACATTAATTATAGATGAAGTAAAGGGCCGAAAAATAGCTAAATCTTTTAACCTTGATATCATTGGTACAATCGGGACTTTATTGATAGCACATGAAAAAGGGTTAATTACAGATGTTCTTGCCGTAATTTTTAAGATGGTGAATCAAGGCTTCCGGTTGTCTGATGACCTATTGAACAAACTTATTGAGATGTACAGTAAATCATAACTATTCCTGGCAATAACGTTTTTCTGTTTCAAATTTCACCCGCGTTCCACCAGTCCTCTGGCGGAACGCCGATTGAAGGTTTTGTGTGCTTTTGGTGGCTGACGCAGGACGTCACGTCTGCGTTCCCCCGGGACCCAGGGGAATGAGATGAATGCTAAAAAATTTTTGCAATTATGTCAAGATAGATTAAATTTAGTTTATTATGAATATTTATTTGATAGAATACCTCGATGGACAAAATCATAGTACTGCATAATTTAATAACATCGAAAATATTAATATGGAAATGAGTTTAAAATGAGCTATATCTATCGATTAGATTCTGATAATTATACAGTTAAGGATAATGGTAATACACTTTTTTTAGATTTTGGAATTATACATAAAGATATAACCATAACTTATTCAGATCGGCCGCTTTTGCGTTATCCGGGAGGGAAATCAAGAGCTGTCAAACTCATTGCATCTCTTATTCCGAAAAATATTACAGAACTTTGTTCCCCCTTTTTAGGAGGTGGATCTGTTGAATTGTATTGTGCTGCACGGGGTATCAAGGTTACAGGATACGATGTTTTTCAGCCATTAGTGGAGTTTTGGCAACATGCATTAAATTGTCCTAACAGTCTTGCAAATGAAGTTGAAAAATATTACCCTTTAGAAAGAGAGACTTTCTACAGACTCCAAAAATTACAAAATAATTTTTCAACAAGTTTTGAAAGAGCTGCTATATTTTATGTATTAAATAGGAGTTCATATTCAGGATCAACTTTGTCTGGTGGAATGTCTCCAAATCATCCGCGTTTTACATTATCATCAATAAACCGATTAAGGAATTTTTATAATCCGAATATCCAGGTTGAAGGGAAAGACTTTAAAGAGTCAATTCCTTTGCATAAAAATACATTCTTGTATTTAGATCCACCCTATCTTATAGAAAACCATTTATATGGACGTAATGGCGATGCACATAAAGACTTTGATCATCAATCATTAAATGAATTGCTTATAAATAGAGAAAATTGGATTCTTATAATAATACCGCTCAAATACTCGAAATGTATAAAGATTACAAAATATTATACCCTCAATGGAAATATGGAATGTCAAATGATAAAAAATCAAAAGAAGTACTCATATTGAGTCATGATATTGCCAGGGTTCATAATTTATAATTTATAGGAGCAATTGATTAAATTATGCCAACACAAACAGAAGCTGGCAAGGCATTTGAATATGCTCTTGTAGAAGAATTATTTGCATTTTTAAAAAAGTCCACCACCCTTTCAGATTCTATCGGTGCAACAATCTATGACCACCCTCGTGGTTGGTCATTTTTATCGCCTTGCTGTCGCACGTTCACGAAAACGGGAAAAGCTGTATTTGTTCAATAAACTTATCGATTTTTGATGAAAGCCAAACTAGACAAATTCAAGAAAAGCGGTCTGACGCCAGTACCTGCTGAATTGGTCGAGCCGCCATTGATAAAAGAATGTGCCGGTCATTTGGAATGCCGCGTAACAGACGTCTTTCCGATGCAAGCGCATGATTTGCTCATTTGCCACGTTATTCGCGCTTTGGCGGATTCTGAACTGTTCAATGGAAGATGGATTACTGAAAAGTTCCACACATTACACTATCTTAACAGTACTTCTTATGGTATTATGGGAAAAACGATAGAGGTGGAACATAAAAAAATCAATGAGAAATAGCTCGCAGGATGGTTTTATTTAAGGTATACACAGTAATGTGTGCCAGGCCTCTGGCTTGGTACAAGATGAAACAGTAAAAAATTCTTGACGCAATGCACATTATTATGTACATTAATGTACGTTTTGATCTTATGTCAAGGAGTAGAATTATGAAGACAATTACATTCACAGAATTTCGTAAAAAGGCATCAGGCCTGTTTAATGAAGTTGAACGTGGCGAGACATTAATGATTATGAGACATGGCAAAGTAATCGCCGAAATATCACCTCCGAAAAATGCTTTTAAAAATCCTTCCTGGAAAAAACCGGCATTAAAATTGACGTTAAAAGGGAAAAACCTCTCAAGTATAATAATTGATGATCGAGAGGCGTCTTGATGAAAACATTTTTTGATTCTTCAGCATTTGCTAAACGTTATGTCCTTGAAAAAGGTAGTCAAATTGTTGAAAATATCTGCTTAGAAACAACATCACTGGGGATCAGTATTATTTGTGTTCCGGAATTGATCTCGGCGTTTAACCGGAAATTACGAGAAAAATCATTAAGCCCGGATGACTATTCTCTCATGAAAAGCAGATTAACAGAAGAAATTGAAGATGCAATAATCATAAATGTAACTCCTTCTGTAGTAAATACATCGATCACTCTATTGGAATCAAATAATTTAAGAGCTATGGATTCTTTACACGTTGCGTGTGCAATCGAATGGGATACAGAGCTATTTGTATCTTCAGATTGTCGCCAAATTGAAGCGGCTCAAAATGCTGGCTTGTCTGTCAGGCGTGTGTGAGATTGGTGAATCCAAGTCTGCAAGCCCCGTAGTAACCCATCCTGCAAAATGAATACATTCAACTATCTTGCTTGGGCCAATTCCCAACCCTTGCGATTCTTGCGGTACAACAATTTGTCCGCATCCTCGTTATTGGTAATTTTCATCGCCTTGGCGTCGTAATATAATTTTTCCGGCACCCGCAAACCGACAGTGCCCAGAAGCAGCGTATCCGAGACCGGCTGCATCCTGATAAAATTGTCATCGGCTTGCTTTTTGCCTTCACAAGCGCGAATCCATTGATCCAGTTCATCAATCAGTTCGCGGTGAATAAGTGGCGCAGGATAAAGTCAAAAACAGTACAAAAAAAATAAAAGCGTTTTCATTTTCATAATTGCCAAACCTTTTCTGAAACGGTAAAATCCAGGAATGTTCGATATCTTCTGTGAGAGATATGCTCAATAATGGTTCATAAATTCTGCGGAAAATTCACTTGACGAAATGGATGCCAGTTCTTCGATTTTCGTTTCAGTAATCGCATTCAACTCAGCGCAAATCGACAGATTGTTCAATATGTCCGCCACGATGCGAATCGACAACCAATGTGCCATTTAGCGTTGACTGCACCAGCCAGCGAAGCTGCACCGTGCCCATACCGGGAATGGTTTCGATATTGATCCGCTGCGGGTGATGTTTTTGCTCGGTGGCAAGATTTTGCAAGGGATTGGTCACCACAAAACCGGCGATCACATCAGCGGCCTCAAGCGTCACCCAATCCGGGCGGGTGAATTTATGCTGCACTTCATGCGCGGAACGGGTCGGCAGCATGCGGTCGTTTCGGATAATCACATCAATCTGCAATAGCGAATCGTCGAGCTTTTGCACGTTAACCGAATCCACGGCAATTCTGGGCAGATGATAGGCGTGAAACAATGTGAACACCATGTTACGATGGCACATGTCTTCGATTAAAAAGGACGGCGCGGTACGCGTCCAGTTTTTCTTGATGCCGCCGATTTCGATTGTGCCGTATTGAGGATGTTCGATCGGTTTCCATTCCACAATGCCCTCGCCAAAGAGCAACAATTCATCAAATTTGTACACATCCTCCTGGCGACCAAACCAGCCGCTCTCTCTTCCCTCCTTGCGGAAGTAATCAAACGAGGTCCATAATTCGTTGCTGAACATAAAGATGCCATGGGCGCTATAAAACCAGTCGAGTTCATTGCCGTCGATGTTGCCGAAAATCGCAATGGCTGGCAATTCAGTATTTTTCCGCGCGATTATCACCGTCCAGAGCGGATTGCCACCCGGTGTGGACGCTATGGATTCCAACGTTGCCATGTCACTTTATTTGCAAAGCGTGCAATCGTTTCTTCTGTTCGTTCAGAAAAGTACCGGTAAATGGCGTAGCATAAAGCAAGTAACCGGAGAGAAAAATCATCAAAACCAAAAGTCGTTGTGCCATCATCTTTTCATTCCTGGTGTTCGTTAGCAAGCATTAAATATGGGTAAAAAATTGCGGGATTCCAAGGTTGAAATCGGTGATATTGTATGAGCTCAGTTCGAGGTGAGTAGGTTCCAGATAACGTAACAATGGGTCACTGTTGGGTTGCAAATTATTTTTTCTAGTCAGTATTTTATATAAATTTATCAAATAGATAGCGTTTGTTCAGTGACCCATTGTTTAGACACAGCAACATCTCTGGTTCTGGTTTCAATGCTTTTATCATGGATAATTAACAAAATTTGCAGCACACCTGGAAGGTGTACTATAAAAGTCCTGGCTCTATTTGACAAGCATGAGTTTCTTTTCTAACATAATAGTCCCGGTTTCCAAACGATAGAAATAAGTGCCGCTTGCTAACTCCCGGGTGTCAAATGTAACAGTATGGGAGCCTGCAGTTTGGGTTTGGTTGACGAGATCCTGGACTTTTTGTCCCATTGAATTGAACACAGCGAGCCTAACACGGCCTGATTTGTGCAATGTATATTCAATGGTGCTTTTGTCGTTAAAGGGATTGGGATAATTTTGTGACAACTCGGGAAAATCAGGAACGGTCGTTTTGTTATCCTGCACAACGGCGCCGACGCCACTCATGGCCCATTCCACAGCCTGTTTGAAGAGTTTCACACCGGCGGGTGTAAAATAGACTGCACTCTCGTCCGAAAGACAAAACGCAACCCGATGGGCATTGGCTGTTTGGCCGTTGTACATAATGTCTCCGGCATTATAGGTAAAAATGGCAGCTTTTTCGAGATCATCCGTCAGCGCCGCAACTCTAACTGCATTTTCATTGGGAACGCCCCAGGTGAATTCTTGTGGTGTGCTAAAGATTTTTTGCGTCCCCGAAAGTTCATGGGCAATTGGATGCGACTCGCTGATAATTTGAATCGCTGCTGACTCGTCATAACCGATATCCGAATTCCGGCGCCTACCGGTCCAGCCATAATCATCAAAAAGTAACAACGCCCAGCTCAGAATTGGCACCTCCGGATTCGTCAGCTCTGTACGAATGTAGCGCGTCGTGCTGATGGTGGA
>CAZSMC010000043.1:0-36937 GCA_964607755.1 uncultured Cytophagia bacterium | reverse complement strand
TTTCGGCTAAAAGCCAAAAGCTGACTCGTTAGCAAACTGGCGCGTTGTCCGGCTTGTTTGATTTGTAGAATTTTTTCAAAATGTGGAGCGGACCGATCCATTCCTGCAAGAAGCATATCGCTATAACCGCTGATAACTGTTAAAAGATTATTAAAATCATGTGCCACACCGCCAGCCAGTTTTCCCACGGCTTCCATTTTTTGCGACTGAAGCAATTGCTTTTCAAGTCGTTTACGTTCACTTGTATCACGCACAAAAACCAGAGCTCCATGGTCTCCACCGTATTCAAAAGGCACAGCAGTCACTTCGACAGGCACGTTCTCGCCTGTAAAAGTCAACATGGTCTCTTCATTTATTCCTACGGGCTTGCGTTCTTTATTGAGCAATCGAATTCGCTCACGCACAGTGTCGTGATCCTCAGGATGAAAAAAATCAAGAACCGGTTTGCCCAAAATATCATCCGCCGACCTGGCTTTTAATAATTTTAAAAGTGCTTTGTTCAGATAAGCAAAGCGTTGCTTTGTTTGAATAAATATGGCATCTGGCGCGCTTTCGACCAGAGAGCGGAAGCGCTGTTCGCTCTTGATGAGAGCGTCGTGACTCTTGTAATCCTGCAATGCCAGCGCGGCCAGATCCCCAAACGCTTCGCAAACCCGAACATCATCTTTGGTAAAGTCCTCCGGTTTGTTGGCTAATCCGATAACACCAACTGTTTTGCCTTTGATGCTCAGGGGAGCGAAAAGTACATTTTTGAGAACCACATGGCCTTCGGGCATATATTTCACCCAGGGACTGTTCATAAAGTCATTTTCAAAAACGGCTTTACCGGTTTTGTAGGCTTTATTTCTCAATCCCCGTACAGGCATGGGCAAATCATGGTCCACATCACACGGCTGTCCGCCGGACTCTAAAAAGAGCAGTTCATTTTCAGAGCCGTCCTCGTTGAGCAATGCCACATAACCTGCCGGCGCGCCGGTCATTTCCCGCGCCATATCGAATATTTTACGGGAGGTTGCAGCAAAGTCACCGTCTTGCAATACGGTCTTTGCGCCGCGGAGAAGCATTTCCATTTCATACGCCCGTTGCTTTTCATGTTCGAGAGCCTGGTCCTTTTCCTGCTCCAGTTTCTTTTTTCCCGTCACATCGGAGAACACTGTTGAAAAATAACCTTTTTGTGGACAAGAGGCTGTAATCTGTAGATATTTTTCAGCCGGAGGAAAATAAGCTTCAAACGTAGCGGGATTACCCGTTTGGGCAACTTTGGCAAACGTATCAAGAAATGGAGCCTCGCCGAGCCCGTAAACCCCGGACGCCAACGAACCAACCGCTTTTTCTCTGGAAATATTAAGAATCCTTTCATAAGCAGGATTCACATCAAGAATTTGGTAATCTACAGCCTGACCATTTTCATAGATGATTTTATCGAGACATAATGCAGATGTCATAGTGTTAAATATGGATCTGAATTTTTCTTCGCTTTCCTGTAAAGCTTTCTCGGCTCTTTCTTTTAGTATGGCGTTTCTTTTCTTCTCGATAGCCGATTTTATTGCCGGAGTTAGCCGGTAAAGATGTTCTTTAATAATGTAATCTTCAGCCCCGGCTTTCATCACTTCTACGGCGACTTCTTCATTCATGGACCCGGTGACAAGAATAAACGGAATATGCGGCGCAATGTCGTAGTGGATTTTGAGTGCTTCCATACCATCGAAATGGGGGAGCTTGTAATCCGAAAGGATAATATCTGCCGGAAACGATTCCAATTCCCTGCAATACTCTTCCTTGTTATCGGTTTCATGAATATCGAGATCGTAACTTTTGCCAAGCTCGGCTTTTAAGAGTTTAACGTCATTTGGATTGTCTTCAACGAGAATGACATTCAAGTGTTCTTCCATAACAATACCCTAAACGATACATTTATTTTTTATGCATTAATTATGAGCAAAAATCGTGCTTGAACGATTATCGAGTAACAATTGACGATATTTTATTTACAAATTTTGAACAGGCGGTTCATTTAATAACAGCCAGTAGAGGCCGAGATCGGAAACCGCATTGATAAACTGATTAAAATCAATCGGTTTGGCAATATAGCTGTTCACGCCATATTTATAACTCTCAACAAGGTCTTTTTCTTCCTTTGACGAGGTCAGAACAACCACAGGTGTTGTTTTCGTTCTGTCATCTGTTTTTACAGCTTTTAAAACTTCCATGCCATCAACTTTGGGTAATTTCAGGTCCAATAAAATGACTTTTAATGTGCCCTGATTATTTCTGCCGGCATACGTGCCGCGCGAGAAAATGAAATCCAGTGCTTCTTCACCATCCTTGACCACAAACACCTTGTTGGCGAGATTATGCTTTTGCAATGCTTTCAGGGTTAATTTGACATCGCTGGGGTTGTCCTCGACCAGCAGAAGTTCGACTTGCCGAAGTTGATCCATGATAAAACCCTTTTTTTAATATGTTTAATGATTGCTTTATTTGATCAGAAAATCCATTAATAAACTATTTATATTTATTGTTTTACACAAAACCCAATTGAAATCGATCCTAATTTGGAGTGTCGCCTCTGCGTGGCGACTGCGGGCGTTCAGCCCGCAAGTTAAACGAGCATATTCAGAAAAAAGTATGGTATTTGACGGCTTTGCCGTCATGAATTCACACAGTGAATTCACTCCAAAAGTTTTTTCTGAGCTAATAGAGTAATCATATTTGGCAAAAAATTTCAACCTTTTGTCGGTTCCGGTTTCTCCATGTTCGGCAAGGTAAAATAAAAAGTAGCGCCTTGTCCTGTTTTACCTTGTGCCCGGACAGTGCCGCCGTGCCGGGTAATAATGCGCTGGATAATTGCCAGGCCCACTCCGGTGCCTTCAAATTCATCTCGATCGTGAAGTCTCTGAAAGACACCAAACAATTTGTGCACATATTTGTCATCAAAACCGGCGCCGTTATCGGATACCGAATAAACACATTGTCCGTTTTTCTTTTTACCTTCAATGGTAATGACCGGAGAATCGATTTTGCCGGTAAATTTGATGGCATTTGACAAAAGATTCATGACCACTTGTTTTATCAGTTTATAATCACCATATCCTTGTGGAAGATCGTGTACATTGAATTCAATATCATCGTGTGTGGAATTCGCTGTGAGCTCCTCAAAGCTCTGTTCGAACAGATGGTTCATATTGATGAGTTGTTTTGTGATACCGGCGCGACTCATACGCGAAAATTTCAACAAGTCATCGATGAGATGACTCATGTGAACCGAATTATTCACAATATCATTTATCAGTTCCTGTGCTGCGTCATCAAGTTGTTCATGATATTCATCGTACAAAATGCGGGAAAAACCAGTGATCGCCCGCAATGGCGCGCGTAAATCATGCGAAACAGAATACGAAAACGCTTCCAATTCTTTATTTGCCGTTTCAAGTTCTTTTTGTCTTTGTTCAAGTTCGCGGGTCGTATTATTTAAATCTTCGACCATATAGAGCATGGCTTTTTTGCTTTTATCGAGCTGATGGACTTTATCTTCCAGCTCGGCTGTACGCTCGGTAACTTTATTTTCCAGTGCATTTTTTAACGTGACGAGTTCGTCCAGGGCATGCTTTCGCACGGTAATGTCCGAGATAAATCCTTCTATTAAAGTGACCTCTCCATGTTCAGCAAAGACACCGGTTCCGCGTTCCCAAACCCATTTCTCCTTTTTTTCTCTGGTTCGAATGCGGTATTCGAGCTCGAATTGCTGTCTGTTTTGCAACGCCTGCTGAACCTCATTCCAAACCATGTCTCTGTCATCGGGATGAATCAATTCGGCATAGGCAACCTTGGTGTCATTGACAATGTCCTCAGCCGTATAGCCGGTTAAGCGTTCGCATCCATTGCTGACAAATTCCATGGTCCATTCGGCTACATTTTTACATCGATAAGCCATGCCGGGCAAATTGCCCAGCAACGTCGACATCTGCCGCTGCGTTTCCAGGATTTTTTCTTCGGCTAATTTTCTGTCGGTAATATCGAGGATATTGCCGTAAAGGCGTATAACTTTGCCATCCTTGATCTGTGGTTTGCCAATCGTTCTGACCCATTTTGCCACACCCCGGCCGGTATTGAATCGCAACTCCAGATCGTACGGTTCTGCATGGTCCAGGGCACGTTGGAATGCCTGGTCTAATAGTTCCCGGTCTTTGTCGGGATAAAACGTGATATCCTGATCTTTGTCTGACGGATCGAACTCTGATGGTGACACCTCATAAATGGCATACACGCCGTCAGTCCAGGAAATCTGACCGGTTGCCGCATCATATTCCCAGCCGCCGACTTTGGTGACTTTTTCCATCTCTTTGAGAAGGATGTGCTGTTTTTGCAGCTGCTGTTCGGTTTTTTCTCGTTCGCTGATTTCCTGTCTCAAATCAGCGGTTTTGTTTTTGACCTGTGAGCGTAAAAGGATGACCAAAACGACAGTATAAATAATGAGTGAAGGGATGAGAATATAAAGCGCAATAATCAGAATATCTTTAAACGAGAGTTGTTTTTTTATTGCCGGACTGAACCATTGACGATGGAGCTCATCGAACGTGCCATTGGCAACCACAATTGAAAGCCCCTCACTGAGCCGGGACAGCAATTCTGCATCGCCCTGTTGAACGGCAAAGCAAAAATCCTGGCGAAATTGATCAAGAGGAATATCAAGAGGGATAATCGACTTGATATTCATTTCATCGAGTAACTGCAGGCCCATAACGCGTTGAGTAATAACCGCATCGTGGTTGCCGGCTGCGAGCTTGCGGAATGCCGCTTCAAAAGTGAACGTGGTGATGATCTTGTCAGATACGTTTTCACGCCGGACAAACTCCTCTGCATTGTCCCCTTTCATAACAATGATTTCTTTGCCTTTGAGATCCTCCACAGACTGAATATTAGTGGTTCCCTTGCGCACAAATATAGCCCCGTGCAAAGACATATAGGGAAAGGTGAAATCAAACAGCGGTTCCCGTTCCGGGGTTCGTCCGACCAGTGGCAGGGCATCTATTCTGCCCCGGGCCAAATCCTGTTTAATCTTGTTCCACATACCAATGCGAATATCCACATCGAGTCCCACCGCTGCTGCCGAAGCTTTGAAAAGATCGACCGAAAAACCTGCGGCCTGGCCGTTTTCATTGACAATGCAATAGGGCGGATAATCCGGTTCTGAAGCGATCTGAATGCGCGTACGCTGTTCTGCCCCTGATGCAGATGTAGAATCGATCTGCGCGTGTGCGCTGCCGGTCAGCCAGATGATGAGCCAAAGTGTTAAATAATGTGTTGCACGTTTTAAGCACATGAATCATTCGACTTTTTGTTTATCATTAAACTATTTATTGCCTTTGAGCCTTTCGATTTCATCCCGCAACTCTTTCATCCGCAATTCCCGGTTTACTGTGGCGTCGTGGAAACGTTGAAGCTCTGACACTCGTTGTTGCAACTCTTTGGTTTTTTCAGCAACTTTACGTTCCAATTCATCTTTTAAAGCCCAAAGCTCGTGCTCTGCTTTTTTGCGGTCGGTGATATCCGAAGTGAATCCATCGATAATAAAAGTTCCATCAGGCTGTTTTTCGCTCATACGTGCCGACATGCTGAGCCAGACTCGGCTGCCATCCCGTTTTTTAGCTTCATATTCGAAATTTTCGACATGTCCACGTTGATTCAATTGCTCGATGAATTGTTGCCGGCGTTCAGGATGGACATATAATTTTTTTGACAGTTCTTGAAAATTTTCCAGTGCTTCTTCAGGGGTTTCGCAACCTACTATATGCGCCATGGCCGGATTGACATTTAATACCCGCCCATCCGAAGTGGTTCGGAAAATACCAATGGGAGTTTTGTTAAACAGATCCCTGTATCGTTGTTCACTTTGCCTAATCGCCTGCTGTGCGGCCCGTTCTTCGCTTTGGTCTCTGAACACCAAAACCACGCCGGCAATGTCACCGCTATCTGTTTGAATCGGCGCACCGCTGTCGGCGATGGGTATTTCCTTGCCTTCTTTGGAAATCAACAATGTATGGTTAGCCAGACCAACGATCGAGCCTTCCCGCAAAACCCGCTCCACCGGACTTTTGACAGGCTGGCCTGTGTCTTCATTGACAATACGGAATATTTTTGACAGTTTGTTTCCCCTGGCATTCGATTCACGCCAACCGGTCAGATTTTCAGCGACAGGATTCATGTGTTGAACCAGACCTCGCTTGTCTGTGGTTATGACCGCATCACCGATACTGTAAAGTGTTGTCTTGAATTCTTCCTGATATTGCCACAACTTTTTATAGACCGCTTTTTGGCGATCGCTGAAAAAAAAGAGTGCGCCTGCAATAATGAGCAGAATGACGAGCCCGGTGAAAACAATGACATAAATGAGCTCGGAATATATCTCGCTTAAAATCTCTTTTTTATCTATTTTGGCAATCATAAACCATTGCGTATCCGGCACAGGCCGAACATCAGCGAGTACATCCACGCCCCGATAATCCTTTCCATCCCATATCCCTTGATACCCCAGAACCGCCTGGACAGCGGGTACATTCGTTTCCGACAGCGGAATGCGCAGATTCATGGCCGTATTTTTCCGGTGCCGTAGTTCGTTCAGGAAAAGTACACTATCACCATCTTTTCGGATGATCAATGTTTCTGATGTTTTACTCGGCGTGGGCCAGGATTGGATCAACGGATAAAGATAATCATCCGGGTCCATGCGCAAGACAAGGCCCGCAATAGTCCGGTCTTTGTCATTCTTTAAAGGCAATATGACATCATAGTGGATATCGTGCTCCAGCTCACAATAATAAAAATCCGGTTTGACAGGCGCCTGGTTGTTCACCACTTTTACAATTTTTTCCATGGTAACAGCGCTCAACCGGTCCAGCTCGTAACCCACTGAAAGTAAAAGTTCTCCTTTCAGAGAGGTTAAAAGCACAGCGTCATAATTATAGGCTTCCTGCGGAACACGCAGGTCGTTTTTAATCGTATTTTGTAACTGAGCATTGTCTTTATCAGCAAGCCATTCTTGCAGTTGTTGAATGAAAAAAGGGCGTTTGGAAATCACCGCCGCATCTGCAAGTCGCTCCTGCTGCCACTGCACCACTTGATTAACTTTTAATTGTGCGATTGCTTGAAGATCATTTTGTTTTTCCTGTCGAATCGTTTGCGCTTCATGGCGATAGTAAAGAACACCGGCATATACGGCAAAGACACTTAGAATGACCACAAAAAGGATGAGAAATGGCTTTTTGGCAAAGGCGAGCGATTTTTTCTGTATCATAAAGCCCCGTTCCTATTTTTGCAAGCAGATTTAAAAAAAGGTTATTAAAATTACTGTTAAAAATCAAGCTTTTTATTCAATCTCATCATTCTGTCATCGATCATCGTCATGGCTATCCAGTATCTCTCTTATTTTGCTCACCAGAACTTGAGTAGAAAACGGTTTTTGGATAAAGTGTGCTTCTTCATCCAACATATCATGATTGTCAACCATACCATCCGCGTACCCGGACATAAAACAGACTTTTACTTTCGGATAGAGTTGACAGATTTTCTTTGACAATTCAATACCGGACATCTCTGGCATGACAACATCACTCAACAGGAGATGAACAGGCCCGCGAGCTGCTTTGGCTTTTTTTATCGCTTCCGGTCCATTTTCCGCTTGAATAATATGATAGCCGTATTGTTCAAGGGAACTGACCACAATATCACGCACTGATTTCTCATCTTCGACCACAAGCAGCGTCTCATGCCCGGCAAGGCTTTTCTCGTGTTCCGGGGTGGGTGTTGATGGTTCGTCCTGACTGCCAATCACGGGGAAAAATAATGACACAGTCGTTCCTTTATCAAGAGCGGATTCCACGGCAATATCGCCGCCGCTTTGCTTGACAATACCATAAACAGTGGACAGACCAAGGCCTGTTCCCTTGCCAACGTCTTTGGTTGTAAAAAAGGGTTCAAAAATGCGCTCTCTGGTGGGCTCGTCCATTCCAATACCGGTATCTGTAACAGCAACCACGGCATAATATCCCGGTTGAACAGCATCGAACTGATCTTTTTCCTCTTTATCCAGATACACAATATGTGTCTCGATGATCAGCTTACCGCCGTCTGGCATAGCATCGCGGGCATTGACAGCCAGGTTGATAATTATTTGCTGGATTTGTCCGGTATCTGCTTTAATGACCGGAACTTGTTCGGACAAGCGGGTTTCCAGTTCAATGCCTTCACCGGTTAACCGGTACAGCATTTTCATTGTATTCCCGATCAGCTCATTGAGATCGACCACCTGCAGGTTCAGCATCTGCTTGCGGCTAAATGCCAGCAATTGATTGGTAAGCGAAGCCGCTCGCTGTCCGGCCTGGGCAATGCTTTTCAGTTTATTATAGTCCGGATGATTGGCATCCATGCCAGACATTAGCATTTCAGTATACCCGTGAATGACAGTTAACAAATTATTAAAATCATGCGCGATGCCCCCGGCCAGTTCTCCGACCGCTTGCAATTTCTGGGATTGCAATACATTTTCTTGTAATCTTTTTATTTCGTTTATATCGATATGGACACCGATAGCTCTCAACGGGTTGCCCTGTTCATCCCGTTCAACAGCTTTGCCAACATTTAATATCCACTTCCACTGCCCATCTTTTGTTTTTAACCTGTGTTCTACTTTGAAGCAATCTGTCCCGCCATCCTCGTGTTTTTGGATGGCGTTGTGCAGTCTTTGTCTATCCTCAGGATGGACAAGTTCGAAAAAACCATCAAACGTCGAATCAATTTCTTCCAGCGTATAACCCAGCATCTCCGCCCAGACATCATTTCGGGTGACAACTCCTTTTCTAAAATCCTGGTCCCAAAGCCCCAGGTGTGCGCTTTTCACAGCCAAATCCAGGCGTTCCTGGCTTTTACGCAAATCCGCTTCAGCCTTTTTGCGGCGTTCGATTTCCTGCTGAGCCACGTCAAGCTTGGTGCGCACTTCTGATACCTGGCGGAGAATAGCCAGAACCGGACGGTTGACGATGATTGTTCCCCTTTTCCGGCTCTGCCAGTTCATATAAGCATACAGAAACGGGAAAATAAACAGGGCAACAATAAAGCGGTTCAGAAATGTGCCGCCCATAATACTCAGGTATTCGGGTGTGCCGGCAAAGGCTACCGTTGAAAAAAGAATGACATCAAACCACATCACTCCCAGGAAGGTCAGAAATGTTCTCAACCATATTTTCATTTTCAGGAATGGTTTGCCCAGAAATTCCCATGCCATTGCCAGGAAAAAGAGATCAGCTATTGTGGTGAATACGCTGGCTGTATTAATGCGCAGACTTGGCATGGGAAGGTAACTCAAAGAAGGGTGCCCCGCAATGTGCATTTGCACATTCAGAACATAAGCAATGACAGGTACCAGGGCACTGATACCGGCGACTGTCATTATGGCAATACGTGTGGGCTGCGGGCCATCAAAAACATAAACCACAAACACTCCGATCAAAAGTGATGTATAAAAGACCGTAGAGCCCACCATAAACGTCATGCCAGCGGTGTGAACCTGCACGCCGGCATCCGTGATCCATGCCATCAGGGCTGTTATGCCGCCTAATAGCGCATAAAAGGGCCCCCTGCCTGTTCGCGGTCGCAGTGAATGAACCCAGAGCACCAGCAGATACACTGAGACAGCCTCGACGATAAGGATCATAACATCCCTGGGAAAGGCAATCCCTGGGATCGTCTCGGCAAATAAAACAGTTATAAAAGATATACTAAATGGCAAAAAACCTCCTCAGCGATAAAAGGTCAGGCAACCGGAGCGATATCACGCTATTTTAACAGATGCTGTCTTTTGCCTGAATCCGGTTATAGATCGCCTTTTTGGACATGCTGCTTGTGACAAAAATCGATTTATTGCAGATTTTGCTCTATTTTGTCTCGCAATTCTTTTTCCTGCTGCGCATTCCAATAGCCGCAATCCAGTTGCAGAAAAACAGAGGTGTAGGGCAAGGTCATGTTTGTCTTTATGATCAGCACGTTGAACAATGTAGCACTTTTATCCAGACTGGCAATGATGTCTTCATGGGGCATTGTTTTGACGTCTTTGCCCTGCAGCCGGTTTTTTAAAAGTTTCCGATAAGCCGTGATTCCGGGCGCCTCATCTTCCGGCACACTGTCCAGCTCGGTATCCAGCATCACGTTGGCGCGCACGTGCGGTGCGGCAGCAACTTTGTCCAACACCAGGTCCAGAACCTCTAAATGGTCAGCATCGGCAACGACAGTCTCGATGCCGGGTGAATTTTGCTTGGGATAGGCAGAGTCGGCGATAATGATCCAGTTTCGATGACCATAGAGTGACACAGCGGAATCGAGTCGTTCCTGCCAGCCAACGCCAGTGCAACTCAGAAAAATCATTACAACACCAAGCAAGAATATTTTTCCAACAATTTTTGTGGCATTAAAAATCATAATAATGTCCTTTTTTTTGCCACCAAAACACCAAATCACAAAATTCCACTAAATTGATTTTTTGAGTCTTTTTGTGTTTTAGAGTTTTAGTGGCTGTCTTTTTTTGCCACCAAAACACCAATGGCCAAAAATCGATTTTCGCCTTTTCTTTAGACAAGCCTCTGGGCCATAGCCGGTCCACAAGAATGCGATGAATGTCGCTTTCAGCCGGGGCTTTGTAGACGCGTTTTAGTTTCATACGCATTTTTTATTCTTTTAATTTTGTAAGATGCATTAACCGGGGTGTTTTATAAATCATTACAGTATACTTTCAGCTTGCAGCTTGTTTGCGAAATGATTAAAACCGATTACTTTAGATAATTTCCCAGGGTTTCTGTCGCCATTTATTAATATCACGTGATCCATGAATCACTGCTATTATCTGTATAGAATCATGATGGATTCTGTAAATGATTCTGTAATTTTGAAAAAGGATCTCTCTTACATCCGGATTATTTGCTTCCGGAACCTTGCGTCCAATTTTGGGAAAATCCGCGAGTTTATCTATTGCATCAAAAATTTTCTCGATAAAGCTGATTGCATAAATTTCAGAATCCTTTTCGATATAATTGTGTATCGCTTCAAGATCATCTACAGCAGGCTCAGTCCATATTATCTTCATTTTTTATGAATATATCTTTCACTTTTTCATGAGAAATTGTTTTACCTTCCTCAGCAGCTTTTATTCCCTCGTGTATTTTCTTCTTGACATACATTTCATACATAATATCTTCCCATGATACGTCATCAGGTAAACTGTCGATAACTTTTCGAGCTTCTTCTTTTACAGCACCCATTAATGATCCTTTCAAACTGTTTTTTCTCTTTTTAAAAAGCTCTTCATATAGCATACCACTAAAATATACAAAATCATTTAAAACAACAACGAATATTCCATCAAGAATAGCTGTATTGATAAGCTATTTATAGATTACATTATTTATTCACTATTTTTAGAGTATTCATACACTGGCGTTTCAATAAACTTTGACGGTTTTTTTCGCTCGATGGTTTTCTGCAACTTTTCTACAGTTGAGGGAGAAAAATACTGTTCCCAGGTTTCTTCATTGACCCGTGCCGGAACATTTTCAAAAATATAAAAACGTCCTTGATGTTCGAGTGTATATGTAACTCTTTTCTCGATCAAGTTTTCTTTTTTTGTTTTCATCATAAACTCTTTAATCATCAAAACCCATTTTTTCAATTTTACTCTACCTGCAAAACCTGCTTAAAAAACTCACCCTGGGTCGACGGCTCGTAATTCCAGTTTTTAATGAGAACCGGTTCCCAGTCCGGATCAAAGCACCATGGCGTCCAGGAAATGCCTTTTTTCTTCATATAATCAATGATGGCCTTGCCGTATTTGACCGTGCCAATGACCGGTACGTGACTGTCTTTTTGAAAACCAAATTCAGTGACAAAAACAGGATGTGTATCAGCGACAAAGCCCCAGTCTTTTTCCCACTTTTTTTCCCAGGGCGCTTCCCGTTTCTGAGGATACGGATGCGACACATAAGCGATGTTTTTCATCTTGATCGGATGCTCGCGAACCGGTGTCAAATCATATGCCCAGTCAAATCCGGCCACAAGCACGATGGTCTGTTCATCGTAGGCGCGAATGATCTGGGTGATGCCCTTGACCAGCTCCGACCATTGCGCCCAGTTCATATCGCCGAATTGTTCACCGGATACCGTGGGTTCATTAAAAATCTCGTAAAACGCGACAGCGTTTTCGTGACGATAACGCCGGGCAATGATCCGCCAAAAATGTTGCGTCTCTTCGATTGTGGTTTCGTACATTGGGTCTTGAAAAATCTGATTCCACAAATTACCAATGGAATGCCAATCGATCATAACATACAAGCCAAATTTTTTCGACCAGTCGATGCCCTGATCCAGCAGCTCGAGATAAGCCTCCTGACCGCGTTGCCGCCAGGCGCGCGGATGCACAGGCAAGCGCACAATGTCAGCACCCCACTCGGCTGCCTCTTTAAAATGCGCCTCACCCCATTGACCGTCTCGAACCAGCTTGTCCGGGTCTGAAAAAGCCAGGCCCTTAAAAACAACCGTTTGACTGTCTGCGTCAATAAACCGGTTGCCATCCACCTGGATAGGATCAAAATTCTCGCCTGCATGCATGTTTGAGAAAACAAAAATCAAAACAAAGACTGAAATAACCTGGCACGCATTTTTCATTTCTTTCCTCTTTTTTTAGGGTATGTTTTCGTTTGTTGCATTAAATCCGCAGAAAGAATCACAATGCTTCTTTGAGAATTTTCGTGAGTTCATCTTTGGTGAGTTCAACTGGATTGCCCTTCATGCTGCTCGATTTTTGCGCTTTATCAACCGCTGCCGGAATATCTTTTTCCTGCATGCCGTACTCGCGCAAAGGCAGCACATTTAAATCATCGCACAAGTCTTTAATCCAGTTGATACCGTCTTCCAGGGAAGCCAGCGGATCTTTTGTCAGCATCGGCGTCAAAATGTGATACCGCCGCAGAGCCGGGGAATCCGATGCCCTTCGCTGCAGAGCCTTGAGATTTGTTTCCATAACAAATGGCAGCAACCGCGCGCAGATGGCACCATGCGGTGCGTCGAGCATGCCACCCAGGGGTCCGGCGAAACCGTGCACCGCGCCGAGTTTGGCATTGGCCAATGCCAGTCCGCCGAACAGACTGGCGACGGCCATATCTTCTCTGGCTGCTCGATTCGCGCCGTCGTGATAAGCGGTACTCAGTGAACTGGCGGCACGAAAAAGTCCCTCCCGGCACACGCCGTCCGTCAGCGGCGTGGCTTTGTGCGACACAAACGGCTCGATGAGCTGAGTCAACGCATCCAGACCGGTGCTGGCGGTCACGCCCGGTGGCATGGAATAAGTGAGTTCCGGATCGACCAGCGCAATATCAGGAATCATAAGATTATGCCGCAAACTGACTTTGACATTGTGTTCGGTCGATTTGAGAACCGCATTTTTTGTCACTTCTGCGCCGGTTCCGGCCGTGGTTGGGATGGCAATGAACGGATACGGTCTTTCAGCGATCGGTTTGCCCTTGCCGATGACTTCGAGATAATCGAGCACCTCGCCCGGATTGGCAATCAATCCGGCCACTGCTTTACCGGCATCGATCACACTGCCGCCGCCCATGCTGATAACCATATCGATTTTTTCATCACGGGCTTTGTTTACGGCGTTTTCGACAAGCTCAACAGTGGGCTCATGAGGTACAGAAAACACAGTGTACGTAATGCCCGCGTTTTTCAGTTGCTGCATAGCCGCTTCAGCGCGCTTTTGGGATTGACCTGTCATAAGCAAAGCATTAGAACCGTGTTCCTTCGCCAGCGAGCCGAGTCGATTCAGTTCACCGGCGCCAAAAATAATTCGTGATGCGGTTGCGAATTCAAAAGTCATATTTCACCCCTTTATCAAAAATTACAAATGCACCTGTTTATCATCGGTAAAAGAACTGGTTTCCCAGCCGTCTTCGTCCGGAAACACATTCTCATATTTTACACTGTACCGGGGTTCTGCCATCATGTCCTCGACCGCGTCACGCCATTTTTTATAATGTGCGGTCTCTTTGTGCAATGTCGGATCGTCTGCTGTCCGATACACCTCAACAAGCACAAAACGGGACGGATCATCTTTTTGCTGTAAAACATCGAATCGTGCAATTCCGGTTTCGTGGATACTGTGATGGGCATTTTCAAGAGTGGCCTGGCGAAAAGCTTCGACCTGATCTTTTTTTACATGGACGTGAACGTGAACGATATACATGAAACCTCCTTTTTAAGAAGATAAATGAAAACTTGATTTTCGATTATCTGATCAAGTATAAACATTTTCTTTATCAAGAACAATTGTGATCGTTTTTTATGTCTTTTTTCAAATCCAATATCTCTTTGGAAAAGTAAACAAAAATCGACGCAATAGTCATTCCTGATTTCAGGATGGACTTTTTGCTGGAGTGCATCCTGGTATTCATCTCAATCATATCACTCGTTTAATCAAGGACTTGAAACCCTCTCTGGGCTTGACCATGATTAACGGTTTGTTCGTTCGGCGCGCGACTTGTTCGGGAATTGTACTGCGCCGCAATTGCCGCAACGCTTTTTCCTGGCTGGCGCCGATAACAATGAGATCATAGTTCTGAGCCTCGTGAATGATAATTTCAGCCACATAACGCGAAACAAAATATTTTGGCTGAAATTTCTCAGCCGGTATTTTACCTCCGATGGTCTTTTTGATGTACGTTTCAATATCCAGTGTTTCACCTCCCGGCGGAGCGATGTTGAACGGAACGATCACGCCTTCGTTCGCATCCATCATAATGCCTGCCACTTCCAGAGCAAACGGACTGTAAGGGCCACCGGCAATGGGTACGAGAATTCGTTTATAACTCGGTTTGTTGCAGTTTTTAAAAACAACGACGTTGCAGGGTGCTTTTTCGATAACCGGATCGATGGTGCTGCCGAAAATATAATACCGGCGCGCCATTTCGCCGGTCCAACCCATTAAAATCATATCAGTGCGGCGTTCTCTGGCTGCGGAAATAATGCCCCGGGCTATATTTCTGCAGTACCGGATCGTAGTGGTCACCGGAAATGTGGTTGTCAAATACATCATTGCCTCTGTGATCGCCTCGCGGCTGGTCCACATATAATCTTCGGCATTGGACAGCGGCAACTGCTCCGGAACAGCAACCAGATTTAACAGATCGACCTGGGCGTTTTTGGCAGAGCACAACCGGAATCCGTTTCTCACCAACTGAATGGCATTGTTAGGATTGGCAACCGGAATCATGACGCGGTACTTTCCGCGCACCTCGCGTTTCTCTTCCTCCAGTACCACAATTTCATGTTCGGATGTAACAGCACGTGATTTTGAATACGTATGAAACGTAGTAAAGCCGATCAAAATCCACAGCGGCGTCACAATCCATGCCAGCCAACTCAAGTGAACGAGCCACACCGCCAGGACAAGCTGGATGCCAATCGCCAAAATCGGCAACACTGGGAAAAAGGGCATTAAATAGCCGTAGCTCAACTCGTCGCCCATATTACGCCGGACTTTGATAACGCAAATATTAACCAGCAGAAAAAGAAAAAGGAACATAATGCTGGCGCTGGAAGCCACATCCATGGTCGGTAAAAATCCGGCGACCAGAATAACAATGCACGCGGTAAAGAAAAGCGCAATGTGAGGAGTTCTTGTTTTTTGGGAAATTTTTGAAAAAAACGCCGGCAGCATGCGGTCGCGGCCCAGCGCGTAGGAAGCGCGGGTGGCTGAATAGATCGTTGCATTGAGCGCAGAAGTGGATGCAAAGATAACCGTAATCGTGACAAGAAAACTGCCGTACGGCATCAGACGGGCCACCGCCATACCGAATCCTCGTTCGCCAAAACTGCCGATCCAGCGCCACGGTTCACCGGGAATATCCGGCGCTCCGGCTTTGACGCTGACAACAGCAGCAAAAGCAACGAGGAGATAGGTGCTGGCAGCGACAAAAATAGAGTAAAGTATGGCTTTGGGTAAATTTTTTCGCGGCTCGATCGCTTCATCTCCGGCCTGGGCAATGACTTCATAACCCTCGAATGCCACATAGGTGAATCCCATGGTCACCAGGAGTTTGCTCCAGCCCAGCGGCAAAAAGGGTTCAAAGTTTTTTAGCCGGGACGGATCATTGGCAGCCACGGCAATACCGACGATGCCGATCACTGCCAATGTCGCGGTTTGTCCCAGCGCAAACATCGCTCCGGTCTTGCCGGTTTCTGCAGCGCCGCGGTAATTGATATACACAAACGTGATGGCAATAATGACACCCAGAATTTTTTCCGCATAAAAAACGGGGATCGGCAGCCAGCCCATGAGTCCCAGTTGCTCAAAATAATGGATGGTGTAAATCGCAAAAGTCACGGCGTACAAACTGCCGGCCACGCTGGACGCAAACCATTCCATCCAGCCGGCCATAAAACTGGTGCCGCGGCCGAATGCCACACGGGCAAAATTATAGGCCCCGCCAGCGCGCGGAATAGCAGACGATAATTCTGCATAGGACATGGCTGTGAACATAGCAATCATGCCGTTGAGTGCAAAAGTAAGCAGCACCCCGCCGGGCCCGGATTCCTGAATAGCACTTCCCACGCCAAGGAATACTCCGGCACCGATCATCATGCCCACACCCATCATGGTGAGGTGGAGAAGATTCAACTCACGGGAAAGTTCAGTGGTGATTTGATGATCACGGCGGCTATTTTGCGCCATGATTTATCTCCTTTTTTATTTCCCGCTCTGTCTCTAATCCTTTTCTATCGATAATCTCAATTCGGCGCCGGCTGTTTAAAATAAGAAAAGTCGAAAAACCATGCGCCAGGACAATCAAGGCCAGGCCAATCACAAGATCGAAATTCATTTCATCTCCTGTCCATTCATTCGCCAAAAATCAGTGTTTATTCACCGGGTTTAGCAAATCAAAAAATTCAGGAATTTGTCACTTTTAAACAAGGATTATATCAAAATCCATTCAGTTTTCAAAATTCAATTTCTGCTGAATCATGTGAATTCAGCTTGCTTTTTCCCACCGACTTTAGTATAATTAAAATTAGTACTTTATCCGAATCGGGCGGGAGGGGTTGTTGGGGGACCCCTTCCGCAATTTTTATTGCGCGTTCAAATCCGGGTTTGCCTCTGTCGGCCGGCAGAACCAGGTCAGCTTTTCATCCACACTCAATCCTTCCGGTAATTTATCTGCATTCGGATAAGTTTCCTTGAACCATTCGATCATTTTCTGCTGCAGTTTGTGCAGAATGTCCTGATTTTCCGGCACCTTCGCCACGTTGTGATGTTCCTCGGGATCGTTTTTTAAATCGTATAATCGATGCGTAATGCCCCACGGCTCGCGGCCCGTGGCATAGCCCTGCTTTAGATCATGCTTACCAGATGTGAAGATATATTTCCAGCGATGCGATCTGATCATGGCCTTGTTGTCCGCCATAAATTCTGCGTAAACGTAATCGCGATGCTTTTCAGTTTTGTTCTCTAACACAGGTTGCAGGCTCTTGCCCTGGAGTTCCGGCATGCGCTCGATGCCGAGCATATCACAGATCGTCGGCGCCAAATCCACAAATCCGGTGAGTACATCGGTAGCAACACCGGCAGGGACGCGATCGCCGCCCAGAATAATCAGTGGAGCGCCGACGGCTTCTTCCCACATCATGTGCTTTTCAAAGCGTTTGTGATGGTTGAGCAAATAGCCGTGATCACCGAGATAAATCACAAGCGTATTTTTGTCGAGGTCTAGCCGGTTCAGTTCATCCAGAATGAGTCCCACGTTTTTGTCCAGATATTCAACCGACGTGTAATACGACGCAATAATGCCGCGGCGGTCTTTTTCGGAAAGATCGCGAAAGACCTCCGGGATCCATTGATCATCTTCCGGTGATCCCTTGGGGAGGGGCATATTTTCCGGATCGTATTTTCCACGGTATTCAATCGGGAAATTGAATGGTGAATGCGGCTCGTGAAATCCCACCCACAAACAAAAGCGTTCGTTTTGATGTTGCCGGATAAAATCAATCGCCTGATGCGCGTACCAGGTGCCAATGCTATCCTCATCGTAATGATTGGACGGCAGCATATCGGCATTGAGCCAGATGCGCGCCGGATCCCGGAACGGTTTCCACGGCGAGCGCGTTTCTATCGAATCGGGCGGTTTTTTAGGCGGATTTTCCTCGAGGTACTGGCGATAATCTCCCCGGCCGGTGCGGGATTCGAATCCATGCGGCAGGTTATTGTTGAAATGCATCTTGCCCACATAACCGGTGCGAAAGTTACGCTTTTGCAAATGTTCAGCAATCGTGTATTGCTCTTCCGGAAACGGAGTGAACAAAAGCGTCACCCCGGCTGCGTGCGGATATTTGCCGGTGAGCAGCGACTGGCGCGATGCGCTGCACAACGGCGCGTTGGCAAACGCCTGCTCGAACCGCATTCCCCGCGTTGCCATTTTATCCAGATTCGGTGTCCGAATGATGTCGTTGCCATAACAACCCAGGGCATAGGCAGCATGGTCATCGCCGATGATAACGACCACATTCTGTAACGGTTCTTTTTGTGAACTGCATGTCAATGACACGGCATGTGTCGACAGAGCCATGGCACCTAATGATTTCAAGAAACGACGCCGGGGCATTTTTTGCATGATGTTTCTCCTTTTTACAAATTAAACGTTTGTTGCGATAGAAGCGAAATCTCAAACGGGAGATTTTCCGAAAACATAGCAATCTGGAATAATTACTTTTAAAATAACAATTAATTATTATATTACAAACAGTCATTCCATAAGATTTTTTTGGATAGCTTGAAATGTTCACAATAAAATGGTTAAAGGTGATAACATGAATGTAAATCAGATAAACGAATACACGTATGAAATCCCCCAATCGGGTAAAATGCGGGTTCCGGCGCGCATTATTGCCACAGAGTCGATGATTTCCGATATCCTTAGCGACAATGCGCCCGAGCAGGCAGCAAACGTTGCCTGGCTGCCGGGCATTGTCGGCTATTCATGGGCTATGCCGGACATTCACTGGGGCTATGGCTTTCCGATTGGCGGTGTTGCCGCTTTTGATATGCATGGCGGCATTGTTTCACCCGGTGGCGTGGGGTATGACATCAACTGCGGTGTCCGCCTGCTGAAAACCGATCTTGCCCTGTCAGATATACGAGCGAAAATGAACAAACTCGTTGACACAATTTACAGTCACGTACCAAGTGGTGTGGGCTCCAAAGGATCAATCAAATTGAGCGACAAAGAAGAAAAGCGTTTGCTGACACAGGGTGCACACTGGGCAATTAAGAACGGCTATGGCCGTCAGGATGATCTGGATAAAATAGAAGAAAACGGCAGGATGGCCGGCGCCAATGCGGAGCTGGTCAGCCAGCGCGCCTTACAGCGCGGCCGGGCACAGGTGGGTACATTGGGCTCGGGCAATCATTTCACTGAGATTGGTGTGGTGCAGGAGATTTTTGAACCCGAAATTGCCAGTGTGCTGGGACTTGAAAAAGATCAAATCACGCTCATCATTCACACCGGTTCACGAGGATTTGGCCATCAGGTGTGCGACGACGCTATCAAAGTCATGCTGCGCGCAGCGGAAAAATACGGCATCGATCTGCCGGACCGGCAATTGTGCTGCGCCCCGATTCAAAGCAAAGAAGGCCAGGATTATCTCGCTCAAATGGCGTGCGCGGTCAACTTTGCCTTTGCCAACCGACAGATGATTACCCACTGGGTACGCGAAGCCTTTACCAAAGCGCTCGGCGCGTCCAGAAATGCAGTCAACATTCAGGTTGTGTACGAAGTGGCGCACAACATTGCAAAAATTGAAACGCACAAGGTGAACGGAAAAGAAAAAAAGTTATGCGTTCACCGCAAAGGCGCGACCCGAGCTTTTGGTCCGCACAATCCTCATGTTCCAAAAGATTATCAGGAAATCGGTCAACCCGTACTTATTCCGGGTGACATGGGACGGTATTCGTATGTACTTGTGGGCACGGACAAAGCCATGCAGCAGACGTTTGGCTCCACATGTCACGGCGCCGGACGGATGATGAGCCGGAAAAAAGCCAAACAAGCCAGCAAGGGACGTGATTTGCGCAGAGAGATGACGGATCGCGGGATTGTTGTCAAGGCATCGAGTTATGCAACGATTGCCGAGGAGATGCCGGAAGCGTACAAAGATGTCAGCAGTGTGGTCAATGCGGTCGATCTGGCAGGCATTTCCAAAAAAGTGGCAAAGTTGAAACCGCTGGGTGTGGTCAAGGGGTGAGAGCATGGACCGAGTTTTGCCCGTTCATCGAAAATTAATGGCGGGGCAAAATTTCGATGTGTTGCAGGGTTCATAATTTAACGCAAAGGCAGAGGATTCGCAAAGAAAAATGAGGCCTGGTTAATTGTCGATATCATTATCGATCTTGATATTGACCTCTGTATTCCGAATAACTGCCCACCTAAAATATTGTTGTTAATATGAAATATGAATGATTTTTGCCCATCACAAATAACCAGGATCGTTCTGAAGTTATCATGAAAACAAGTTCAGAAATATTTTCCTCTGCACACCTTTGCGAACTCGGCGACCTCCGCGTTGAAAATAAATTGAATAAAAGTATGAAATACATCTTGGATTGATATGGCTTTAATAAAACATCTTTCAATAAGATACGAGATCCTAAAGTTGTGGAAAAACAATAGTCTCGATGAAATAAATATTTTTTCAGAATTCTTAATTTGAACTCGTTAGTACATATAAACTGTTATTCTTCGCGATCGTGGCGTGCTTTGTGGTTAAATTCATGAATTAATCAGGCAAGATTTTCCATGGCGTTTAAGATCTCCCGGATGAACGTTTCAAAAGTATGTACACACTTTAGGGAAATGTGTTTGTGTCAAAATTAGTATAATTTTCGTCTTTTTTTCTAATGAACAAAAGGTAACGTGGAAAATAGTTGTAACATTCCTGGAAAAGTACGTATATTCAAGTCATTCAAACAAATTTATCCAGAGAGAAAAATTATGCTGCGTGTAACCAACCTGACCAAACGTTTTGGCCATTTAACGGCTGTGGACAATGTCTCTTTTGATGTCAAAGCTGGTGAGCTGTTTGGATTTTTAGGACCCAACGGCGCCGGCAAAACAACAACCATCAACATGATTTGTTCGTTGCTTCGGCCGGACAGCGGTTCGGTTTTTATCGACGGTGAACACGTGCTGCCCGATCGTGCCAAACTGCGGCAAAAATTTGGCGTGGTGCCCCAGGAAATTGCTCTCTATGAAGAACTGACAGCTACAGACAATCTCACATTTTGGGGCGGATTGTACGGGCTGTCAGGAACAGCTCTCAAGCGCCGCATTGACGAGCTGCTGGAACTGACCGGTCTGAATGATCGTACCAAAGAACCGGTGAAACGCTATTCCGGCGGTATGAAGCGACGACTCAATATGGCTGCCGGCATGCTGCACGACCCAAAGCTTTTGCTGCTCGATGAACCCACGGTAGGCATTGATCCGCAAGCCCGTTACAACATGCTGGACACAATCCGGCAATGTGCTGATCGGGGAACGACTATCATTTACACCACGCATTACCTGGATGAAGCTGAAAAACTGTGCGAACGGCTGGCAATCATGGATCACGGCCGGTTTCTGGCTATGGGCACGCAAGAGGAGATTCGTAAAATTGTTGGTGAAAATACCCTTGTCCGCATCACCGGGGTTACGGATAAAAACCAGGCGGAATCCATTATTTCTTCTTATCCCAAAGTTCATATCGAAGCGGTGTACAAAGATAGTGTGGTTTACAGCTTGCCCCAGGACGTCCCGACCGGTCAATTTATCGAAAGCATGATTCGTACTGGTTTTTCAATGAACAATCTGCAAATCAAAGAGCCCAGCCTGGATTCTGTGTTTATCAAATTAACCGGAAGGGAGCTGCGAGATTGATTCGCCACCTGTTGGAAAAAGATTTTTTGCGGCTGTCAAAACATCCCGGTGGATTTCTGGCGTTGGTATCGTTGCCGCTTCTGCTAACGCTGCTGTTGAGCTTGGTGTTCGGTCCTGGACAAAACAAGCCGGTCATGCCGAATGTGAAACTGCTGATTGTTGATTACGATGAAAGCATGGCGTCACAACTGATAATAGGCGCGTTTGGACGAGACCAGCTCGCAGAGATGTTTGATGTTGAGGAAATAGACGAAGAAACCGGCCGTGCCCGCCTTGAAAACAACAAGGCTTCGGCATTGCTCATTATCCCTGAAAATTTCTCGGATAATTTGCTGAACAACAAAGCCACAGAGCTCACGCTCGTTAAGAATCCGAGTCACCAGTTTGGTCCCAAAATCGCCGAAGAGACTGTGAACATTCTTGCCGAAGCAACGGACCGGCTGCTGCGCATCGGTGCCGAGCCGCTGGAACTTTTAAGAAATACGATCGAGGGGGAGGATTATCCAGAGGACAGCGCGATTACAGCTATTTCTGTCTCTATCAATCAAATTATGCGGAAATCGAGTTCACTGTTGTTTCCGCCGCTCATTCAATTATCCGAAGAGACTATGGAGAATTCCAGTGAATCCATTAGCGGCGGTCAGTTTTTCACTTATGTTCTGGCGAGCACTGCTGTGATGTTCTTATTTTTCATTATCAATACTCTTTCTGGAGACATTATCGACGAAAAAGAACACCGGACGATGTACCGCATCATCGTCAGCCCAGCTTCTGTGTCCACGTTCATCCTGTCTAAAAATATCTACCTTTTTCTCGCCGGATGTGTGAGCCATTTTTTGATGTGGACATTCGCCATCGTATTGTTCAAGGTGCCGATGTCTCTGCCAAATCTTATGCCCTTTATTCTTTTATCGCTGCTCATTGTCGCTGCTGCCACCAGCGTGATCAGTTTTTTAAACTCGCTCATAAAAACACGGCTGATGTTATCCGCCGTCTTGCCGGCAGTCATCATTGTACTTGGCGTACTGGGTGGCGGTATGATACCCATACAATCCCTGCCTTTATTTATCCGTTCATTTTCATGGCTGTCCCCGGTTTACTGGGGCGGGGACGGTATCCATAAAATACTGCTGTGGGGCGCGTCTTTTACAGACATTGCAACGCATAATATCGTGCTTTTTGGTGTTTCAGTGGTTTTTGGCTCGCTTGCCACTCTCATCCACAGGCGGAGGCTGCTGTCATGAGAAAAGTATGGACACTTGCGATACTGAATCTTAAACTGGTATATCGTGATAAAACCGTTTTTATCTGGATGGTACTGGTGCCGTTGTTTTACATCGTGGTATTTGGCAGCGCGTTCAATATCGAATCCGACCCATCACAAGCCAAAGCTTATCTCGCTGTTTACAATCAGGATGATGGATTTCTCAGTCAAAACCTGATCGTTCAGTTGCATTCGGAACATTTATTGATCGACACCTTGCACGCCGCGCCCGAGGAACCGCGGACTCGTATGTTAACGATTCCCGATTCCTTTACTCAGAACATTTTGAATGGCAAAAAGGTCGAGTTGTTTTTGCAGAAAAAACAAGATGCCAACCTGGAAGCTCAGGCTACAGCAAAGCTTGCCATTCAAAAATCGTATTTTCGATTGCTTGCGGATTTGATCGAACTGCAACTATACGATGAATCGATCGAACCGGCAAAGTTAATCGATCTAAAAGATCGCACACCGAAAGTGACTGTCTCATCGCAGTATGCTGGCAAGCATCAGATTATTCCCAGCGGCTTCAATCATCAGGTGCCGGCCAATATTGTTATGTTCACTTTGATTATTGTGTTTATTTATGCCGCCGAGATTTTGATGGATGAAAAAATGCGCGGTATGCTCCGCCGTGTCTATATTGCGCCGCTCAGAACGAGTACGCTTTTTGCCGGCAAGTTGCTGGGTATCACTCTCATTGGCCTGCTGCAAGTCGGGGTGCTCATGGCAGCAGGCCGTTTGTTGTTCGGGATATATTACGGCCCTTCTCCGGTTGCGCTGGCACTTTTGGCGTTGTTATTTGCAGCCTGTTGCGGCGCCATGGGATTGGTTTTGGCTATGTTGATTAAAGGACGGGAAAAATTGACCGGCATTGCCCTGGTGTCCGCACTCGGCATGTCGGCACTCAGTGGCTGCTGGTGGCCTGTGGAAATCACGCCGGATTCCATGAGGACCATCGCTCATGTACTCCCGTCCGGTATCGCTCTGGACGCTTTACACCAACTCATCAGCTACAGTGCCGGATTAGGTGCAATTGCAAGTCACCTGATTTATTTGCTGATGTTTACGATTGGCTTTTCACTAATTTTTGGCTGGTTGTTAAAACGCCAGGACACGGCAAAATTATAACATCCCGAACCTCACTCAACGTTGAGTGATTTTTCAATAAACGGATCGACAATCCGGCTCCACATTTTGTAGCCATTTTCATTCAGATGTAAACCATCCACGATAAACAAGCTGTCAGCCGGCGGCTTGCCGGTTTGCAGCATGGGGGCTGCCGTATCCGCGTAAAATAATATCGGATCGTCCTCGCAGAGATTTTTTATTTTCATATTGGCTTCATTCTCTTCTTCCCACAACAGCCAGCGGTCGGGACAAGGTTTGATCGGAATATAAACTAACGGCGTGCCGAAAAAATGGTTTTGTACAACCGACCAGAATGCCTGGAAATCGAGAACCACTCGCTCGGCTGTCTTGCCGCCGGCAATATCGTTGCCCCCACAATAAAACACAATGCAGGCGGGTTCGTCGTATTTTAGTAAAATATCCTCCCTGAAATACAGCAAATCTGAAATATGCGCGCCGCCGAATCCCCGGTTCACCACCGGCTTTTCGGGAAACCATTCTGCGGTCATCCACATACGGATGCTTGAGCTGCCCAGGAAGAGCACATGATCGTCCGGCAGGGCGTTTTTCCGATCCCATTGACGAAAGTTTCGAATCTCTTCGATAAAACGCTCGGGATCGGGATTATCCTGAGCAATGAGACAGAGATGTGCAAAAACGAGGATTAATAAAATTTGGCGCATTTTTGAATTCAATAACATTATTGTTCTCCACGATTTAAGACTGAAGCAAATTTTGTCAAAATAAAATATCTTATTAGATTAGAAGGTATGGTTTTCAGATTAATTTAAATAGCCAAAATCAATCCACGCCCCAAAAAGATGATCTAAAATGAAGAAGAATCCGATGTAAAGCAAGTTATATTTCAAAAAGTATAGATTCAAGACCAGGGGCTAAAGCCCCGGGAGTTGAGAGGCTGATTTGAATCCACGCGCTAAAGCGCGTGGCAATGAAAAAATCAATCAGAGGGCCAAAAAAAACAGTGCATTAAAAGCATGATGGCTTCCACGGGGACGATGCCCTGTAATGCTTTTATGCCCATTCATAGACTTTTACGTACCCAGCCTCTCGGGTGGAGGCGCTGCCTCGTCACATTTTTCGTCCCCAGTAAAAGACTGAAGACAAAATAACCATTCATTGCCACGAGCTTTAGCTCGTGGGCTCTAAGCAGACTCCCGGGCCAGGGGCTTTAGCCCCGCCCGGCTTGAATCTATAGTCGCGTCAACGCCCGGATAAAGCCCATGAATATAGTAGCTTTATCTTTGCATCCACGTGCTAAAGCGCGTGGCTATGAAGGGTTGCGAGAAGTAGAGGGAAATCGAGTTTCAACCTCATTCCCAGCCTCCGGCTATGCTGTTTTATTGCATTGGCAAGTGATGATTCGCGTCTCACACCATATCGCAATTCAGATAGAGATAATGCGGATTATCCAGCTTAATCCTTGATTTATTTTTTCATGAGGTAAAAGCATAAAAAACGAACCAAATTCCCTCATTTCTTGACAAAAAAACATTGCATTATACAAATGAAAGCAATAGATTTCTATGTTTTGGCGAAAACTGAATATAACATCATGAGATTCTTGCTTTTTACAATAGCCCTGCCGTGTGCAATCATTTTTGGTGGCATTATCACCATTGCCTTTGGACAACACACAAACAACACCATTTTTCAGAACATCACCATAGAAGACGGTCTGGCGTCGAATACTGTTAATGATATTTTAGAACTGCCATCCGGATACATGTTGTTTGGTACCAGCAATGGCCTGAATATTTACGACGGCTATTCCATGCAGCTTTACAAAGAGGGGCAAAAATCCAATTTGCTCCCGAGCCATAATATTACAGCGCTGGAGCTGGATATCTATAATCTTGTATGGATCGGGACAACCGATGGAATCATCAGAATCACGCAAAATGGCCGCATTTACGATCGCTACAGCCTGGAACGCGATGCGCCTTACCAAATTCCAAATAATTATATTCTTGAAATTTATCGAGACAGTAAAGGATACATGTGGTGTGGTACGGCTCGTGGTATGTGCCGTTATAATCCACGAACAGATGTTTTCAAAATATTTGATATTCACGGCCCGGATTCCACTGAACAAGCCCGGTATCAGGTATATGACTTTTGCGAAGATGATGAGGGCTGTATATGGGTGGCTACAAACCATGGCTTGTACTGTCTTGAACCGGAGAACGGTGCTGTGACCTCTTTTCATCATGATCCACAAAATGACAATTCAATTTCATCAAATGCTGTGCGTTCCCTGGCGATGGACGCCTTGAACAATTTGTGGATCGGTACGGGTAACGGACTGGATTATTTTAATCCCCAAAAAAATGTTTTTAAACATTATAAAGCAGACGATCCTGAAAATCACAGCCTAACCAATAATCATATCGATAAAATATTTATTGACAGAGACGGACAGGTGTGGCTTGGCACTCAATGGGGAATAAACCGTCTCGTATCTGAAAAAGAGAAATTTGATCAATTCGTCCCTGATCCGACTGATCCTCAAAGCCTGGCTGGACATAATATTGTCGATATTTTTCAGGATCATTCCGGTACAATGTGGTTCGGGTCTTATCAAAGCGGCGCATCCAAACACGTAGCACTTTCCGAAAAATTCTTCTATTCGAACCCAAATAAAAAATATTTGCTTCAGGAATTTCCAAACCGTGATTTTCTAACAATTTGTCATCATAAAAATGACACTTACTGGGCCGGCACATATTCCGGTTTGTTTTTGTGGGATAGAAAAAACAATGCATTTGAACTTATAGACAGTGCTGATAAGGGGCCATATCCTGTTCGCGGAAACAATGTCCGGACACTCTACAAAGACAGCAATAGCAATCTGTGGATTGGTTCCTACATCGGAGAGGAATCCGGCATCACTAGATATGATCCCCGGTCTGGCAAGGTCATTCACTATTCTTCTGAAAATCAACAACATAAAATTCCTTATCAACAAATAACAGCAATTGTTGAAGATAAAGAGGGTTATATATGGCTTGGCACCGAAGGCAGAGGCCTCATTCGCCTAGATCCCGAAACCGATAAAATCACCTGGATTCGAGCGGATTATGAAGGTATCACAAACACCCATTTATCTGGTGACTGGATTTTTTCGCTCTACAAAGATTCGCACGGCCGCATCTGGACCGGTACAGATGCAGGGTTGAATCAATATCATTATGAAAGTCAATCATTCACGTCCTACAAGAGTGATCCTCAAGATTCGACAACCTTGAGCGACAACCGCATAAACTGTATTTACGAAGACAAGGATAACTATCTCTGGATTGGAACGGAGAAAGGATTAAGCCGGTTCGATCCTGACACCCACAGATTTAAAAACTATTTTTCTTCGGACGGTCTGGCCAGTGACCAGATCCGCGGCATTCAACAGGATGAAAAAGGATTCCTCTGGATCAGCACAGCTCAGGGCTTAGCCCGCTTTGATCCGGTAACGTCTTCCTTTGTAAATTTCACCAGATCGGACGGGATCAAAGTCAAAGATTTCAACAGCAATGTGTGTATTACTGCTCCTGATGGGGATTTGATATTCGGCGGGTTGAATGGCTTTATTCATTTTGATCCTGAAGAATTTAACAAATTCAGCAACACGCGGCCTGTTGTTCTTACAAGTTTTAAAACGCATTACAAAACCTTATACAATGGTTTGGAATTAACGGTTATTGATACATTCCGGTTAGGTTATCAGGATAATTCGCTACAATTCGAATTTGCTCTGCTAAATTATGCCAAGCCGGAAAAAAATCAATATGCTTACAAACTTGAGGGATTTGACAAGGATTGGGTTCAGAGTGGTAAGCGCCGCTATGCCGGCTATACTAATCTTGCTCCGGGCACTTATAATTTCTATGCAAAAGCAAGGAACAGTTATGGTATATGGAGTGATTCGATACTTACAGCACAGGTGCAAATCACAGCTCCGTTCTGGCAAAAAACCGGATTTTTCTTCAGTGTGGCAGGGACTTTTGTCCTATTACTTCTTGTTGGATACCAGATCCGAGTGAAACGTCTGAACAAACGCCGTGTAGAGCTGGAGACTCTGGTTCATCAACGCACCCGTGAAATCAAACAACAAAGCATGGAGCTGGAAAGGTCCAAAGAACGCTACCGGTTGCTTTACAATCACGCGCCGGTCGGTTACTTTGAACTTGACGACAAAGGCAAGATCCTGGATTTGAACGATACAAACACAGAAATGCTGGGCTATGCCCTTCAGGAAATGCATAATCATTCCTACTTTGATTTTGTCAATCCTGATGAGAGAGAAGAAGCCAAAGCTAATTTAAACCGAATACTTGAAAAGAACGAAACCGGGAATGTAGAACGTCATTTGATATGCAAAAACGGTCAAGAACGTCTTTTCAACATCAATTATCGGGTGGTATGGAACGAGCTAATCGGCAAGCGAACGGTTCACTGTGCGTTACAAGATGTGACCGAACTTTATCAACTGGAAGAACAGCTTCGTCAAACGCAAAAAATGGAAGCCATCGGCCGGCTTGCTGGCGGTGTTGCGCACGATTTTAACAATATTCTGACCATTATCCGCGGGTATTGCGCCCTGCTTGTTGCAAAACTGACAGACCCGTCGTTAAAGCAGCGGGTTGAACAGATCGATAAAGCCAGCGAGCGCGCCGAAACGCTCACCCGGCAGCTTTTAGCATTCAGCAGAAAGCAGCAGTTGCAGCCTCGCAGTGTAAACATCAACTTGCTAATTAAAAACATCCAGACGCTGCTTGTGCCGCTGCTTGGTGAAGATATAAGACTGGACGTGAGTTGTCCCGAAGAACCGGGCTGGATTCATGTGGATCCCAACCAGTTCGAAAATGCCATTATGAATTTGGCAACAAATGCCAAAGATGCCATGCCCAATGGCGGCTCGCTGAAACTTGAAGTCAATTATCTTTCCTTTACTGAATCTTATGTTTCTGAAAAAATGTCACTCGATCCCGGTGATTATATTTCAGTCGCCATCCGCGATACCGGTGAAGGCATGGATGCCGAAGCGCTCGATCATTTATTCGAACCGTTTTATACTACAAAACCAAAGGGAAAAGGCACCGGACTTGGTTTGTCCATGGTATACGGTTTTGTGAAACAGAGCAAAGGTAATCTCGAGGTTCACAGCACCAAAGCCGAAGGTACCTCGTTTTTCCTGTATTTTCCGCGAATCGACAAGGCAGAACACGAAGAACCCGTCGAGAGCGCTCTCGCTCAGGATTTGGGAGGACAAGAAGTCATCCTTGTGGTGGAAGATGAAAAAAATGTCCGCGATCTGGTCACTTTTATTCTGCAGGAACAAGGATACAATGTACTTGACAGCTCGGATGAGCCTGAACAATTACAGTCCGTACTGCAACGGGACGGAACGATCGATTTGATTTTATCTGATGTGATGATGCCGAATCAAAACGGGCCTCAGGTCGTAAAAAAGGTGAAAAAGGTGTTCCCGGATATCAAGGTCATTTACATGTCCGCCTACAGCGATGACATTTTGACCAATCACGATTTGCCTGCAGATGAAATTGAGTTTATTAAAAAACCATTTACGCCGGCCTCGCTGGCAAGCATAGTCAGAACGGTTTTGGATAAAAACAAGTAACGACTTTTTCTTCTGAATCACATCTCCAATTTATACCCGTTTTTGTTGGCAATGATGAACCAGGTTGGATTGAGCCAGGTGTTAAATCCAGCTTTTTTATTGCTCACCCGGCACTTGAAACTCAATGCGTGTTTTCCTTTTTTTAAGAATTCAATCATTTTAATATGTGAGGTTCGGTTCCATAATCGGTACGGGTATTCCAGGGCGAGTTCAAACACCTCCTGATTCACAAACCGCCAGGTAAATCCGCATCTGCTCAGCAAACCGGATAACTTTTTCAAAGAAAACAACTCGGGAAAATCTGACCGGCTTTGAGACTGCCAGTTCAACAAGGTGATTATTTTTTTCACGTTTTGCCGCTTTAGCGCACTTAGCAGGGGCAAACTGAAATGCGGATCGCAGAGCATGTTCAAAGGGGACCATTTATTGGGCGTGGTTAAATAAAGCAGTCCGTCGGGTTTTAATTTTTCATAACATATCTTCAGCAGCTCTTCCGGTCGCAGCACATGCTCAATCACATCGACTAAAAGCACGGCATCAAAGGCGGAGCCGGCATCACTCATGTTCTTTTTAACATCAATATGTACTTTCTTTTCAAGGATGTTTTCCCGGAACTGTTGCCGTTTTGGTCTGTTAATCTCGATTGCCGTGACTTTGGCGCCCTGCCTGGCCAGCGTTACCGCTATTCCACCAGTTCCGCATCCCACATCCAAAATGCGAGTATCTTTCAACGGAACATATTGTGACAACAAAAGCGCTACCAATTCGCCGCGCAATTCTGCATAAGCGTCATAGTTTTGCCACAAGTCTTTATTCGGATTTTTCATCGGCCGGATGTCCATTTTACCGTGCCCCAAAAAGAAACCGGTGCTGCACAAAGATGAACAATCAGAAAAAGTCCATCCCACAAAAGAAAAGGCATGATTTTAACCTTGATATTTAGTAAGCCGGACCAGTATTTTAAAAGTGAGAAATCAAACAATAATTTTATTAATAATGGCAGAATAAAAATCCACGAAAAAAATACTCCGGCCAGGGCGCAAAGCCATATCAAAAAGTTCACCGTATGGAACAATCCGTAAGCAAATTTAATTTTGCTCGGGAAATAATGGCCCGCAGAAAGATGGCGTTGTTTTTGCCGCATAAAGGACCGGAAACTCGAAGAACCGCTGGCAGGCACGACTGATTCTGGCGAGGTGCTGTATGCAACACGCCAATCGGGATGACGGGCAACTAGCTGTAGTAAAAAATCATCATCACCAGAGAGGCTATCGGGAAAGTTATTATAATAACCGATATCTTGAAGAGCTGCCCTTCTGACCGCCAGATTGCGTCCGGTACAGGTGACGCCACGCTGCCAGCCGATGCTTCCGGCAGCTACACAAGCGGCAGCCAGGCTGTCTGCAATCAACACATTTGACCATAATAATGAATTACTTTTTTGCGGCGAAAACCCGGCAACCAGCCCTGTACGGTCTTTAAAATGCGTGAGCATATTTTGCAGCCAATCCGTTGGCGGCTGACAATCCGCATCGGTAAAAAATATAAACTCTCCAGATGCTCGACGCAAGCCGGCAGCTAAAGCAGATTTTTTTGAACTTTGAAATTCTTTATCTTTAAAGGAATGAATTAATTTGACGAAAAAATATCGCTTTGCAAAGCCTTGAACTATAGAAGCGGTTTGGTCAGTTGAACCATCATCTGCTACAATAATTTCTAAAAGATTTTTTGGATAATTTTGTGCGACTAATGCGTTCAGGCAGGAAGCGATATAGCGTTCTTCATTTTTCGCAGAGATAATTATGGAAACAGAAGAAAGAGATAACTGGGCTTTTTGCGCACGATTCAGCCGGGTCATTCCGACACGCAAATAGATCGGATAAACAGCATACAAAAATATGAGAATAAACAGATAGATCACTAAACGTCCACAGCCTTTAGTCAAAAAAAAGATCGGTAATACCGGTTTTGAAAATAGTAAAATTGAGTATATAGAATTAAATCTTTGTTCTTCTCGTAAAAATTAGTTAAAATAAAAAGAATAAACAAGTTGTAATCTTTTATCAGCAAAATGAATAGCTCGAAAAACTGTTTTTCCATAAACATAAAGGTTTGACATGAATGACAGTTTATCTCACTATCGCAAGATGTTGATTGTTTTAGGAGTGATAACGCTTTTATCTGTTGTTTTTGCAGGAGTCAAATATGTGGCAGAAAAAAAACAGAGAGCGCAGATAGCCGAACTTGAAAAGAATCTTTTAACCATGCAAACCACCCTGGATCTGGACAGCTACCGGCAGCATGAAATACAAGCCATTATTTCCACTATCAACAAGTACAATACCACTATGCCCCAGCATCAAAAATACGAGATTGCCAATAAAATTTTTGCAATGACTGAAAAGTACGAAAATATTACCACGGATTTATTGCTGGCAGTCATCACATTTATGTCCCGCGGGACATGGGATCCTAATCTCAGCAGTGAGTCCGGCGCCATGGGATTAATGCAGATAATGCCGGTCACCGGACTTTTTGTAGCCTCTCAGGAAGATATTGTCTGGGATTCAGCCGAGGAAGTGCTGTTCAATCCGATCAATAATATTCGCATCGGCTGCCGGTACTTGTCAATACTCATCGATCTTTATAACGTTGAAGGTGGATTGGCTGCGTATTGTTCAAGCGAACGGGATGCTGCTCGCTGGTATTTCTCAGGAAAAAAGTATGGATTGCTCTCAAAAGAAACGCGAAATGAAATAGCTTATATTCAACAATTGTGGCGAGAGCACCAAAATCAACGTTGACACAGATACATTTGAACATTTTTCATGCAAAATCGTATACAAGTTGAATTTAATCTTGCATTTTAGAATGTCTTTTTCTAACATATTCAAACAGCAAAAATAAGGAGATATAAAAATGCAAAAGAAAATATTTTTCAGCATTTCGATTCTTGTCCTCATCATTTCTTTTTCCGCGGCACAAGCACAGAGCATGTTTGGATTAAGTGCCGGATATCTCAGACCCAAAGATACAAAAAATGGCTTGATGTTCGGCGTGAACGTCGGAAGTGCGATTGACGAAGCCGTCTCCATTGGCCTGGGTGCTGACTTTTTTCAAAAGAGCTATTCCAAGTTGTCCAAGGTTGCTGAAGAAAAAGGGCCTATAACGGAAACGACAACAAAAGAGATGCTTGTTGATTACAGTCGCATTATCCTGCCTCTGAATTTGTCGGTGCGGGTTAAAATCCCGGCAAGCCGGATGTATGACTTTGGCTATTTTATCCGCGGTAGTGTGAATTATCATTTCCTCTGGAGTAACGAAAAAAACTACCAGGAGGATACAGATGAAACTCGCAAGTTCGGTGGTCTGGGCTGGCAAGGCGGGGGCGGGGTTTATTATCAGGTCGGCTCCCGTTCAACACTTTTTGCAGAAGCGTTTTACAACAGTTGCGAAGTGAAAAGGGATGTGTCTACAAGCACAAAATCACTTCCCATTTCTGAATTTGTCGACCTTTCCGGTATTGGGTTCCAAATTGGTGTTCAACTAAATATGGAGTAACATGCCGTACTATCAACGCACAATGCAATTTGGATTCGGCGGCAGCCTGACACCAGTCGTAAAAAAACTATTGATCGCAAATGGCGCTGTCTTTGTTTTACAATTTTTGCTGCCCGGCAATATATTGATAAAATATTTTGCTCTCTTTCCAAATCAAGTCATAACCCAATTTGCATTGTGGCAACTTGTCACTTATATGTTTTTGCATGGTAATTTGTGGCATATCTTTTTTAATATGTTCACACTCTTTATGTTTGGGCGTGAAGTAGAGCATTATTTTGGATCAAAAAAATTCACCCAGTTTTATGCTCTCGCCGGTATCAGCGGTGGGATATGTCACATTTTATTCAATTGGGGTGCTTCTATTCCTGTAGTCGGAGCATCAGCGGCCATTTATGGCGTACTTGTCGCATTCGCCGTTCTGTTCCCTCATCGGGTGATCACGTTGTTGCTCTTTTTTATACTGCCCATTCAACTAAAAGCGCGGACACTTGTTTTCATTTTTGTCGGTTTGTCGTTATTCATGGGGCTTCAAAGCCAGCTTTACGGCACTTTAGAAAACGTCGCCCACCTGGCGCATTTGGGTGGAGCATTAGCCGGCTATCTATATTTGAAACACCGTTATTTGTTCGGAAGCGCCGTGAAAAAAGTAACTGAATTCCAGAGACAGCAACAGGAAAAACAGCGACTTAAAAGAGAAGCCGAGTTAAAAGAACGAAAGCAGGAAATCGACAGAATACTTGACCACATCAATGACGTTGGTTATGAAAATATTTCTGATGAAGAAAAAGATATTTTGAAAAAGGCAAGTGACTATTTATCGAAAAACGATAAATAAAGAGCCAAAGTTAAAAGATTTTTTATGAAACGATTTTTAATTGTTTTCATTTTCTTTGCTGGCTTGTACTCTATTTTTTACGGCCAGGACCTGTTCATAACGGACAAGCTCACCGGTAAAAATATTGATGTGCTGAAAGCGGACAGCAGGTCTTCTCAATATTATTCGGCAAAAGAAGTCGCTGAAAAACTGCACGGGGCACTCGAAAAAAACGAATCCCGAAAAACCGTCCAAATCGAGTTCAATGGCCACACCATTTTATTTACAGCCTATAGTCCTTTTGTGATTGTTAACAATTCAGTTTTTCAAATGCCCTCAGAGACGAAATATCGTTTCGGTGCATTGAGCATTCCGCGTGATTTTTTCACGATTCTGGATCAGATCGATGACTTTAAAGAATTTGACCCAAAAGCGAACAAGCTGGTTATCCAGCAGAAAAAACCCAATTTATTATCCCTGACAACCGAAGAGCAAAATGATTCTCTTTACTTGTCTCTCAACACGAATCATAATTTTTCCCGGAGCGATATTCAAATAAAAAGAGACGGGCAATGGCTTCATCTCACAATTAAAGATGGCATTCTTGATCCTGGAATAAACAAACAAGATATTCATTCGGAGGCTTTTTTTGAAATAGCAGCAACGCAATTAAATGAAAAACAAGCTCGAATTTCGTTTCAATTAGCTTCTGATACCGAATTTGTACGGTACACCGTCGATTCTGTCAATTCTGGTATTTTGTTAATTTTTTCTTTTAATCGAACAGTTAACATGCCATCGTTCTTTAGCAGCTTGAACGAAGAACGAGAAAAATGGCGGATTGACACCATTGTTCTCGATCCCGGTCATGGCGGACGTGACCCGGGAGCGGTTGGACCGGGAAACTTGTATGAAAAAAATATAACTCTTTCGATGGCCAAAGCTATAAAGACAGAGCTCGAATCGCGCCTGGATGTCAATGTTGTCCTGACCCGGGATGGAAATACATTTGTTCCCATAAAAAAGCGCACTGAAATCGCCAATAAAACTGGTGGAAAATTATTCATCAGCATCCATGTGGACGCCAATCCAGTGACATGGTTACGGGGACATACAGTTTATTTTCTCGGACCTGCCAAAACAAAAGATGCCAGAAGAGTGGCGCAATTCGAGAACTCTGTTATCAAATTTGAGGATGCACAAAATCATTACGACGAGTTGTCAAATGCATCATTCATTTTAGCAGCCAACGCGCAAAATTCTTATAACAAAGAAAGCCAAAACTTTGCTGCGATTATTGATAAGGAAATGACAAAAACGTGCCAATCCAGGAGTATTGGCGTGCGACAGGCTGGATTTTATGTACTTTACGGTACGTCGATGCCCAACATTTTAATAGAGACCGGATTTATGACCAACAGTTACGACCGCAGGCAACTACGAAGCAAAGCATATCACGAAAAATTAGCAAAGGCTGTTTGTGATGGCGTCATTGAATTCAAAGAAAAATATGAAAGCATGACGCTCTAGAGTACATGAGATCGATAACGGCTTCCTTGCCGGGTTCCCCTTTTTTTGAACTCATTTTTTATCTGATTCAAAACTGAATGTTTGTTGAGCGCCCAACGGGGTTGAATGAGAATATCTTCAGGCGCTTCTGCGGTTAACCGTTGAATAACCATGTCAGGCGGCAGGATTTCCAGAAAATTAACCACGTAACGAACATATCTGTCCAGCGAAAGAGAACGGAATTCACCTTTATAATAATCATCAGCCAGAGGCGTATTTGTTAGAACAAGCAAGGGATGGATTTTAACTTCATGTGTTTCCGTACGCGCGATGAATTCAGCGGTTTCGTTATAATCTGTTTCATTTTCAAAAGGCAAACCAAGCATAATGTGAGTGCAGATGCGAAGTGGTAAAGATTTCAATTTTTCAATTGCATTCAAATAATCCTCCACTGTATGTCCACGGTTTAAAATCTCCAAAGTCCGGTTATGACTTGATTGAAGGCCCAACTCGATCCATACATCAGTTTCCTGTGTTAATTGTGATAATATGCCCAGAACATTTTTGGGAATGCAATCCGGACGTGTAGAGATAGAAATGCCGACAATATCATCATCACATAATGCTTCTCTGTATAATTTTTCCAATTTTTCAACAGGACCAAAAGTATTTGTTAATGATTGAAAGTAAACTAAATATTTGTTTATATTATAGGACTGACGAGCATATTCGATGCCGTTTCTGACCTGTTGTTCAATGCTCAGGTTTTGGAGGGATCGCATTCGTGAGAAACTGTCATTTCGGCAAAAAGTGCAGCCTTCTCGCCCCCTCTTTGTCCTGTTTGGACACGATAATCCGGCATCAAGAGATATTTTCCATACCTTTTGACGGTATGTGTTTTTCAAATAGGTTGAAAATTTGTAATAATATTCCTGCATAGCATTAAAAAAAGCCTTCTGACAATTCAGAAGGCTTTGAAAAAATATCCAGGCAGCGTC
>CAZSMC010000042.1:0-37693 GCA_964607755.1 uncultured Cytophagia bacterium | reverse complement strand
ATAATTGAACATTGATAATTGAGTTTCGGAGAGATGTCCGAGAGGCTGAAGGAGCACGCTTGGAAAGCGTGTGTAGCTTCGTGCTACCGCGGGTTCGAATCCCGCTCTCTCCGCTCATTTTCCCCGGGGCCGTAGCTCAGTTGGGAGAGCGGTACGTTCGCAACGTACAGGTCGTGGGTTCGACTCCCATCGGCTCCACTATGGCTGTGCTAGATGGGGAGCTAGCGGTGCCCTGTAACCTGCAATCCGCTATAGCAGGGTCGAAGGCCCATTCTGAGGTTGGTTCATTTTGCTGGTCACCTGGATAAGCGACGGTGATAGCCCAAGCCTTGCGCAATGGAAGCGTACTGAACCCCGTCAGGACCGGGAGGTAGCAGCGGTAAGTACATAATCCATGTGCCGCAAGTGATCTTGGCTGGAGTTGGCTGTTCAGGAGAAAGCAAAACTGTCCAATCGAAGATGGGTGCACAGCCATTATTTCATAGCTGTCAATCAAACAAGAATGTACAAATGGCTTATCTTATTTTAGCTCGGAAATATCGACCAATTCACTTCAAAGATGTTGTCGGTCAGCAGCATGTAACCGTCACTCTGCAGAATGCTATTGAACAGAACCGGCTCGCCAACGCTTATCTGTTTTCAGGGCCGCGCGGGGTTGGCAAAACCACGGTTGCGCGCCTACTCTCCAAAGCACTCAACTGTGATCAGGGCCCGACAACTCAACCGTGCAATACTTGTTCATCCTGCGTTGAAATCAACGAAAGCCGCAGTTTGGATGTCCTTGAAATCGACGGCGCTTCGAATCGCGGCATTGATGAAGTGCGCAATTTACGCGACAGCTTGCGGTATTTACCCAACGTCGGGAAATATCGCATCTATATTATTGATGAAGTTCATATGCTCACCAATGAAGCGTTTAACGCGCTTTTAAAAACACTGGAAGAACCGCCATCACGGGTCATGTTTATTTTCGCTACTACAGAAGTGCACAAAGTCCCGGCCACAATTCTCTCGCGCTGCCAGCGATTCGATTTTAAACGCATTACCAACAATGAAATTATAAAGCTGTTACAAACGCTGTGCGAAAAAGAAGAGATTAATATTGACACAGAATCCCTGCGGCTCATTGCCAACAAGGGCGACGGCAGTATGCGCGATGCCGAAAGTATTTTAGATCAAATCATTGCCTACAGCGGTACGACCATCAATGCTGAACAGACCGCTGAATTGTTGGGCATTATTGGTCAGGACCTCTTTTTCCAAGTGACAGATCTCATCCAAAATAAGGATGTCCAGGGCGGCATTGATTTGGTTCAGCATATTTTTTCAGAAGGTTATGATTTTAACGAGTTTTTAATCGGACTATCCGAACATTTGCGTAACTTTATGGTCGTTAAAGCGACCGGCAGCGCTGAAGATATCAATGTGTCCGAAGAGCACGGCCAACGCTATCTGAATGAAGCAGATCAATTCGAAATAGAGGATTTGCTCCGCTTGATAAAAATCGCCTCGGATACAGAAAATCTAATCCGGCGGTCTAAAAATGCCCGGATTCATCTGGAAATCGCTGTAGTGAAAATGATCAAGATGAACTCCAGCGTTGAGCTCGCAGAGTTGGTCTCAGAGCTGGATGATCTTAAAAAAAAAAGTGATCTGAATGCACAGGCTTTTTCGCCGACTCTTGAAGCAGCACCTTCCCCAAAAACTTTTTCCGTACAATCAAAAAAAAGCATTCCGTCCCCACCGCAAAGTACTCAAACTGAAAAATCTGTTGACACCGGCAAGAAACAGCAATCTACTGATCAGAATATTGAACCGGAGAAAGTAACTTTATCTCTTGAAGAACTTGAAGAAAAATGGCCCACGGTTTTGGAGCACGTCAAGCGCAAAAAGATTGCCTTAGGATCATTGTTGTCTGAAGGCTGGCCAACCAGAGTTCAACATAATATCATCGAACTCTCTTTTCATAATCGCAACGGTTTTCACATTTCTTCAGTTAATAAACAGAAAACAATTGTCGAGAGCTTAATACAGGACATTGTTGGCCACCGGCTGCGAATAAAGTGCATTAAAACCGATGCTGAAACTCTTGACAAAGTCCGTAAGATTCCGTCGCGTGTGGATAAAAGAAAAGTATTTGTGAAATTACAAAAAGATAATCACATTGTAAAAGAAATCGTTGAAAAATTTGACGCCGAATTGACAAAATTTGAAGAGGAAGATTAATATGAATAAAGGCATGGGAATGGGTGGATTATTAAAACAAGCCCAAAAAATGCAAAAAGAAATGGAACGGGTTCAGAATGAACTGGCTGAACTCAAAGTTGAAGGCACGGCTGGCGGCGGTATGGTCACTGCTGTTGCAAATGGTAACCGAGAATTACTTGAGATTAAAATCGATCCTGAAGTAGTGGACCCCGAGGATGTGGAAATGCTCGAAGACCTCGTTTTAGCTGCGGTAAATCAGGCGATTGAATTGGCAAAGGCTAAATCCGAAGAAGAAATGTCCAAGGTTACCGGTGGTTTTCTTCCCAATATGGGAAATATGAAAATTCCAGGATTTTAAAAGCCAGAGGGCGCCGTGAGATATTCATCAGAAGCCGTTGAACGTGCTATACATGAATTGAGCAAGTTGCCGGGAATCGGACGTAAGTCTGCGCAGCGCCACGTTTTTTATCTGCTTAAATCAACGGACGAAAACGTCAAAGCACTGGCCAATGCACTATTGGAACTGAAAAGCAAGGTGCGCCATTGTTCGATTTGTTTCAATATTACAGAAACAGATCCATGCTATATTTGTCAAAGTGAAAAGCGGGATAAGAGCAGTATTTGTGTCGTAGAGGAGCCTAACGATGTGTTGGCTCTTGAAAACACAGGTGAATATAATGGATTATATCATGTTCTGGGAGGTGTCCTTTCTCCGCTTGACGGGATAGGTCCGGATGACCTCCGCGTCAAAGAACTTTTAAACCGGCTTTCCGGTGATGTCCGGGAAGTTATTATTGCTACAAATCCGAATACAGAGGGGGAGGCCACTGCTATTTATCTGGTAAAATTAATCAAACCCCTTGATATTAAAATAACCCGCCTTGCACGCGGCATCCCAATGGGCGCAGACCTGGAATATGCAGATCAAATGACATTGGCGCGAGCGATCGAAGACCGGATCAATTATTAAGATTCTAAAAAAAATCTGACAGAATAGAACTTGCCTTTGTCGGTTAATTTTTTTAATATAAACAACTTGAAACTCGTAGACCAGTTAAATTTGAAGAACCGATAAAAGGACAGAATGTGAAAATTCTAGCAAAGCTGATTGCAACCACTGGCGGAAGCGGTTATTTCCCTATAGCTCCGGGCACGGTTGGCGCGGCTATCGCTGTTTTGATTTTATGGTTTCTTCCGGCTGTGCCGTGGAGCATGTTACTTGGCATTAGCGTTCTTTTATATTTTTTAGGTGTTTGGGCATCTGGCGTAACAGCGCAAGAATATGCGGAAAAAGATCCCGGATTAATTAATCTTGACGAGGTTGTTGGGCAATGTGTAGCGTGTCTCGCTCTGCCCAAACAATGGCCGGTGTATTTATCAGCTTTTTTTCTTTTTCGGCTTTTCGATATTTGGAAACCTGTACCAATTCGTACGGCAGAATCATGGCCCGGCGGTTGGGGAATTATGACGGACGATGTTTTCGCTGGTGTATATACGTTGATTCTGGTGCACGCAGCGCTTTTTATTTTGTGATGTAAAATCATTTGTGCAGAGGGTTGTGAAAAAGAAATGAAAATTGAAATAATATCCATTGGTGATGAACTCCTGATTGGTCAGACTGTTAATACGAATGCGAGCTGGATTGGCGAGCAGCTCATGAACATCGCTCTGAGAGTCAATTGGGTGACTACAGTAGGAGATGATCAGGATCACCTGAAACAGGCGTTGCATATTGCAGAGAACCGGGCTAATGCTGTTTTGCTTACCGGCGGACTGGGGCCCACTCACGATGATGTGACGAAAAAAGTCGTTGCGGGACATTTTAATTCCCGCCTTGTGAAAAACAAAGAGGTTTTGCGCGAGGTCAAAGCCCGTTTTACCCGGCGTGTACTGGATATGGCCAAGGTGAATGAAGAGCAGGCGCTCGTTCCGGACAAAGCAGAGATCATGAAAAACGAGTTGGGCACAGCACCGGGAATGATCTTCGAGGAGAATCATGTTTTTTATGCTGTCATGCCTGGTGTTCCTCAGGAAATGAAAGCCATGATGACGCGCGACGTATTACCAAGATTGAAAGAAAAGGCCGGCGGCCAGGTGGTTCAGATAAAAATCTTGATGACCACCGGACTTCCGGAAAGCACACTTTACGAAAAACTTGATGTGAAAAAAATCGAAAAGTACACCGCAATTGCTTTTTTACCCAGCCTGAGCGGGGTAAAAATTCGATTAACAAGTACAGCGCAAACGTCAAAAGTTGCACAACAGAATATTGCAAAAGCTGAAAAAACAATCCGCGACCGGGTCGGTCCTTATATTTATGCGGAGAATAATATCTCATTAGAAGAGACCATCGCCAGGTTGCTGAGTGAGCGGAGAGAAACACTGGCTGTGGCCGAATCCTGTACCGGAGGACTGGTTGCAAACAAGCTGACGAATGTACCCGGAAGTTCTGATTTTTTTGAACGCGGAATCATAAGTTACAGCAACAGGGCGAAAATTTCAGTGCTGGGTGTGCCTGGTGAATTGATCGAAAAATATGGTGCGGTGAGCGCCCAGGTGGCGGAAGCCATGGCTGAAGGTGTGCGCAAGGCAGCCGGTACGGATTACGGCATATCTGTCACTGGTATCGCCGGTCCGACTGGCGGAACTGTTGAAAAGCCAGTCGGTCTGGTCTATATAGGCTATGCTGACAAGAATGGCGCCATTTCTGAAAAACACAACTTTGCCGATGACCGTTTGGGAAATAAACAACGTTCGGCACAGGCCGTGCTAAATTTGTTACGAAAACGTATTTTGAATATAAAAGGTTAATATGGGAAAAATACGAACATTTATTTGTTTCGAATTACCCGATAAAATTAAGGAAAAAATTGCTGATTTGCAGGACGATCTCAAACCTTTTGGCGACGGTGTGCGGTGGATGCGTCCCGATAGTATTCATTTGACGCTCAAATTCCTGGGTGATGTTGAGGAGGAACAAATTCCCGAGATCACCTCTGCGGTGCAAAAAGCAAGCGATGCGATTCCGCCGTTGAAAATCCAGGTCTCTGGTTGTGGCGCGTTTCCTAATTTTCGCCGGCCACGGGTATTCTGGGTAGGTGTTAAAGAAGAATCCGGAAAACTGCTGGAACTGGGGTCGAATATCGAAATGGCTCTGGAGGAAATAGGCTATCCCAAAGAAAAACGCGATTTTTCTCCTCATTTGACTTTTGGCCGCGTAAAATCCCGCAATGGAATCCCGGAAATGACCGATTTTCTTAAAAAACACAATTTTGAACTCAAGCCATTCAAGGCAGACCAGGTAATTGTTATGCAAAGTCAGTTGCGGCCGACCGGAGCTGTTTATACACCGTTAAAAGAGGTAAGCTTGTCAGCGAAAAAATAAAGAGCTGATGATTGAAAACGAAATGATAGGATAATATATGGTAGACGAAAAAAATGAACGCAAAAAAGCCCTTGAACTGGCGATTTCGCAAATCGACCGCCATTATGGCAAGGGTTCGATTATGTATCTGGGCGAAGACCGCAGAGTAGATGTTCCCAGTATCTCAACAGGTTCTATTTCACTCGATGCCGCTCTTGGCGTGGGCGGAATTCCTCGAGGGCGAGTTGTCGAAATTTATGGTCCCGAAGCATCCGGCAAAACGACATTGGCGTTGCATATAGTCTCGGAAGCTCAAAAAGCCGGCGGACTTGCCGCTTTTGTAGACGCCGAGCATGCACTCGATGCGGTCTACGCAAAAGCCCTGGGCGTGGATACGGACAATTTGCTCATTTCCCAACCCGATACCGGAGAACAGGCGCTGGAAATCACCGAAACATTAGTGCGAAGCGGCGCTCTGGATGTGATTGTTATTGACTCTGTTGCGGCGCTGGTGCCGCGCGCTGAAATCGAGGGCGAAATGGGCGATGCCCAGGTGGGTCTGCAAGCACGACTTATGTCCCAGGCGATGCGAAAACTCACCGCCGCAATCAGCAAATCACGGTGCACTGTGATTTTTATTAACCAGATCCGGGAAAAGATTGGCGTAATGTTCGGCAGCCCGGAAACTACCACCGGCGGTCGTGCCCTGAAATTTTATTCGTCTGTGCGGCTGGATATCCGGCGAATTGCGTCGATCAAAGACGGTGATAATGTGATTGGTAATAGAACCAAAGTCAAGGTGGTTAAAAATAAAGTTGCACCGCCTTTTAAACAAGTAGAATTCGATATTATTTACGGCAAAGGTATCTCCCGCAGCGGTGATGTGCTGGATTTGGCTGTTAAAAATGAAATCATTAAAAAAGCCGGAACATGGTTTTCTTTTGGTGATGAACGTCTCGGCCAGGGACGTGAAAATGTCAAGACTTATCTGGAGCAAAATCCGGAACTACTAGCTGTAATTGAGAAAAAAGTTCGCGCTGAACTCGATTTAATAAAAGAAAAGGAAAAAGAGAAAAAAGCAACCGAAACTAACAAGCAACCGGTAAAATAGATCCCGCTTGTGAAAGGAGACCATGAGCGAGGTCAGAAAAATTACAGCTATCGAACTGCAAAAAAAGCGCAAAGACCGCTATTCTGTTTTCGTAAATAACGAGTTTGCTTTTGGCGTTCATCAGGATGTTCTTTTAAAATCAGGCATTGCAAGCGGCGATGAACTTTCTTTACAGCAGATTCACAAGATTCAGTCAATGGAGGAAGACCGGGCTGCCAAAGAAAAAGCGATGCAGTTGTTAAAAGTGCGGGATCGCAGTCTTTACGAATTGCGAGAGCGTCTTAGTAGAGCCGGCTTTTCTGCGAAAAGTATTAACCGCACTATTGCTGATTTGAAAAAGTATGATTTGCTAAACGATACAAAATTTGCCAAAATGTTTTCCCGGTCGCGAATGATTTCCAAACCGGTTGGCGCTTTTTACTTGCAAAGAGAATTGGCAAAAAAAGGTCTGAGCGAAGCAGATATAAAAACCGGAATTGAAGAAGCTTACCGGGAAAAAAGCGAGTTCGAGTACGCCCGGATTGTCGCCCAAAAAGGCAAGAAAAAATATCAAAAACTGGACCCGGACAGGGCAAAGAAACGCGTATCCGACTTGTTGTCACGTCGCGGGTTCCATTACGAAATGATCAGCGACGTGATTGAACATTGGGATGAATTGTAATTTAACATGAAAAACGATGATTTGAAAAAATGGCATGTTGACACCCGGCTTATTCGAACGGCCAATAAAGTCGATTTTAGCCAGGTGCGCTCACATATTCCGCCCATATTTCAAACAGTGAACTTTGATTATGAAAATGTGGCTGACGGGTTGTCTGTGTTTACTGGCGAAAAGAGTGGCTATTTTTACACACGTGAGAGTAATCCCACATCTGAGCTTTTTGCACACATGATTACAGTGATCGAAGAAGGCCGGGCTGGCATCGCTGTGGCATCAGGGATGGCTGCAATTAGCAGCGCTGTTCTCGCATTTGTAGAGCCGGGAGATGAGATTGTTTCTTCATCGACTATTTACGGCGGCACCAAAGCCTGGTTCACTGAAGAACTCGCGTCCATTAATGTGTCAACCCGTTTTGTGGACATTACAAATACGGACAGCATTAAAAAAGCCATCAATTCACGAACAAAAATATTATTTACCGAAGTGCTTGGCAATCCAAATCTGGCGGTAGCTGATATAACCGCTATGGTCCAAATCGCCAAAGAGAACAACTTGATTTTTATTATCGATTCTACTTTTACACCGCCTCCCATTATTCAGGCATTAAAATTTGGCGCAGATGTGGTCATCCATAGCGCGACAAAATACATTGGCGGTCATGGCGATATAATCGGCGGCGTGCTTGTCAGTCATTCGGAAGAGTATATTGAAAAAATCCGAAAAACCGTCAAGCTTTACGGCGGAGTGATCAGTCCGTTTAACGCCTGGTTAGGTATCAGAGGATTGAAAACGCTGGCCATACGGCTGGAACGGCACTGTTCCAATGCCATGGCGATAGCCGAGTTTTTACACCAGCACCCAAAGGTCGAGCACGTTTATTACCCTGGATTGCCTTCTCATCCCCAGCACAGCCTGGCAAAAGCGCAATTATCAGCATTTGGCGGTATGTTAGCTTTTGAAATAAAAGGTGGTTTTAACGCCGGTAAAGAGGTTATGGACGCTGTCCAGGTGTGTAATTTTACCGTGAGTCTGGGTGAAATCGATACTCTTATTATGCACCCGGCTTCGACATCACATGTCAGCCTGTCAGAAGAAGAACGTAATGCTATTGGCGTTACCGAAGGAATGATGCGGCTTTCAGTGGGAATCGAAAACGTGGATGATCTTATAGCCGATTTGGATCAAGCGCTGGATCAAATATAATTGATAAATTTAACCGAAAAAATAAATGGTAAAGTCAGCAGAAATTAGACAATCATTTTTAACTTTTTTCAAAAGCAAAAAACACCAAATTGTTAAAAGCGCACCGGTAGTGCCGCAGAACGATCCGACATTGCTGTTTACCAATGCCGGGATGAACCAGTTCAAAGATATCTTTTTGGGCACACGCCAGCGGCCGAATCCCAGGGTTGCTGATTCACAAAAATGTATTCGCGTGTCCGGTAAACACAACGATCTGGAACAAGTCGGTCGCGATACGTATCACCATACCTTTTTTGAAATGCTGGGCAACTGGTCTTTTGGTGATTATTTTAAAGCCGAGGCTATCAAATGGGCCTGGGAATTATTGACCAACGTCTGGCAATTACCCAAAGACCGCTTGTACGCTACTGTTTTTGAAGGCGATGACACAGATAATGTCCCGTTCGATGAAGAGGCTGTCGACGAATGGAAAAAGCAAACTGACATCGATCATTCGCACGTTCTCGCTTTTGACAAAAAAGAAAATTTTTGGGAAATGGGCGATACCGGGCCATGCGGACCGTGCTCCGAGATCCATATCGATCGCGGAGCTGATTATTGCGATTCTACCGATCCGCATCACGTTTGTCAAGTGAATGCCGGGTGCGCCCGGTTTATCGAATTGTGGAACCTTGTATTCATTCAGTACAACCGGGATGAAAACGGTGTTTTACATCCGTTGCCAGCAAAGCATGTGGATACTGGCGCAGGTTTTGAGCGGCTTGTTGCTGTGATACAGGGCAAGACGTCAAACTATGACACTGATGTGTTTACGCCGCTGATTGCAGCTATCGGAGAAATAACTGGCATTTCCTATTCACCGGACAGCGAGCAGGGTGTGGCGTTTCGCGTCATTGCCGATCATGTGCGGGCATTATCATTCGCTATTGCCGACGGCGCTATTCCGGGAAACGAAGGCCGGGGCTATGTTCTGCGACGCATTTTGCGCCGGGCATCCCGCTTTGGCAGGAAACTGGACGTGCACGAGCCGTTTATTTTCAAACTTGTCGATACACTGGCGCTGGAAATGGGACATGCTTATCCGGAAATAAACGAACGGCGTGATTATATTGCGCAAGTCATCGCGTCCGAGGAAGAAAGTTTTGGGCGAACCCTGGACCGGGGCATTGAGATTTTTGAGGAAAAAGCGCAGGATATTCTTTCAAAAGGTGAGAACGTATTCCCCGGCACAGATGCATTTGTTTTGCACGATACTTTTGGGTTTCCGCTCGATCTGACGCAATTAATGGCAGAAGAAAAAAATCTGTCCGTTGATGTGCAAGCTTTTAACCGGGAAATGGATGCCCAACGTCAGCGTTCCTCTAAATCAAAAACCGAAGGTTATCAGACTATTGAGCTGTCTGGTGACATGCCTGCGACGGAGTTTGTCGGCTATGAGCGCGATGAAGTCTACTCTGAGGTTCTCAAATATGAACAAGGCAAACTCGTGCTCACTGTTACGCCGTTTTACGCAGAGTCAGGCGGACAAGTCGGCGATTCAGGTATCATTAAAAACGACTCGTTTGAATTCCGCGTCAAAGATACCAAAAAAATTGGCGGGCATAGCGTTCATCTGGGAGAACTCGTATCCGGAAATTCACCCCAGCCTGGTGATAAAGTTTTTGCACAGATTGATTCTGCAAAAAGACGGCGCACTGAACGCAACCACACGGTTACTCATCTCGTGCATAAATCGCTGCGCAGTGTGTTAGGTGATCATGTACAGCAGGCTGGTTCGCTCGTGCATCCCGATTACATGCGGTTCGATTTCACTCATTTTGAAGCACTCCGGCCAGATGAGATCAAGCAGGTTGAAGACATGGTTAACGAACAAATTCTACAAAACAGAACCACAACCTGGCAGGTTGTGGGATTTGATGAGGCGAAAAAAGCAGGTGCAATTGCTTTGTTTGGCGAAAAATACAGTGATAAAGTCCGCGTGGTAGAAGTAGAAGGATTTTCAAAAGAATTGTGCGGCGGCACGCATGTTCGTGCTACCGGTGAAATCGGTGAATTTGTGATTATCAATGAAACATCAGTAGCCGCGGGAATCCGCCGAATTGAGTGTTTAACCGGCATGAAGGCGCACCACTATTTGAGAAATCGCGAGCATCTTTTAGAAAAAGCTGCTGCGTTATTGGGCTGCTCGCCTGAAGAAACCGATAACCGGCTCGAAAAAATCCTGGATGAAAGGAAATCCTTGCAACAGGAGTTGAAGGACCTGCGGCAAAAGTCGTCAAAGGAGGATATTTCCGAGTTGCTCAAATCCGCCAAAAAAATCGACGGTGTGCAGGTTGTGGCAGGAAATGTGCACGCCAAAAGCGTTGATGAACTGCGCTCATTCGGAGATGTCCTTCGCGACAGGCTCGGCTCTGGAGTAGGCGTGCTCGGTTCTGTAGTGAATGAGAAATTATCTTTTGTTTGTGTTGTAACCAAAGATGTAATCGAACAAAAAGGGTTGAAAGCAGGTGATATTGTAAAACAGGTCGCCCAGTTTGCTAATGGCGGTGGCGGGGGAAACCCTCATATGGCATTAGCAGGGGCAAAAGATACATCAAAATTGTCCCTTGCCTTATCAAAAGTGGAAGAAATCGTTAGCAAGCAAACAAGCTAACCGGCAAACTGAAACGAAATCCGAAAGGAATCGGTCGTCTGTGAAGACATTTGATAAGCTACTTCAGGTTAAAAAAGCGCGGGGAGCTGGTTATTTAGTTCTGATTGATCCGGACAAACAGGAGGTGTCCAGTGCTATCGAAACAGCGCAGTTCTGTGAAAAAGCTGGAGTTGACGCACTACTAGTGGGGGGAAGTCTTTTGTTTACACAAAATCTTGATCTTTTGGTGTCAAAGATCAAGGAAAAGTGCAGCCTGCCTGTCATTTTGTTCCCCGGAAGTACAAAACAAGTATCTCGTTATGCAGATGCGATTTTATTTTTATCCCTTATCAGCGGCCGCAATGCCAATACGCTTATTGGTGAACAGGTTATGGCTGCGCCAATCCTAAAATCGATTGACCTTGAGCCCATTTCTACAGGTTATATGTTTATTGAATCCGGATGTGTGACGTCTGCGCTTTTCATCAGCGATACCCGTCCCATTCCCCGCGAAAAAGCCGACATTGCCGCAGCGCATGCACTGGCTGCGGAATATATTGGTATGAAATGTGTTTATCTGGAAGCCGGAAGCGGCGCTGTATATTCTGTTCCTGAACCTATTATCCGAACCGTGAAAGAATATTGCACGATTCCAATTATCGTGGGCGGCGGTATTCGCACTCCTGAAGAGGCTGCCAATAAAGTAAAAGCCGGTGCTGATTTCATTGTTACCGGCAGTATTATCGAGGAAAACGGCAGTCAAAACCTTCTCAAGGAATTTGCCGCTGCTATTCACGAACAAAACAAGTGACAGGACAATTAAATGTCACGAATTTAAAAATTTTTGAAAACTTTTTATTTTTACACAGTTAAAATAGCAAGTATTTATTCAATTTTTATTAAACATAGATATTGACCGGTCATCTTGTTCCATGAATACTGTGAAACGTGAGCCAGACTGAGAGATTTTCGTATTGACAAAATTCATTGATACACATTCGCACGTTCTCCCTTACTGTGACGACGGTGCTGCAGATTGGAAGATGGCTATGGACATGCTCAAACAAGCCGAGCAGGATGGCATTATCGAAATAGTGTGCACACCGCACGTTCTGTCCAGTAAAGATTTGAACGAAGAGAAAAAATTTATCGATCTTTATGAGGAATTAAAAAAGCGCGCCCGGGATGCTGGAATTTCCATTAAACTTCACATGGGTTCCGAGCTCTACGTGCAACCCGATTTTCAACTGGATAGACGAATAGCAACTGTTGCCAACAACGGCCGCTACTTTTTGATCGAATTTCCAATGGCGATGATTCCGGAATCTGCTGCCCGACACGTTTTTGACAATCTCCCAACCGGCAAAACGCCCATTATCGTGCATCCGGAACGGAACGGCAGTGTTATGGCGGACCCGAATACTGTTTTGCGTCTGGTGAGAAAAGGCGCTCTGTTACAAGTGACGGCTGGAAGTTTTACCGGAAATTTTGGTGACCAGGCCAAAACAACGGCTAATATCTTAATGCAGGCTAATGCAGTTCATCTTGCTGCTACAGATGCGCATGAGAATCGCAGCCGAACATTGAAATTAAAAAAAGCCTATGAGGTCGTGTGTGAAAAATGGGGTCAGGAGCGGGCTGAATTATTATTTTATGAAAATCCTCGACGGGTCATTGCCGGTGATCTGATCGAGTTCGAACAGCCCGAGCTCATCACCGATTCCACCAAAGCTCCTTTTTGGGAGAAATTAAAATTGATTTTTAGCCGCAAAGATTAACAATTGAAAAATTTTACTATATCAACATGTGTTTCATATCACCAAAGTCTTGAAATAAAACCATTTATTCATGTCACTGAAACTTGAGGAAACTGAATTGGAACGCAAGCTGCAGTCTATAAAAAATCATCTAAAGGAAAGTGCGCGGTTAAAACAAACCCTGGCAGAGAGTTACTCGGAATCGATATTGCAGCCGGCACTGGTGATGACAGATTGCCTGGAAAACAGCGGCAAGATTTTATTGTGTGGCAATGGCGGCAGTGCGGCTGATGCTCAACACTTTGCTGCTGAACTCGTTGGCCGCCTCAAACGCGAACGCCCGGCAATCCCTGCCATTGCGTTGTCTACAGATACCTCTATTATCACAGCAGTTGGTAATGACTATGGCATCTCTGAAATATTCAAGCGACAGGTCATGGCCCTGGGACGCGACATCGATGTGCTGCTTGGCATCAGCACCAGCGGCAATTCTGTCAATGTGATTAACGCTATACAAACCGCCCGGGAAACAGGCATACGAACACTTGGACTGTTAGGACACGATGGCGGCGAACTGGCCAAACTGACCGATTATCATCTCATTGTGCCATCGCATAATTCACAGTTAGTTCAGGAAGCGCATATTTCGATCATCCATATATGGTGTGAATTGATCGAAAATGCCATTCATCCCATTTAAATTGGAGTTTTTAGGTAAGAGTTGAGTTTTCTAAATCCCGTCATATTATTTGGCTTGTTTGCGGCATCCCTTCCTGTCTTGATTCATCTTTTCACTCGCCAGAAAACCAGAACGATTCCGTTTAGTACTCTCGAGTTTTTAAAAGAACTCGAACAGAAACAAATCCGTCGTATCCGGTTGCGGCAAATTTTATTGCTCATTTTAAGAACGCTGATCATTATTCTCATCATTTTGGCATTCGCACGTCCTACTCTAAGACAAACCTCTCCGACCGCTGCGCACGCAAATGCACAAAGCAGTCTTGCGCTTGTGCTGGATAACTCGTTTAGCATGACGAGTAGCGACGGCAATGAAACGCTTTTTGAAAAGGCGAAAACGCAGGCACAAAGTATACTTGATCTTATAAAGTCCGGGGACGAAGCATTCGTTTGCACAACGACAGATACCACAGATGAATTATGGCGTCAGTCATTTCATGATGCTGAGCGCCTGCACTCGTTTATTAACGAGATAAATATTAGTGAAAGCGCGACAAATATTACCGCCTCAATTGATTATGCCGCGCGCCTGTTACGTCAGAGTGCGAATTTGAACAAAGAAATGTATGTCATTTCTGATTTTCAGCAATCCGGTTTTGTCGATTCGCTGCAGGCAGAACCCGGTGACATAAAAATTTATGGCATTCCGTTAAATGCCGAGTCTGTTGCAAATCTTTCGATTAAAAATGTCGAGATACTTTCCACAATTCTGGAGACCGGCAAGGTGATTGAAGCTCAAGTTCGGATCAAAAATACCGGAACCGTGCCGTTGCAGAATTCGCTGGTCCAGTTCTACCTGGCCGATCAGCGTGTTGCCCAGACATCGGTTTCGCTGTCTCCCGGCGAAAACACTGTTAAAACATTTCGCTTTGTGCTTGACAATACAGGTTTTTTGAACGGCCGCCTTGTGCTGGAAGACGATGATATTTTGCAGGATAACCGGCGATACTTTACCTTGTATGTCCCGGAACAAACCAGTGTGCTGTTGTCAGGACATCAGCCCCGGGATACACAATACGTATCCCTCGTACTTGGCACCTCTGAAAAAAATAACAGGTTTATTGTTGCTGAAATAAATGAAGAAAAGCTATCTCAACATAGTTATGCCAATTATGATGTAGTGCTTTTGTCTAATCTGCCCGCTATTGATGAACAACAATCCTCAAGATTGAAATCCTTTGTTGAAAATGGCGGCGGACTGATTTTTGCCCTCGGAGAAAATGTCGATTTGCGCGCTTACAATCAGGCTCTATCACCATTGGATTTGCCCCGTTTTGTCGATGTCATCGGTTCTTACGGACAAACGCAGTCCGGCTTTTCACTGCAAAATATCGACCGCACCCATCCAATTTTTACCGGCATTTTCGAAAATCCGGATGCCAAGTTTGCCAGGCCTGAATTTTATTTTGCTATCAAAGCAGAGCAAACCCCGAACGTTGACGAAATTATGACGTTTAGTGACGGATCGCCCCTGCTGTTCGAAAAAAAGTTGGGGCGAGGTATTATTCTCGTTTTTACCACAGGATTTGATGTGCAACTTTCCGACATTGTCCATCGTACTATTTTTGCACCGCTGATTTCACGAATGGTTCGATATGCCGGAACACGTCACTCGCATGCCAGCCAGGAATGGCACGTCAAAGATGAAATTCGATTTAAAATTCCACCAGAAAAAGTGGAAGCCGAGTTGACGATACAGCGCCCTGACCGCACTACCGACCAGGTCAAAGCAACGGTTCAGCCGGATGGCGATTGGATTCATTATCCTCACACAGATGGTGCCGGTATTTACAGCTTGTTGATGAATGATGAACTGCTGCACTCCTGGGCGGTCAATGTGGAACAACGCGAATCGGAATTGAATTCAATAAATAAAGATATACTGGAAAAACAATACCGGTTCAATTTAATAGAACCTAATGCAAATTTTGCAAATATAATTTTATCTCAACGATACGGTCAGGAATTGTGGCCGTTATTTCTGGTAGCAGCATTGTTCTTGCTGTTCCTGGAAATGCTGATTTACCGGGAGCGGGGAGAAACCCCGGTTTCGCAGAAAGCACGTTTGTAAAAAAAAGGGAGATATTATTGGTAAAAACACGTGTTGAAAGACCCGAACAAGCTATTATCGTCGGCATGATTCGTCCGGATCAGAATCGATATCAACTGAATGAATATCTGGATGAACTTGAACTTTTGGCGGACACGGCCGGAGCACAGGTCATTGAACGGGTGGTACAGGAACGTGAAAAACGCGAACCGGCATTCATGATTGGCCGGGGCAAGGCTGAAGAGTTGGCAAAAATGGCCAAATATCTGGATGCGGATCTCATTATCTTTGATGATGACCTGTCACCTGCTCAAGTGAAGAATCTTGAAGATTTGTGTAATATAAAAATCATCGACCGCAGCGGGCTCATTTTGGATATTTTTGTCCGAAATGCCAGAACACGTGAGGCTCGAACCCAGGTTGAGTTGGCTCAGCTTAAATATATGCTGCCCCGGTTAACCCGCCAGTGGACGCACTTGTCGCGCCAGGCAGGCGGTATCGGGACGCGAGGCCCTGGTGAAACTCAGTTGGAAGTGGACCGGAGAATGGTTCGCAAGCGAATTGCTATGCTGGAAAATGAGCTGGGAAAAATTTCCCGGCAACGTTCAAATCGCAGGAAGAACAGAGGGGATGTTTTTAAAGCAGCTCTGGTTGGCTATACAAATGTCGGTAAATCAACAGTTATGAACGCGTTAACGCATGCTGGTGTTACGGTTGAAGACCGGTTGTTTGCCACTCTCGATTCAACTATTCGCAGAGTTGACATGCCCGATCACCGCGCCATGTTGTTGATCGATACGGTCGGATTTATTCGTAAACTGCCGCACCATCTTATCGCTTCGTTTAAAAGTACGCTGGAAGAAGTCAAAGAAGCCGATCTGATTCTGCACGTTGTGGATGTCTCTGATTTTCATTATAAAGAGCACTTGCAGACAGTGAACAACGTTTTGAACGAATTGGGGGTGCACGATAAACCTCTTTTGTATGTGTTTAATAAAATTGATGTTTTGAACGACCGTTCTATTATTGATGAGATGAAATCTGATTATCCGGAGAGTGTTTTTATCTCTGCAGAGCGGGGTATGTTTCTGAACAAGTTGCTGGAAAAGATGTTAAAGTTTGTCCGGGAGCACGTTACTGAACTACACGTTAGTGTACCTATAAATAAAAGCAAAGTTCTTTCCCAGATGCACGAGCTGGGCAATGTGGTGTCAATCGAGTATAAAGACGGTCACGCTATTGTAAACGTTCGAACCAATGACGCCAATGCCGCCCGCATCGAACACATGGTAGCTTTACCTTAAAGCAAAGATCAGTTTAAGCCGATGAGAATACTAGTTGTAGATGATGATAAAAATATCGTCGAATCAATACGCTGGATACTGCAAAAAGACCATCACGATGTGCGGACCTGCACGAACGGCGAGCAAGCCGAGGACGGCACCCTCCTCCTGGATGAAATCGGAGATATGTCGCCGGAAACTCAGGCAAAATTTCTGCGTGTATTTCAGGAAAATGAATTTACCCCGGTTGGCAGCACAAAACCAAAAAAGTTCAATGTGCGCATTATTTCAGCAACCAACAAAGATTTACGCCGGGAGATCCAGACCGGGCATTTTCGCCAAGACTTGTATTTCCGGTTCAATGTTGTTCCTGTTACTGTTCCTCCGCTCCGTGAGCGGCGCCAGGATATCCCTGAACTGGTGCATCACTTTTTGAATGTCTATGCAGTGAAAAATGGTAAACGTCCCAAGCGACTGCAACCCGAGGCTATAGAGCGATTGAAAGAGCATTCCTGGCCCGGGAATATCAGGGAACTAAGGAATATCGTTGAGCGTTTGGGTATTATGATATCCGGGGAGGAAATGACAGCATTGGATGTTGAGAACCTTGTTAGAACATCCGAAAACATGAAAAAGAAAATCGACATACCGGCAGTTGTTGAAAATGTTTCTTTAAAAGCCCAATTGAATGAATTCGAGGAACATATTTTAAGAAAAACATTTCACTCCTGTGATGGCAATGTGAGCCGGATGGCCAGTATACTGAAAACAGACAGGGCTAATTTGCACAAAAAATTAAAGTACGGAATTAAATGAGGAAAAATGAAATTTAAAATTTATTTCATTTTATTTACTCTTCTGAATGTGTCTGCCCCGGTTTTGACGCAACCCAGAATTTACGAAACCAATCGCAATTATGAGCAAGGAGATTGGATCACTTATTCCACCACCCGCTATGTGAATTACGTGTCTTTGGGAAATGAGTATGTGTACTTTGCAACAACAGGCGGCATTACCAGATATAATTTTTATAACAACAAATGGGAATTCCCATGGACAATTAGCAACGGCCTGGCCGATAACGAGGTTTATCTGGTAGCAAAAGATTTTAATACCGGTTATTTGTGGACCATCACGCGCTCAGGAATCAGTTATTTGGAACCGACTTCCCGACGGTGGCATAATGTGTTCTATGATGAAATCGGCATGGACGGCGAAGTTGTCCGTTCTTTTGGTTTTGGCGATGACCAACGGGTTTATATTAAAACATCCGATGGCGATTGGTATTTTTCGGATAATCATTATGCAGATTTTCAAGCCACTTCAGCTCCTTCCAGCCAGAATCATATTCAGTGGTACGGAAAACGTCAGGAACGATCAACACAGTTGCCCCATTTTTTTATGGAAGGCGGTTATCTTTTTGATAACAATCGCAAAGTCATTGATGATACCATGCTGCGTAATTTTGCCATCACCACATGGGTGAAGGATGACTGGAGCAATATGTGGCTTGGTACCTGGGGGCTTGGCGCTGCGCGAGGCGATATGAATATGCTTCGTCTTCATTTGCTAAAATACGGATTATGGAACAAAACCGTCGATGCTATTGCACCAGACGGTGAAGCGTTATGGATCGGAGGCATGCAGGACCGCAGAGAACCGGCTGGCGTAACCCAGTGGTTTGGTCCTCAAGAAAATCCTAATTATTACGAACCGCACCTGATTACCGGCTTTGATAATGACCGGATCACGTCAATTGTTGCTGACGATCGTTTTGTTTTTTTTGGAACGCGCGGGGGATTAACATATTTTGACAAGCAGGAAAATATCTGGAAAACACTAAGAAATGTTCACAACATGTCGGATGAACGCATAACAGATGTTATCCTTGATGACCAATCCGCGTGGGCCGCTACGTTGGGCGGTGTGTCGCGGGTGGATAAACAATCTCTTTTATCAGACTCGTTGATTGTGGAGCGTGTGCTGCCGCGGAGGTTAATGGTCACTGCGGTTCACGATTTGGATATGCAGGATAACATTATCTGGATGGGCACCGAGTTGGGTCTTTATCGATACGATAAGCGGAAAAAACAGGGCAAATTTATAGTTGATGTCGATTTCGTCAGCCGGCCAGTTTATGCTGTTTCTGTGTGGAAAAATGAAGTGTGGTTTGGTACAGATGAGGGAGTGGGAAGCATGGATATTAATACCCGGGAACTGCTTTCCGTCCCAAGTCGGCTGCACCGTGTGGATGCTGCGATCAACCGAATGCTGGCTACCAAACAGGCAGTTTGGGTGGCTACAAACAATGGTGTCCTGAAATACGATCGTTTCGGGAACCGGTGGCGTCGGTACACTGTCGTGGATGGCTTGTCTGATAATTTGGTTTATGCTCTTTATCAGGAAGGCGATTATATGTGGTTTGGCACTGCTAACGGTTTAACGCGGTTTTACTGGAATGCTCCTTACCGGACTGATTAGATAAAAAAATGGATATCACAAATTTCGAGCAAGCCGTCGAGTGGTTGTACAGCCGGCAAAAATACGGCTGGAAACTCGGCCTGGACGCCATGCGTAGCCTGGCAAATCAGTTAGGCAATCCCCAGGAATATACATCATTTATTCACATTGCAGGAACAAACGGCAAAGGTTCTGTTGCGGCCATGACCGCTTCGATTTGCAGTAAAGCCGGTTATAAAACCGGACTTTATATTTCTCCACACCTCTACAATGTGCGCGAACGTATTCGGATAAATGGAAATTATATTTCAAGAGAAGATTTTTACCGGCTGGTTGTGCATATACAAAAGCCGGTGGAAGAGCAGAAAAGCACATTTTTTGAAGCCATTACCCTGCTGGCTTTGTGTTATTTTGCGGAACAAAAAACTGATATCGCAGTGATTGAGGTAGGTTTGGGAGGACGGCTTGATGCCACCACGATTATCAATCCGCTTCTCTCTGTCATTACCAATATCTCGCTCGATCACACAAAATATCTTGGTTCAACACTTATGGAGGTTGCAGGCGAAAAAGCTGGTATTATTAAAGAGCGCGTCCCGTGCCTTGTTGGACATTTACCGGAACAAGCAGAGGCTGTCATTCGGAAGCGATGCCAGGATACAAATTCGGTTCTTTATCGCTTGAAAGAATGGTGTCAGGTTAAGGATATTGTGCAAAAGGAAGACCGGGCGAACTTTCAGCTTGAGCTAAAGAATAATTCAAGCGTACATGTACAGGTCCCATTGACTGGTGAACATCAAATTCACAATGCGTGTCTGGCAGCAACGGCAACATCTCTTCTGCCAGATGAAACGTGGAATATTCGAATTGAGGACATTGTTAACGGATTGCGCTTTGTAAAATGGGATGCCCGGTTCCAAATCGTTCATCGTAATCCTGTCACCATTATTGATGTAGCTCATAATCCGGAAGCTGTTCAAAAACTGGTTAATCTGTTAAATTATTTTTATCCTAAAAGACATATCATTTTTGTCCTGGGATTGGCAGATGACAAAGATTACCGGTCGATTATCGACATTTTATTGACAACTAATTGCACAATTCAACCGGTAGCAGCACGCATTGAACGCGCTTTGCCAGCCGAAATTTTATATGAGCACGTGAAAAAACGGCAGGGAAAAGGTTGTATTCCGCGAAATGTGTGGAATGGAACAGAAGCAGCTTTGAAAAAAGCAAGCGAGCAGACAATTATTTGTATTACTGGCTCGCATTTCATTATGCAAGAGGCGATGCAAGCAATAAAAAGCTTGACAAACTGATTAATTTTATGTAGTTTTATCAAAGTTAAAGCCTTCATTGCTTTGTACCTCTTTTTATCTTCTAAATAACTGCCAACAAACATCGAAAATGACATAACAGTCCACAATTTTACATGGTTGCGAGATAATTATGGCATATATGATATTGCAGGAGGTATGGAAGGTCTATGGCAAATTCGCGCTGTTAGTCAGGTAATATGAACATTCAGGATAAAGAGTTTATTATTCTGGTCGGACCTTCCGGAAGCGGTAAATCGACCATTTTGCAAAGGCTTGCCAGATTTGAAGAGGTAACAGTGGGGAACATTTTATTGACGGCAAAGTTGGAAATTAAATACCTCCGAAAAACTGTGATATTGCGATAGTCTTTCAAAATTACGCACCTGCGCATATAATGGTCTTTGAGATTATGGCCTTTGGTTTAAAGCTGAGAAGATTTCGCACAAGAGTGGTTCAACAGTATTTACATGAAGCGACAGATAACGTGGGAAGCCATTGTTTTTTAAACCGGAAATACAAAAGCATTCTTTGACGGGCAGTGTCAACGTGTGGCTGCGGGGCAGGTAATTGTCAGGAAATCAAGAGTATAGTCAGTTTTCACATCGGCTTGATAGGGCAATAACTCATTTAATATGGAAACAGAAAAAAGCATTATAGAAACAAATTAAAGGGACGAACCTCAAAATTAAAGTCGCGGACACCCAATATCGCGCAAACATTGTCGCCGTTTCATACCGGCTGACTTTCCAAATGAAAAATGACAGCTTTTTTAAAATAGATCACAAAAGAGGAAAGGCTATAACGATTTCTACTTGTGTCTATTCAATTATGAATTTATATTTTTATTAAAATCTGTAACAATCAAGAGGAGAAAAATGGATATTGCAGAATTAAAGACCAAAAAGATATCCGAACTCACAAAATTAGCTCAGGAAATTGGTGTTACCGGAGTGACGGGTATTAAAAAATCGGAACTGATTTTCAAAATTTTGGAAAAACAGACCGAAAAAGAGGGCTTGATTTTCGCCGAAGGCGTCATTGAAGTCCTACCTGACGGCTATGGATTTCTCCGTTCACCGGATTTTAACTATCTACCGGGGCCGGATGACATTTACGTCTCGCCGTCGCAAATTAAACGTTTTGGCATGCGAACCGGAGATACGATTTCCGGTCAGATTCGCCCGCCAAAAGACAGCGAACGCTTTTTTGCTTTGCTCAAGGTTGAAGCGATCAATTTTGAGAATCCTGACGAAGCCAAGGGGAAAATTCTTTTCGACAATCTGACACCTCTCTATCCGGAAGAACGCTTTAATCTCGAAGTCAAAGCAAATGATTATTCGACACGTATCATGAACCTGCTGACACCTATAGGCAAGGGACAGCGCGGACTCATCGTTGCACAACCCAAAACAGGCAAAACCACGTTACTTCAGCAAATTGCCAATTCAATTTTATACAATCATCCTGATGTAAAAATGATTGTACTATTGATCGATGAACGCCCTGAAGAAGTGACTGACATGCAGCGTTCCGTTGATGCAGAGGTGATCAGCTCCACGTTCGATGAGCCAGCAGAACGACATGTGCAGGTTGCTGACATGGTGCTCGAAAAATCCAAGCGTCTGGTTGAATTCGGTCACGATGTTGTTATTCTTCTGGACAGCATAACCCGTCTGGCACGGGCTCACAACGCTGTGGTACCCCATTCCGGCAAAATTCTCTCCGGTGGTGTGGATGCCAATGCATTGCATCGCCCGAAACGATTTTTTGGCGCGGCACGAAATATCGAAGAAGGCGGCAGTTTGACAATTATTTCTACCGCCCTTATCGACACTGGCAGCCGTATGGACGAGGTTATTTTTGAAGAGTTTAAAGGTACCGGTAACATGGAACTCGTGCTGGACCGCCGTTTATCAGACCGGCGTGTTTTCCCGGCTATTGATGTTAACCGTTCCGGAACTCGAAAAGAAGAGCTGCTGATGGATAAGATGGAGCTCAACCGGGTTTGGATTTTACGCAAGTTACTCTCTGAATTGCAAACCGTTGAAGCGATGGAATTCCTGCTCAGCAAAATGCAGGGGACAAAATCCAATAAAGCATTTCTCGAGTCAATGAGCGTGTAACACTTTTCTGCCGGTATAAACCGCTTGTAAAAGCTTAGCCTTGAATGCCTGTTTCAGGATAGTATCCTGGCAGAACCGGATGAGTCCGTGCAGAATAATTGATCTGACGGATTCAATGGTTGCAGTGGAACTTTATGCTCTGGAAATTGTAATATCCAAGATGAATTGGTTTGCAATGTTTCTCTTGCATTTAGCGAAAAAATAAATTATATTTAAAATTCTGAATGAAAAAAATTATACAGCTTTTAGGAGGTTGTTTTGAAAAAAGGAATTCATCCTGAATATAAAAAAGGCACTGTCACATGTGCTTGTGGAAACACATTTGAAACCTATTCCACAGTAGGTGATATTCAAGTTGAAATCTGTTCCCAATGTCATCCCTTTTTTACCGGCAAACAAAAGTTGGTAGATACCGCCGGTCGCGTTGACAAATTTCGCAAAAAGTACGGTAATTATAAAAACCAGAAAAATTAGCATCATTTTTCTGACATTTTTCAAGCGGGATGGGTGTCTTTTGACATTGATTCCGTTTTTTTATGTGGAGTGAGCGTGGACAAGCAAGAAAAAAAGATAACAGTTGGCGGGCAAGCAGTGATGGAAGGGGTGATGATGCGGGGCCCTGATCGCGTGGCGGTTGCGGTTCGCAAGCCAGACGGTTCAATTGTGGTCAAAGATGATGCCTTTGAATCCATCTCCCAGCGGATTAAACCCTTCAAATGGCCGATTTTACGCGGTGCGGTGTCATTGATTGAATCGATTGTCCTTGGAATTCGAGCGTTGTCCTTTTCAGGCGATGTTGCCATGGAAGAAGAAAACAAAAAAACTGGAAAAACTAAAGAAAAATCACCATGGGATACAGTGTGGATGGTTGCTACCGTAATTTTCTCATTCGCTTTGGGACTCGGTTTGTTCTTTTACCTGCCGTTAGTTCTCACAGATTTGCTGAATGTCAAAGACGGTATTTTATTCAATCTCGTAGATGGTGCTTTCCGGTTGATTATTTTTCTCTCCTATATCTATATTATTTCTTTATGGAAAGAAATTGGGCGGATTTTTGAATTTCACGGTGCAGAGCACAAGAGCGTTTTCGCCTTTGAAAATAAAAAAGCGCTCGATATTGAATCGGCAAGAATGTACTCAACTCTGCATCCCCGCTGTGGAACCAGTTTTTTACTCATTGTCATGCTGGTCAGTATCGTAGTGTTCATGACGCTCGGTCATCCGGATAATGTTGGTGAGCGTTTTCTTCGAATTGCTTTTGTCCCGCTGATTGGTGGAATTTCTTATGAGTTCATCCGGCTGTCAGAAAAAGCATCCGGCAATCGCTTTTTTCGATTGTTCGTATTGCCCGGACTCTGGCTGCAGAAAATAACCACCAAAGATCCGGACGACAGTCAGTTGGAAGTTGCCATGGTAGCACTCAGATGCGTGCTGGGTAAAGACCCGCAGGCCGGAGATTCAAAAGTGGACGTCTTGCCACAAAAAAGTTAATAGCAGGTGATTTCACGTGATAGATAAACTCGAACAAGTTGAAGAACGTTATAAGGAACTTGAAGAAAAATTAAGCGACCCCGATATCATTCAAAAAACCGATGTTTACCGGGATCTGGCCAAAGAAGAATCCGAGTTGTCGGAAATTATAAAAGAATATCGTCTTTACAAAAAAGTTTTAACAGATATTGATGGCGCTAAAGAAGTGCTGGCAGAAGAAGATGACCAGGATATGAAAGAGATGGCACAGGGGGAAATCGACGAGTTGTACGATCAAAAGAAAAACCTGGAAAATACTCTGAAAAACCTTCTCGTTCCCAAAGATCCCAAAGACAAAAGAAATGCCATCGTTGAAATACGTGCTGGTACCGGCGGGGATGAAGCCGGGCTGTTTGCCGGCGATCTGTTCTGTATGTATCAGCATTTCGCTGAAAAACATAATTGGAAAACCGAAGTTATGTCGTCCAACCCTCAAGGCATTGGCGGATTCCGGGAAATCATCTTTTTGCTTTCAGGTAAAGATGTCTACGGAACAATGAAATACGAGGCCGGTGTGCATCGTGTCCAGAGAGTGCCAACGACAGAGACCAGCGGCCGCATCCATACCTCCGCCGCTTCTGTAGCTGTATTGCCCGAAGCCAAAGACATCGATGTGCAAATCGATCCAAACGATTTACGGATCGATGTGTTTCGCTCCTCCGGGCCCGGCGGACAGAGTGTGAATACAACAGATTCTGCAGTGCGCATTACTCACATTCCTACAGGTCTCGTTGTGAGCTGCCAGGATGAAAAATCACAGCATAAAAATCGAGCCAAAGCGCTTAAAGTTCTTCGAGCCCGTCTTTATGAACAAGCTCAGGAAAAAGAGAGAGCCAAACTGACGGCGGAACGGCGATCCATGGTTAGCACCGGCGACCGCAGCGCAAAAATTCGCACTTATAATTTTCCACAGGGACGCGTTACAGATCACCGAATAAATTTGTCACTTTATCGCCTTGACGAAATTCTTCAGGGAGACCTTGAGGAAATAACCGGACAACTCAAAATGGCGGATCGGGCTGAGAAACTCAAAACGTTGGAATAATCGTGTCTGATACACAAAAGAAAAAGGATTGGACGCTGCTCGAGTTACTCGAATGGACCACAAATTATCTACTTGAGAAAAATTTTGATGACGCCCGCCTGAACACCGAACGGCTCCTGGCCCATACATTGGGACTCTCCCGCGTTGAACTTTATACGAATTTTGATCGCCCCTTAATTCCTGATGAACTTTTACGTTTTAAAAAAATACTCAAGCGGCGCCTAACCAGAGAACCGCTGCAATACATCATTGGCGAAACGGAATTTTATTCTCTGCCCATCAAAGTGCGTCAGGGTGTTCTTGTTCCCCGCCCGGAAACCGAGATTTTAGTTGAACACGTCATCGATTACTGCTCTGGTCGTTTTGACAGGGACGAAAAATTCCGGGCACTGGATATTGGTACAGGGTCTGGTTGCATTGCTATTGCCATAAAAAAAAATTGCCCGAATGCCAGGATGGAGGCCGTTGATATCTCTGAAGATGCTCTGGACATTGCCCGGGAAAATGCGGAAATTAATAACGTCGATATTTCGTTTAAAAAGAATGACGCGCTGAAGCCCTGGCCGCCGGAATACACGAATAGTTTTGATGTTGTGGTATGCAATCCGCCGTATGTGAGTTTTCGGGAATTTGAACAGCTTCAACCGGAAATCCAAAAATATGAACCCAAGGTCAGTTTGCTTGGCGGTAACGATGGACTGGATTTTTATCGACGGATTTCCAATATTCTCACTGATCTGGTAAAACCGAACAGCATTGCGTTTTTCGAAATCGGAGAGAAACAATCTGCAAGTGTAACAAATATTTTTTCAGAAGCAGGATTTGAAAATATCCAAACTATCAAAGACTTAGCAGGAAAAGACCGGATCGTTAAAATGAACTGGAACAGGAGCTTATAATGAATTTATCTATTTTTCGGGAATACGATATTCGTGGTATCGTTGATACTGATTTGACTGATGATGTGGTTTTAAATCTTGGCAAGGGCTTTGCCACCTTTATGAAGCGTCGCGGGCACAGTACGCTCACCATTGGCTATGATTTGCGACTCTCGTCGCCGCATCTTTCAGAGTTGTACATAAAAGGGATTTTGTCAACCGGAATGAATGTGATTAATATTGGCCAGGTCACCACTCCGGCTTTGTATTTTTCGATTATTCAGTTCCAAAGCGATGGCGGCGTCATGATTACCGGCAGCCACAATCCTATCGAATTCAACGGATTTAAAATGTGTGAAGGAACCGCCTCAGTCTATGGCAAGGATATTACTGAAATCAGACGCATCATTCAGGAAAATGATTTTATTACAGCAGAGAATGGCAGCGAAGAAAAACGCGACATCATCCCGGACTATTTGGATATGCTCAAGTCCAAATTTTCCATGAAAAAGAAACTTAAAATAGTGATAGATGCCGGTAATGCCACAGCCGGGCCTCTCGCGCCTTCTCTGTTAAGAGAACTCGGGCTCGATGTCATCGAGCTCTACTGTGAACCGGACGGGAACTTTCCCAATCATTTGCCGGATCCTACTGTGCCAAAATACATGAAAGACCTGCAGCAAAAAGTCCTTGATGAAGGCGCAGATGTTGGCATAGGCTATGACGGCGATGCCGACCGCCTTGGCGCAGTAGACGATAAGGGCCGTCTCATTTTCGCCGATACACTGCTGGCTCTGTTTAGCCGGGATGTGCTGATTAAAAATCCACGCGCACAAATCATTTTTGACGTAAAGTGCTCCATGGCTTTGCCAGAAGAGATCGAAAAATATGGCGGCGCACCACTGATGTGGAAAACCGGTCATTCTCCGCTCAAAGCTAAAATGAAAGAAATCAATGCGCCGTTTGCCGGGGAGATGTCCGGTCATCTGTTTTTTGCCGACGAGTATTACGGATTTGACGATGGACTCTACGCGTCTGGAAGACTGCTGGAAATCGTGTCAAAGGCAAATAAACCTTTTAGTGAGCTCGTCGATGAAATCCCCAATTTCCCCTCAACGCCTGAAATACGGGTCAATTGCGCTGATGAAGCAAAATTTGACGTGGTGCAGAATCTGATCCAGGATTTCAGCAAAGAGTACAAAGTAATTGACATTGACGGCGCCCGGGTTCAGTTTGATGATGGATGGGGACTAGTTCGTGCGTCAAACACGCAACCCACGCTGGTTTTGCGTTTCGAGGCGAAAACAGAGGGTCGTCTTGAAGAAATTATTGAACTGTTCAAAGATAAAATTGAAAAATATTCCGCTGTGCAATTTGACAGAAACGATTTCTGAGCCGTCTTTTCGGCTGCTTGAAAAGCCACCATCATATAATGATTAAAAAATTCCTAAAATCAGAAAAGTAGAGTTATCATGGCTAATTTAAAAAAAAGGGTTCTGGACCTGCTTTCATCAGAACCCTTTCGCGCTTTAAAGATCAAAGAAATTCAGCGTCGGCTGGGGGTGCCGCACGATGAATATCAAGAACTTCGCCAGACTGTTCGTTCACTCGCTCGCCAGGACCGGATCCACAAATTTAAAAAAGGCCGTTTTGGCATGGGAGAGCCCCAAAATGAGTTGGAAGGGAGATTGCATGTCAATACCCAGGGCTATGGTTTTGTCAAATCCCAAAAAGGCGAAGATATCTTTATCAGTCAGAAAAATATGGCAAATGCCCTGCATGGGGATACGGTCCGGGTTCGGTTATTTGCTTCCAGAAAAGGAAAAAATCCAGAAGGACAGATAACCGAGGTGCTTGAGCGCGCCCGCACTTTGATTGTCGGAACGTTTCGATGGGGACGAAAGTACGGTTATCTCATTCCGGATGATCTCAAAATTCAACGCGACGTTATTATTCCGCCTGGCGAGGAAGCCAATGCCCAGGAAGGACAAAAGGTTGTTGCCCGAATAGAACACTGGGAGCATTACGGCATGAATCCTGCCGGGCCTGTAGTTGAGGTGCTGGGTTACCCGGATGATCCGGGTGTAGAAATGCTTTCCCTGATCTACAAACATCAATTGCCCAGAGAATTTTCTGAAAAAGTAGAAAAGGCGGCAAGCGAATTACCTGACAGCATTCCAGCCGAAGAAGAAAGAGTCCGTATGGATTTGCGCGATGTCGTCTGTTTCACCATCGATCCAATAGATGCCAAAGATTTTGACGATGCCGTGTCGCTGGAAAAAATGGACAACGGCAACTGGCGCCTCGGCGTACACATCGCTGATGTCAGTCACTTTGTTGACGAGCGTTCGCCCATCGAAAAAGAGGCCAGAAAACGCGGACTGTCTGTTTATCTCGTCGATCGTGCGATCCCCATGCTTCCCGAGCGCCTTTCGAGTGAATTGTGCAGCCTGGTTCCGGGGCAAAACAGGCTTGCCTTCAGTGTACTCATGCAGCTCACACCAAAAGGTCATCTTGTTTCTTATGATATCAAAAAGACGATGATTAACAGTAAAAAGAGGTTCAATTACAAAGAAGCACAACTTGTTCTAGATGGCGAAATGAAAAGCGAGTTTGCTGACACGCTGCGAAATATGTATGACCTTTCCAGGGCGCTCATCAAGCGCCGCCGCCAGCGCGGCAGCATCGATTTTGACAGCCCGGAAGTGGAAATCCCTTTGAACGAAAAGGGCTGGCCTGTGGACATTAAAATCCGCCAACGACTGAACACGCACCGGCTCATCGAGGAATTTATGCTGCTGGCAAATGAAACCATAGCACGTCATGTCGGAATGATACTTGGCGAAAAATTGGATAACTCGCCGCCATTTGTATACCGGGTTCATGCCAAGCCGGAAAAACAGGAAGTGATCGAATTATTAAAACTCAGTTATGCTTTTGGCATAAAGATGAAAATCCCGAAGCAACTGACGCCATCATTTTTCCAAAAATTGGCTGATGAGTTTCAGGAGCACAACGCAGCTTCTGTCCTGAACGACGCTATGTTGCGTACCATGACCAAGGCGCGATATGATACGGAAAACATCGGCCATTTCGGATTGGCTTATAAATATTATACTCACTTTACCTCACCTATACGCCGGTATCCGGATTTGATGGTGCATCGTTTGCTCAAAGAATACGCTACCTCAACATCCACTGCGGCGTCCAAAACATCTTTGAAAGATTTGCAAAAAAAATGCGAGGATTCGACAAAACGGGAAATCCAGTATCAGGAAGCCGAACGCGACAGCATCAAACTGAAACAAATACAGTACATGCAGCAGCACCACGGCAAAGAATTCACCGGCGTGATCATTCGGATTCTCAACTTTGGATTTTTTGTCCATCTGCCAGAATACCTCATCGACGGACTGATCCACGTCACCTCGCTGGATGACGATTATTATATTGTTGATGATAATAATTACTCCATGGTTGGGCAATATACTGGCAAGGAATACAAGCTTGGCCAGAAAATTCAGGTACAGCTTGTCCGAATTGATCCGAATGAGCATCTCATCGATTTTGTCCCGGTTGAGAATATGGAATCGAAAGAGGGAAAGAAAAAATGAAAAAAGTTTTCTTTATACTGGTCGGGATTTCAATCGCTTCGATGGCTTTAGCTCGCAACGATATTCTCATTGAAGCTGAATCTTTTTGTGAACACGGCGGATGGGTTGTTGATCAGCAATTTATAAGCACCACAGGATCGCCGGTGCTTTTGGCTCACGGCATGGGCGTGCCAGTTCCTAACGCTTCAACCACAGTTAATGTTTTGGCTGTCGGAGCGTATCGATTATGGGTGCGAACATGGAACTGGGTTTCGCCGTGGACAAATGAGGAAGCTCCAGGACAGTTTCAACTTTTTGTCAACGATGAAAACGTGGGCACTTTTGGCGACAGGGGTAAAAAATGGGCATGGCAGGATGGAGGTGTGGTTCACATTAACGAACCGAGAACAACCGTTCGCCTGCACGATCTCACTGGTTTTGAAGGCCGATGCGATGCTATTGTTTTGTGTGCTGATACAACTTTTGTTCCTCCAGAGGAAAACAGCGCGCTGGCTCAATATCGCAGCGAGGTAACCGGTCATCCCGTGACGTCCAAAGATGCCGGAGAATACGATCTTGTCGTTATTGGTGGCGGCATGGCAGGAACGTGCGCGGCAATTTCTGCAGCACGGCTCGGTGTAAAGGTTGCCCTCGTTCAAAACAGGCCTGTGTTAGGCGGAAATAACAGTTCCGAAGTGCGCGTACATGCATTGGGCAAAACCAATCTCAAGCCTTATCCGCGCATCGGTGATGTGGCGAATGAGATTTCCCGCAAAGGCGGCGGCAATGCCTCGTCGGCTGATACTTATCAGGATGACAGAAAATTAAAAGCTGTTTTAGCTGAAGAAAACATCGATCTGTATTTGAATTGGCACGCCTATAAAGTCGAAACTAAAGATAATCAAATCCAGGCTATTATTGCGATGAATACCCACAGCAACGAAAAACTGCGTTTTTCAGCTCCATTATTTGTTGATTGCACTGGAGACGGTACCATTGGCTATTTGGCTGGAGCAGATTATCGATATGGCCGCGAAGGCCAGAACAGTACCAATGAATCGATGGCGCCAGAACAGCAGGATAAACAAACCCTGGGTACCTCTGTGCTCTGGTATGCCGAAAAACAGGATACCGCTTCCGGTTTTCCGGATTGTCCCTGGGCCATTCAGTTCAACGAAGAAACGGCTATGCCGATCGCAAAAGCGTCGTGGAAATGGGAAACCGGTATGAACAGGCATCAAATCGAGGAATTTGAATACATTCGTGATTATATGTTCCGCGCTATTTACGGGAACTGGGCGTTTCTGAAAAATGCAAGTCAGCACAAAGACAAATACGCAAATCTAAAACTGGCATGGGTTGCGTATATTGGCGGTAAACGGGAATCAAGACGGCTGATGGGCGACGTCATTCTGACGCAGCAGGATATCCAGGAGCAAAAGTTCTACCCGGATGCGTGCGTGACCACGACATGGTCCATCGATCTTCACTATCCCCAACCGGAAAATGAACAGAATTTTCCTGCTGATCCGTTTCTCTCATATTGCGAGCAACCGGAAATCGAACCTTATCCTATCCCTTACCGGTGTTTGTATTCGCGGAATATTGATAATTTATTCATGGCTGGCAGATGCATCAGTGTAACACATGTCGCGTTGGGAACGATACGCGTTATGCGCACAACCGGCATGATGGGCGAGGTGGTCGGCATGGCTGCTTCGATTTGTAAAAAGTATGACTCTAAGCCGCGAGACGTTTATCACGCACATCTCGATGAATTTAAAACTCTTTTGACAAAAGGTGTCGGAAAAGATAGATTCTGACGGTCAGTTGATTACACCTATAACAGGAGGATCAGGTGAAAAGTTTATTTCTGTTTTTCATGTTATTTGCAGTATCTTTTGCTCAGCACGCACCTGTGGATACAATTTACAATCCGGTTATTACCGGATTTTACCCGGATCCGAGCGTCTGCCGGGTGGGTGGGGATTATTATCTGGTGACCAGTACGTTCGAATATTTCCCCGGCGTGCCTGTATTTCACAGCAAGGACCTGGTGCACTGGCGGCACATCGGCCATTGTCTGACAAGAGAAGAACAATTGCCACTGAAAAATGCTCATTCGTCAGGCGGGATTTTCGCACCAACAATCCGGTACCACGACGACACTTTTTATATGATCACCACCAATGTCACAGACAAGGGAAATTTTTATGTCACGGCCACCAATCCGGCGGGACCATGGTCAGATCCCATTGACGTGGACCAGGGCGGTATCGATCCGTCACTATTTTTTGATGATAACGGCAAAGTCTATTTAACCACCAATGGCGGTGAGCCGTGGCAGGGCCGCGGGATTTACCAGTCAGAGATCGATATTGCCACCGGCAAACGATTAAGCGATATTCTCAAAATATGGCCCGGCACAGGCGGTCGTTATCCAGAAGCACCGCATTTGTACAAAATCAATAACTGGTATTATTTGATGATTGCCGAAGGCGGCACAGAATACGGACACATGGAAACTATTGCCCGAAGCCGGTCACCGTGGGGACCTTTTGAGTCGTATTCGAAAAATCCGATTTTAACACATCGTAATCGTGGTGGCCATCCCATTCAGGGAACAGGGCACGCTGATCTCATTCAGGCACATGACGGTTCCTGGTGGATGCTCTTTTTGGCCTTTCGTCCCATTGGCGGGCAATTTCATCAATTAGGGCGAGAGACGTTTTTATCACCGGTCTCCTGGAGTGATGACGGATGGCCGGTCGTTAATAGTGATGGCACGCTCGAACTGAAAACACCAGCCAAATTATTGCCTGCCGTCACCTGGCAGGAACAGCCGGTTCGCGATGAGTTTGATGCCGATTCTCTTGATTTAATGTGGAATTTTGTTTTTAATCCTAACGAAAAGGACTGGTCATTAACAGAACGCCCCGGTTGGCTTCGACTGCACGGTTCTGCTGTTACTATGTACGAAAACCAGTCTCCTGCCTTTATCGGTCGCCGGCAGCAGCATTTTAATTTTCGTGCCATTACGCAGATGGAGTTTGAACCTCAGCAGGACAATGAAGAAGCGGGACTGGTTCTGCGGATGAATAACAACCATCATTATTTTATAGGTGTTGCACAAGAAAAAAACGAACGCACTGTTTTTGTACGTTATAATGTTGGAAGTATTATCTCAACTCCGTTTAAAAAAGCCGTTGCAGACAGAGCGATTAAACTTGGTGTGCGTGGTACACCCACGCATTATTCTTTTTCTTATTCAGTTAATGAACAGGCACTGGTTACTGTAGATTCCGTTGAAACGCGTTATTTAACATCCGAAGTCGCTGGCGGATTTACCGGTGTCTATATCGGCATGTACACCACCGGCAATGGCAAACCAGGCACTTCCCCTGCAGATTTTGACTGGTTTGATTATGAAGGATATGATGAAAAGGGTAGGTCGTATCGCTAAAGCTTTCATTTTTCGAAAAATCAATCTATGGTCTTTCGCATTTTTTCAGTCTCAAAAAGTGAAAATTAATTAGTTGCATAGCAGTTTAATGAGGTATTAAATGTCCAAGAATTTACAGAATTATTTCTCGTTTGTGATTATTCTGCTCATCTGGTTTTGTCCTTTTCGGGCAAGGTCTCAAAATACTATTAATCCGAAAATAAGTTTTTCAATGAAATCTTTGGGGAAATTAAGCGCTCAATCATCGAAAAATATCACGCAATCTCCCTGGGGAATCCAGTTCAATCTGCTGCCACCACACTTGAATCGTGCTGCTAAAAGTATCGATTTTGACGAATTGCAACCCACTTTGAGAATTCTGTTGCGGCGTGCTTCTGAACTGGGTGTAAAATGGGCCCGGGTTTCAGTCAATTGGAATACAATTGAAGACGCTCACGGCGAATTACACTGGCAGTATCTAGATTCAACCCTTTACGGTCTTTTAGAGCGGGGCATTGAACCGTATGTGTGTTTGCATGGCGGCCATCCCGGGTTTACTGATAATCTGCCGCCGATTGCCAGTGATTCCGGCATACAAGCCTGGACGGATTATGTGTCAGAACTCGTGACACGTTACCGCGACCACGTGGATTACTGGGAAATCTGGAACGAGCCCAATTACCCGTCTTTTTGGAAGCCCGAACCGAGTGCCTATGATTATGTGCTGATGGTTAAACATATAGCACCTGTCATTTGCGAGCTCGATAAAGAGGCTCAAATTATAGGCGGAAGTTTGGCTCGAGTTGATGTGCCTTATGCGCAAGAGATGTTCGCGTTTGGCATTGCTCCATTTATCGATGTGATAACTGTTCACCCTTATAACGCCATTCCAGAAGGTTCGATTCGTAAAATTGGCTATCCGGTTCGCACACCGGATTATTATCTACCATCGTCTCATCAATACAGTGAATTGAAGAAACTAATCAAAACTCAAAAGAACTCGATTGAATTGTGGCAGGCAGAATGTGGTTATCCATCAGAGCAGCATAGTCACGGCTGGCAAGGTACCGGCCCATGGGGCGAGACAATCCAGGCAAAATGGCTCCTGCGTCGCATGCTGGCAGATGTGTCTCAAGAGTTGAAAGTGTCTGCTTATTTTACTTTGCAGGAATTTACTCTCGGTAACGGAGGTCGTAAAAACGCCAAGGGATTATTACGTATGGGCACCTTGCAGCCTAAACCGGCGTTTTATGCTTTTCAGAATTTGGCCGCTGTAGTGAATGGCGAACTCGATTCCGTAAAACCTGACATCGATATTGACATTCTAAAAAAAGGAGACTTTTTAGGCGCTCGTGCGAATGATATATTCACTGTGGCACTGCAAAATTCAGATGGCATGAAAATGATGGCTTTTTGGTTGCCCTGGAGAGCTCAGGAACATGTAACCCCTGGCAGTTGTCGAATGACGCTTCGACAGCCTCATTTTGAGAAACCGGTGCTAATCAATCTTCTTGATGGGACTGTATATGGAATGGCATTAATTGAAGAATCTGAAGATCAGTACAAAGTACCTTTAGCTGATTTTCCGTTTATAATTGCCGAGAAATCTGCTGTTACTTTTGAGTGAGATGAAATCCATTCTACTTATATGATCATTCGATAATCCCCTCAAGATTAAAAATAAATGCGTATCTTAATGCAAGGTCTCTGATCTTTTGAAATCTGCCGGACAAGCCGCTATGGCCGGCTTTCATATATGTCTTTAATAATAATTGATTATTATCGGTTTTCATATCACGCAATTTGGCTACCCATTTTGCCGGTTCCCAATATTGAACCTGTGAATCATGAAAACTCGTCAAAACCAGCATATTGGGATAATTTTGCGCAGTGACATTGTCGTAGGGTGAATAGGAGAGTATATAATCATAAAACTCTTTGATGTGTGGATTGCCCCATTCATCATATTCGTTTGTAGTGAGGGGTATACTGTCATCCAGCATGGTGGTGAGGACATCTACAAACGGTACATCAGCGATGATGCCATTATAAAGATCAGGCCGCATATTAGCGATTGCTCCCATCAGCAAACCACCGGCACTGCCGCCCATGGCATAAAGGTGATCAGATGATGTGTAACCCTGATTGATCAAAAACTCGGAACAGGCGATAAAATCAGTGAATGTGTTTTTCTTGTACATTTGGCGGCCGTTTTCATACCACCATCGCCCCATTTCTGCCCCCCCGCGTACATGGGCAATCGCAAACACAAAACCACGATCCAGCAAACTGAGGCGGTGCGGACTAAAATAGGGCTCCATGCTAAAGCCGTACGAACCGTACCCATAAATGACCGCCGGATTTGATGGGTGCTTTTGAAATTCCTTTCGATAAATCAATGAAATTGGAATACGGGTTTTATCCTCTGCTGTGGCCCACACTCGTTCGGTAACATAATTGTCAGGAGAAAAATCGCCAATGACCGGTTGCCGCTTTTTCAACGTTTTGGTACGTGTTGGAATGTGATAATCATATATGGATTCTGGAGTTTTCATGGACTCAAATCCATAACGCAGGGTATCGGTGTCATACTCTGGATTTGTGGATAAAAAAGTTAAATAAAGCGGCTCCTCAAAGTCGAGGCGATGAGATTCATTCGTAGCGCGATTTATGATACGAATGTTAGATAATCCCTGTGTTATCTCTTCGAGAACGAGACAATCCTTAAACACTGTCATTTTCTTCACAAGGACATCTTCTTGATGCTCAACAATCTGACGCCAATGTCGTCTGGCAATTTTTTTCTCCGGTGTTTGCAGGACTTTAAAGTTTTTCGCGTTTTCATTGGTCAAAATAAAAAAACGGTCTCCACCGTGCTCGATGTGATATTCATGTTCTCTTTTTCGCGGATAAAACAGTTTAAAAGCAGATGCCGGGCTGTCAGCCGGTAAAAATCTATACTCTGTTTGTAATGTGCTGAGGCTTACTAAAAAAATATATTTCTGAGAAAGAGATTTTCCAAGGTGAACATGAAAAGTTTCATCTTTTTCCTGGTACACGCATGTGTCATCCGATTCTCCAAGCACATGCCTGTAAATGGCGTTGGATCGCAAAGTTTGAGGATGCTGGTGAGCGTAAAAAACAGTGCGACTGTCATTGGCCCATACGAAATTATTGCTGACATTCTCAATTTGATCAGCCAGAATTTCTCCTGTTTGCAGATTCTTGAAACAAAGCGTGTATTTCCGGCGACCAACTGTATCCACAGCAAAGGCAACCATATTATGGTTTGGACTGACCTCGAAACAGCTAAATTGAAAATACTCGTGCTGAGATGCCTGTTTATTGACATCCATAAGGATTTCTTCTTTAGCACCTGGTGAACCGGACTTTCGGCAATAGATAGGATATTCCTTTCCCTGTTCGTAACGGGTATAATACCAGTAATTGTCCTTTTTAAAAGGTACGGAAGAATCATCTTCTTTGATACGAGATCGCATTTCTTCAAATAATTTTTCCTGAAACAGGTTAGTGTGCTTTAAACTCTGTTCAGTAAAAGTGTTCTCGGCATTCAAATAGTCAGCAACCTCGGGATTGTAACGTTCACAAAGCCAGTAATAGGGATCGATGCGAACATGTCCATGTTTTGCCAGATGGTATATCTTTTTCTGAGCCCTGGGGGCACCATACTGGTTTGAACGGTTTTCGCGCATAACATCTCCATGCAAGTAACTCACACTTGATTCCATGATCACTCCTCTTGTGCCGAAATCTGCCAATTCTAAACAACGAGATGTGAATAAATAGTTCTCAAAATCAAAAATACAACCAGATTAATCTGTTAATGATTCAGACCCATCCGTCAATCTGGAGCATTTGCTTTTTGTGTTAAACCCTCAATAATGTTTGCCAAAAAGAACAATTCATTCGTTTATATCATTAAACCTGAATGATTGAAAGCCGAAAAAGTTCGAGTCATTGTGCAAAGATATTATTATTTTTAAGGCATATTTGACTGGTCAACTTAAACCCCGTCATTGTTTAAAAAATGCTTATGAAAATAAAGAGCAAAATAAAAGGTATTTTCTCTCATTTAGAGGAGAAAATATTGGAATTCATTTTATGAACATCACAAGTGTGTAATTGGGATGCAAACAGGAGGAAGGTATGCATTTTTCGGAACTTGTTAAAGCGCGTTATAGCGTACGTGGTTATAAACCGGACAAAGTGGAACAGGACAAACTAGATGCGGTATTGAATGCGGCAAACCTGGCGCCAACAGCGGCAAATCGTCAA
>CAZSMC010000041.1:0-38130 GCA_964607755.1 uncultured Cytophagia bacterium | reverse complement strand
ACCAGACAAGTCTGGTTTTACATATATTTTAGATCTCTACTAAAATATGAGTAGTTTTTAAGCATTTTTTGTGTATTTAATTTTAATTTTTGATACATCTTATTCATTTATAATTTATACATAAATATATTATTTGTCAATACTTTTTTTATATTTATTGTATTTAAATTGCAGAGTTATTCACATACATTTAGTTACACCTTATCTTGAGTCTGATGATATGTCATTTCATTGATTATTGATTTGATTGATTAATTGATGTCGTATTTCCAATAAAAATTTAAACAAGTATGACTCGAGGAATTCTTTTTTTTAGTATCTTTCACGTTAACTTTTAACTAAATTTGGCAAAAGATTTCAACACTTTTTAACTCCTGTTTATCCGGTTTGTGTTAAACAGCTCCATGAGACCACACAAGCTTGACCGGTACAGAACCATTATTTCTTTTCACAGCATGGGGCACACCTCTTGGAGCAATAAACGCTGATCCCGGACGTATGGGAAATTCTTCATCACCTACTTTTGCCCAGCCTTCTCCCTCGATGACATAAAATCCTTCCTGGTCATCATGAACACCTGGCGTCGGATACTCCTCAGCAGTATATTCTGTCAAGCCAATCTTGTAGCCTTTTACAGCACCATGTTGGTTATTTATCAATTCTCGACTGGAATGTCCCTCTCTATGAACAGGTTCGACCTGGTCCGCGTATGCGTAACACACCATTGGAATCCTCCTCTACCTTCTATTTATCCGAATTCAGTCTATCCTCATAATATCTTTTTAAAATATATTTTACTTGCAATACACAATATGCTTCAATCCGTAATTTAACGAGTACCATCTTTTCCATGTACAAAAAATCATCTTCCGCAAGCTGGTAAAAGTAAACACCTCTTGGCACGTCCTTTCCCAGATCATTTCGACCATCCCATGTCACTGAAAAAGTACTGGCTACTTTTCAGTATTTTCCAGAGTCCGAATTTGCTGGCCGGCAGCATTGTAAATATCAAACTTTGCAGTAGAACACATTTTTTCATGGCTTTTTCTCCTTTCATTCATTTTGTATTGCTAAATTACTTAATACAGAAATCGACCATCGTAAACCTCCTTTCTGTTGATGACCGGGCTAAAAGTTTAAATTTAAAGAAAACATCATACAACTAATTATCAATATTTTATGCGTGTCATCTTGTTCGAAATATATCCTTTATTTTTTTTCAATTCGTCGGTACTATGCAGCTCTTCAATAGTGAGAAGAAATTTATCAGCGTCCGGCACAGCAATCAATTGTTTCTTTTCATACCATATTTTCGGAATATTTGATAAAACTTGTTTCGTGTCTTCAATTGGCTTTTTGTAAATAATGACCGAGAAAATACCATCGGATTCGACCGCTAACGAACCGGAATGCAGAACAAGCGGAGAAAGTGCAATAACTTCACCCGCCTTGACATAAAAAAACTGCACCTTTTGTGGGTCAGCGACAATTTTTTGTTCCCGATAATCGAGATCATCAACAAGCATTAATCCGTAGATAATATCTGACACAGCAACAACATACTCTAGGCAATGGGCATGATTTTCCAATTTGTGAACATAGCCATTCATATTTTCGCCGGTTTCAAAAATTGTTTTAAAAGCCTGAATAGTACGGCTTCCTCCGGTAATTTTTTGAATCGCTTGGTTATATGTCAAGTGGCTGCCAAATCGATGAAATGAATCATCGCCGGCATATTTAATAAGCATTTTTTCGTGATCTGGTATAGAAATAAGATTTTTATGTGCCTGATAAAGTGCTTCCAGTTTTTCATGGATAGATTTATTTTCATTTGCATCCAGAACATCCTGTAGCCAAACTAATTTTGATAGACCGGAATAATCACCGTCAATCATTATCCGTCGACGTATCTCTTTAGAACGACATCCGAAATTGGCTTTTATTTTGTCTGAAGACATTTGTTCTAATGAATGTAATACGTCTCTTTTTGATTCTGCTAAAATCGAAATTTGTTTCTGAATGTCAATTTTCTCAGCAGCATAAACAGACTGAAAAAACAGGCCCCTGATAATTACCACTAACAGTGTGAAACATAAAATATATTTTGCCAACGCCGGGGAATAAAGATTTTTAAATTTGTACCTCATCATGAACACCTCTATTTAAATGTCTTTTTTAAAAAGTTTAATGTTTTTTGACATGCCGCGGTTGGGTCCATAAGGTAAGCCGTTCCCAATTCGGCGGAAAGAAAACCTTGATACTCTATATCTTTCAATGACTGAGCAATCGGGACAAAATCGATGGTGCCTTCTCCCGGTATTTTATGCTGATCAGATGTGCTGTCGTTATCGTCAATATGAATATGAAAAGGCAGCCCTTTACACATGGGTATAATTTTAGTAAAATCCTCCTGGTTGATATGAGCATGGCCTGTATCTAAAAGAATGCCGAACCGATCTGATTTCAGCTCATCAATCATTCGCAAACCATCTTTTACAGTAAGTATTAGGTTTGACTCAAAACGATGAGCTGGTTCAATCAATAAAGATAAATTCTTATCCTGGTTATAGTCCTTAATTTCAAGGAGACTTTTCACTAACTGTTGCCATCCTTTTCGTACATCATGATCGAAAACGACCATACCCGGACACAGGCTGACAGAAGGTGAATTCACTTTTACAGCATTATCTATAGCGTTCTTGATATATTCAACACTATCACGTCTCACTTTTTCATTATCAGAACATAATAATGACGGATAACGAAATTGGGCTGGTATATAATTGCATACCTCAAGATTATATTCACTTATCAATGAATTAATTTCATCGATCTGATCGTCCAGGTCCTGTCTGTACATATGAGGTCTGCCGCTCCAGATTTCGATTCCATTGTATCCAAGTCGACCAAGGTCTTTGATAGCAAACTGGAGCGAATAATTGAAATAAACGGCTGAACTTTGCGCAAATTTCATAGTTGACTCATTTAAATTTATCACCATACAATTCTTGAATGTGCATATCCATGAACTTTCTCTCATCCGGCCGAGTAGCCACCATGCAGTAGACAAAGGAAATACGTCCCGCCGGAGAGCTCACATTCGGATGATAACCGCGCGGAATGGAAATAATATCTCCATCGCGTACCAGGGCGATGGCTATCGGATCATCCATATTTTCATAAACACACTGAATGGCAAATGCTTTGCCCATATCAAAATACGTATAGACTTCTTCACGTTGTTCGCTGTGTTCGTGCGGCGGCCAGGATGTCCATCCACCTGTGCCCCCCTGGCAAATTCCCATCATCAAACGGCAGGCATCGAAATCATCATTAATGAAATGCCATACTTCACGCAGGCTATTATTTTCTGGTTTACCATATTTTTTATGTGCCTCCGGATTTTTATCTATCTTTTCAAATTCAAGATGGGCAAAATTTGTATCACGATGTGCCGGGGCTCCATAAGCCATCACAACGGCACGGTCTGCAGTTGATATGAAATGTATCGTTTTATTACGAGGAACATAAAGCATATCCTTGAAAACAGCGTTGCTCTGTTGGCTATCAATTTCAAATTGAACGTTTCCCTCCAGAATAACGAAGCATATCTCTTCACTTAAAGTATCGATAGTTATCTTTTCACTTATTTCAAATCGCTGAACAGAGGTATAATGTAAATCGAGATCGGCAGGTTCTTTTTTGTTTAATAAATCTTTAGCGTTAAATTGATAGGTGATGCTCATCAAGATCTCCTTTTAACCGTTTGGACTGTATTTTTTGGGATTGGGATAAACCATTACTTTGATTTCTTTTTTATTCTCTAAATCATTGAAAGCGTCATGCCACTCATCCAGAGTAATCTTTCGTGTGATCATTTTCGTCATATCCACTTTTCCCAGGGCTAATATTTTTAGCGCCTTTTCCCATGATTCAAAACCAGAAGCCATGCGGACGGCCTGGCTTTCTGATTCCATACCTGCCCATCCCCATCCACCGCGAACTGTTAAATTGTGATAAGGTATCATATCGAGATTTGTTTTTATGTCATGGCCCCACAGACCAACAATTGTTATCCATGCTCCCATACGGGCCATGCGTGTCGCTTGTGCAATGGCATCTTCTCCACCGGTGGCGTCAACAATAAACTCTGCACCTTTGCCGTTCGTTAATTCCATTACTTTTTCCACCGGGTTGTCCTCACTATAATACACCATATCTGCACCCAGCTTTTTCGCCATCTCTAATCGGCGCTTATCTGAATAGAGACCTGTAGTTAACATAAATCGTGGGCTCCATAGTTTAACAAGCTGGGTGACGGTCAAGCCAATAGGTCCGGGCCCGAGAACAACGACAAAATCCGATGGATTAATGCGGCTTCGGTGCATTAAATCGTGAGACATACAGGTCACTAATTCTACCATCGCGCCTTCTTCATAAGAAACATTATCCGGTAAAACATGAGCCAATGCCTCGGGTATGGCCAGAAATTTTGCATAAGCGCCGTTCACATGCGTACCAATCCGACCATTCAACGTTTCCAGGTCACCACAAATACGGTCTCCGATTTTTATTCTTTTGCATTCCGAGCCAATTTCCACAACTTTGCCGGAATACTCATGTCCCAATGTGACCGGACGTTTATGCTCTTTTTCATCTCGCCAAATATGCAAGTCACTGCCACATATACCGACACACATCACTTCTATCAGTATTTCATCCGGTTTTATCTTTGGCTCAGGAACATCCTGAATGCCCATATTTTCTTTTCCGTCACCCCATTTGACCAACGCTTTCATATTAACTCCCTACCGATTGCTATTCGAATATTCACCTCTTATAATTCTAAGCCATTTGTGCTTGTTTTCTTTTGCTCTCTAACATCCAGGGTTCGGAACCATCCTGCATTCTGACAAGAGTTTCTCCACCATAAGGGATAATGCCAACTTTGGCATCTTGCCCCAGCATGCGAAATGATTTTTCAAGAGCATCCTGGACGCTGGATGCCGCTTCAAATCCTATCGCGTCAATGTCGTCCTTTGACATATGATTTGTGACACAAAACGTTTTAACGCGATGTCGAAGCGTTGAATGATACATTGGAACATTCAACCCAACTATATCTTGAACTTCACCTCGGTCAACCGCATCCTTAAGATCTCTAAATGAATACAGTAAATATTTTCTCACAGTTTCTTCATGTGAAGGAGCGTCACCACACAATCCTTCAGTTCCGTCCAATAAAAAAATGATCACTCCTCCTTTACGAACCGCGCGATGGGAATAAGCATATGGTTTTATACCTTGCCAGTAATCAAAATGGCAGGGATTGGCCGATACAATAAGGATATCAGCCTGCTGGGGTATAGGAACAACCATGACTTGTTCGGCGAGTTGAACGCCGGCTTTATGAGCTTGATAAGGCTCCCCGGCAAAAACGCCAAGCATGTTATGATCTTCGTCGAGTACAGTATTGATAATAAAATTGAGTCCCACTCTTTTGGCAATATTTTCGATTTCCTTTCTTGGCTGGTTATCCAATGTCCCAATAACTTCCAAAACAGGTTGAACAATGCAGGCCATCAGGTGCATCATGTCAGTAGTTTTCTGACTACATATACCAGGTAATATCATTTTCGAGCCCCCGCCCCATCCTGCCGAAATATGTGGCACAATATTTCCCACGGCAATGACAAAATCAGCTTCCAATACTTCACGATCCACTTCGATTGGAGTACCACTCTTCGTCTTGCCCAATGGAATAAACTTTGATTGCTCACGATAATCCCTGTTCAAGACCGTATAATTATCCATAATTGATCGGCCCAGTTTTATTTCCAACTCCTGTTCGGTCATTGGCCTATGCGTACCCATAGCCATGACAATTGTAACGGATGAATTAGGTATCTCTGCTGCTTTTATTCTCTTCATGACATGGGGTAAAATATCTTTTGATGGAGTTGGTCTTGTTATATCATCCACTAAAACAACAACTGACTGGTCTTTTTTTAATAGATGTTCGAGTTTATCAGAACCAATTGGGTAATTAAATGCATTCTCAACTACTTTATATTGATCAGGTATTTTGTTGATTTTTACTGGATCGGCCTTGAATACCAAATTCTTGTCATCAATCTCTACTTGTGTTGTCACTCTGTGTCTAAACGTAAGCGTATGTTGCGCCATGTCCACAGCTCCAAATTTTCAATTTTTATGCAAAAACCTAAATCATTGAACAAACATTTAGTATTGGCACTTTTGTTTTGATATCGATTTACAGATTATAAATCTCCTTTGTTTCCTTTTTTTGATAACTCTAAATTAGTGGAAAAACTAAAGATAAAATGACAGTTACTATCATACCCGTCAGTCCAACAAGGGACAGCAGGGGTGTCCATGTCTTGAGCGTTTCAATTTCCTCAAGTCCGCCCATTTTTGTAAAAATCCAAAAGCCACTATCATTCATCCATGAAAAAATCATAGAACCACTGCCAATTGCCGTTGCAAGATAGACAGGATGAAATCCTAATTGCTCTGGGGTAGTCATCATGGAAGCCAGCATGGCAGAGGTTGTAATCATAGCGACTGTTCCGGATCCCTGAGCAATTTTCATAATAGAAGCCATGATAAAAGCCAAACCAAGCAGAAAAAGACCTTGTGTTTGTATACCGCTTGCTAAAAAGATGTTCTCAATAGCCGGCCCTATCTCTGCGGCTTGTAGCATGGCACCAAATGCACCTCCAGCAGCCGTAATGAGAATAATAACTCCGCCGCTCATCAGCGCTTTTTCTACGACATTGGAAAGAGCTTCACGGCTCAATTTTCTCTTTTTAACCAATACAAAAAGTGCAACTGCAGCCGACAGTAACATAGCAAAATTCACATTACCTATTATAGCCGTCACTTTACTCAATTCATAGACGAACGCGCTGTTTAATTCTGCTTTCAATAAAAGATTTTTAACAATTGTATTTGCTGAAACTAAAATGACAGGTAACATAATAGGCAACAAAGAGACAAATAATCCGGGTAAATCTTCGTTGTTCTTCGGTTTGGGTTCGTCATTTGCATAAAGCGGACGCATTGGAATGTCTAGAGACCTGTCTCGCCACCAGGAGAATATCATTCCCACTGTGGCTGCCGGCAAAGCAACAACGAGTCCGACAATAATCATCATCCCTATATCAAATCCTAAATTTTGCGCCATAACAAGCGGGCCGGGGGTTGGCGGGACAAGCATGTGAGTGATCACACCGCCTGCAGTTATTGCCATGATATATTTGAGATAATGCTTTCCGGTGCGTTTATACATCGAGCGCGCCAGGGGAATAAGTAAATAAAAAACAGTGTCAAAAAAGACAGGGACTGAGAGAATAAATCCGCTTGACATCAGGGCTAAACCGGTTTTTTTCTCCCCAAATAGTTTTAAAAATACTTGTACAATTCGGTCTGCAGCCCCGCTATCCATCATGCATTTTCCAATCACAGTGGCTAAGGCGATTACTATTCCTATCCCTCCGGCGGTATTGCCAAACGAAAGTGCGACTCTAACAATCTTTTCTTCGATATTGCCAGGAGACAACAGACTAACAATCATGGCAGAAGAGATCAGTGCAATGAATGCATTCATCCTCAGTATGATGATCATCCCAACAACGGTTATCGTTCCTACGAATAGAATTAAAAGGGGATGAATTTCAATCATGGTCTGTTTCTCCTCAGATACGTGTGTGTTCAGTTTGGATAGCGGACTATTGCTGGTAAAAAAATATTTTTTTGTTTTTGAATTCCACTGTAATTATCGGATTCGTCATCATCATCATGGTGAGTTGTAGTAACTATTCCTTTAGACTCCGTTTCCGTTCATGCTAATAACAAGAGAAAATATACAATTTCATTATTTATTTATCTTAATATATACGATTACTTTCTATACATATTAGTATATTATTTTACATATTATTTATTATAAGTGTATTATATTTTTCTTTTTTTTGTATACATTAATCTCGAAATAATATATTCAATTATAAACATTTTGTCAATTACTTTTTTCACTTTTTCAAAAAAAATTTAGCGACATCTGTTCTCCGGTCGGAATAAAAGTGCTGACGTTCAGAGCTTATAGATTGTATAATATTAGATTCTTCATAATTAAAGTTCATGAGCTTGTGTAAAACATGACCTATTCCTGTGTTTAATTCTGAATTCATAAAACCTAACCCGGATAAACCGGAATCAAAAAAGGTTTTAAATCTTTTGCCAAATGTGGTCACAAGTTAACTTGTAAGATACTAATGTTCGCAAGATGTATTCTCCAACCTCACCACACCTCAAAACCACTTGACAAATTTTAATAAAAATATTATATTATACATTTAACAAAGTTTTATTCATCAAACATTTGATAAAAATGGATCTATTATTTGACACTACCACGCAGGAATATATTGAAGTTATTTTTGCGCTGGAAAAAGAAAACAAAGTGGCGCGGGTGACGGATATTGCCCGGCGCCGGGGCGTGACCAAATCCAGCGTATCGCTGGTGCTTAACCATTTGCAAGAAAAAAATTTGGTCGACCGGAAACAGTACGGTTATATTTCGCTCACATTAGACGGGCGACAATTGGCAGAGACGTTGCAAAAAAGACATCAAACGATCAAACAGTTTTTCACCCTCATTCTTGGTCTGGAACTGGAAATAGCAGAACAAGATGCCTGCCAGATTGAACACGTTATCAGTCAACAAACATTAAACAGCATTGACTGTTTTTTAAAGTTTATCAAAGAATGCCCGCAGCCGTGGGATAAGATCCTGAGCTTTTTCCCCAACTGCAGTAAATTCAATCAAGGTTCTGTGGACTGTTCTTCATGCCCGAAAATCGATATCCAGGTAAACAAACCGACATCACCACAACATTCTGGAAGAGATATTGAAAAATGACATTAGAAAAAATAAAACCAAATCAAAAAGTGAAAATCATTGCCATTCACGGGGGGCATAATGTACGGCAACGGCTCAATCAGCTTGGTATTTATATTGGCAAAGAAGCAATGGTCAAACGCGGCGGCCCGTTTGGCGGCCCGATTTTGCTGTCAATGAATCAAACCGATATCGCTATTGGGCGCGGGATGGCTTCACGCGTGATTGTAGAAATAGTGGAAAACTAATTTAAAAATGAAAAACAACCCTCCAGTTAAAAATATCCATCCCCATCCACAATTTGTTTTGGTGGGTCAACCCAATTCTGGTAAAAGCACGATTTTTAACAGTGTTGCCGGTTACCGTTCCATTGCCACCAACTTTCCCGGTGCAACGGTTGAATACATAAAAAGTCACGTGTCTGTCAATAACTACACCTGTAATCTTGTGGATTTACCCGGGCTCTATTCTCTCACTTCTTTTGACAAAGCGACCGAGGAATCTAAAAAGTACCTTTTAAGAGAACGAACCGATGTGATCATAAACGTCGTGGATGCTTCGATACTGAGCCGCAGTTTAGAGCTTACGCTGCAGCTTTTGGAACTGGATATTCCCATGGTGTTGTGCCTGAACATGATCGATGAAGCCGAGCGCAAAGGCATTCACATTGATGTGAAGAAATTGGAAAAACTGTTGGGTATTCCCGTTGTGACAACTGTCGGGTCCAAGGGCGAGGGCTTGAATGAACTTTTTGAATCCGCTTTTGAAACCCACAAATATCACAGAAAAGGAGCTCCCCTGCCGCTGAGCCGTCATGTAGAAAATAAAATTCAACAGTTAAAACAGGATATTTCTGCTATCGGTTCAGGTGACATTCAAAACCATCCCCGACTTTATGCCATCAAACTATTAGAGAACGATCCGTATTTCCAGCGGCACGCGCAAAGCCTGGACGGCACTTTAACAAAAAAGGTAGAGCACTATCAGCAAGAACTCAGCAAGGAACACGGACGCTCATCAGATGAAGTCATTTCTTCAGAACGACATTCTCTTGCAATGACATTGTTCGAAAAATCAGCTACCGTGAGCAGCCGTGAGTACCGCTGGTACGACCGGGTCGATGATTTTATCATGCATCCGGTGTGGGGTTTGCTTGTGATGATCGGGGTGCTGGCGGTTTTTTTCAATATCGTTTTTCAATTTGGTGCCTGGGTTGAAGAGCCGCTGCTGAATTTTTTGGAAAACGGTATTCAAACATTGCTCGATCCATTCGGCCGGGACTCGTTGCTTTTCCAGTCTCTTCACGGAGCGCTACAGGGCATGGCCGGCGGTATTGCTATTGTGCTGCCGTATCTTTTACCTTTTATGATTGGCATGGCTCTGATCGAAGACATCGGTTATCTGCCGCGCATTGCTTTTCTCATGGACAGCATTATGCACAAAATCGGCTTGCACGGCACAGCTATTGTTCCGGCATTGCTGGGTTACGGCTGCAGTGTTCCAGCGGTGATGGCGACACGCATCCTGCCGACCGCCCGCGACCGGTTCATTGCCACCGTTGTTGCTATTCTTGTGCCCTGCTCCGCGCGCATGACAGTCATCATGGGATTGGTCGGCTATTATCTCGGCGGATTCGCCGTCCTGGGTATTTATTTTCTCAACATTATCGTCATTGCCATTACCGGCACGATCTTGAATCGTATGCTACCGGCGGACTCGCCCGGAATGATTATGGAAATACCCTCTTATCACAGACCTGTGCTCAGAGTCATTCTTGCGAAAACCTGGCTGCGTTTGCGGGATTTTATTGTTGTCGCCTGGCCGCTGCTGGTTGTGGGCAGCTTGGTGCTCAACATCGCGCAGTGGTACGAGCTTGACGTTGCCATCAATTCGCTTCTTTCTCCGTTAACGTATCTTCTCGATCTTCCCAAAGAAGTTGGCACCACGCTCATTTTTGGTATTCTGAGAAAAGAACTTTCCATGCTCATGCTCTTTCAGGCACTCGAAACAACCAATGTTACTGCAGTGATGAGCTCAGTACAAATTATTGTTTTCACGTTGTTTGTTGTCTTTTATATCCCTTGCCTGGCCACGCTTGGTGTGATGGGCAAGGAAGTTGGTTGGAGAAGAACACTATTGGCTACGGTCATCACACTGATACTGGCTACAGGCATCGCTCTTTTGGGACGGGGAGTCGGCTTGTTGGTCACATAAACATGACGACCTTGATACCTGTTTTTGTGTAACCAATCACAGGGATTAAAAGTTGTATTTACCAACTTGACAGGATAACAGGATGATAAAGATTTACAGAATCACGCTTTATCTGGTAATATCCGCACCTTTCGTTTCACTTCCACCTTATGTGGCGTAAATTTCAGCAGTAAACCTACCGGCTTGACAGTGGTGGTTAGATAATTGACCACCTGAACTTGACTTTTTTACGATATTCTCTACAGATTTCAGTTCAATAATGATAAGGTCATCGACAATGATATCCGCTTAAGTTGCCGACAACTATTCCTTCATAGAAAACCTTTATGGATTTTTGTTTTTCTCAATTCAATTGCCAGGGCATTTTCATAAACAGACTCCAAAAAGCCGAATCCTAAGGTGTTGTATACCTTGTAAGCACAGCCAATATTTTTTTCAGTCGAGCTTGCAAGTTCCATTACCAATCCTCCTATGATTTACGCGATCATGGCTTGATTAACACGATAAAAATCTAAATGAATTGATCCTGTCTATCCTTAATATCCTGTTATCCTGTCATTCTTGAACTCCCTGTGATCAATTACGTTTTCGTAAAAGTCCAATAGCACTTTATAAATTTATCGTATTTTACTCTTCGTCCATGAGGGTGAGCGCGTGATGACGAAATCGCCGGTTCGAGCGCCAATGCGAGAACCAATCAAATCGCATTTTACAACCAGAATATAATAGATTGGCGCTTGCACATCGATCAATCCCTCCAGGTTGCCCTGCCCTTTTGCCATCACCACATCAGCGGATTTCAGCTCTTGTTGAAACTCGTCAGAAGCAGTCTCCCATACCGCGCCGGGCGAATCATCGCCTGTGGTGACAAGCCGGGTATTTTGGTCTAATCCAACCATGTGAGCATCTTCCAGCGTGGCATCGTTCAGAACCGGACTCCCCCGAACAGCAAATGTCATACTTTGATGACCAATCGTATCGACCAGTAGCTTGTCCAGGATAATTTCACCGCAGTTGTCCCCGACGTACAATATCTTTTCAGCGTTCAGCAAATCGGTTTTCAAGAACTTTGAATGATCGATTACCAGTTCAGCATGAACGACACGTTCAATTGTGTCCATAATATCCAGTCGATTTTGCGGACCGAAATCAATCACGTTTCCAGCCATAGCCAATCGCAAGGCGGTATTAAAAGGATCAGATGCATTGTCAACCATTGCTTTTAATCTCGGCAGCATGTCCAGCATGAGTTTGTTGTATTTCACTTTCACATCTTTATAAGGATCGGGATTATTGAGGATGGAACGAATCAATCGGTGCATTTCTCGCCCAAGAGCCGGCGGAGATTTTTGATAATCTGCAGTCGAGAGAAATTGCAGCACGCGTCGCATAGCGGGTTCTTTTTCGTTTTCCGGGAGCAGACCTGTATTGAGCAAACGTAAAAAACTGTTGACAATGCAGGGGATACAATCGAGTGAGATGTGCATTTGTTTTTGCTTTCTTTAGAATTGGGTGCTATCTGATGTATAATTTAGGAGTACGATTCAACAACATGGAAAATGATTTCAAATTCACTCCCAAAAGATACAAATTTTCAGGCATGAATCAAAACGCAGCGGGCATCATTGCCAAAAAATTGCCACCGACTGTGGCGGTAAGGTGACGCCCTTGTCATGTATGCTGATCTCATTTGCGGATTTCAACAGAACGACCGGTTTCTCTGGTAATGGGAGCGGAATAACCTGTTGATCATCGGATAAATTGCAGGCCGTTGAAATGTTACGGCGCTGCACATTGATCCACTTTTTCTCTTCATCGTAATCGACCAGGACGTCCTGCCGGTGTCCGTCGGTTAATTGCGGGAATTGTTTACGTAATTGAATCAATTTCTTATACCATTGCAGAACCGATTGATGCGGCTCGGTCTCACATTCTTGCCATTTTAAAACGGATCGTTGAAATGTTTTTTCATCCTGGGGATCGGGAATACTTTTCGGGTCCCAGCCAAAATCGGCAAACTCCCGGCGGCGACCTTCCAGCACAGCTTTGCCCAGGTCCGGATTCTGATGATCGGTAAAATACAAAAACGGCGTTGAAGCGGCCCACTCTTCACCCTGGAAAATCAATGTTACAAAAGGTGACGTAAACAGCAAGGCAGCACCAATCTTGAGTCGTTCAATTCCGGCGATGCCATGTAACCGCTCACCCTGCGCCCGGTTACCGACCTGATCGTGATTTTGCAGAAAAGTAACAAACTTGTGCCCGCTCAGATGATGTGGCGGTTTGCCTAAATTGCGCCGCCTGAACTTTGAGTATTGCCCGTCATACACATAAGCATTTTTCAATGCTTTGGCAAGATCAGCAAATGAACCAAAATCAATGTAATAGCCCTGACTTTCGCCGGTCAAAACCGTATGCAGAGCGTGGTGAACGTCATCAGTCCATTGAGCGTGGTTGCCGTAACCGCCAAATCCGGAGGGCTGAATAACGCGCGGATCGTTCAAGTTGCTCTCTGCGATAAGAACTTTATGTCGTCCTACATAGCCTTCCAGCGCTTCCACCTCGTTTGCCAGTTCCTCCAAAATATGCGTTGCCGAGGTATCTACAATCGCGTGAATGGCATCCAGGCGTAAACCGTCAAAATGATAATCGCGCAGCCACATCAGCGCATTATCGATAAAAAACCGTCGCGCCACATCACTGCCCGGCGTGTCAAAATTCACGGCCCGTCCCCATGGCGTGTGATGTCTGTCGGTAAAATAGGGTCCGAACTGATCGAGATAATTGCCGTCCGGTCCAAGATGATTATAGACCACATCCAATAAAACCGCCAGTCCTTTTTCATGGCACGCATTGACCAGCTTTTTTAAACCGTCAGGTCCGCCGTAACTATGGTGCGGTGCGTACAAATCAACGCCGTCATAACCCCAGCCACGCGAGCCGGGGAATTCGTTGACCGGCATAAGTTCAACGTGCGTGATGCCGAGATCGCGTAGATAATCAAGTTTTGGGATCATGGCCTCGAATGTGCCTTCCGGTGTAAACGTGCCCACATGACACTCGTACATCACCGCTGAAGAAAGTGGCTGTGGCTGGAATCCCGAATCTGTCCACGGAAACGCATTGTGATCGACCAGCCGCGAAGCTCCATGCACGCCATACGGCTGGTAGGCGGAACGGGGATCTGGCAGCGGCTTGTCGCGCTCATCTAAAATGTATGCATAATCATCACCTGCTTTTGCTTTTCTAATTTCTGCTTCCCACCAACCATGATCTTTGGCGTTCAAATTAAAAAGTGAATTCTCTATTTTGACTCGAACATTTTGGGCGCGCGGCGCCCATACTTTGAAAAATGCCATGTTTTATCCTTTCCGTGATAACAGACAAACCGGAAACCGCTTCAATAAATCCTGGACCTTTGTCTTTCCTCGGAAAATATCCGCAGTAAAAACGTGTTCCCATTTGCCAGGTGGCAGTTCAATAAAAGTCGCGCCCCAGAGGTTGTTCAATTTTGCCATGAATCTGGGTACAAGCGTAATAACGCGTTTTCCGCGCATAAATGCAATGACGTGGTCTTTTTTGGCACCCTGAGCATTTAGCGGTTCGTAAGCGCCTTTAGCTCCGAGTACTTTGGGCAGCCGTTTTCGCAAAGCCAGCGTTTTTTGGATAACCCACATTTTTGGCAAACCCGTATGCATTTTATATAGGACGTTTTCAGGTGTGGTGTTGTCAAGTTCATTCAACAGTTCGCGCCGCTTTTGAAAATCTACCGGCCGGCGATTATCCGGGTCAACCAGACTGATATCCCACAATTCGCTGCCCTGATAAATATCCGGTACACCCGGCGCTGTGAGTTTGACAAGAGTCTGAGCTAATGAATTGATACGTCCATAATAAATAATTGTGTTTACAAAATCTTTGCATTCTTGAATAAAATCCTGGTCATTCATTATGGCGTTTGTAAATGATTGCACAGACTTTTCATAACCTTCATCCGGCTTTGTCCAGGATGTGAACACTTTGGCCTCGCGAACTGCCTTTTCCATATACGCTAACAACCGTTCTTCACTAATCGGCCAGGCTCCGACAATAGTTTGATACAATAAATACTCTGTATTGGCTTCGGGAAAATCATTTACCTTGTGCTTGCGATTCATTTCGGACCACCGCTGTACAACGGAGCACCAAGTATCCGGCATTTCCGACAACACGTTCAGGCGCGCCCTGGCATCTTCGCTTCGCTTGGTATCATGCGTGGAACTGGTTAGTAGAGAATACGGCCATTTCTTTCGCGTCTCAAGGCGATTTTTATGAAATCTGTCCACAGAGGCGCCAAAATGTCCCGGATTGCCGCCAACTTCATTTAAAGACAAAAACCTGTTAAAGCAATAAAACGCGGTATCTTCAATTCCTTTCGCTGTGACCGGCGCAATGAACTGTTGAAACCGGTGCACAAAATCACTTTCCTTTTCGCCGCGTAAACGTAATAGCAAAAGGTCTCCGATAAAATCAAAAATATCATCGCCAAGATCATCCCTTACTCGTTTGGAACTCTTTACTGCATGTTCTATATTGCGCCGGTCTTCACGGACTATGTTTTGCGTCTCTGCCTGAACATAAGACCGGTAAACCGGAAAACAGGCGGCAATTTCCTTGAGTGCCTGTTGAATCTGATACCTGGTATAATCTCTGTGGCGCCGGTGGAGTTCACAAATATCCAAAAGTTGCGAACTCAGCCGGTTGAGGTCTCCGGCCAGAATTTCTTCAATAACCTGGTGTTTCTTTTCATAAATTATCGCGTCATAATTCACAGGCTCACCAGTGAATTGCGTATAAAACCCGGTGAGGATTTGCTCGCCCTCAGGATCGACAAAAATGCCGTTGAGGTCATTGAGAAAATCGTACCCTGTTGTCCCGGATATCTGCCACGACGATCGCAATGATTCATCAGATTCAAGTATCTTTTCAGCCACTACCCAGGTGTCCGGACAGGCTTCCTGCAGACGTTCATAGTAAACAGCCGGATCGTACAAGCCATCCGGGTGATCGATACGCAAACCATCGACCTGGCTGTTATTGACCAGTTTTTTGATCAGCCGGTGAGTGTCATTAAAAACCTGCACATCTTCCATGTGCAGTCCGACAAGGCCATGAATATCAAAAAACCTCCGATAGCCTAATTCCTGCTCTGCTTTTCGCCAAAACGCCACGCGGTAATTTTGGCCGCTAAAGAGTTGATCCAACGCATCCGGGTCGCTATTAATATGAGCCACTTGCTCATCAATAGCATCGCGAACTTTTTCCTCTTTGCACAACTCGACGAGATAGCTGCGCAATATTTCCTTATCCCGGTGACGCCGCTGAACACTTTGCCGGTCCGTCGCCGTCGGCAGGGGCAGGCGGTCTAAGGCGCCGGCAATAAACGCCAATTCATCGGAACGAATTTGCTTTGCTGCTGCGTCAAGAACACCGGCAAGAGAACGCGGAGAAACAGGAAAGTAATGGTCGTAATATTGAAATGTAAAATGACCGGCATCGTGGACGAGCTTGATGTCACCCGCTTCTAACACGCGGCCGTAATGATCGCCCAAAACTGGCAACAGAACGAGATTGCTGTACACCGCCTGTCGCGGGTCCCAGTCGACATCAAAATAAGAAGCGTACCGGCTTGAGGGGCCATTTTCAAGCACATCCCACCACCACGGATTTTCCGGTCCGGTAATCGCCATGTGATTGGGGACAATGTCCATCACCTGGCTCATCTTGTGGTCTTCTAACCTGGCACACATCTGGTTAAAAGCTCTGGTGCCTCCCAGTTCTTTATTAAGATTTGTGTGATCAACAACATCATAGCCGTGGGTACTGCCAGGCGCTGCCTGAAGATACGGCGAACAATACAAATGACTGATGCCCAATTTTTTCAGATAATCGATACAATTGGCAGCATCTTCAAAAGTAAATTGTGGATTGAGCTGGACTCTGTATGTCGCAATGGGTTCAATTTTCATCATGTTTTAATAAAATGAGAGATCTGGATTCAACTGTTATTGTTTGTGATGCAGAAAACACCCGGTCACCTTTCAACTCGGGATCGTTCGTATCGATCATTTTTTGCCATTCTTCTGCCCACGCCTTTTCAGGCAGTTTAAACTCCATGGATTCATAATGGGCATTAAAAATAACATAAAAAGAATCATCCGTTATACTTTCACCTTTTGGCCCCGCACTACGGATACCAGGTCCGTAAATAAATACGCCTAATGATTTTGCAGACCCTTCTCCCCAGTTCTCTTCTTCCATTTTCTCTCCATCCGGGGTAAACCAGGCAATATCGCTGACTTGGGTTCCATGGATCGGTCGTCCCTGAAACCACTTGCGCCGGTGAAATGCCGGGTGTTCTCGACGAATGTTAACAAGATGACGCGTAAAATCAAGCAGGGCTTCATCCACATTTTCCCAATTCATCCATGAGATTTCATTATCCTGACAATACGCGTTATTGTTACCCTGCTGGGTGTGTCCTATCTCATCGCCTGCCAGAAGCATGGGCACGCCCTGGGATAGAAACAAGGTTGCAAGAAAATTACGTTTTTGACGTTCACGTAAATTATTAATGTCAGGATCATCCACAGGACCTTCGGCGCCACAATTCCAGCTTCGGTTAAAATCCTCGCCATCTTTGTTGTCTTCGCCATTGGCTTCATTATGCTTTTCATTATAGGATACGAGATCATTCAATGTAAAGCCATCATGAGCGGTGACAAAATTGATGCTGGCAGTCGGGCGCCGGCCGTCGTCCTGGTACAGATCGGAACTGCCGGTAAACCGGTACGCCAAATCGCCGAGCGTACGGTCGACGCCACGCCAATAATCACGCACCGTGTCCCGGTATTTGCCGTTCCATTCAGCCCAGCCAACCGGAAAGTTGCCCACCTGATAACCGCCTTCGCCAACATCCCAGGGTTCTGCAATCAATTTGACCTGGGAAATCACCGGATCCTGATGGATGATATCGAAAAAGGCGCTCAAACGATCCACGTCATGCAGCTCTCTGGCAAGCGCAGATGCCAGGTCAAAGCGGAATCCGTCCACGTGCATCTCTTCTACCCAATATCGAAGACTGTCCATGATCATTTGCAGGACACCCGGATACATCATATTCAACGTATTGCCGGTGCCGGTATAATCCATGTAAAATCGGAGATCGTCCGGAACGAGCCGGTAATATGAAAAATTATCAATGCCGCGGAAACAAAGGGTCGGACCAAGGTGATTACCTTCGGCAGTGTGATTATAGACAACATCTAAAATGACTTCGATGCCGTGACGATGAAATTCTTTTACCATGTTTTTAAATTCCGCTACTTGCTGACCATTTACACCTTTGCTCGAATAGCGGGAATCCGGAGCAAAAAAGCCGATCGTATTATAACCCCAGTAATTGGTCAGCCTTTTTTCAACCAGGTGCCGATCAACAACAAATTGGTGAACCGGCATTAATTCCACAGCATTGATTCCAAGCGAGAGCAGATGCTCAATCACCGAAGGATGAGTCAGGCCGCTGTAGGTGCCACGCAGTTCCGGCGGTACATCCGGGTGGCGCGCTGTCATGCCTTTGACATGCATCTCGTAAATTATTGTTTTATGGAACGGAATGTCCGGGGAGGTATCATGTTCCCAGTCAAAGGATGGATCGACTATAACACTCTTTGGCAGAAAAGGTGCGCTATCTTTTTCGTTCAGCGACAGGTCTGCCTGTTGACTTTGCGGATCATATCCAAACAGGGCATCGTCCCACTCTATTGTGCCGGCAATGGATTTGGCATAAGGGTCTATTAAAAGTTTATTGGGGTTGAACCGGTGACCTTTTTCAGGCTCGTAAGGTCCATGAACGCGGTAACCATATAACTGTCCTGATTTAATATCAGGAAGATAAGCATGCCAAATCATATTCGTTCGTTCTGTCATCTTTATTCGTTCACATTCCGAGTTATCTTCACTATCGAACAAACACAACTCGACCGCTTCTGCAAATTCGGAAAATATGGCAAAATTAACACCGTTCTCATCCGCTGTTGCGCCCAGAGGATAGGGCTCTCCGGGCCACACTTTTCGAGGATCCATAGACAGACACTCCTTTATTATTTTGCATGAATATAAATAATTATAACAATAATTACCGTTTTTATATTTTTAAAAATATTGGCAAATTGAACTTATTTAAATCAGGTTTTCAATAATCTTGTTCCTCAACATGTTTTTTGTTCCAAATAATCCAATCTTTGATTATTTTGATTTTAAAATTCATTGTTGAACAGTTCCAGAATTATTTCTATCCTTTAATAAAACAATAAAATTTGATGGCATAGCTTGTGCATTGCTTTAAAAAGTTAATCAGAAACAAAATGCTGTTTTTTAGCATAAAAGATTTTACGCATGATTTTAACTCAATTTAAGCGCTTTAAAAACAAGATGTTTAATATATGATTTTTTTCACCATTTTTTTAAATTTTGCCTATGTTTTATGTAAAAGAATATTAAATTATTGGGTATTTTTGTACCAGTAATATTTTTAATGTTCCATTTATGCCACATAAATAAAATAGATACAGCATTTTCCATTGATTTCGAACTGGTTATCTATGAAATTTTATAATTACAATATTGTAATCAGATTGCTTTATGCTGTTATGGTTCTGATTGGCATCACGTTGATAAATTTTCTCATCTTTCATTTGAGTCCGGGAGACCCAACCAATCAATACTTTGGTCCCCGAATGCATAAAGAGCAAATCGAAAAGAAAAGAGAGCAATTGGGTCTCAATGAACCGTGGTACAAACAATATGCCTTCTGGTTCTCCAATTTTTCTAAAGGAAATTTGGGATATTCATGGTCAAAACATCGCCCTGTGCGAGATATCCTGAATGAAGCTATTCCAGCGACGCTACAGCTCACTCTGACAGCTCTGTGTGTAAATTTTGTGCTCGGAAGCATCATTGGCATCCTTGCTGGAATTTGGTCGCACCGATTGATTGGCCGGCTACTCAACAGTGGAACGCTTTTACTTTATGCTATCCCTTCATTCTGGCTGGCGCTGATCTTTATTCTCATTTTCAGCCTTAAATTGCAGTGGCTGCCTCCGTCCGGAATGAGCTCACTATTTCTAAAAGACCCGGTTATTTTGAAACAAGTTATAGACCGAATCCGTCATTTAATTCTACCTGTTGCTGTTTTAGGCCTTACCGGTGCAGCGGCAACGTCCCGTTATATTCGCGCTCACATGATGAAACTTATGAGCCAGCCATACATTCAACAGGCAATGGCGAAAGGTTTATCTCGATGGCAGGTCACGATGCGGCACGCCTTTCGCAATGCTTTGGTTCCTGTGGTTACTTTGCTCGGTTTGTATTTCCCTTTTTTATTAGGAGGCGCCCTGGTCATAGAAGTTATTTTTGCCTGGCCAGGCATGGGACGCGTTGCCTACGAAGCAATCATGGCCAATGATATGCCAGTAATTATGGCTGTCAACCTTGTGGCAGCCGCGATGGTTGTGACCGGAAACTTAATCTCTGACGTTTTATACCGCTACATAGACCCGAGAATACAAGCCCTATGATGAACCAGAACGCACGGACATTTAAAACCGGTATATTGCTCTTTGGTTTGATCCTGACTTTATCACTGCTCGGTCCCTGGTTGTGCAGATACAAACCGGATCAACTGGATCCGTCCTCCAAAGCCAGCTATCAGCTCCCATCGTGCCAGCATTTCTTTGGCACGGATAAATTAGGCCGCGATGTTTTTTCGCGAGTTTTGCAAGGCGGCCGTATTTCTTTATCGATTGCTATAAGTGTTGTTTCATTGTCAGTGTTAATTGGTGTGACTTATGGCGCCATATCCGGGTATTTCGGAGGATTATTAGATCAAATTCTGATGCGGCTGGTTGACATCCTTTTGTCGTTTCCGGTTATTTTTCTGGCACTAGCATGCATGGCGCTGTTTGGCCAGGGATTGGTTACGTTAATAGTCGTGTTAGCTCTCATGAGCTGGATGGATATTGCCCGGCTGGTTCGCGGCGATGTGCAATCAATGAAAAACGAACCTTTTATTTTAAAAGCGCGAGCTTCAGGCCTGCAAAAAAGAAACATCATCTTTCACCATCTGATTCCAAATGCTGCGGCAACCATTACCTCAGTGGCAGTTTTAAGAATGGCAGATGTGATTTTAATCGAATCTGCTCTCAGCTTTCTAGGTCTCGGCGTCCAACCACCAATGGCAAGCTGGGGATCGATTATTCACGATGGACGGCAAACATTACTTTCTGCATGGTGGATAACGGTTTTCCCGGGCAGTGCCATTGTCATGACAACTATGAGTTTGAATATGATCGGTGAAGGTATTTTTAAAAAGAGATAATCATTGGAATCATTGCTCAGGATAATTTCTCTCACCACCAGTTTTGAGCACAAAGAAAGAGCGCTCAAGGCCGTCAATGACGTGTCCCTGACTGTAAATAAAGGTGAAACTGTCGCACTTGTTGGCGAATCCGGCAGCGGCAAATCCATGACTGCCCTGTCCATTATGCGACTGGTACCACCGCCAGGACGAATTACACAAGGTCGGATTGAATTGCACGGGCAGAATTTGCTTGAATTGTCTGAGCAAGAGATGACCCGAATTCGAGGACGAAAAATCGGCTTGATTCTGCAGGATCCGCTATCAGCGCTCAATCCTGTTATGCGCGTTGGCAAACAAATTCGTGAAGTCACCCAACGCCATTTTTCAATGAACAAACGTGAAGCAAAGAACAAAACCCTGGAGCTCATGGAACGCGTTCACTTGCCTGCGGTTGACAAACTTTACTCATCGTATCCGCATGAACTAAGCGGAGGGCTCCGGCAACGCGTGCTCATCGCCATCGCGCTGGCCGGCGAACCGGATGTCCTCATCGCCGATGAGCCCACAACGGCACTGGATGTATCTGTGCAGCGTGATATCTTGAACTTGTTGCAGCAATTGAAAAAGGATTTTCATCTGTCCCTGCTTTTAATCACCCATGATTTGGGAGTTGTGGCTCAAGTGGCAGACCGCGTCGCGGTGATGTACGCCGGCTCTATTGTAGAACAGGCGCCCAAGGACATGCTGTTCAAGGAACCGCTTCACCCGTATACTGAAATGCTGCTGCTGGCTGTACCCAAAATAGAAAAAATATCTATAGAACAAAAAGTAGATCAACCAATATCCCATCACGGCCCGCCAGACCTTTCAAATTTGCCTGACGGGTGCCCGTTCCACCCACGATGTAACATTGCCGATGAAATTTGTCGACAGAAAATGCCAAAACAGATACAATACGATCACCGGATAATCAAATGCTTCAAGAGGACTGCATCGCATGAAAAAAACGTTGTTATTAATCGTTTTACTCATTAGTTTTGTTTATTTATTACTCTATTTAAAACCACTCTATTCTCAGAGCGATTCGCAAAAGTACGGCGGCACCGTTGTCATTGGTCTTAAAGGCGATTTTGATTCATTTAATGAAATGAATGCTGCGGATTCGGACGCTCTGCAAGTCATAAAATATATGCTTTTTATGAGCCTTACCCGGCTCGATGAAAATCTCCAATTTGAACCTTATCTTGCAAAAGAATGGCACTTTTCTGACAACGATAGCGTGCTCACGTATCACCTACGCCAGGATGTCACCTGGACCGATGGCCATCCCACCACAGCAAAAGATGTGGTCTTTACGTACAATCTGGCCACAAATACAGACATCGCTTATCCCGCAGCCAGCCGGTTCAATCTGATAAATCATGTTGAAATGAAAGACGATTATACCGTGCAATTTCATCTAAAAAAACCATATCCGGATGTTCTTTACGATACCCAAATTCCGATATTGCCCAAACACATACTTGAGGATATATCTCCGCAAGAGATGGCAGATTGTAAGTTCAATCGAAATCCAATTGGCAATGGACCGTTCAAATTGGCAGAATGGCGCGCCAACCGGCATGTGATATTCGAGGCCAACAAAAACCACGCCTGTGGAAGACCTCTTCTGAATCGGGTTGTTTTTTCAATTATTCCGGATGAAAACGTTCTGTTGACAAACCTTGGAACAGCTCAGATTGATATTTTTCCGTATCTGACTCCAGAGTTCATTGATCTCATTAAAAAAAATCCGCAATTGAAATTGGAAACATATACGAGAAAAAATTATGCATTCATTGGTTGGAATTGTAATCGTTTTTCAGAAGCTGTGAGACGGGCGTTTTCATTAGCTATTAACAAAAAAAGAATTATAAACACTATTTTAAGTGGATTTGCCAAATCAGCAAAAGGTCCATTTTTACCTTTTTCCTGGGCATATGATGAAAACTTGAAAGATATTCCTTATGATCAGGATATGGCCAAAAAGATATTACATGAACAAAACTGGATTGACACGAATAATAATGGCATTCTCGATAAAGAAGGTGACGAACTTTCCTTGATACTTAAAACAAATGCCGGAAATCAGATACGACACGACCTGGCTGTGATGATCCAGGCACACCTTTCAGAAATTGGGGTTAATGTTCAAATTAAAATATTGGATTGGAATCTTTTCATTGATCAGATTTTCCAACAGAAGAATTTTGATGCGGTAGTATTAGCCTGGGATTCTGGTTTTACTGTTGACCCAACACCATTATGGCACTCGGATTCAATAGAAAATGGTTATAATTTTATTTCCTACAGCAATCCAACCATAGACCGTCTCATTGAACAAGCCCGTTTTTCGTCGTCCAGACAAAAAGCCCGGCCGCTGTGGTCACGTTTTCAGGAAATCATTATCCGGGAGTGTCCGTATACTTTTCTTTACATTCCCGAAAACATAGTTGGTATCAATGACAAATTAAGAGGATATACCTTTGACGCGAGAGGTTTTCTGAGTACAATTCACCAATGGTACATATCACTTTAAAAGACTGATAATAATAGTATTATGCCACAAAAAACAGAAAATAAAAACAATTTTTGTATTTTGCTTTTGGGCAAGAGTAAAATACAAAAGGTTAAATCGGCTCTGGCATTGAGTGAAGCGAGCGGTAAAATCCACGATTTTGATAATCATGATACAATTTTCGCAAACTTGACCGGCATCTCACCTCAGCTTATACTTGTTGATCTTGACAATTCAAAACTCAGGCCTCTTGATTTTATCGACACGGTCATTCAATACGGACATTATGATATAATCGGTTTGACAGAAAAGAATCCTCTGAACGTCGTGGTCCAGGCAGTAAAGCAGGGTGCACAAGAAGTCGTCAACATCAGTGAAGATACTTTTAGTCTTCAAAAACTTTTAACAACCTATTACGAAATTAGCAGGCAAAAAGACAAGGACTTTTACAGCCGTCAAAAGAGGGCTTATGATTTTAGTAATATCATCGGACAAAGTCAGGGGATGAAGCATGTGTTCAATCTCGTTTCAAAAATTACTAAAAGAAAGTGGGTGACTGTACTTGTTCTCGGTGAGACAGGGACCGGCAAGGAATTGATCGCTCGTTCTATACACTATAACTCGTGCCAGGATGATGAACAGTTTGTGGAAATTAACTGTAACGCACTACCGGAACAACTTTTAGAGTCAGAGCTTTTCGGACATGAAAAGGGAGCATTCACAGACGCGAAAAGCACTAAAAAAGGACTTTTTGAAGTGGCACATGGCGGTACACTTTTTTTAGATGAAATTGGTGAAATCAGCCAAAAAGTTCAGGTTAAATTGCTAAAAGCGTTAGAAGAAAAAAAGATACGCCGGGTTGGCGGTACCAAAGATATCCGTATAGATACGCGTATCATTTCGGCAACGAACCGTAATTTACAAGCTGCTATTAAAAACGGCGATTTTCGCAAAGACCTTTATTACCGCTTGAATGTAGTTCACATCGACATACCTCCTCTTCGAGAAAGAGGCAATGATATCATCGAACTTGCCAATTATTTCCTCACGCAATATGCAGAGGATTACGAGAGTCCGCTCAGAGGATTTTCCAGAGAAGCAGAAGAACTCTTACTCTGCTATTCATGGCCGGGTAATGTCCGCGAGCTCCAGCATTGCATAGAACGTATTGTTGTGCTGAGCGAAGACAATATCGTATCCAGAGAAGCACTTGAAGCTACGCTGGATTCTGAGACTCCATTGGAAATGAGTGAAAAGAAAAGCTCGGAATACCTGCAACTGGAAATTCCGGCTAACGGTATTACACTCGAGGAAGGGGAAAAGTTTATCATTGAAAATATATTAAGAAAAACAGGTGGAAATAAACGGCGAACGTGCCGCATTCTGCAGATCTCCCGTCCCCGGCTTGACCGAAAAATTGAAAAATACAACATCCAACTCCATAGTAACTGAATTGTAACGTTTCGTTACCATATATTGTATGTTTAAGAGTACATTGAACAGCCTTTATATTATTCTAAGGTATTTAATTTATTATATTTAAACACATAATGTTATCCTGTTCCCATTTCTGGCATATATGTTGCTTAAATGATAACCAGATTTACAAAGAGGAAACTGTTAACCCAAACTAAACAAGAAAGGGGAACAAAAGTGAGAAACGTCAAAAGATTGTTCGTCTCGATCGTAGCAGTAGCAATGATGACTATGTTCATTATTGGCATTACCGGATGTAGTCAGGACAGCCCAATGAGTCCTGCAACTCAGAATCAACCCAGGAGTACAGGACGCGTTGTCCAGTCTGACATTGGTCCGATTACCATCCTACAATTAAAACAATCACAGCGTGAAGCGGTATCACTTTCAAAAGTCGCAGGTACTTATTCAAGTGAAAAGTTCATCAAAGCGGATGAAGGTGGCGTAGTCACAGTTGGAAATAATGATCTCGGTTACAGCAAAATCGTTGTTGACCCCAATGATTTACCGGGAGACATGACCATTTCGCTACAATGGGCATCAGACGGTTATTGCGAGGGTGAATTCGGACCACATGGCACAAAGTTCAACAATCCGGTTAAAGTTGTGTTGTCCTATAAAGGTGCTGATCTTTCAAATATTGATGAAGATGATCTACAAATTTCCTATTACAATGAAGATACCGGAACATGGGAAGTTATGGGCGGCAACATAGATACAGAAAACAAAAAAGTTACCGTTTATCTTGGACACTTTTCCAGATATGCAATTACAAAAACTTGATTCCTTTTATCTTCATTTCAAGGCAAAATACAGATTTAAAGATTAATCAAGTGTGAAATAGTCTTTTTATCAAAGTGTTCTTTAAAATTATCTTTTTAATCCAAACTTGAGGGTTGAGCAGTGAATAAAAAGAGATCGACAACCCATGATGACTTTGATGCGATTAGCAGCCAGATTGACGATTTTTTGGAAAAAGTACATCCAACACAAAGTACGTGCGAATTATCCATTAAAGCCCTCCAGAATTTGGTCTTTGAATTGATTGATCAAAAAGAGCAACATCTGCGCGTGCAGATGTTGAAACGATCAACCGACCAATTAATTCAACGATTTTCTGATTCCATAACCACGGCACAGGATATTCAGATCAAACTCTGGTTGGGTCATAACTATGAAACATTAGGTTCTTTCTCAAGTTCGTTAAAAGTTTATCAGGAATCAGTATCGTTATGTACAGAAGATAAATTTTTCCGTGAAAAGGCAGAAGCGCTACGCTGGATTGGCCATATCAAGGCAATGCAAAACAAGTGGGATGAAGCATTGTCTTCTTTTAATCAAAGTTTGCAGCTCAGTGTAGATAATCAAGATATGGAAAGCGAAGCCAACGCCCGTAATGCGTTAGGTTTATTATACTTTGAGCAAGGAGATTTTACTACAGCATTGGAACACTGGCAAAATGCTGTTGAATTGGCTGATAAAATAAAAGATACCAGGCTAACAGCTTCTTTTTATAACAATTTAGGTATCCTGGCTAATGTTAAAGGTGAATGGGAAAAGGCTCTGGCATATTACAGCGAGTGTGTACCACGGTTCGAAAAAATTGGTCATAGCAGGAATTTGGCAGAAAGCTACCACAACATGGCCATGACCTACTCTGACATAAAAAATTATGCAGAGGCTGGTAATTATTTTGCAAAGAGTTACAAGTTAGCTAAAGAAATCGGCGACGTTCGTTTGCAGGCAATGGTGAAACTAAACCGGGCTAAACTTTATCTTGCGATTAATGATTTATTCCTGGTAGAAGCGTTATGTAAACAGGCTATGAGAACATTTATAGAACTGGAAGATCATCTGGGAGAAAGTGACGCATATCAATATCTCGGCGCACTTGCCACCGTGAGAAAAGATTGGCAAAAAGCTGAAACTTATTTGAATGACAGCATAAAAATCGCCAGAGAGTACCAAAATCCGCTCGGCGAGGCCGAAGCCAATCTTGAATTTAGCCGATTATTCAAGGCACAAGGAGATACGAAAAAAGCGAAAAAATATTATACCGCTGCAAAAGACATCTTTTCTAAACTCAATTTGGAAAAGCAAGTCAAAAAGGTTGAGGAAGAAATGTCGGAATTTACCTAAGAACAGATACCGTCTCTCTACTCTAACAAGCCCTCCAAAACCCGGTTTTTTACCCATATAAAAAACCGGGTTTTGTTACTTCTTTTTTAGTTTTGAGAGATGAAAAACAGGAAAAACAGATATTTATACTGAATAGTAACGTTTTATTACACTCTATTCTGTCAGACGAAAGAGTGTAACATTTCGTTACTATATTTGTCTTGATTCATAAATTTTTGCACGATCATGTAAGTTCCTAATTATTATATATCTAAATCAGCAATAAGGTAAAGCCGTAACTGGCACATTAGTTGCGCTTTTAAATATAGATAAAAATCTCATCAGGTGTGTTTAAGGAGTGGACAGATGCCTTTTTCAACAGATTGCTCGATTGCAATGGCTATAGCAACACTATGCGCAGGTGCTATCGGAATACTCGGTTACAAACTACACAAAACGCTTCAAAAGGTTCGTGAATATGAAAAGGGCCTAATGGCTTTACATAACGGAAAGCCAAACAACAACGGAAATGGAACGAATAAAAATGGCAAAAACATACATCGCCAAAATTCCATTTACAACCAAATCGATGCGCTCTCTCATCTTTGTTCACAGAACGAATTTCATAAAGATGATTACGACAAGAATGGCGATCCTTATCGCCGGCTTGTCGATAATTCCCCGGTACCTATAGCTGTTTACAGAAAAGCCAAATGGGTCTATGCAAATGATGCATGCTTTAAACTCATTGGCGCTCAGCATACTGACGAACTCATCGGCAAACCAGTTTTAGAATTTATTAAACCCGAACACCGAGAGCTGGTAAAACGCAAAATGCGAAAATGTAATGTTCGCAATAAAGAAGTACAAATATTAAAACCACAAATCGTGCGAATGGATGGAAAGATTCTCGATGTAGAGGTCGTTGCCATTCCTACGGTATATGGCGGCAAAACAAGCGGACAACTTGTCATACGGGATTTAAGCGAGCAGAAAAGACTACAAGAAGAAGTAGAGAAAGCACATCGGCTGGAAACTGCGGGACGGATGGCAAGTCAGATTGCACATGATTTTAATAATATTCTGACACCGCTTGTCAATTACCCGACACTTATCCGAAATACAATCCCGGACAATCACCCGGCAGTGGAAATGCTGCATAAAATGGAAATGTTGAGTAAGCGGATGTCTGAAATAAACCAGCAATTGCTCACCATGGGACGTCGGGTGAATAAAACGATGAAACCTTTTGATCTCGTCAAATCAGTGAAAAATTTAGTCACTTCCATGTCGCTCCCGGATAACGTAACAATTAAATGGGATATGTGCGTGGATGACCAGATGGTATTAGGAAGTGAAACTCAGTTGAGCCGCGTTTTTATGAATCTGATCAAAAATGCCCAGGACGCCATGTCTGACAACGGCGTCATAACAATAAAATCAGAAGTCGTTACTTTGCGGCGGCCCTTAAACGGGTACAGTTCGATCGAAAAGGGCGATTATATAAAATTAGACATCTCCGATACAGGTAAGGGCATTCCGCCAGAGATATTGGATAAAATATTCAAGCCCTTTTTTACGACCAAGAATATGGACAATAAACTCGGCTCCGGTCTTGGTTTAAGTATCGTTCGCGAAATCATCAAAGACCACAAGGGTTATATAGTTATAAAGAGTGAGGTGGGAAAAGGAACAACTTTTTCACTTTATTTCCCAAAATTTGCAAAAGAAAAAACATCAGAAGAATTGAAAACAAATAGCAAAAAAGTTGACCGGTTTTTCAACACAGGAAATGAAATAGGAGATTATGAGTCACTTTACGTGCAGCCGTCAATTTGTTAAAAGTCCTCCAATTAAAATCTCGTTAACACTTCCTCTTTGTAATGAGAACAAAGGGCATTGACAAGACAATGCCCTTTTCTATTCTGATTGCCTGTACTTCACTTTTAGCATTAATAAATCCCGCGCCTCATCTCGTCTAATAAATGAGTTGCAGAAGTAAATTTTATTCATTATTTTTTTGCACTTGGGAATGGATGCCGACCTGGTGGCGGCCGCGGGCTTCAAACCCGTTGTGAGACGGTTTTCTGTCTCGGGTGGGTTCAATTCCCACACATTCCCGCTATCAAGGTTTATGTCCACTCGTAAACCTTTTCTTTTATAAATAAAGAAAGGTCTCTTTTGCCGGAAGCACTTCAATTACTGGTTCTGTTTTCTGTTGGATTGGTAGCAGGTTTTGTAAACGTCATGGCTGGAGGCGGTTCCACGCTAACTATGCCGACAATGATATTTTTAGGATTGAACAGCATTGCAGCGAACGGCACAAACAGAATCGCTATATTTATTCAAAACCTCTCTGCTCTCCGCTCCTTTCACCTTGAAAAGGCTTACGAATTCAAGCCCATACTCAAAATGGCATTATGGACTCTCCCCGGTGCAATCACTGGAGCGCTTGTGGCTGTTCAGATCAATCATACCCTCTTTCAAAGAATTTTAGCTTTTGTGATCATCTTTGTAGTCATTTCGATTTTTCTGCCCATTCCCAACAAAGTTAATAGATCAAACAAACATTCTTGGCTCATTTATCCTGCCTTGCTTGGCATCGGTTTTTATGGCGGTTTTATTCAAGCTGGAGTAGGATTTTTATTCATGGCCGCTTTTCGGCATATTTTACAACTTGATCTGGTTCAGGTTAACCGTTACAAGATTTTCATGATATTTATTTACACAATCCCGGCACTGTTTATTTTTGCATTTCACGGAAAAATTGATTATATCTATGCCATTGTCCTGGCCTCAGGCAATGCACTTGGCGCATGGTGGTCGGCAAAACTATCCAGCCGAAAGGATGAAAAAGTTATTCGGTATGTTTTATTAGCTGCGGTTATTTTTATGGCTTTGAAACTCTTGCAAAATTTCAACTAGTGGAGTCCTTATGGATTTTCTTCCCATAGTTCTGATCGTCGTTTCTGTCTGGATTGTGGTGTTTGTGGCATGGAAGCTGTGGCGCAAAAATGATGAAAAAGAGTTATTCGAAAAGCCCGGACTCCGTGAACTGGCAAAATCAAGGCTGCCTTTATTTCGTTCCCGGATTCAGGAAGTAAATCAAGAACGTCCTTATCGCATGATGGTTGCGATCCGAAGATATCCGGAAAGCCGAGCCCATTTCATCGAATTAAACCGGGAAGAACAACAACGTATGTTGGAAAAAATAAAGTTACAGCTTGAATCACTGTACACAGATTGGGAAGGCTACGCTCATTATAGATTTGGCTTTCATGGTTCAACGTTTGGCCTGAGTTCTGACAAAGATGAACCCTGGATATTGTTCACTCATTATGATGTTCGGGATTATCAGGACTTTCGAAAATGTCAGACTCTTCTCGAATCGAACAAGTATCTTTATTTACGTACGCATTGCGATATAAAAATATTGTTTGGTGATGAAATGGTCAAAATATCCAGGCATGTAAACGAGCTGTTCTAAAGAAACCAAAAGGCCCGGGATAATCCGGGCCTAAAAGTTTGCGAAACAGAGCCGTTAAAATGCTCTGTGAGATAGGCATCAACCAGCTAAAATATAAGAGGCTTCCTCTTCATCATGGCAAAGGATAATAGCAATAGCATTAGCAATTCGAATTACTGAAAAGATCCTCCAGTTTCTGACGGGCTTGTTCAGCTCTGGATTCTGAATACACCGTTTCCCGAAGGCAGGGTTCAAAGTAGGCGCAAAAGTTGGCCATCTTTTTGTTGCTTACCCGTTCAGCCTCTGGCTCGCGACATTCCTTCCAGGCTACAGGATCGTAAAAGCGACAATTGAAACAACAGTGCAAATATGATCCGCACCCCGGACATGTATCCTGTCTGTTAATTTTCAGACCAGAGTCCGATACAATTTCATGACCGCAATTGTAACATTTCATAGGCCGCACCTTTCACTTTATTCTCAAAGCGACATAAAATAAAAGGTTAGAACGACAAACGCAAGAAATTTTTACAAATGCGGCACTTTACTATTTTGCTTTTATTAACTTTAGCGAGGAAAACATTCCATTTGACGTTTTCATCCGGCAAAAGTATATCCCCGCAGGTACGGTTCTTCCGGCGTCATCTGAGCCATCCCATGCCACTTGTTGGGCGCCAAAGGGAAAAATCCCGTAATCCAGGGTTTTGATTTTTCGTCCAAGCACATCATAAATAGCCAGATCAACAACCGGCAAACCCTCATCACGCTCCGAGATGTAAAAAGTGATTTGCGTGCCCGGATTAAAAGGGTTCGGAAAAGACGAAACAAGTTTGCTTTTTGTGCACAAGGCTTCTTTCATAGGTCCTCCAGTCGAATGTGTCGATACCGACACCGGACCAAATTCATGCAAGCTGCCATCATAGTCCTGCTGATAAAGTTTGTACCAGTACTCTGATTCCGCCTCAACGCGGCGATCGACAAACTGATAAGTTCGGGTTTGTGTTGTGGTGCCGGCGCCTTGTATCAAAGGACTGATTTGATGGTAATCATTATTCTCCCTTTGAGAACGGCTGATAAAAAACCCGGCATTATCTTTTTCGCTTTGCGTGCACCATGTCAATTCAACAACACCATTCACATAATGTGCAGTAAACGAAGATAAAGAAACCGGCAAAGTCTGGTCTCCGTTTGGCTCTCCTGGTGTAGCAGTAGCCGGACCGGCCCAGGTAAAATCGTTATAAGCGGTACCATTGCCGAGCAACTGAAGAGATTCATCACTTTGAGTGGAACCAGATTCTTCGACAAGCACATCTTCACTCGTAAGCCCGATTGCCGGCCCATCTGTTGCGGTCATTTCTCCTTCATAGCTAATGAATTGAATGACTGTTTCGTCCTGTCCATAGGATAAACAAAAGCCATCCGGAGAACCATTTTGGATCCCGGAAATTTCTTTCCACAAAATTAAAAAGCCATTAGCGGTACTTCCGGGAGTAAAAGTATCCAGGGTATGGGTATGCGCCGTTCCATAGGGCTCTCCATTACTGCCATTATAAAGCGTCAGTGTCACCTGATCCAGATCAGAAAAAAACACCGGCACGACAACCTCAACAAATTCATTCGAATCTGCCCCGGCATTGTCATAATGGAACTCATTGATCCAGATGTTGGGTTCCGACCATGCTGTGGAAAACACGAAACAAATCGCGCACGTAACGATAACACAACGGATGTGAGACAGTTGTTTTGAATTCATACTACCCCCAATCGTTTTAATAAGTTAAAAAGATAACCGGAGTGCTTTTCCCCCGTCGTAATCAGTGAAAATAAAAGCGCGTTCAGAAAGAGTGTACCGGAAAATCACCCCTTTCGATTTCCTTATATTTAAACATATCCGGCGTAAAAATCAAGTAAAAAATGAAATATATTCAATTTTTTATTGATATTAGAACAATGTTTACTTAATAAGTAACTAAAACTGAGATAATGATGAATTTTAAAATTCTAACTGATATAACCAATGTTGAAACAATTGCTATTGGTAATGGTATTAAAGAAATAAAACGTCTTTGAAAAATAGATGGAAGCGGTCATTGGAAAAAATTAAAAGGGAAAGCAAAGATTCAACTCTCGGATGGAACCATTCGCGCGGCCGAACTTTATTGGTATGAAGCGCACGGAATAGGTAAAAAAGAAATGAAAAGAAAAAAATATTTGGATTAAAAAAATGGGAAATAATTCAAAACAAACTTTTTTGGTTTGTATCGACAATTCAGCATATCCTGCTTTTTTTGAATTATATAAAATTTATTTGAATATTCCAGATGCAGAGGCAGAATCTCATGGTGATTTGAGAGTTGTCGACGAAAGCGGTGAAGATTATATCTATCCTGAATCTTGTTTCGTTTTCCTCAATATCCCTAAAAAGTTAGAAAAAGCTATATTACATGAAACATAATCCTCGCCATTATTTTTACAGGACAGAAATACGCAATCCGAACGGATCAATATCAAAAGTAAAAAACCGTGCCCGGTTATTTGGCGGATGGTCCTGCAGTTCCTGACGAACCTTTTGACAGGCATCCGCATCTTTGGCGACAATGAAAAGGAATCCCCCGCCGCCGGCACCTAAAAGTTTTGCGCCCAAGATATAATCCTTTATTTGCGATAGAATGCCCTCAATCACATCTGTCGTTTGACCCTGATCCAGCGTTTTGTTGAGCTCCCAGGCACGGGCAATTTTTCTGCCAAATGCGTCAATATCGCGGTGATCGAGATCATCTTTCATCTCATGAGCGCACCGGTCCAGTTCTGAAAGGGCATCAAGCGCTTTGGCCTGCTTTTCGAGATAATGACCCACAACCTGGCGAAGCAAGTTTTTTGCCATTCGGCGAACGCCGGTATAATAAAGCAAAAACCGTTTTTCAAGAGTGACTTCAGGATGTTTCAAGTTCGTCCACGAAAGATGCGGTGTTTGATCGAATCCCGGATTTGTCTCGACAAGTTTCACCCCGCCAGCCACGCCCCCAACCTGATCCTGCCAGCCTCCGCCGGTGGTCAGGAGCTGTTCGAGGTTACTGGTTCGTGCATAAATTTCCTCTTTTTTTAACGGATAACCAACCAGCCTGGCAAGAGTCGCAATCAATCCGGCTCCCAATAGACTCGATGTGCCAAGACCGGAGCCAGAAGGCAGCGCGCTAAAAAGTGTCAGATCGATGCCTCCGCCCAACTGTTTTAAAAAATCTGCCAATGACCCGTTGAAATCCACTGGCAAAAGTCCCGAGGCAAAGAAAGCAGACTTTGGCAACGACAGCCAGTCAGCCGGGTTTGTGTAATCTTTGAGTGTCTCTGTATCTTTGATCACAATGCGCTGGCCAAGATCGATCGAGTTGATTTCAATGACTGGTTCTGCTTTGCGTTTGGCAATCACCTGAATGGGATATTGTCCGTTTAATGTCACCGAGGCATTTAATACTGAACCACCGCGTTCAAGGCAGATCGGTGGCGTATCAGTCCAGCCGCCGGCAAAATCGAGTCGTGCCGGAATGACGGTCCACACTACTTCATCATCACGAATAGCAAAAGATGGATTTTCAAAATGCGGACTCGTCTGCATGCCTCGAGCCACAGCTTTGCGGATAGCAGAAAAACTTTTAACCTTTGTCTCTTCCGCTTTCTTTGGTCTTTTCTGTTGATCATAAAAATGTGCCAGCCACCACAACAGTCGCGCTTTGAATCTGAGATCGGTTGTTTTTTGCAAAAGAGTATAAAGCTGTTGAACAACCCGGTCAATATCCTGAGCACTTTGACATGAATGACTGAGCGCTGCAAACGAAAGCGTCGAATCAAAAGTCAGAGTATCGGCCAGAGTTTCCAACCGGACTTGCCGTTGAATCTCCTGATAATGCTCGCATATTCTCTTGTGATCAGCCTTCACCAGTATGTGCTTCATGGACAGGCGTTCAGTCTCATGCCAGCGCGGATCAGGATAATCGTACTGCAAATTTAAAGCAATTTCGACCGCCTCCTCAACAGTCGAACATGCCGGAAAAAGTCGGGCAGTCCACAATTCCTGTTCTTCACCTTCGTGCCACACCTGCTTCGGTCTTATTCCCCGGCGCTCAAAAGCCTCTTTCATCGGTTCATTTAAAAACGTACTGGATTGCTGATTTTTAAAATGATCGTTAATCCCGTAAATGATGGCTGTGTACAGGTCATTCGCAAGCGGCGTAACTGCCAGACCAATGCCTTTATTTAAATGTACGGGATTTGTGACAGGTAACAAGCCAGTGAGCAGATTGTCACCTTCCAATACCAGCTCTGATTCAATGAGCGATCCCTCGATCATTGCCGGGCTGTTGACAGTGATGCGGGGTGAGTGAATCACACTGTTATATACCCAGGCTGATTTTAGTGCCGGATATTTGCCAGCATTAGAACGCACCCGGTTGCGAAAGGTATACGTCGCGCCGGCATGGGTGAGTGTATAAAAATTGTGCAGCATCTCCTCGCTTTTACCAATGTGATAAAATCCGCAATATGGCAAACAGGACACCTGAAAGTCCATACGCCAAAGCTTGTCGCTATCAGCGATTGAGTTCTTTTTGAGAACAGCGAATAAAACATCCTGATATAAATTGTAATTCAACTCGCCGTTCCGAAAAGCCCGGATAAGCTGCTCGCACTCTAAAAACGCTTTTACGGCATCCGGCGCCAGATTGATTATGCCGGTGTCTATCCACGCCCGTTGCCCGTAATCAAGCGCCTGGCAGTTAGTCAGTTCATCTGCAGCCGGTTTTTGTAAAAAATCAGTGACTGGCACCGGTTCCATCCGGGGATTTTCCATGACATAGACTCCATAGTATTGCGCCTCTTCCGGTGACTCGGGATACGCCACTCCGGTGATGCCATGTTCTGCAAAGTCAACAAACTCGGATTCAAAATTCAGCACCACATCCCCGCTTGCAATAATGACCTGACCGTCGTCAAAAGCAGGACATTCGGAATAGGTTACCATCATAATATCGAACAGCGAATGGTGTTTTTCAGTCGGCAAAGGCGTGAACAATTTTCCCTGCACAGCAAAAGCTGGCAGGCGACGGCTGTCTCCGCCAGAGTGCAGAATGAGCACCCGCTTTCCGAACAGACCGTTGCCATAATGTTGATAGAGTCGATCGAGCGTATAAAACGTGCTTCCGCCCGAACCGATTCGCTTGCCTTCCGGATCGGGAATGACCCAGAATGTTGTATCCGGGAACAAACCATGCTGCTTTCGCCACTGCACCTGTGTTTCGTATCCTGTTGCTTGTGCTTCATTTGCCGCTGTGATCACACATACATCGAAATGATTCATAAATTCCCGTCAATGTTTTAGCTTTAAACTATAATCTTGCAAAAATTCAAAATTGAAAAGCAAGCGGATATCCCAAAAGTCTTTATCCGCGTCAGGTTGATTGCGATAATTGTCTATGCTCCAAAATCTGACCATAAATTCACATCCAAACCACCACGCCGGGCGCCAGCGGGTGAGAAAGGAAAACACCTCCGACCTTTCGACTGTACCCGTCGGAAAGGGTTCGGAATATGACTCGCCTTCCGGGATATCGAGCCAGGGTGTATCAAACGGTGTATCCAGACGTCCCTCTCCCTGCCGGCGATGCTCGTAAACGAACCGAACAAAATAATTCGGAATGGGATGATACGAAATTCCACCTAATAGCCGGTCAAAATCATTGCCCAAGAAATGGCCAATCGGCTGATTACGGTGCAGATATTTTTCCCATGGTCCTCCCTGTCCTTTGTAGGTCCGGTTTGTGACCCGGGTATACTCGGTAAAAACATCCACGCCAAAAATGCCAAAGGGATCAGCGACGTTCGTGCCGGCGAGATAACCAATTTGGGCGGGTTCCCGGTCGGCTGGGACTGAATTCTCGATCTGAACATCATCCAACAAAAAACTGCCATACGTGGTCCATTGGCGCAACGGCATCGCAGCAACGTCCACGCTGCCCATGCTGTTGGCCGTATTTGGGCCATTCAAATTGGCAGCGTGATAAAACATAAATGGATTCAGATAGGCAAAATCGAGTCCGGTATCCGGCCCGCCAGAAAGCGACGTCTCACTGATGGCAAAATAGAGAAAAGGCAAAGGATGGCATTCAATGCGATGCCCGGATAAAAGGCGATGCTGAGTGGCAGGTTGTTCATTAACCTTGAAAAAGGTTGGATTTAATGTGGCGCTGAAAAAGGAAAATTCGAGCCAATCATTGTTCCAGGAAAAGTAAAGATGATCCATGGGCCGGCTGTTACCGGAGATAAGCAGACTTGCCTCAAAGCCCGGTCCCCAGACGAGAAGATCCCGGCCAAATTTAACTTGAAAATTTTTGAAAAGAGCCAGAGCATAAGCTTGCTCGAAAAATGCGGCCTGGCCACCTTGCCGCTTGCCCATGTAGGAAGCCTTTTCATCCAGGCGATTATCGACGTAAACCGTTGCTGCTGTGTGCAGCCAGTCATTAAGCTGCGCACCGCCGCCAAATCGCTCTCTGGAATGAAAATAACGCGATTGTCTTTCATTCCGATATGCACTTTGCCACTGACCAAGGACATAACCCGTATTGCAGGCTTGAGGCCATCTGACAAGCAAAGTGTTGCTAAATTCTCGGAACTCATTGCCCTGTGGCAGTTTTTGCATTGCTGATCGAACGTGCGAAATATCATAGGGTCCATGCAGCGGAGAAAGTGACCAGAGATATCCCCGGTTCTGCAAAAATCGGATCTCCTGTTCCAGCCAGTGATTCGGACGTAACGTCTGTGAAAAAGACAGTGAAAAAAATGTTAACAGCGTTATTAGGATAGCGGAAAGACGCAAGATAGTCAGCCTCAATTTGGAGATACTTTTTCTTTGCAAGCAGTTTTCAAAAATGTGATATTTTCGGATATCTCAATATAACATCTTGACAAATTTCATCAAAGACAAAAAG